>CAVZKL010000018.1:0-131767 GCA_963775895.1 Candidatus Bathyarchaeota archaeon | reverse complement strand
CTGGCTTCTCGAAATACATAATTTCTTCCTTTGAATGACTAGTCTTCTGCTTCAACTTTCTCACCACAAGACAATTGCAATGATTGTACGCGTTCTTAAGTTTCACCGTTCTGGTGGGCGCAAAAGATTTATTAGCTCATGAACTTTGGTGGTAGACCATGGAAACTGTAAACATAGCGATTATCGGAGCTGGCATCGTAGGCTTATCCGTCGCTGCAAAACTTTCGGAAACTAATGAAGGCATCTATGTTTTCGAAAAAAACAAGAAGTTTGGGCAAGAGACGAGTAGTCATAATAGCGGAGTACTTCACTCAGGTATCCATTACCCCAAGAACACACTCAAAGCTAGATTATGTGTAAAAGGTAACTACATGAACTATCAAATATGTGAAAAATACAGACTTCCTTTCAAGAAACTTGGGAAATTGACTGTAGCAGTTGAAGAAGAAGAGATAGACGAGCTGGAAAAGCTGATGCGAATGGGTCAAGACAACGGAACTGAAGGTTTAAAATTCTTGGACAAGGAAGAAATCAAGAAGCTAGAACCGAATATCAAGGTGGAAAGAGCTCTTTTCACACCTTCAACAGGCATAGTTGAACCTGATGAATTAATGAATCACTTCTACGCGCAAGCTTACAGAAAAGGCGCCGCCTTTTCGATGGAAACAGAAGTCACAGGCCTCAGAAAAAATGAGGGATGGATATGAGTCTCAGCGGCACCAGCGTGAACGAAAAGTTTGTTGTCAACGCCAAGACAGTTATAAACTGTGGTGGTCTCTATGCGGACAAGATTGCTGAGATGGTTGGATTGAAGGTTGACAGGCTTGGCTACCGATTGCATCACTGTAAGGGAGACTATTTCAGGCTCTTAGGAAAACCCCCAGTCAAGATGCTGGTATATCCTGTTCCAAAGGGAGCAGGATTGGGGATTCATTTAACCCCTGACCTTGGCGGGTCGATCAGGCTTGGGCCAAACGCATACTACGTAAACAATATTGACTATGAGGTCGAATCCAGCGAAAAGGAATTTCGAGAGGATGTGAAAGATTTTTGCCAGGCCTTCGTGAACACCAAATTCAAGCCGATTCGTCAGGGATTAGACCGAAACTTCAAGGGCCGAACGATGGGTTTAGGGATTTCATCATAAAGCATGAAGCTGACAGAGATCTTTTTGGGTTAATCAATCTTATCGGACTAGAATCGCCAGCGCTGACGGCAGCACCGGCTATAGCTGAATATGTCGCTGAAATTTATGAGAATGAAATCAAAAGGTGATCGAAAAATGATGGATAATGAAAAACGTTTTCCAGTTGACAAAGTTAGGTCGTTTTGTATTGAAGCTTTGGAGACACTGGAAGTCCCTCTGAAGACGCGCAGACAACAGCAGAGTATTCTTGGAAGCGGATCTGCGGGGCATCGAGTCTCATGGCGTTGCACGTATGAGCCGATATGTTAATGGCATTCAGCATGGGATGATGCGACCAAAAGCCAACCCGAAAATCAGTTCATGAAACGCCGAACACAGCAACAATAGACGCTGATGCCGGTCTGGGCCAGCCCGTATCCTACAGAGCAATGCAGCTCGCAATAGCCAAAGCACGTGAACACTCAATTGGATTTGTTGCCGTCAGAAACTCCAACCACTTTGGAATCGCTGGATTCTATGCTATGATGAGTCTTCCTGAAGATATGATAGGTATCTGCACAACCAATTCTGAGGTGCTAGTAGTCCCGACTTTCGCTCGCAACGCCTTACTAGGCACAAATCCTATAGCAATAGCGATCCCTGCTGGCAAAGAACGACCCTTCGTTTTGGACATGTCAACAGCCACGGTAACGCGTGGCAAGTTGGAAGTCTATGCCCGTCTGGAAAAATCCATGCCATTGAACTGGGCAACTGACGAGAACGGGACAGCCACAGATGACCCACGTCGTGTTCTTCAAAACATTATGACACGAGCAGGAGGAGGCTTGCTTCCATTGGGCGGATCTTTGGAAGAGTCTGGCGGACATAAGGGGTATGGACTGGCCTTGGCCGTGGAGATCTTCAGCGCAGTGTTGCCAGGTGCTCTTTATGCAAATAAGGTCTATCCAAAAAACGAAGAGGGAAAACCTTTGCCTTCAGGAATCGGACATTTCTTCGGAGCCTTGCGTATCGATGCCTTCCGCTCGAAAGATGAATTCAAACGTGATATGGATGACCTCGTTCGGCGCTTGAAAGATGCACCAAAAGCTGAAGGCGCAAAACGCATCTACATTCACGGAGAGAAGGAATTCGAGCGAGCAGAACAGTTGGCAAGAGAAGGCATTCCTCTGAACCGCAAAGTCGTGGAAGAGTTGCGCACTATAGGGCAGCAGTTAGGAATGACCCAAAATCTTTAGGCTTTACCACAATAAATCACGACGCGAGAGAAGCACATAAGTGTGCCAGACAATAAACGGAATAAACTTGGTGCGCAAACTCCTACGGGAATCTTCTTTTTCTCAATAAAGGACGACGTCTAGGTGATCTTGGAGCGCGCGGCGGCGGTACAAATGAGAGGAAGTGAGGAAAAGACACGTGGTCATTCCGCGCGCTCATCATTATGCTTGATGTTAGTAGGCTTATTTAAGTATTAGTATCTGATAGAATTGGCAAGTCGTCGTCAAACCTTTTTCTTGTCAAAATTAGGGTGCGCGCTACCCAAGTTACAAGACGAACCTAGTATCCCTATGAGAACCCTATGTGATTTTCTGCGAACAAAAAGAAGAACAGAATGAGCAGCTTACATTGATCCAAAACGCGCAGCCTCTGACATTGTCAATTAGAGATACGTTGAGGACCAGAAAAACTAGAAGTCAGAATATCTAGTCAAGCTTGTGGATTACATGTCAGATGAGAGAAAGTGGAAAATTTGATTCAGTAGGATGCAAGACTTGACAGAACTTAGCAGAATAAGATTCAAATAGAGCTATGAAGAACCTCGTCTTGGTAATTCACGCCCATGGAAACTACGAGCAGCAAGAAGATCGATGCTTGTGAAGTGACTGTGACACTCAAAGTTGATAAAACCTGCTTGTCACTCGGTGGTCTTGCGACTGCACAGGCATTTTTCCATCAAAAAGGAAGAATCCTTGGTTTGTTCGTTACCTCAGAGTGTCTCATTTGCACGCCCGCAGGCGGTTCACTCGAGATTTTTGACGTAAAAGGACAATCTACCGCGTCAGGGATACAGAAGATGAGCGTCAGATGTAAGAAGATCTATAGGTATTTCGCAGTCTCAACAGATGACGCAATTGTTCGAGCATCAGCTGTGTTTATCTCGCATGATGGAAGGAAACACCATATAACCACGAATCGTCTGGTAATAGAGATTGGAGAATGAAAAAGCACCTGTCAGAAAGCCGGCACTTTGAGCAGCAGGGGTTGAATTTGAGCACAAGCCCCAAGCGCGACAGTCAAGACACGCGCGCGCCACGGTTTCCACTATCTTGCGTTCGTGCCCGTGCTAAATTTATAAAGAAAAGCGTTTCAGATCAGAGACTGAGAACATGTACAAAAGCACATGTAAGGAACTTGCGGGACAAACCGAAAAGGTGTTTCCGGACTTTCTCGACGAAATACGTGTTTGGGAAAGAAAATGGGGAGAACAAGGCCTTGGAAAGATCAGAACCGTAATGATGCATAGGCCAGGCCCTGAGGCAATGCCGGAGGAGGCAAAGAAAGACCCTGTCATGCTTCAGCTCTTGGGGCTACCTGAGGGCCCGCTTGACCTGGAAAGGATGCAAGAGGAGCATGACGAACTTGTCAAGACGATTAAAGGTCAAGACATTGAGATTCTTTGGCTTAACCCAGGGTCGCGTTTAATAGGGCCGTATGGTTTTCCGTATCGTGACCTCTGTTACTGTGAAAGTGCTCGTCTGATCAACGGCGGTTATATTGTTCAACGATATGCTTCTCCCCTGAGCTTTGGAAAGGGAAGTATCTTTGCAAAGAGATTTGCAGAAATTGGGATCCCTATACTTCTCCAAGTGATCGGAAGGGGGATTTACGAAAGCGCTGACTTGGCATGGATTAACAATAGGAGTTGTGTTATTGCTACATCCAGTCAGGCAAATATAGAGGGAATTAATCAGGTGATTTCAGTTCTACAGAGAGTTGGAGTGGAGGAAGTACACATCGCCCATTTACCTACTGCTGTAGGAGGTCTCGCTGGCGCCAGGAAGTGGCAAGTAGGTGATGGTGCTGGTACTTTCCATCTTGACATGGTATTCGGAATGGCTGACTATAACCTAGCCGTTGCGTATCCCGGACTTATAGACTATGACACGATTCGATATCTTGAAAGCAAGAAAATAGAGTTGGTAGAATGTACAACCGAAGAATTACACCTTTGTGCACCTAATGTCCTTGCTTTGGAGCCAGGCAAAGTCATTATTCCCCAACACTGTGATCACACAGCTGCAGAGCTGAGAAAGAAGGGTGTGGACGTTATTGAAGTTGAGATGGGTGAATTCGCAAAGGGTGGAGGCGGACCTCACTGCACAGTTGGAACCCTTATCAGAGACGACTCATTAACGAAGCCAAATGAATGATGCTAGAACGCGCAGTAGGACCACTGCCGGATGTAACGTTGCTCAATGTAATCGTCTACATGGAAACGCCCGTGCTATTAGTGCTGGGTTGAATGATAGCGCGCGCGAAGGGCATGCAAATTCTGACTTTTGAACGAGGCGGACGCGTGGTCTGATTCTCATTGGTCGTGCGTGATAAAGGTACTTGCACCTAATTAGGTACAAATACCCTCGGGCCCGCCATTATTCATAGTCAAGAATTCATCAATTGCTCCAAGTCTGACACCTTTGAGCAAAATTCACAGGATGAATTCTCCGTTTTTCAGAACAAGTCTTCTGTCAAGCGCGCGCGAGACTCACATTCAGCAGCAAATGCATAAGCAAGATCCAGATTCTCTATTCCGGCATAGAAGACAGTCACTTCGTCTTGTTTGATTGGCAAGGCGTTGTCCATCACTTTTCTAGCGACTCGACGTGTTCGCTCAGTGATTTTGAACATTTGACATCATAAACCAGATTGCGTCGAGAATTCTTTAGGTTTGCCTTCAGATTCGTAGATGGGGATGGTTAAAACAGTTCAGAGGAACTGATACTTAATGCAGTTTGCACTAAACCTCACAATTCCTGCTCGATTTTTGGACTCGCTCATCGCCCGCAGCTAACCGAGTTCGAGATTTTAGAAATCGTCACGTTTAAATCGAGGCAGACTCAAAGACAATTCCTCAGGCTTTTGTAGAAGGCAAGTCGTTTTGGCAAAGAATGAGCCTATCTGGATAGCGAGGGAACTCTCGAAATGCAGCGGATGCCGTAAGTGCGAGATCACCTGTTCGCTCTACCATGAGAAAAGAATATGGCCAGAAGCATCGAGAGTCCGAGTCTTCATGCTGGTTCCTGGCACAGACTTCCCGCATCTCTGTGCCCAATGCGAAGACTATCCGTGTGTTGAGGCATGCCCCTTCAAGGCCTTGTCTGTCAGCAAGAAGACAAGTGCTGTTTTAGTGAACAACGAGAAGTGCACTGGCTGCGGAAAGTGCATAGAAGCTTGCCCTGGCAAGATTCCGCATATGCATCCAGTCGACAAGAGAATCCTCATCTGTGATCTTTGTAATGGAAATCCACAGTGCGTGAAGGTCTGCCAGGAAGGTGAATGGAACGTTCTGAAAACCGTCACGAGACAAGAACACCCCTACAGATTGTACGCGCGCAAGCCTGAGGAGCAGGCCAAGAATCTAGCGGTCAAGCTTTACGGAGAGAAGGGGGAAGAGTTCATTTGATATTAGGATATGCGGGAAAGTTCTTGGAGGTTGACCTCTCAGACAACACTTCCAAAGACATTACTCTTGGCGAGAAATGGTTGAAGGATTACGTGGGCGGCAGAGCACTTGCTGCGAAGATCCTTTGCGAAAGAATGATCAACAAATGGAAACAACTCGATCCGCTTGGCCCTGAAAACATTCTATTGTTTCTGCCTGGCCCACTCACGGGGTTTTTCCCCGGCGGCAGAATCTGCGTCTCAGGCAAGTCCCCGCAGAGTAACGGCGTTGTGGGTTCGACTGTAGGCGGAGAGTTCGGAGTTGAGTTGCGCTGCGCTGGCTATGACGGGATAATCATTTTGGGCGAAGCCTGAAAAGCCCGTTTACATCTTCATCAAAGACTCGGACGTTGAGATACGAGAGGCAGGCAAGATCTGGAGCAAAGATGGCAAAGAAACGAACAAGCTGCTTAACATAGAATGTAGGCGACTGTTAGATGAACGCTATCCACGTTATGGTGCTTGGAAGGAACCCGCGAAAGTGTACATCGGTCCCGCAGGCGAGAACAGAGTTCGAACCGCAGCGGTTATGGCCAAATGGACGCATGCGGCAGGTTACGGTGGTTACGGAGCGGTCATGGGCTCTAAGAAGCTCAAGGCCATCACCGTTAAAGGCACTGGACCGTTGCCCGAAGTTTCCGACCTTGCAAGAGTGAGACGATTGATAAACGCCGTAAACAAGAGCGCCTATGAAAACGTGTTGTGGAGACGATGGGGAACAGGTGGTGGCGGCTATAATTTCGCCGCAAAGACTAGTTCTGAACCAATCAGGAACTGGCAGGAAGAATGGCATGAAGAGAAAGGATACGGCGTTGATCAGTTCGAGAACAGAGTTTGGGTAAAACAGTCTTGGAGCGACTTCGGCTGTCCCACAAACTGCATGAAGATCGCGTTCGTCAAATCTGGCAAGTATAAAGGAGCGATAACTGACAACCCGGATTATGAAATGCAGGCGTATCTTGGCCCAAACCTAGGAATCTTCACTCCAGAAGAAAATGTGTTCATGGCTTCACTAATTGACGATTTAGGTTTATGCGGCATCCAAACAGGAAATGTCATGGGTTTTGCCGCCGAACTATATCAGAGAGGCATTCTGTCCAAAGAAGATCTAGACGGCATAGAACTGAAATGGGGAGATACTGAAGCCTTTGCGAGTCTGGCAAAAAAAATTGCGCTGAGACAAGGCATAGGTGATTTGCTGGCAGAAGGCACGTATCGAGCAGCCTTGAAAATAGGTAAAATGAAACGCAGAGATGTACTGCAGTATGCCGTTCAGAACAAAGGCATCGGGATCGGTGCTCATGGCATTCGCAGCGGCAAGGACTTTTCGAATGACATTACCTACGCATGTTCGGTTCAATGCGGCGATCACACTTCGATGACCGACTTACCCCTAGATGGTCCTGATAGCGAGGTGTGGGAAATATTCAACGATTCAGCGGTTTTGTGCAATTTCAGTGGCGGTTTTGGTTTGCCTAGGAACCTGAAGTTCGACTTTTATAATGCCATTACAGGTCTGGAATTGACGCGGGAAGAGTGGGCAAAAGGCGGCGGATTAAAGACCCTGCAAATACAAAGAGCATTGCTGCTTCTGGGAGGACCCGATTTGACGTGGAACCCGAAAGTTGACGACGACAACCCTAGAAGGTTCTACGAACCTTTGCCTTCGGGCCCCTACAAAGGGAAAGCTGCTGACAGGTCCAAGGTCAAGAAGAGCGTGCAGGAATATTATGAGGCAGCGGGCTGGGACGAGAACGGGATACCGAAATCGGCGACCCTCAAGAAGCTGGGGTTGGCGGACGTTGACAAGGCACTGACAGAACTGCGCAAATAGCGTGCATTACTTGATCTTCTGGAATATGCGCCGGTCAATATCATCTTCGCCTATCTTTACAGTCTCTGGTTCATCCTTCTTCAGGATTGCCTTCAACTCATTGCGATCCAGTTCATTCACGAGTCTTGATATTTCATTCTTCGAAATTTGAACATGTCGTCCCAGCAAAGCCTTATCCTGATACACGTGTCCCGCCAGCGCGCAAATCTTTTCCATTTTCACAAACCACTCGATTTTGTTTGTTCGGGTGTTCATGTCGAAGGTTATAGGACCGGCAACACACGTTTCGGGCTTCACGGAATGGATGAGACATTTCCTCGTTTTCCTGTCTTGGAAGACGCAGTAACCCTCTGAATCCAGCTTTGGATAAACGTATTCTTCGGTCACAAACGCGTTTTCAATGCTGATCTTCTTTTCTTTCAATAGGATTCGATTTTTTCCCTGCGCTTTTCAGTTATCGGCGGGGTTGTTTCGTGACAGCAGCTCCACTTGGTTTTGCAGTTGCGACACACGCTAAAGAAATTCCGTTGTCTTTGATTGTTCCTTTTCATAGTCAACACCCCTTCTCCGTCGCAATTTCTAGAAGTAGGGCTGATTGTCAATAAGACTTTCTGTAAGCTTTAGATAGATGTGAATTACTGCATCGTTGAAGTCCGTCTTCTGACTTTTCCGGATTATTTTCTCCCGCAGGACATTTGATGAGTTACCTTGCTCAATTCTCTTGTGCACAACCGGAAGAAACCTCTTCTCTTCTTCGGTTGCATTATCAGAGGCAATGCGTAGTAGGGACAGACACACCTCACGGGCAGTCTTTCCCTGCGAGTTTTCAACCCTCGCATCAAGCCCGTCTTTTACAACTGATTTGAAGTCTCTGACCAAGATTTCATGCTTCGGATGAGGAACCTGCTGTCGCATCAAACCTCTGAGGAGAGCTCTCATGAAGCAGCTCAGGGCAACGTCTGACTTAACGCATTCCTGCTCATCCCTCTCCTACCTGCTGTTGTGCGCGGTTTTGATATAAACGCAATAGTTAGTTTTAAATATGTCAGATTGCAATACCGAAAGTTTCAGTTATCTGGTGTCACTTGAGTGCTGGTCGTCTCTAACATCGACCTAACGACAGATCTAACAAAGATGAAACCTTCCGCGTTCCTAAAATCGTCGACTAAAGATTTCACTCTCAATCTCGATACTGATTATCGCTATTTGAAAACAGGGTACTACGTGTCAATGCATGCGGAGGTTTTAGGCAACCGAGTCATTCCTTCAACTGAAAACATAATCGACGCCAGCAGAACGCCTATTTTGTTACTTAAAGCTTCAAAAGCACGCATTCCCACACTGCCATATTTGGTGACAAGTTCTGTTAAGCAGATGATAACCGAGTTTTCTTTCCCCGTAGTAGTCTTCGCGGTTAACCCGTTCTCTTTCGAAGGTTACAAGACAGCAGGAAACAGAAGCGCGTTGTACAGAGCTGTCAAGAGTCTGAGCATGAATTACAAGTTCGCGGTCTGTGTTCAACCCTTGAAAGGGAAGATGCTTTCTTTCAAAACTATATTTGGCAAGTGCGAGCACGGAGGAGAGGTTGCAGCGATTTCTGAGAAAGTGTATGAAATTTTCAGAATTCCGGTGTGCAAACTACACGTGCAGACAGTTCAAGAGAAGGCTTACTTGTGTGGACTTCAACCTCTTAGAACTGAAGAGATTTTTCCGTCAGATTTGGAAATGGTCTCGGCAGAGATTCTACGGATATCGGAGAAGGGTGAAAACTTATTTGGCCAAGATAGCCTGTTTCGTTGAAAAATATAACTTTACAGATGGGAGAGAGGCGCGGGCCCTTGATAATTTCAGGCGCGCTTCAGAAGAGAGAGGGCACTCTTTCAACTTCATGTTCAGGAATGGTATATCCGAAATTCCAAAGTACGATGCAGTTTTCATCAGAGCAACTACCGATCCCCTCTTCACGGCGTACGTCGTTTCCAAAACAGCAGCGGAGTTGGGATTGAGAGTGGTCGACGACCCTGAATCAATCCAGATCTGTGGTAACAAAATTCACCTGTACGATCTCTTCGAGAAACATAAAATTGCGCACATTCCGACTGTTTTTCTCAGCAAGGATGAACTGCACCATAAACGTTTCATGGAGATCTTTAGAAGCCTAGGAAAACCGGTCGTGGTCAAAGCGCCCTACACGAGTTTTTCGAGGTACGTGGAAAAAGTTGCGTGCGAGACGAGTTTTCGGGACGTTGCCAAGAGATTTAGCAGAAAATCGGATCTTCTGGCGGTTCAAACTTTTATGCCGACGGCTTTTGACTGGAGAGTCGGCGTGCTCAACCGCGAAGTGCTCTATGTATGCAAGTACATGATTCCGAAGGGCAGATGGAAGCATGGAGCCAAACTCCGCGGTAAGCCCACGTTCATTTGGGGCAGAACTTTCTCGCTTAGAAGGGAGAACGCGCCTGCAGCGTTAAAAGAATTGGCACTTAGAGCTTGCGACATAATCGGAAATGGACTTTATGGAGTTGACATCAAAGAGCTGGCGGATGGTAGCTATGTCGTGGTCGAAGTCAACGATAATCCAAGCATCTACTCAGGATACGAGGACTCAAGAAACAAAGATGTCTACGGAAAAATCATCGAGTTCCTTGTTGATTAGCTTTCGACTCCGTTGCAGGTTTTTCGTGAAATGCGATTGTTTTAATAAAAGCTTGAGACCATTTGCGTAGCGAAGGGAACAGTATGACACATCTGGCAGTTATTGGTACTGGCCGCACAGGCGGACAAGTGGCGTTCAGCCTCGTTTTCGAGAGATACGTAACTCAACTTTCGCTTGTGGACACTGCACCGAACGTGGCAAAGATGATGAAAGAAGAACTGTATCATGCAATTGCAAGTCACGGCATAGACTTGAAAATAGAAGCTTACGACGATAGCAAGTCGGTCAGAAATGCCGAGTTAATAGTCATCGTTGCAGGTTTTCCCAGAACGCCTGATATGAGCAGAAGAGACTTGGCTTCGAAGAACGCGTCGGTTGTACGGCAAATAGTCAGAGACACCGTTGACAACAACCCAGAAGCATGGTATTTTGTCGTAACCAACCCGGTTGATGCTATGACAACTCTAGCCAACGAAACGGCAAGGGGCAGGAGACCCGTGATTGGAACGGGCACTAATCTTGAGACTTCAAGGTTCAGAACCATAGTCAGCCGTGAGTTAAAAGTCCCGATTAGCTCCGTTGAAGCGTATGCAGCTGGCGAACACGGAGAAGCAGCGGTGCTTTTGTGGAGCACCGTGAAGATAGACGGTTTGCCGCTTGATGAGTATCTTCAGAAAACTGGAAAGAACCTCGATAGGGAAAAATGCGACAATTACGTGAAAGAAGTGAGTCGACAAGTAATAACCTATCTAGGTGGAACACGGTACGGCCCAGCAGGCTCGTTCATCGAGATTATCAGGGGAATCATGCTCAACACGGGAAAAGTGGTGGCATATTCTAGACCATTGAAGTTCGAGACAACGCCTGAGCCAGTGTACGTAACGGTCCCGGCGCGAATAGCAAAATCGCTTGGTCCAGACCTGTGGGAATCGCTCTCTAAACCTGAGCAACAGGCGGTTAAGGAAGCGGCAGCGGCCATATACAAAACCTATCACGAAGCAGTAGAGGGAAAGAGTTGACCCTGAAAGAAAGAGTGGAAGATTACGAGTTCTCTGAAAAAATGACGGTTGACGAGCTTGTTTCCCAAATGGACAAAGCTTGGGGGTTTACAGCAGGAAAATTTGCTGTGGGCTTGAAGATCTTCGAGAGAATGGTTGAAGACAAGAAATGCCTGAAGTTCATTTCCTTCACTGGGAACCTCGTCGCAACGGGAACGAGAGGCGCATTAAAGGAGCTTGTGAAAAGAAGACTCGTTGACGTTGTTGTAACGACCTGCGGCACAATTGATCATGACCTGGCGAGGAGTTGGAAAGACTACTACAAGGGCTCATTTCTTATGAGCGACGCGAAACTTCGAAGTCAAAAGATCAACCGTTTGGGAAATGTCTTGGTTCCGAACGAAAGTTACGGGCTGATAATCGAAAAGAAGATGCAGTCACTGCTTCAAGAGCTTTGGAAAGAAGGAGTCAGAGAGGTTTCGTCGAGTCAACTGTGTCGTGAAATCGGAAAACGTTTGTGCAATGAAACCTCGATCCTCTACTGGGCTGCAAAGAACAACGTGCCCGTTTACGTGCCAGGCATAACTGATGGGGCTGTCGGGTACCAGATTTGGCTTTTCTCACAGGACCACGATTTCAGACTCAACCTGCTCAAGGATTCTGGGGAACTCAGTGAAATAGTTTTCAATGCAAAGAAAACGGGAGCCTTGTTGGTCGGTGGGGGAATATCGAAGCATCACACCTTGTGGTGGAACCAGTTTAAGGACGGATTGGACTATGCTCTGTACGTAAGCACTGCGGATGAATGGGACGGCAGTCTTTCAGGTGCTCGACCGCGAGAAGCGGTCTCGTGGGGAAAGATCAGTGAAAGGGCGAAGAAAACTATGATTGAGGGGGACGCTTCCGTCATATTGCCGATATTGGTAAGTGCTTTGATTACGAGGATCGGAAAGGCTAGGACACGCCGCTGAAAACCCAAGACATGTCTGGAGCTTTTCGTTTCACTTTCACCCTTTCGCAGAGCGCGTGCGTGATCAGTGGCAGAGCGATCGTTGCGTCGCAGTAGACAACCGCTCTTTTTCCGCTTTCGTCGATTTTACCCCAGCTTATCGCCTCTTCCAGCGTGCAGCCAGACAGGCCTCCCCACTGAGGAGAGTCCGTGGTGATTTGGATGGCGTATTTGTGCGGGTAGTAGTATTCTTTAATGCCTTTGCGCAGGTGTCCGTCTCTTCCGGGGACTCCTTCGTCTTTTGTTTTTGGTGAAACTGATATCGCTATGAGCTGCGTGAGGTCTTTCGGTACGCCTCCGCCTATGTAGACGACGCCGACGTTTTTGGCTCTCTCGCCTATTCCGATGAACTGATCGAATTCTTTCACTGAATCCAACGCAATTGGATGCCCTTGGTTTTTTGCCATGAGAAACGCTTCGCCGTAGGCACTGTCGACGATTGCTGGTGAGAAGATGGGTACTTTGTTTTCGGCGGCTGTTGCAGCGATACTTTTGACTCCTTTTTTGCTTAGGTATTTGCCGAAAACGTAGAGCATTTCTGCGGAAGTGTATGGGTAGTTTTTCTTCAGCGTCATCAATCCTTCGGTCATAAGGAGTTCCATTTCGCGGTAATCTGTTTCTTTTCCGTAAACATCATAGTACCTGTTTACGTCTGCTTCGAGAAGTTCTTGATCGTTAACGTTGTGTGTGCCTTGCCAGTAGTTGAAGCCCATGGCTTCCACGATGTCCTCTGAAACGTTTGCGCCTGTGGAGACCAAGACGTCGATGTAGCGGTTTTCGATCAGCCAGTTGATGATTTTCCATTGGCCCGCGGTGCTCATTGAACCCGCGAAACCCATGACAATGGTGAGTTCTTTTTCTTTCAACATTGCCTCCCAAACTTCAACGGCTTCTCCAAGTTTTCTCCCTTGGTAGGCTGTTTTACCCATTTCGGAAAGAAGGTTTGAAACACTCTTCTTGCCAACTCTTATAGCTTCGACTTTTCGTTTAAAGTATGAATCTTTCATTGAGGTCTCTCTTGACAATTGGCTGACTTGCTTATCAAATTTTCTTTTATGAAAACTGTGTGCGACAAACCGGATGTTTTCAGTCCTATTGCCATGATAAAATCGTGCACGATGATATCTCGAGACTTCGTTTCTAGTTCTGAGGAAGAGTGATAGTTGGAAAGCGTCTACATCTTTTCGGGAGCCAGAATCCCTATCAGGTTCAAGGCGTTTCGAAGGGTGATTCGGACCGATTCGGTCAGTGCGAGTCTTGCTTCACTCAGGCCTTCAGGTTCGGCTCCGATGACGCGAAATGCGTTGTAGAATGTGTTGAACTTGTCGGCGAGGTTGTTTGCTGAGTCGGCGATGAGGTTGGGTTTGAGGTATTCTGTTGCCTCTATAAAGGCGTCTGGGAAACTGGCGAGCGCGAGCACTATTTCGTGTTCAAGCCTTTCCTTCAATAGTTCGTATTGTGGTTTTGTTGGTTTCTTGTTTGCCTTGCGGAGGATGCTGCAGGCTCTTGCGTGTGTGTACTGGACATAGGGGGCGCTGTTCTTCTCGAAGTTGAGGACGCGGTCCCAAGTGAATACTACGGGTTTCGAAGTGTCGACCTCTATCAGCGCGTAGCGTACTGCGCCTTTTCCGACGAAGTCGGCGATGTTTTGTTTTTCCTTTTCTGACAGTTGTGGGGAGCGCTTCGAAACCTCTTCGTAGGCTCGTTTTATAGCTTCGTCCAGTACGTTGTCGAGGGTGATGTATCTTCCCCGTCTGCTGGACATCTTGAAGCCTGGGAAATTGACTAGGTTGTAGGCGAAGTGAACCAAGTTGTCGGCGTATTTTGTGTAGCCTAGAGCGTGTAGGGCTATGTGGAGTTGTAGTTGAGCTAGACTCTGTTCCATGCCTATGACGTTGATTACCTTGTCGGCTTTTTCGAATTTCAGCTAGTGTGTAGGCAACGTCTCTCGTTGTGTAGAGTGTGGTTCCGTCAGCGCGAACAAGCGTCAAGGATGGTATCTCGTGTTCTTCCTTTAGGTTAAGTCGTGACCAAAGGTTGAGGTCTCTCACGGCTTTTTCAGCGTCAAACTCCAGCACGCCGGCTTCGGTGTGTGTGTATCGTGAATTCTTCAGTTTCTTGAGGACCTCTTCTACTCGCCCGCTCCAAGTTAGGTCGCTTTCCCAATCCCAAGAATCGATTGTGACGTCGATTTTGCTAAGTGTTTGTTTGAACCCTTCCAGGCACATGTCGCTGACGGCTCTGACGAGTTGTTTTGCTTTCTTGTCTCCTGCTTCGTAGGCTTGGTTGAGGATGTTTATGGCGGTTTCGGGGTTTTCGTCTTCGCCGATTTTCTTTAACAGTTTTTCGAAGAGCTCGGGGTATCTTTCTTTGAGTTCGGCGGCAACGGCAACCCAATCGTCTAGTTGGCGGGTTGATTCTTTGATTTCGTTTTCGGCGTCGAGGGTTTTGGCTCGCTCTAACTCTTTTTTGAGTCGGTTGATTTCGACGAAGCAGCTGGTGATCGTGTAGATTTTGCCGATGAATTGGTCGGGTTTTTCATCGGGTTTGGGCTTGCCTAGTTTGTTGTAGCCGTAGGCGATGACTGATGATTGTCGGCCCACGTCGTCGATGTAGAAGTGGCGGTAGACCGTGTGTCCTCTGGACTTGAGGAGGCGGGCGAGGGTGTCGCCGAGCACTGGGTTTCGGGCTGTTCCGATTGTTATGGGGTGAAGCGGGTTGGCGCTGGTGTGTTCTACTATGATTTTCAACGGTTTCTCGGTCTTTAGGAAACCGAACTCTGCGTCGAGTTTCATCGCGGAGTCAAGAGTCAGTGCTGAGAATTTGGTGAAGTTTACTTGGAAGTTTACGTAGCCTCCGCCGGCGGAGGAGACTTTTTGGATGAGTGTGGATTTTGAAGTGTCTGTGGCTTTGGCCAGGTTTTCTGCAAGTGTTGTGGGTTTTTGCTGAACTTTCTTGGCGAGTTCGAAGCATAGTGAAGAGGCTAGCTGGCCGAATTCAGGGTTGGGCGGTTTCTTCAGGGCTAGGTCGGTGATCTGGATTTCGGGAAGAACCTTTTTTAATGCTGAGGTTAGGCTGGTTTCGCATTGTTTTCTGAAGGTAGCAAATGGGTTTTCGGTGATGTTCACGGTGGTCGTTGCTCCGTGGTTCTTTAAGGTTTTATGAGGAAGTAATATTTTAACTTGAGAATCTACTGTTAGTGTGTTGTGGGGGTTTTCGGCTGTGAGGACCAAGATCATCTTCTCGGAGAAATGTTTGGGGTACGGGTCGTGGCACGTGGAAGGACCTGAGAGGGTTCGGAGGGCTCGAGAGATGTTGGCGGGGAAGGGTTACGGTTTCTTGGTTCCTGAGCCGGTTTCGGAGGAGGATTTGTTCAAGGTGCACGATCATGAGTATGTGTGGACGGTGAAGAAGGGGTTGGTTGAGGATGGTGATACTCCGGCTTACGATAACATTTTTGAGTTGGCGAAGCTTTCGGCGGGTGGGGCGATTCTTGCGGCTGAAGTGAAGGGTTTCAGTTTGATGCGTCCGCCTGGGCATCATGCGGGTGCGTATGGGATTGCGTTGGGGGCGTCTACGCGTGGGTTTTGTTACTTCAATAACATTGCTATTGCGGTTAAGCATCTTGGTAAGCGGACTTTGATTTTGGATATTGATGGGCATCATGGGAATGGGACGCAGGAGATTTTTTTGGGGGATCAGAGGGTTACTTATGTTTCGTTGCATCGTCATCCTAACTTTCCTGGGACAGGCGTGCGTTCTGAGGGGAATTGTCTGAATTTTCCTTTGCCGCCTGACTGTGGGGATGTTGTGTATTTGAAGACTCTTGACAAGGCTTTGGGCATGCTTGATTTGGCGAGGTTTGAGGTTGTTGGTGTGTCGGCGGGGTTTGATACTCATGCTGGGGATTTGGCGTCTTTGGGTTTGTCGGGTAGGGCTTACGAGGGTATAGGGCGGAGGATCGGTGGTTTGAGGAAGCCTACGTTCTTTGTTTTGGAGGGTGGTTACAGGGGTGAGGATGTGGGGAATGACGTGGATCGGTTGCTTAAGGGGTTTGAGTCGTAGTTGGGCTTTCTGTCTTGTTGTGTCATTTGATGAGTCTTTTCTTCATCTGTCTGATGCCCAGGGCGAAGAAGATCGCTGTGACTGTGGCGATCCATGCTAGGCTGAGTAGGAGTGATGGGTCTAGGCTTCCGAACATCAGTGCTCTTGTCAGGGAGATTGTGTGTGTCAGGGGGAAGATGGCTTGTGCGAAGATTTGCATGAATTCGGGGAGTCTGGTGATGGGGAAGAAGGTTCCGCTGAGGAGGAACATTGGGAGTATGAAGAGGAATTGGGGGTAGTTGAAGAAGTCTATGTTGGGGGCTAGTGAGGTGAAGCACATTGCTATCGCGGAGAACATGAGTCCTGTTGCGAAGGCGATCAGTGGGATGAGGATGAAGAGGGGGCTGGATATTAGGCCGAAGGCGGCGACGACGGCTAGGACTATTGTGCCGCCGATTAGGCTTCGTGTTGCGCCCCAGAAGATTTCGCCTGCGATGACTTCTTCGATGCTTATTGGTGTGGAGATGATTGCGTCGAAGGTTTTTTGGTAGTACATGCGGACGAAGGAGCCGTAGGTGCATTCGAAGAATGAGCTGTACATGATGGATATTGAGACGAGTGCGGGGGCTATGAATTTGATGTAGGTGAGCCCTCCGAGGGCTGTGGGGTCGATGAATCCGCCCAGGCCGAAGCCGAAGGCGGCGAGGTAGAAGATTGGTTCCAGTAGTGGTGGGAAGAAGTTGACTTTGTAGGTTTTCATGAAGACGTCCCAGTTGCGGCGCCAGACTTTCCAGAGTCTGTAGGTTAGTTTGGGGTTGTTTGGGGTTTGTTGTTGTGTGTTCAATCTCTCAGTTTCCTTCCTGTTAGTTTGAGGAACACGTCTTCGAGGTTGGCGGTTCGGATGGTGGCGTTTCTCTGGGGGTAGTCTTCTAGGAATCGGGTGAAGGCGCCGTGGGGTTGGTTGGTGTAGACTTGTATTCTTTCGCCGACTGTTTCGAGTCTGGCTTGTGGGAAGTTTTGTTTAAGTGTTTGCATTGTTTTTTCGTCGTAGTCGACTTCCATGACTTCTTCGCCGACGTGTTTTTGGATGAGTTGTGTGGGGGTTCCTTGTTCGATGATTTTTCCGGCGTCCATGATGAGTGTGCGGTCGCAGAGTTCCTCGGCTTCTTCCATGTAGTGTGTGGTCAGGATTATGGTGGTGCCTTGTTTTTTGAGGTCGTGGATTTTGTCCCAGATGAGGTGGCGGGCTTGGGGGTCGAGTCCGGTTGTTGGTTCGTCGAGTAGGAGGATTTTGGGGTCGTTGATCAGGGCTCTTGCGAGGATGAGGCGTCTTTTCATGCCGGTTGACAGTTCGTCGATTATGACGTTGCGTTTTTCTTCGAGTTGGAAGAATTTGAGGAGTTCGTCGGCTTTTTGGGTGGCTTGGGTTTTGGGTATGTCGTAGTAGCGGGCGTAGACGGTGAGGTTTTGGATGACGCTGAAGTCGGGGTCGAGGTTGTTTTCTTGTGGGGCGACGCCGATCAGCTGTTTGATTTGGCGTTCGTTTGTTTGGACGTTCATGCCGGCGACGGTGAGGTTGCCTGATGTGATGGGGAGGAAGCAGTGGATCATTCTTATGGTGGTGGTTTTGCCCGCGCCGTTGGGTCCTAGGAAGCCGCAGCATTCGGCTTGGTAGACTTGGAAGTTTATGCCGTCGACTGCTAGGAGGTTGCCGTATTTTTTGGTGAGGTTCTCTGCTTCGATGAGGACTTTGGCGGACATAGGGGCGTGAGCTTCCTTGACGTGTTGGAATGGATAGTGACGGGGTTGTTTAATAGAATTGCCTTTTTCGAGAGGCGGGGTTTATTCGCTGAAAAAAAGCTTATTGTGTACCCTCCCCTCCTCGGTTTCAATGTATCGTGAATATTAGGATCCAAATATGCCTGGAGGTTTCATGTGGCGTGTGGGAGGGATGGCGAGTGCTGGTATGGGTGAATTTGGAATGGTACGAGTGTCGGTATTCTTGGGTGAACGGGGAACGTTAACGTTGTGTTGGTACTTTTGATTGGACGGAACTTTGTTTCACAAGTTATATTAGCGGAGCTATCGAGAGAGAGTTCTGGAGAGAGGAAGAAAGATCATGAGAAAACTGAGTTTTGTTGGAATACTTGCAACGCTTGCAATGGTGATTTCGATGCTTGCACCTGCTGTTCGCGCTGCTGGACAGCCACCGATCTATACTGACTACTTCTTTGAAGGCGAAGGCGGTTGGGGTCCGGTTGATGCTGACCCAGCTGTAGCTTACGATACTGCAAGTGGAAAGCTCATATTCAATTCTTACCAGGGTTTGATTGCTTTGAATGGAGAATTGCACAGTGCCTTTGTGCCTGCGCTGGCTACGAATGTCCCGACGAGACAGGATATAACGATGGTTGTCACGAACGTGTCTGCGGTCGGAGCAGACCTGACTGATACGGCGTGGACAGATGGAACCACAACGTACGTTTGCAAGGGTTGGGTTGACGAATTGGGAGATGGTTTTGGTGACGGAGACGTCGTTTACTTGTCTGATGGAACCACTTGGCGCACTTGGACCGTTGATTCAGTCAGCGGCACGTCAACCATTACATTGAGCATGTGGAGAGGATCCTACGTTTTTAACATTCGAACGAGCCCAACAATATACTTCTATGACTCGACTGGCGCTCATGCTGGCACGTTCAGTGTCAGCTGACGCGGCGTACTCGCTTCAGAGGTGCCATGGTCATAGACGTGCCTGGTCAACCAGTGTGGACCTTCGATAAACCGATTCTTGACCGTTCAGATCACACCTACTGGAGTAACGATACTGCGATGGACTTGGCTCACCTGATAAACGATGCCATAGTGCCCGACGCTATCGGCAACACATTGACGATCAATGTCGGCTGCCGGTTCCCTGATAACGCGTTCAAACAGTGTCTTGCCAACACGTGGGGTTCGATCGAATGCAAAGCATACTTTGTCGCCAAAGGCAGCTGGAACGGCGACTTGTTCGACACGACAGAATATGGAGGACCGTTCCCAGACTGGTGGCTCGACTGGGCAAACCAAGGACTGGGGCTCAGCTTGAAGAAGGCACGCGCAGGACAGGCGGATGCCGGACTGGATCAAGTAGTCCCAACGTCATACTGCGGATCAGGCCCATACTATCTGCAAACGATTGACCCCGTTAACCTTAAAGTGATTCTCCAGAAAAACCCAGACTTCTGGATGGGCTGGCCTGCAACAGGACGCAACAGCATCTCGACACGGTCGAAATAGACTACATTGCAGATTGGAGCACGAGGAAAGCTGCCTTCCTAGCAGGTGCGATCGACACGTGTGAAGTCCCAAGACCCTACATGTTTGAGTTGCTTGACCCCATAACAAAAGAACCGAGCACACCCGATATAGAGACGATCAAGAACATTGTTCCAGAGCTGTCAATAGACTCAATCCAATTCCAGTTCCTGTTGATCCCACAAGTCCTTACCGTGGAACTGGCCATTTCCCGGATGGCATATACGCAGACTTCTTCAACAACACCCACTGCAGGAAAGCGTTCGCGTACTCGTTCAACTGGTCAACGTACAGTGCACAAATATTCTACGGTGAATCGGACTACCGAAAGAACCCGCTAGCTCTCGGTCTTTACCCAGACTATTACAGCGACAGCGTTCCAGGCTACTACGAGAGCCTAGCCGCTGCCGAAGCTGAATTGAAAGCAGCGGTCGTCGACGGCCAGAACGTGTGGGACAGCGGTTTCACTCTGACCATGGCCTTCAACTCGGGAAGCGACGAGAGAAAGATA
The DNA here is from genome assembly GCA_963775895.1 of Candidatus Bathyarchaeota archaeon. Lineage (GTDB taxonomy): Archaea > Thermoproteota > Bathyarchaeia > Bathyarchaeales > Bathycorpusculaceae > DASPPK01. The sequence goes on along the minus strand of CAVZKL010000018.1, from coordinate 111,549 downwards.
GCCTGCCAAATGATACAGGGCTTCTTCATTACGTTGAGCTACTTATGACGGCAGAGTTGGCAATCCTTTCAATGTAATTGTGGCTGAGATCGGCTCCAACTATGTAGGACCTTGCACAAGCAGGTGAACTGCCAATCTACGCAGTGGGTTGGAAAGCAGACTTTTCAGATGCAGACGACTTCTTGCGCCCCTACATGCACAGCAAAGGAACATTCTCGTCCGGTCAAGGCTACACTGCTGACAACGGCTGGGGCAACGAAAAAGACCTGCTTATAGATCAAGCGCTGTTGACACCAGACGGTCCTGCCAGACAAGCCATTTACAATCAGCTGGCACAGATGTACTACGATGATTGTCCGAGTTTTCCAATCACTGAACCACGCGGCAGAAGATGGACCCATTATTGGGCTAAAGGATGGTACTATGACCCGCTGTACCCGTCTGACTACTACTATCAACTGTTCAAGGCAGACTATCCATGGTGCGATATATCAGGTTCTACACTTGGTGTTCCGGACGGTAAGGTCAACCTAAAAGACTTGGCATATATTGTATTGCATTTGAACGCCAAAGCACCAGTTCCAGGACAACCACCTGACCCCAAATGGACGGGAATATATGGTTGCGGTGGATGCGATGTCTACGGTGACAGAATCGTCGACAACAAAGACATCGCTAAGGTGATGCGTGCAACGGGAGTATCCGTGCCTGACGTCGCGGTGACCTATCTTGGCACGGCCAAAACCATCATTGGACAAGGTTACGGTGGAAACATGACGCTGACGACCCAGAACCAGGGCAGTTCATCTGCAAACCTCAACGTCAAAGTCTACGCAAACCTGACCACGGCCGCCACTTTATCCTTCGGTATGGCGGGAAATACTACGGAAGACCAACTCTTGGTCTGGGATACCACGGGTTTCGACTACGGAAACTACACTCTGAAGGGCGCCGCTGGCGTGTTGATAGGGGAGATCGATGACGCAGACAACAATTACACTTGTCCCGTTTCAGTTCACGTCGGCGTTCCAGGAGACTTTTCTGGTTCCACGCCGGGTGCCTATGATGGTCGCGTCAACATGTGGGACATAGCTTACGCGGTAGCGCTGTTCAACACTAAACCAGACTCGTCCAACTGGAACCCCAACGCGGACGTGAACAACGACGGCGTCGTCAACATGAAAGACATAGCCATATGTGTCGCCTACTTCAACATGCGCGAATAACACCCCCTCTTTTTTTCTTTCTAGGGTTTATTCTTCTCCTTACGGGAGGGGCCCGCGCGTGAAAGCACGTGTTGGTCCATTGTTTTATCAGGAAGCGGGGTTTTGCTGGGTTTTCGTGGGTCATCTGATTTTACGTTAATATCTAGGCGGGCACTGCGAATTCTGCAAAACTGGTCTGTGGGCTATTTGTCTCCTTTGAGCCAGCCTTTGATGCCGAGTTCTTTGACCGTTATGTCTATTGGTTGTGGCGTGTGGGACTTGTATTTGCCGTTCTCGTCGAGGTACAGTATTGCCGGTGTTAGGGAGAATTCGCCCTGAACTTTCGCTTTGAGGGTGAGTTTCAGTTCTTCTGTCTTCAAGGGGTCGAGACGTTTTCCTTTCAGGTTCAGGTAGTTGTCTTCAATTCGGTAGGTTTCGGGTTTTTGTACAAGTTCAAAACCTTCTGGGACCAGCTTGGTGATCTTGACCAGTAGAGCGGGGCTTTTCCCAGCGTTGACGAGTTCTATTTCCAGATCGAGGTTTTCGCCGACTTTCAGGTTTTTCTCGCGAATCAATATGTTCGCCTGTATGTCGGCGTTTTCGAACCTTACTAGGCCCACCGCGTTTTCTTGGGTTGGAGTAGGAGTAGTGAAAGCAGTGGTTGTTGAGACGATTGGCGGTGCGTGTAAGACCTCGCTGAGAGACACGGCGAGTTCCCGTTCTTCTTTTACTTTGTCCAAGAGTCTTAGCACTTGTTCTCTTTTCTCTGGGTGTTCAGCCTTCATGAAGGAGCCGGCTGACGTCTGCAGGACTTTTTCTGTCATCATGTAAAGCTTGGCTTTTTTCTCAGGGTCGTTTTCTTTTTTAGCATTGTCCATGTGCAAATAGGCGTCGAGGAGCAGTTCTGTTGCTTTTGCGTATTCTGCGGCGTTTTGGAAGTCGGCTTTCACGTAATATGTGGCTGCGCTCTCTAGTTGCTGTATTGCAGTAGCGTGTAGTGCTGGGGTTCTTGTGTCTGCGAATTTTGTTCCTGCTTCAAGTGCTTTGCAGAAGCGGCTGTGTCCTAACGCGAGTATTCTGGTTTTTTCATTCGGGCTGAGTTCTTTGGCTTCCTCGAAAAGTTTGGACGCCTCTGCGTACAGGTCAGGGTTTTCTTCAGCTTCTGCTTGCGTCATTTTTGCCCAAGCGCGTGAAAGGGTTGCTATGAGTTTGAATTCCTTTTTGTCTTGTTCTGATTCCATGGCTGATGCTATCTTCTCAAGGGTTTCTGCTGCTGAACGGTACTTTTGTGAGCTGGAGGAGTGGTCACCTTTTTTGTCGAGAATTCTTGCCTCTTCAACGTCGATCCTGGATAGACAGTATTCGCGTCTGAGGTCGGTTGCCTTGAGCATGTTCGTTGCCATCTGTTTTTCGTCCGAGTCTTCAATCTTGCTGAGTTCAGTTTTCAAAGAGTTCTTCGTTTCTTCGAAGAGTCCGACTGCCTGTTCAAAGGCTCGCAGGGCTTCTTCACTCTTTTCTTTTCTGCTCAACTCCTCCGCATGTTCCAATTGTGTCCAAGCAGCGTAGTTTGGCGTTAGATAGCTCCATTTCTTCAGCGATTTATGCAGGTTCGCAGCCTTTTCAAAGTGTTCCTCGGCAAGACCGTATTCTTGTCTGCCATGGTGATGTCTTGCCTTCTCAATCTCGCTCCAAGCCTGCATGTAGAGCGCCTGATCTTGATAGAGTTCCTTGAGCTGAGGCATGTTTTCCGCGGCTCTTTCATAATTCTTCGATGCCAAATCAAAGCTGTGAGCCGATTGTAGATGTTCACCCAAGGTGTCATAGGCGTCGGCCGTCTTCCAATGGCACTCTGCCATGCGACTCCTCAGTTCAAGCTTCTGGAACGATTCTGCCGCTTGCGTGAAAGCTTCTATCGCCCTGCTCATCTCTTGCTGCTCGCGAGTGAAGACGTAAAGTCGCTTCAGGAGGTCTCCGTAGTTAGATTGAACATCTCCCACAGTTGAAAACAGGGACGAAGGTGTTGGACTTTTTCTTTGCATGAACGTCAATTCTCGAACAAGTAGTCCCAAACCATTCTCTCTGTACACCAGGGCCTCTTGGAGCATGCGTCTCTTGGTTTCGGGTTCATCAGCAAGGTCGGCAAGGTCCGACTTTATCCGTGGACAGGGCGCCTTGGCTTGCGCCGCGATTCCAGTGCAGATAGGGTGTGAGTTCCTCAGTTATTGAAGCCGCTTCTTTTCTGTGTTCCAAAGCACGTTCCAACAGACTTTTCTTCTCCTCAGGATTCGTCTCCATCTTAGCCAAATTGACAAGAATCGAACCGAAAATGCTGTGCGCATAGGTAGGCACCTCTCCGTATCCGGAGTCTGCGGCTCGCCTAATCAAGTCTGGCGCAGCCTTGGCGGCTTTGATCCAACAGATCACCGCCTCTTCCTCATGTCCGTCTCCAGGCTAGCATCCCACATATCGGTGTCCACGGGAAAAGCTTCAATCCAGGCAAGGTCGTCCCGAGGACTTGTGAACGAGATCTGAGAGAATGTGCGTTTTGCACCCTCAATATATTGGACAACTTTTTTGGCGAGCTGCCGTATCTGATCTGTGTCCTCGATTGCAAATGCTTTCCAGACAGTGTGATAGGTCAGCCAGTCCAGTGCGCATCCTATGAAGAACTTGTCTTTGGTTTTTCGCGCATATTCTAGCGCCTTCTCGTAATTCTTCAGGGTTTCTTCTGTGCCTTCCAAACCGAACAGAACTTGACCTCCGAAAACTGGGTACAACGATTCGATGAGGGCTATTTCTTCAGAAAGCTCCTTGGCTTTCAGCCAGTAATCCCTTGCTTCTTGGCAGTATCTTTCCCTTTCATCGATGTCTTTGAAGTAGTATCCATAGACATTAAGGCAGACAACGGTTCTTGCGTAGGCCTTTGCAAGTTCAGAAGGGTCTTCGCAGGTGGAAAGTGACTTGATTGCCTGCCTTCCATGGTCCACTGTCTCCTTCATCGTCTTTTCGCGTTCTTTGAAAGTCAACTCGTAGTTGAACAAGATGATAGCTGCACTTGAGAGTTGATTGTACGTTTTTCCATGTTCCAGAGCGTTCTCCGGCATCCTCAAAGGCTTTCAAGGCGCTTTTTGCCAATTTCCAACACTCATCGAGTAGCCTCTTCTTTTCCGCAGCATCTGAAGACAACCAATAGTTCACGTATGCCATCATGGCGTCGCATCTGAGCGTCATGGGGCCTTTGCCGCGTTGCTTGTCTTTTCACAAGATTTCTTGGTTTCCTCGTAATCTGCAAGAGCCTCAGCCATTCTGTTCCTGAACTCTTTCAAGTCTTCAGTTTGAAACGCAGAACGGTACAGGGCATAACTCAATCGTTCATGAATCTCGCTTGCCCTTGAAAAATCTGACTTAGGAACTAGACCTAGGGCTTTTCTGTAAGATTGAGCTGCTTCCAGCCAGTCGTATTGCTTTTCTCGTTCGACTGCCTGACTTAGGAATGCGTCTGGGTTCAAACTGTCTGACATGCAGGTTAACCATTAGATAGTTATGAATAGGCCTTTGAAAAGACTTTTCATGAATCACGTGCTCCATGGCGCGGGTCTGGTTTGTTGCGTGTTGATGGTTTGCGACGTTGGAAATCGAGAGAATTCGTGTACATGTCAAATTGAAGGTGTTGCTTGCGCTGGTTGGGGGATGGTTCTGTCAGGATGCGTGCGGTAGTAGGCGAACAGTATAGCGGCGATGCTGACGAACAGGATTTCGGAGAAAACTGCTTGCACGATCGAGACGGATACTTCATAGAGTATCAGTAGCAGGCCGAGATAGCCGTAATTGACGTTGAGAAGTAAGCCGGGGACCCAGTCAAAGAAGATGTGGATTAGTCCGCCGAGCAGGCAGCCGAGGAAGGTGGAAATCAGAATTGACGACAGGTTCGTCCATGATTGGATTCTGGTGCTTATCAAGTACATTATGGCAAAGGGTAGGACTACTGCGATGACGAGTCCTGCGAGTTGGAATAAATATGTCGCGAAATAGGTGGGTGGAACCCCAGCGTAGACGTACCAGATGCGGTAGTCAACGAGTATCAGTGCGAGTGTGAGAAGGGTTGCTATAGCGAAGTATTTCAGGTCGAGTCTCACGGGAATCACTGGTGCAAGTTTCTGGATAACCCGCTAATAAAACTAATCACTTTTTCGTGAGACGAATGCTCAGATAAAACGTGGCATGAAGGGGTTTTGGTTGGTTGTTCAGGTTGGTTTGGGTTTTTCTGGTTGGCTTTTTCTTTTGTTGATGGCTTCGAGTTTCTGAGTGGTTTTCTTGGCTCTGTCCTCGGCTTCCACCATCAGGGTTCCCCACTCTCGTTTCTTGATTATGTTGTTTAATCGTTCGATTTCTGCCGGGATCTTTTCTAACGCGGCCGTGAACGCTTTTTCGTTGGCTTCGCCGTCTGAGACGAGTTCCAGGGCTTCTTCTGGGCAGGAGTCGATGCACTTGGGTTCTCCGGCGCAGAGGTCGCAGGCTATTGCCTTGTGCGTTTCGGGGTCGAGGGCGATGCCGCCGTACGGGCAGGCTTGGATACACCAGTCGCAGGCGGAGCATTTCTTTTCGTCGACGGTTAATACACCGTTTTCGCCTTGGGTTAATGCTTTTTCTGGGCAGGCTTTTACGCATGGGGCGTCTTCGCAGAATTTGCAGGTCATCGCAGCGTTTAACATTGGGGTTATGCGGATGACGCGTATTCTTGAGCCCAGCGGCGTCCAGTGCTCGCATTTTTCTGAGGCGCAAACGTACTCGCAGATGCCACAGCCCGTGCATTTGCTGGGGTCGACTGAAACGAACTTTCTTGAGAAGACGGGTTTGACTTGCTGCACTTCTTTAGACATAGAGCACGCACTGATTGAGTTGTTGTGCACAACATCCTATTAAATAATATCGTGCACGGCGAGTTTTCTTGGTCTTTCTTCAGAAAGAGAGGGTCGGCAGGCCTGAGGCTTTCTGACCAACATCAGGGTCAAGCCCGCTCTGCGCGTGCCAGTTGCATAATGTTGTTCTCTAGGTGGTTTTGCGGAAATCATGCAGCGCGCGTTTTCTTGCAATATCGAATTTCGTATAAAAAAGTTCTTTAGCGCTCACTCAGGATATTGCTAGAAACAGAAAAGAAACGAACTTGAGAGAAGAAAGGGATTTTTGGTTGAAGCTCAACAGGTTCGTGGGAATAATTCTGGTAAATGAGGAAGCCAAGGTTCTTCTGCAGCTTAGGTCTGAGGACGATTACCTCTATCCAAATTGCTGGACCTTGCCTGGTGGAAGAGTTGAAGAGGGCGAAAGCCCCGAACAGGCCATACTCAGGGAAGTGAAGGAAGAATCGGGATTCGACCTTCGTTCTTACGATCTTTTCAAGACCATCGTTGAGAATTCGTTAAGCGAAACCACTGAGCGTCACATCTATTGGGGTAACATTTCTGAAGGAATCGAAAACCTTAAACTTGGCGAAGGAACTGCCTTGACGTATTTCTCTTTAGAAGAGATCCCAAAACTTGAAGTCGCCTTTGATCTCAAGCCTGTCATTATTGATTTTCTCAAGACCCACGCTTAATTACAATTATGGCGCGCGCACTAGTGGCGGGCCCGTTGGGATTTGAACCCAAGGTCTCCGGCTCCGCAGGCCAGCGTCTTAATCCAATCTAGGGCTTCTGGAACTAGGACACAGGGTAATTTACCCAAGACACAGGCAGAACCAGACAGCCTGACTAGACTACGGGCCCACACACACGGAATACTGCACGAAGACCGAATAATAAACACTCTCCTACAAATGAAGAGCTCAGGACTGTCAGAAAGCACCCTCGCAACAGCCTCACAGAAACTGAACCAACTAGGCAAACACGCAGACCTACAAAACCCCCAAGAGATACTAGCATACATCGCAAACAGCACGGTATCAAACGCCACCAAACAAAAACTAGCAAACGACTACAACTACTACTGCATAACGAACCAAATCAACTGGAAGAAGCCAACGTACAGATGGGAACGGAAAATACCACTAATCCCAACGACAGAAAACATCTACAAAATCATAAGCGCATCATGCAAAAAATACGCAACAATCTTCACCATACTAGAAGAAACAGGCTTGGAAGGAAAAGAACTGGAAACCACAACCAGACGAGACATAGACGCAGAGCAAGGAATCATAAACGTACAGGGATGCAAAGGCCACAATTCCAGAAGCCTCAAACTGAAACAGCAAACCGCCGAAATGCTGAGAGCCTACCTACACAAATACACAGGAGAACACCCATTCCCGAAAAGCATACGCATGGGCGAAGTATGGAGAAGCACACGCGACCGACTAGCAGAAAAACTCAACCAACCACAACTCAAAGCGATACCACTACGGAACCTAAGACACCACTACGCAACAACGACATACGACAGAACCAAAGACATCCTACTAGTCATGCAGAAACTAGGCCACAAGAAAATCGAAACAACGATGCTTTACACACAACTCGTAAACTTCAACGAAGACGACGAATACACAGTCAAAACAGCAACAAACATCAAAGAAGCCACCGACCTACTAGAACACGGATTCACATACATCCAAGAAATAGACGGAATCAAACTATACCGAAAACGCAAATAAACACAACCCCCCCCCCTTTTTCTATTCAATATCATGCATAGCCATTATGTCGCACTCGCATGACGCTCGTGCTCCAACCAACCAAAACAAGCTTTGCAGAAAAGTTATAGCCGAACCGAAATAAACCATTATGAAGAAAGTGAGGGAAATTGACAGATACAACTAAGAGCGCAGATTTCCTTGCCTCGCAAAAGAGGTTATGTGAGATATCTGGAGCAGATTTCAAGAAAGTCGAAGAACTCAACTCGATAATTGCACCTCTTCTACGCAATCTCACAAACGAGAATTTGAAAATAGTTTTTGAGAAAATTGCTGAGATAGACCGAAAACATGATTATTGGACGAATGTTGTTCTACTTCCCGCTTCACCAAAAGCAAATCTAACACCAAAACAAAAGTCGCTTTTGGAATTATACGCATACTTAGTGATGGCAGAAGGCATCTTTTCTGAAACAATTCAAGTGATAGCATTTATCCTTTTGGAAAATCATCACGACATCTATGACCCAGAAACACGGGATTTTGTAAGGAACTACGAAGGGCTTAACAATCTGAATCTACTTGAAAAGATGCAATTTGTTGAGATACACGGATTCAAGTTTATCTCAGACGCATGCGACAGAGACCTTAGGAATAGTATTGCTCATCTTAGAATCATTGTCAACGATGACGGAAGCATTGTCGAGATTACCCGAAAAGGAAAAACTGGAAGAGCAATAAAGGATATTCGTGAAAAGAGCCTCTACTCAGATTGTGTTTGTGTAATTGCACTCAATGCAGTAAACGGGTTAACTGAGGTAACGCCTTGAAGTCGAAGCGCGCGTGCATTATTTAAGAAACAAAACAAGCATCATCGCTACACTGAAAATCAATCCAAGAACTACACAGAGAAGAAACCCTGTTGACTTAGGTGATATTCCGCCCGCAAACCATTTCTGGAACGTTTTTTTGCTGGTTTCTTGCCATATCTTCTCTCGCAATTGGTCTATGGACGCACAACTGAAGCCTTTCAAGGTTATTATTTCATGGGCAAGCACGCCATAGTAGACTAGCCGCAGAAGCAAGTAGATTGTTCCTGTACTTAGCAGGACGGAAAAACCAAAAAATGCTAAATAGCGACCTGTGTCCCCCGACCATGTCGGGAGAGCCGTCGGAAAACTGGCTCTTGGCAAGAAATCCTGTCTCGAGAATAGTTCTATGAAAGTGAAAAAAAGTAGAGCAAATCCTATCAGACTTGCGGAATGTGAAGCCAGCTCTGAAGACGTGAAATCAAGTAGCGTTTTTTTCAAATCCTCAGTGTGAGGCGAAGAACGTGCCATACATCAATCTTCATCTGTATTGCTTATAAGAATAGCGCGCGCTAAAAAAACACTTCAAAAAACAAAACAAACAGAAAACATTACTAAAACGCTTCAAGAACCAGTCAACCATTCTCAAAACTCCACCGAGTTTTGGAGTAACCCGAAAACTTGAGCGCATGCGCAGAGAGGTCTAGTTATCATAATATCGTTTGTAGCGAAGTCTTAAAGAATTGAATTGATAATAGAAGACAATAGAATTTCGCTAGGATATCGGTGATTGCGATATTCAACCCATATCATCAGTTTGCTAACATTGACCTTTTCTCAGCAACTTTCAATAATCTAGGATGTAACCAAAGGGTCTCTACAGACGCATCACCGATTCCTCGCTATTGTACTTCTGTAAGATTGAAACTACATCACAGCAAAACACATTTAGAGAGTATGCTTGCAATAAAGAAATGGAATATCACACCCTCAACGACACCGACTGTGCCACCTTATGTCACAACTGGTTCCGCATCTAACGCAGCCGCTACTATCCCCACCTCAGTCCCGCCTATTCAGGCGATGAATCTCTCTTTGGAGTTGGATGGCTTCTTTGAAAGTCTAACAAGTGCACTTGATATTTTCGCACATATCATAAATCTCGTATACTTCGCTCCTCCCCGAACACCTGAAAGAATTGGTTTTGATTATATTGTTGGAGAATTGACGAATGACCCTGCAAGACGGAATGAGCCGATAACTCAGCATCTTGTTCGTATGAAACGAAACAAGTGGTATGGAGAAATAAAACGTTTCCGTAGATGTGCCATCCACTATGGAGCAATCGATTATGAAATCTCGTACAAACCTACGTCATATAGACCCCTTCGAGAATACATTACATCACATGATGTGCGAGCAATATTCCTACCAGATAACCCACTCTCTCCTCAGTTGAGTTACCAAAAGAAAAGAAGCGTTCAAACTCTATGTGTCAAAATCCTCAAGAGTGAATTAGACAAATTAGACATTGCATTTGGGTTGTTAGAGACGAGAGTCGGGACCGCAAACCAAGTACCTGTTTGACGATATCAAAGTTGTTTCTTGAGCTCTCTCGCCACATCTCTTAACGCACGAGTCTCGCTCACATCTACTACTGGAACTGTTATGCCTCCAGACACTATGGTTTTTCTATATTTTGGCATTTTAGCATATTCTACTGATGAATAGTGAATCACTCCTTTCAGTTGGTCTCTGACTACATCGTCGGTAGGAGGCATTGGAGTTCGCACAAAAACAACTCCTTCTGCCCAAAGAAAAACCTCCGTAATTTGTCCAGTTTTGAAGTACAAAGTTTTCAGCTTGACCAAATCCTTCAGGTCTCGTTTTATTGTTTCATGAACGATGATTTCTGCCCAAGGTTGAAACGTAATTTTGGTCATTTGCATCGCCAACCAAGTTTCCAGTTTCATTATCGACATTTCTGCTTATAAGAATACCTAGTCAGAGAACCACACTTCACGCGCGCGACTAAAAAGCCTCCAAAACCAGCCAACCATCTTCAAACTTCCAACGAGTTTTACGGTAAGCTGACAACTTGATCAAACGCTTTAATGGAACAGACTCAATTCGACAGCCCTGATCACGATGCTTAACATACAAACGAATCCTAGCCAATAATCACCACCCGTAAAAAGCCTAGTTACCACTACGCAAGTTAACCAAAACCATCACTCAAATCAACAGCCCAAGCCTCAGAACCATCCTCGTCTAAATCGCAAATACACTTCCAGCGACGAGCCGCCGCGCAATCCCGATCTCCAGCCTCAACTCCACGAATATTATCGTTACCGCCTAGATATTTCATCCGAATCAAATCATGGGCACAAATAGGGCAGAACGATCTCTTGGCCTCAACAGAACCTTTAGCCGACGATAACTGCAGCACCCAAACCACGTAACGACATGGAACCGCTTAACATCAGTCAACACAGCCGCATGATTGAGTTGGTACCAAGCCGTACCCCCCACAGTCTTACGCTCACCGTAACAATCAACAATACAACGATCCTGCTCAAACAGCCGATAACACTTATCCCGAAAGCCGCCACAGCCTTTAAAGCACTTCACCTTACAATGATGGCACGCAACACCGCCCTGAACAAAACCCAGAACGTGAAAGTGCGGAGACCAATACCACTCCTTACGCTCATTGTACCGAAAGCCGTGAAAGATCAGGCAACCACCGATAATGCCAAGACGCATACACAAATCCAGAACCTTCTTACGAAGATCTGCATAGCTTAAGTTATAGAACTCAGGCGGAATCGTAACCCCGATATGTTCGACATGACCATACAGCCTCGCCCCCTCAGCCAAACGTACCTCAATCTTATGAGCCTCACGACTAGCCCAACCGTACTTATAGCAAACAGGGCATGACGGCTTATCGCAACTCAGAAAAACGGGCTTAAAGTACCCCTTGTCCTTATAATTCACTCCATCAAGCCCAACATGATCATGCAACTCACGACGATTACAACCCCAGAACGTCTTAAAAGAACCGCACTTGCTGTTAGTCACGCGACCATGACCTACCAACTTGAAATGCTCGAAAGAGCCATTTCTATGTTCGCAGTAACCATCAACAACGTCAGGCTCATCCATAGAGCCATCAGACAGGTTCCCGACTACCTCAACCAAATAGCTCACGCTCCCGTACCTTAAACTCAAAACGCCCGCGCTCACGAGACTTAACGACGCTACGAACCTTCAGACCACGAGCTAACGCACGCTCAGGGCATTCATAATCAAAACACGTACCGCAGTCGAAACCAACATAATGTTCGTCGTCAACAGGGCAGTAGAGCAAACGCCGACGCTTAGCCAAAACACTACTGACCATCAACAACCACCCTCACCACGCCGAAAACCCCTACAAAAAATAGAAACCCGAACAGTCACAACCTTACGACGACGGAAAAACCCTTCAGGATTAGGGTGCAACGAGCACGCGGAGACATTACCAAACTCGTCGATCAAACTGCAAGACGAATGGTAACAACGCTTATCTACATGGTACCTGCACATTCGCATATTACATTACCTTCCACGACGGAGAACCCAAAGCCCCCCGTCGAGTAGAGGACTACTACCATAGCCATGCACCCAGCCTAAACCAGATGCTTAAAATCAACATACGAAAACCATGTTATAAGACTTATTTAAAAATTCCACCCGCGTTATATAAGTCTACATTAAACTACCAACAACAACAAAAAAATAAAAAAAATGCCGTTCCTGATAAACACGTTACGCAGATAACGAATGCCTCAGAATGAGCGAACAAACAATCAAGGGCAGGTGCAAATGGGCGGAACGCAAATGCGATAATCCCTTAAGTCTCCATAGAGCCAAGGAGACAGGAAACCCCAGAGCCATCGCTGTCTTGGTACTCGCAAAGAGTACCGACGCAAATCTCACGCGATGGGGCGAAGGACAATAAGCTGGGGTTTCCCTTGCCCATCCACGAACGAAATTGTGAAGTCATTGAGATATGAAGACGCAGAGCGTTAAACAACAGACTAACAGAAGCAACAGCAGGAAGCAACGGATAGAGGAACAAATAGATAGAACGCTAGAAACGACAGAACGCTAAGAATAATTGAGAACCTCTAGCCTCTTCTGTAGATATGTAGAACAGTAGAACAAGTATACAGAACATGGTTCTAGTGTAGAAATGTAGAACGGTTTAACCAGAAGGTTTAAGGCCAAAAATGCCGACTTAAACAAGTAGAAACAATAGAATGGAGATAAGAAAAATGTCAGAACCTGTAGTCAAAACACCCCGTATAGACCAACAACCCATGGATAAACTAACACAAATAACAACACAACATGATGATCTACTAAGCCCAAAGACCAGCGTCTTAATCCAGACTAGACTACGGGCCCTAACACGAGATTACTCTGCTCTAATAATATAAACGCTGACGTTGAGGGAAAAATCATCAAGACGCTGCTAAAGCTCAGAAACGCGCGGGGCAGCAAACGCCCCTTACCTACAAGCACAACTGTCAGCCAGTGCAGTCGCAGGTGGCTTCTTCAAGTTTCTTGCCTCTTAACGCAGCCCTTATCATCGCCGATGCACAGCCCACGCCGCTGTCAACAGTTATCGCTTCGGTCGGGCAGTTCAGCTGACACGCCCCACACTCCATACACGCTTCAGGCTTTTTGAGAACAGCTTTCTTCTCTCCACTCGCAAACACTCCATGAGGACAAACCGCACTGCACATGCCGCAGTTGACGCACTTCTTTTCATCGTACCGCAGAGTGTTCGTAACGTAAGAGTTGAACATCAAGTCACCTCAAATAACGAATCACCATCAGCCCAATATATAGTATCGTGCCCAACACAAGACTCCCCGCCATGACCGGAACGTACCTGAAAATCTCCCTTTTCACCCCGCTCCTGGAAGTGAAAGGAGTCGAACCGGTGAAGTTCAAAGCAAGATAAGCCGTAACCGGCGGCATGAGAAACACAAAGGTCAACCCGTAAGCAACGCGCAACCACAACGACAACCCTTGATGACCCAAAAACGTTCCCACCGCAAAAGGCAACGCCGCCAACACGCCCAAAAGGAAACCCTTGGAACTGAAATCCTTCGTCGGAAGCCAAGGCAGCAAAATTGGAAACAGCACAACGCCTGAGAGCACAGTCACGATGACCGCGGCAGCAGAAAACAATCCTCCGAGAAAGCCAAAAACCACCGCCGCAACAACAAGCGGCAAAGCTATACTGGTAACCTCAACGGGTATGAGTACAAGACGGTCTACCAGATCAAACCGCACGAGACGCATCTCAGACGTCACCTTCCCAGTCTTCAGAAACTCGGGAATATCTCTTGCGCGAACGGGCCCGTACTCCACCTTGAAACCAGACCGCTTCTGAACTTCAAAAGCGTCAACGCCCGACGCCCCAAGCTGCGGCAACATAAGCTTCCTATGACTAACCACGTTTCCAAGCTTAGTGACCGCAATCCTGTTCACCAATTCGTCCGTGCCAAACGTGCCCTTCCCCGCCGCACACCAGACGTTCACGCCCTCCGTGTCAAGAACCAAAATGTAACCATCAATATCCTTCAACGAAGACCTCAAAGCGTCGAAACTCAGCGTATAGTTCGCCGTAACAAACACCGGCGATTCCGGTCCAGGACGCCCAATCGCATACAACCCAGGCGCAACCCGGTGCCCCATACGGTTGAAGCCCACGCGAGCCAAGACATGGTCCTTCAATTCAGCATTTCCCATCGACCAAGTCGTCAGCCTTGTCTCTGAAGAGTTTCCTGAGAACCCAGATTTGCCAGTGCCCTCCACAGAACCGCGCCTCCAATCAAACAATAAAACCGAGGATTATAAGACTCTAACTCGCACCTGTCCGCTTTAGTTCGCGCGCGCCCGCCAAAACAACGCTACTTCCGAGTGGCTTGCGCTTCCTTGCCGATCAGTTCCAACCAGATGCCGTTAGGATCCTTGACAAAAGCCAGAACCCAAGAACCCTGAGTGAACGGTTCCACCGCCGGCTCACATCCAAACCCAATCAACCGCTTATACTGCTCTCTAACGTTGCTCACGTACAACCCGATGTGATCCAATTCCGAACCGCAAACATAATCCTCGTAAAACTTGCTCGTCTTCGGATAATAGTTCAATTCAAGAACCTGCTTACCCGTCGGAGTCCTCATCTGCACGTACGTTCCCTCATGAGCAACCATCCTGCCCTTCAATATAACGTGGAACCCGAGTGCTTCCCTGTAAAACCTCATCGACTCCTCAAGATCCTTCACGCGAATGCCCGTGTACCAGAAACGCACACCGAGCACGTTAGCCTTCTTCCTCGAACCTTCCTTCACGATCACAAACCCCCATTCAACCTGAACGCACGGATGGATAAGATTTTGCCTTCCAGCTCACTCGCGGGCTCAACTTAACCGCAAAACCAATTGCCTTCAAAAAAGGAAAACAAAGACCTGTGGCCACCACTAAGCAACGCAGTTGAAATCTCAACTCAGCGCGCGCATTGAGCCAAAACTTTTATGCGGTATAATATCATGTTGAATTGATCCCTATGTCGAAAGAGAAAATCGTAATCCTGGGCGGAGCAAGTCCCTTCGTCCCATCTCTAACTTACGTAATGCTCGAAAACAAAGAGGTCCTTGAGGGAAGTGAAATCTGCCTAATGGACATTAATCCCACACGCCTACCGCTTCTTGCAAAGGTTGCCGAAAGGCTCTCTCACAAAGCGAAAGTGAAGATGAAGATCACACATACAACTAATGCGAAGAAAGCTCTGACGGATGCTACTTTTGTTATGCCGAGCTACAGAGTCGGCGGAGAAAGACACATGAGATACGATTTCGTGGTTCCCACAAAATATGGGATATGTGGGGACGAAACCGCTGGACCAGGAGGGACATTCATGGCCCAGTGCACCATTCCCACGACTCTCGAATATTGTAGGCTGATAGAGGAACTTTGTCCAGACGCTTGGGTCATCAGCTTCATAAACCCAGCGAACTTCATATCCGACGCAGTTCGAAGAGAGACAAAGGTAAAGTTCATTTCTATATGCGACTGCTTCGCAGGCTTTGCGATGACCTGCCTTCCCGATTGGCTCGATATGCCGCCTTTAGAAAGGCGGTATTGCGTAAACGAAGACTTGAGACCCAGAGGGATAGGGATCAACCATTGCACTTGGCTCGTCGACCTATTGGTGAATGGAAAAGATGGACTTCCTCTTTTCAAGAGAAAAATGATGAAGAAGAAAAAACAACTTGCCCGGGAACCAGAAATGGATTTTGCATTACGTCTGTTCGAAACTTATGGCTACTGGAACCTTTGCCCAGATCATTGCTGGATGCTCTGGGAACACGACAAAGTCCTGAAAAACAGACGAACGCTCCTCAAGGATGAGAAGAAACGAGCATCAATACTTGGATGGACCGAGTCGGCATGGAAGTTCGTAAACGAAATGGCCGCTGGAACGCCATATGATCCCGCGCGTCCGGAGTACTGTTTCCACCTGCACCATTCCAGACAAGCTGTAGGCATCATGGTAAGCATACTTGCCAACGAAGGACGCGAATGGGGAGGCATAAACTTCGCCAATAAGGGCGCTATCACTAATCTTCCTGAGGATGCAATAGTCGAAGGACCATGCATAGTGGACAAAAGAGGTTTAACACCGATATCAATGGGCCATTTGCCCAAAGTCTTTCTAGGAATCACCAGACACATACTTAACTGGCAGGAACTAACCGTTGACGCTGCGCTCAGCGGCGACAAGGGTCTTCTGTATGAAGCAATTTTAGCATCTCCCTTCGTTCATGACATGAAGGCTGCCAAGAAAATAATGAACGAGCTTTTGCTCGCTCACGCCGAGTACATGCCACAGTTTAAGGCGCATTAGACTTCAAGACTACTCTGATTGGCACAGCACGGTCTGACTCAAGCGAAAATAGCGAGTTCGCTAGAATATTTCGCTGCAATACTCTATTCTTTCGAAGGGCAAGGGGCGAGAGTGAAGATAGAAGAAAGTGGGCCATGAGTGAGTCGCCGACCGCATCGAAGCAGTCTCGTACAACCTAAGCCCGTTGTTTACCTGGTTGCCTGTTCAGATAGTCGTAGGTTTCTTCGATTCCTTTTTTGCGCGCGCCATGTACGAATCATGCACAACGCCTTTTAAACAGTATGAATAATATGAAATACACGAAAAGTGGAATAATTATGAGCAAAAACGATGAAGACATGCACATCTACGGAACCGTAAAGGTCGGCGACCGAGGCCAAATCGTCATACCCGCACAAGCTAGAAAAGACTTCAACATAAAACCCGGAGACCTCCTGCTCGTCATAACAGGCAAGAACAGACGCGGCATCACGATGGTAAAGGCAGACGCCATGAGAGAATTCGCCTCAAGAGTCCTCAAAGGACTAGAACAACACGCAGACGAATAAAGGAGCACAAAACGTTCAAAGTGAAATACCATGTTCGAAAGACGAGAACAAATCCAGAGATGGTTCAACGAAATCGTCGAAAAGTTCCGCCAAAAAGGAGCCACCAGCCCAGACAAAGCCATGACGCCGCAAGAACTCGATCTCCCGCCAAGATTCGAGGAGGCGATGAAGAGACGTCTGGGCCGCTCAGGCGTCTTCATAGAAGTGAACGGCAAGTACTATCTCTCCGAGGAAAGACTGAAGCAGATAGAAGAAATGCGAGCCGCAAGAGGCGGCGAGTGGAACCCGAGAAAAAGAATCATGACGCTGAGACTCGTTCAGCTGGGCATCATCGTTCTCTTGATAACTCTCCTGCTCGTAAACTACTTCATTCAAAGCTGGGAACTAAGAATCGTGACTGCCGCCATCCTCGTTGTCTGGCTACTCATAACCATACTACAAATCTACTACTTATCTCGCGCACGAAAAAGATTCTCCGTCCAGCAGACCAGCAGCCATAGATGAATACCAGACAGAACCAACCTCATTCGTGAAATCCGTCTATCGGAATCGAAACATTCTTCGCGCGCGCACTAGGCTTTTTCAGCTTTTTCTATCACTTTGAATATCTCTGATATCTTGCTTATTTCATACTTCGGTTTGGTCTCAGTCGATTCTGGTTCTTTAGTCCTGTTCTCACCCTTTCTGATTCGGACAGAGGTCACCTTTGCCTTGTTCGCACACCGGATGTCTGTTTCCAGATTGTTGCCAACGAATATCGCCTGATCAGGACGCACTGTAAGCGTTTTCAGAACTGACCCGATGGTTTCAGGTTTTAGAACTTCACTGCCCGTTTCCTCTGATGTGAGCAACGTAATCGAACAAGTGCTGAATGCCAAGCTGTATGAGTTTTTGCCACTGTTTTACAGCACGGCCTTCGGAGACTATTCCTATTTTGTAGCCTGTTTCTCGCAACTTCAACAGTGTGGGAAAAGTGTCCGGGTACAGTTTCAAATATGCAGGGCTTGTTTCACGATACGCAGCGACACCCGCAGCGATCACTCTCGGGTTCCACTTCAACCCCAACCGTTCCAGCAGCCTGTCAAAGTGTTTGTTATTGTCCGATCCACGCTCTTTGACCACGCTTTGAAGCACGCGGTAAGCCGTTTCTATGTCTGTGGGGAGCCCAGCCTCAATCATGGCCTTGATAGCATTCAACCTAGCTGTGCTCATTTGAAAGGAAGCATCGTACAGCACGTCGTCAATTCCAAAGATGACGCATTTAATCTTCATTTCACTTCACCACCTTCGTAAGTTTCTCCGGTTTGTCCGGATTCAATCCCCTTGCAACCGAGCTGTAGTACGCAAACAGCTGCAACGGAATTATGTGTATCATCGAAGAAAAGACTTTTGGAAAGCCCGTGGGAACACGTATCAGATCGTTCGGACGCGCGCTTCAATCGCTCATCATCTCTTTCAAAAATCGAAAGCACCGACGCTTCAAAGGCTCTCACTCTTCTTATCTCACTCACCGCATCCTCTAACTGGTCTTCAGTGAGAATGAAGAACAAAGACGTTCCCTTGTCCACCAGTTGTATGGGGCCGTGCAGAAACTCCCTAGTAGCGAAACCTTCAGCAAAAATGTTGCACGCCTCCTTCAGCTTGAGGGCTCCTTCCAAGGCTGTCGCATAATTTGGGCCGCTGCCCAGCAGAAAGAAAAAGTTTTGATGACAGTATTCTTGTGCCAGTTTCTGAACCTTGCGGTCCACGGATTTGATCGTCTCGGCAATAATTTCTGGCGCCCTGAACAATTGGCGCCTCAGCTGCGCTGAATCAACAGCTTCATTCCCATCTGTTTCCGCAAACTGCGCGGCCAACAAAAAGAGCGCAAGCAATTGTGCAACGTGGCTTTTGGTGGCTGTAACCGCAGACTCCTTTCCAGCTCTTGTCAGCAACGTGTACTTCGCCATTTTCATGAGGGAACTGTTCTGCGTGTTGGTCACAGCCAAAATGTCCATGCCCTTTTCTGAAGCTACCTTTGCGGCGGCAAGAACGTCTGAACTTTCTCCCGACTGGGAAATGGCGATAAGCAACGGTCTTCTTGTTGAACCAGACGGAATCCATGATGGAAACTCTGATGCCGGTATCAAGCTTGTGACAAACCGCGTTAATGTAGAAATGGCGTACTGAGCTGCGAGGCCAGCGTGGTAGCTTGTTCCGCTGCCGGTGATGTACATCATTCCGTACCGTTTTGAACTGACAGCTTCGGCGATTTCTTGAACCTGCTTGAAACCTTTCGCGAGAAAAGTTGAGGTCACCTGAGGCTCTTCGAAGATTTCCTTAATCATCAAGTGGCGAAATTTCAAGCTGGTCCCCACGATTTCTGCCCGAAGACAGACTCACTTTCAGAGATGGTTCACACTTTAGGACGGATTGTTGTTCATCTGATCACAGCTATTATCTTTTCGTAAAAATCACCAACATGCTTCTCCCAGCTAGAGTTGAGGCACATGATCAACAACGCAGACCAGATGGTTATCCGCCTCAGAGTTCCACTATGCGTCTACCTCCAGTTCCAATTCTCGACGAAGATCTGGGTATGTTGGTTATATTAATATCTTTGAATCAACCCAAGTTGTAATTGGAGAGAACGTGAAAAAACCTGGCGCGCGACCTCTAAATCCGTTTGCCAAGTTTCTCCTCAAAAAACTGATCTTTCTGTTAGTCGCAGTCTTTCTCTCTTTCACTCTTGTGTTCATTCTTCCTTATTTTATGCCCTCGAGTCCCGTCGACATGATGATCGATCGGCTGAAGATAGGCAAGACCCCTCAACAGATAATAGCGATACGCCAGAAATACACCGCGCTGTTTGGTCTCGACCAACCCCTCATCGTTCAGTACAGTCTCTTCTGGAAGAGAGTTCTAACCCTGAATTTCGGAGACTCAATTTCATACCCCACGAACACCGTGGGCGGTGTAGTTGGATACGGTTTGATTTGGACACTGGTCCTCATCATCCCCGCGTGGATACTAGCGTTCATAGTGGGCAACAATTACCTCGGGACACAGGCCGCCTTTTCCAAGAACGTGCTCATCCACGCATTTTACACCTTCGCGGTTTACCTGAATTCGGCGCCCTACTACTGGTTCGGACTGATTCTCGTGTACGCTCTTGGGGTCAATCTAAAATGGTTTCCCAGTTCCGGCGCGTATTCCAACCTCCTGACGCCCTCCCTCAGCTCCACGTTTATCCTAGACGTGGGGTACCATTACGTCCTGCCATTCCTCTCGCTCTTCATCACAGGAATAGGCAACTGGTGCACTGGGATGAGGGCGATGACGATTTACGAAAAACAATCAGATTACATATACTACTCCAAACAGATGGGCTTCAAAGAAGGTAAACTAAGAAAATACGCACAGGAAAACGCTATTCTGCCCCAAGTTACCGGGCTCCCGATAATTCTCAGCAGCCTCATAGGACAGACCATGATAGTCGAATTCGTCTTCGGATGGCCGGGACTGGGAACCGTGATCTACAACGCCGTCACCAAGATTGATTATCCACTTATGCAGGCTGTTTTCGTGTTCACCGTCCTTCTCGTGCTGATCGGCAACTTTCTGATGGACGTGATCTACGGTTTCATCGACCCCCGCATCAGAACAGGCTACGTGGGTGGTTAGCATGCCCGGTAGAATGGAACTTCTTACGAAAAACTGGAAATTCCAAGTCTGCGCAATCATAGTAATCAGCATCGTCGTGCTCGGAGTTGTGGGTCCGTTTGTCACCCGAAATCCATCAGAAGATGCAGGTGGAATATACGAGCCTCCATCGTTCAAGTTCTTATTGGGCACTGACATGGCAGGCAGAGACATTTTTGCCCAACTCTGCACTGCAATCCGCGACTCACTCTGGGTAGGCATCATCGCCGGACTAACCGCGCTGATGATCGCGGTTGTGGTGGGAGGGTTCCTTGCGTACAAGAAAGGGTTAGTAGATGAAGGAGCGAACCTTGTTACGAACATATTTATGGTTCTCCCTGAGCTCGTCATTCTCATAATCATTGCCGCGCTTCTTTCAACCAGAAGTCTGGTCGTTGTCGGGTTACTAATGGGACTGCTCTCCTGGCCCTGGATGGCGAGGAGCATAAGATCCCAAATTCTCACTTTGAGGGAAAGAAGATTCGTGGACCTGGCGCGAATTTCAGGCAAAGGCGATCTTACAATAGTGGTGAAAGAGATTCTGCCAAACATGCTGGCATACGTTTTTCTGGTGCTTATTCTAGGCGTCAGCGGAGCAATAGTCTGGGAAGCGAGCATAAGCGTGATAGGGTTAGGGCCCACGGAAGGCTTCACACTGGGGAAGATGCTTGAATGGGCTATCAGCTTCAACGCTGTCTCGCAAGGAGTATGGTGGTACTTCGCTCCCCCAGGGCTCACTCTGGTAATACTCACTGGAACCCTCATCATGATTACTGCGGTAATCGACGACGTACTGAACCCCAAAGTGCGCACGGAGTGATCCCGGAAAAGGGCGGAAACAAGACATGAACGGAAACCTCCTCGTGGTTAAAGATCTCAAAGGCTACTACAGAGGCACTTTTGGCGTCATTCATGCAGTGGATGGCGTTTCACTCCAAGTAGGCGAGGACGAGAGAGTCGGTATCGCTGGCGAATCGGGTTGCGGCAAAACCAGTTTCGCACAGCTAATCACGGGTACCACGACGCCTCTGCTGCATTATGAGAGTGGCGAAGTCATAGCAGATGGCTTCAACATCTGGAAGATCGCTCCAGAAACGTTGAGAAAAGAAGTCAAATGCAAACGCCTGTCCTACGTTCCTCAAGCCATGCTGAATTCTCTGAACCCCGTGAGAAGGGTCAGGGAATTCATTGCAGACATGTTGAGGGAGCGCACTGGCCGGAAGTACTCCGTCGAGGAAGCCAGCGAAATAGCCGCTGAACACTTCGAGAAGTTGGGTCTAGATAAACGAGTGCTCGACGTTTATCCGCACGAACTCAGCGGAGGCATGATGCAAAGAGCCATCATAGCGATATCAACGATGGCGAGCCCAAAGCTTCTGATTACGGATGAACCGACTTCGGCCCTTGATGTGACCTCGCAGAGGCGAATGATCGAACTGATGATGGACATTCAGAGAAAGGGGATAATAAAAAGTCTCGTGTGCATATCCCACGATTTGGCTGCTCTGAACCAACTCTGCGATCGGATTGTGATCATGTACGCCGGAGAATTTGTGGAAGAAGGGAAAGCAGACGAAGTGATTAACAGTCCTGTTCATCCGTACACGCGAGCGCTTATGAATTCTCTTTTGCCGCTCGAACCGCAGACGAAGGATAAACTGTTATCCAGTATAGGTGGAGTAGTTCCCGATCTGAGAAATCCTCCACCCGGCTGCAGGTTTGGTCCGAGGTGTGAAAAGTGCACGAAGAGATGCTTGGAGACGGAGCCTCCGACGATCGAGGTAAGAGGCAGAATCGTCAAGTGCTATCCTGAAAGCGTAAGTGAAACCGCATGACCGAAAACAAGCTTTTGGAAGTCAACGATCTGACCAAGATGTACACCTCAGGCTACGTCAGGACGGTCGAAGTGACAGGAGCAAAAAAAGTGTCATTCAACGTGGAAAGAAGCGAAGTATTCTGCTTGGCAGGGGAAAGCGGCAGCGGCAAGACCACCGTCGGCAACGCAATCTTGAGACTGATCAAGCCGACCAGTGGCAAAATCCTCCTCGACGGCAAAGATGCTTATTCCTACGACAAGAAAGCTTACTGGAGAAAAGTGCAGGCTATCTTCCAGGACCCCTACTCGTCGTTCAACTTCTTCTACAACGTCGATAAGCCTCTGAACGACGCATTTGACCTCTTGGAGCAGTCTACTTCGAAGGATGAACGAAAGAAGATAATCAGGTCTACTCTGGAAACAATCGGCATGAATCCAGATGAGATTATGGGAAGATACCCTCATCAGCTTAGCGGCGGACAAATGCAACGATTGCTCATCGCGAGATCCTTGATTATCCATCCCAATCTACTAGTGGCTGACGAGTCAACGAGCATGATAGACGCGTCAACTCGCGTCGCAGTCTTGAACGAACTCCTGCGATTGAAGCAGGTGGAGAAAATGTCAGTATTATTCATAACACACGATCTATCACAAGCGTACTACATCGGCGACAGGATAGCGATAATGAAAAACGGAGAGATAGTCGAGCAGGGCGCAGTCAAGGATGTTATCTTCCACTCACAACATCCTTACACGAAGGATCTTGTTGCAAGCGTGCCGCCCATTCATGAAAGGTGGAAAATTTAAGACCGAACCGAACGAACCGCGCGTTAGATGTGCATGCTAGGAAAAAGAAATAAAAGAGGTGGGGGTTGCTTTCCCCTTATCTTGCGCTTCGCTTCCAGCAGATGGACTCGAGCTTTCTGGCTTGCTTCTCCGTGTCCAGACCAACGCCACAGCTGCGATGATGACGACGATGACAATTCCAACGCCGACCCAGACCCATGGTGACACTCCGCCAATGGTCGTCGTTGTCGGCGCTTGTTTGAGCATCAGTATCACCTGTGGAATGATTGGTTCCCACCAGCTAGCGCCCTGTCCTGGACCTCGATTGTCAACGGTTGGCCATCCAGTCCAGTAGGATGTGATGTATCTGCTCCACGGGATTTGAACGTAGAGTGGGATGTACGGAAGCTCTGGCATGACTAATGCCTGTATTTGCTTGGCCGCTGCTATTGACGCGGCGCTCCCGATTGGCAAGTTCCACATCTTCAGTGTCGAGTTGTAGACTTCCTCGTAGTTCGCGGATGTAGTGTAATTGCATGGATCCACGTCCAACGTTGGGTCCCCATGGAACAGATTGTCGAAGTTGCTGACAGGATATGTAGGCGACGGTGAGTTGTCCACCGAAGAGGTGAAATCCAACCAATCGAAGTCCATTGCGTGCCTGCGGTCGTCATAAATGGATTCATCGATGATGTCCACGTTCAATTTTATTCCGATCTTCTGCAGATCTTCTGCCATCAGAGTGCTCATCAGGTTGACGTCACTCCAGCCTGAAACGCTGTACACATTCCATGGACCTATAGGCTTCCCATTCCAACTCCAGCCTGCGCTAACACTTCCGCTGCAGTGCTGCTGCAGAATCTGTATCGCCTTCTGCGTATCGTATGGAATGTAGTTCGGGTCTCCGTATGTTTTGTTTATTAAATCGTGATCGATGTACTGGTCGGCCATTGGTCCTGTAGGAGTGATGAACGATGGAGAAGCTTCCACGACGAGTCCTTGTTGAGCGGTCGAGATTATCCGGCTTACGTTGATTGCATACGCCACAGCCTGTCTCAGCCAAGGCTGACCGAGTTCGGGATGGGTTGTGCTGTTAATGTTCGGAACCATGTATATGGCACCAGCCGTGTTGAAGATCTTTCCGTTGGGATCATTTCTGTTCCAGACCACTACATTGCTGTGGCTCGTGACGTAACTGGAGATTCCGCTGAAGAAACTGTCGTCCCAATCCACGGAGCCAGCGTCGAAGTCTCGTTGCTCCAAATCATTCGTAGCGTGATTTATCATCATCACGTACTTTGGTGCTGGCTGTCCAAACGTGCTATTGCCCCACCAATCATCGACTCTCTGATACACTATCTTGTTGGGATCCGAATAGACTGGCAGATACGGACCATTACCGTCTATCTGGTCAAAGTTCTCGTTCGTATACGACAGAATATCCGTTGAATTCGAGCTCGCGCTCGCCAGGAGCTGCTGCCACCTTGCCTTTTCAAAGATTGGCACGTCCTGAAGGTCCGAAAACACGTGATTGCTAAACTCGGTACCAGACACGAGATTAAAGTGCACGGTGTAGGTGTCAGC
Organism: Candidatus Bathyarchaeota archaeon; assembly: GCA_963775895.1. Lineage (GTDB taxonomy): Archaea > Thermoproteota > Bathyarchaeia > Bathyarchaeales > Bathycorpusculaceae > DASPPK01. The sequence continues at coordinate 86,520 of CAVZKL010000018.1, read as the reverse complement.
GGCCGTTATTGAATCTATTATCGAGCTTTCTATGGGATAGGACCCGTTTTGATCTTCTGTCATAAAATCGAACACGACATCATCAGCAGTCACGGGCGTACCGTCCCGCCATCTAGCTTCCGGACGCAGATGAATTATAAACGTTAAGCCATCCGTGGACCACTCATAGCTTTGGGCCAGCCACGGCTGTAAGCTGCCGCTGGTCCAATTGTACCAGAAGAGCGACATGTATGTTAGCGCTCTACCTCTGTTGCACGTGCCGCCAGGGAGACCGTAAGGATTGAAGCCCATACCGGCGTACGATGTGTCACCGCCCAGAATCATCGTCTGTTCCCTCGGATATGTTTGAGCTTGGACTCTGCCCAAACCACCCGCCATCAAACTTGCCAACAACACTGAAAAGCAAAGCAAAGCTGTACATTTCTTCACATTCATGTCTTTTTCCTCTCTCCAACTGTTTTTTCTGCAAAACCTTGAAGTCGTATATGAAGAAAACTGCTCTTAAAACTTTCGCGCGCCCACTCTTGGTCCTTTTTCCAGCTTCAAGCATTTGGGAAGAAGACTCGAAGAGTCCTGCAGCATCTAGTCACGAGAGAGCGTTTTGTCGAAAACATCTCCCTTTATCCTCAATTCCAATCCCAACTATCCCACGATATAGTCGTGGTCTGGACAATCGTCGGTCTTTCAGCAGAATAGCATGACGTGCGTGAGCGTCAAGAAATCCGAGAAACAAACAATATTCATGACACGTGTGAGGCGTTTTTATAAATGCGCGTGTGGTTCATCTATCTCTCACAAAAGGGGGATGGCGTTAACTGACGATAATTGTCGATGATGCCGGCATAGGTGACCTACTTTTCGGCGTGGTCATAGGCGCCTTTCGCTGCGAAACTCAGGAATTCACGTACGACGTCTTGGACGTCAAATACTTCAGGTATCCGCGATTCCGATCAAAAGAGTACCTGAAGGAAGCTTCGAGAATCGTGTTTCACCTGCTCGATAAGCTTGAACTCAAGAAAGACGAACAAATCCAAATCTGCAGAGGCTACATCTTCGACGAAGCTGTGGACGGACTAAAGGAGAGGTATGGCGACGATCAGATTGACAGAATCACAGTCACGGGGGAACCGCAGAGGCTCACGGAAATAGCCTACCTTGACGAAATCAGAAACTTGGGTTATGAACCGATAGAGGAGAGAGACACGAAAAAGGCGAAGAGCTTCTTCCACATGATGAATTGGCTGAGGAAAAATCCAGAAAAGCTGATTTACGCGAAGACGGGTTGGCCACGCCTGCAGAGATACAATCTATTCAGATACTACCGTCCAGAACGATCAAAAGAAGATAGAAAAATCGGTTCTTGAATGCCCGCGCGGAAACACGACCGCGCTAGTCAAAAAAGCCAAAAGCTCTAATTGAGATCAAGAAACAGCGATATTGCGCTTCTGCTCTTCCTCATACTATATTACAGAAAATCAGTCCGCAACATCCTCATCCTGAGCCTCAGGTTTCAAACTCGAGCCTCGTTCATCCCGTTCTATGCTTTCGATCTCATCAAGGTTGGCCTCCATCAATCTCTTCATCTTACGATCCTCAATCCGTTTCAGGACTTCCTCGCGAGTTAAATAGCGAGACTGCGAATTGGTGCCTGAAACACCGTCGAACCATTCACCGCCCAACTCCAGCTTCTGCTCAGAAAGCATCACCCGCGAATCAGCGTTCTCCCGGCTAGTTTTTTCATGATGATCATCAACGTTTTTCAAGCCAACAAGAATACCTCGTTCGTCATAGATTTCTATCGAACTGAAGCTCTGTTTGGGGCGTATTATGTGGAATGAAGTCTCATAACCACAGTTTGAACAGTAGAAACGTATGTTGTTGAATTTCTCGTCATGTCTGAGCCTGAAGCGCTTGTCGCGACATTGTGGGCATCCATCATGTGCACATCGAGCCAACGCGGGATTGTTGACACTGACCCACCTCAGGTACACGGCTTCACGTGAAGAATCCTGTTCAAGGTCAGGAAATTCAACCCAGCTATGTTTCCTTCGTCTGCCTCGTTTGCCATTCACCATCGTCGCATGCCAGCCAGCCTAGTGCCACAGTTACTCGAAAGTCTATTGCCAAGTAACTGCCTGTGGACACCTTGGCTAGGTTAACAATGGAGAATCAAAAATATTAATTTTAGCCCGAAGAGACAGCGTCCTCTACGCGTCTCAACGTACAGAGAAAAAAGGATGTTGATTGTTCAGGCTATTTGATTGCTATCTTCACCGTTTTTACGGGCTTCTTCAGAGGCAAATTGACGGTCAGTATCCCATCTTTGAACGCTGCTTCAACTTTCTTCAAGTCCACTTCATGAGCCAAGCTGTAACAAGCAGAATACAGCACGTTTTTCTTATGACCTTTGATGCAAAAACTAGTTTCAACGGCCTCAATCTCAATGTTCTTCTTCTTCACTCCTGGCAATTGGGCTTCAATCAAGTATTTCTCACCATCGTGGTAGATCGCGCTAACTGGATTCACCAACCATTCCCACACAGTCGCGGGAGCAATCTCGGTCTTCTTGGCTTCTTTCTTCTTTTTGCTCATAAATCTCCCTAGACTACGGATTTTGACAACATCTTGCATTTATAACTTTTCAATCCCCGAGAGACAAGCCCGCGTTGTCATCGGGAGCACAATCAACGTATGAAATTCTCCTCAGCCCTGAGCTCTCAACGCATATTCCTATCTTGGCAGAGCAAAAAACCCCACAAATATTCTATCGCGTTTTCCGTTGTCTTTATTCTATGAAATAGTAGATCTTTCTGGCGACTTCACTGGCCCTTATCTTTCCCTTCTTGACCATTTCGCCCAGTGTTTGCCTAAACAAAACGCCCTCGGTCACCCCAACTGCGAACTCGCCGACATTTTGCCACGTCCAATAGGAACCCTTCTCGTCCTGGGTGTAAGCAGGCGGAGCCTTTCCAATGCCTCTCATTATTTCCTCTTCGGCGAAAGCGTTCCCTTTGTTTTTGGCGAGAAAACTGACAATTTTCACTTCGTCTTCTACGTACGCATCGTACTTCTTCGCATCCTCGACTTTGAGTGGCATATGCTCACCAATACCACTTGTGGCTCAGAGTCTTTAAGAAGCTTTTTGTTGGTTGAAAATTTGAATTCCCAAAAGAGAAGAACAGTGCGGTCTACTTTTTTCCGAACTAGCCCTGCCTGTAGCGATTGCGTGCCATTAATCGCGCTGCAACCTTGGGCACCATTGAAACCGTGAGTCGAGCGAAACCTACTTTAGAAAGTTAGAAGGAAAATGACAGTCGAAGGCGGAAGATGAATATGAACGAAACGGGAGAATTGGCAAAACGAGTCAAGAGGATACTGGAGCAATTCCCACCGGTATCTACGTTAAAGTCATGTTCCAGCATGAACGAGAGTTTGGCTTCAATGCTCATGTGGCTCGATGAAGCCAAGGCTGAGATTTTTGAAGCTATGCGCAAAGACGGTATTTTGGAGACTCGAAAGGAAAAAGTGTGCCCAGAAACCTACAAGAAACTTGTGAAGTGGTTTGGAACAGACAAGAAGTGAGTTCATCTCAGCACCTTAGCAAGCGCAAAAAGCACGTCAGACAGCGAAGAAGACGCATCACCCCGCCAATCCAATGCTCCTCTTTTTTTGTTTGAACGCATGTTTCATGCCGTCTGGTCGGCGTGAGCGAGACATAGTGTTTGCTAGTGAGGTTTTCCCATCAAAAAGAAAACTGCAATCATGACCAAACAGATGCCGAGGACAACCAACGTCATAAAGAGCATCTGAGGCATCCCGAAAATATAGTGCTGAGCCTCATAGTCCAAGCTGACAAGCTTGTCCTCCGACGAGCCTACGTTAGAGAAGTGCAATACATACGTGCCTTCTTTTGAACAGATGAAGGAGAAATTCACGCTTCCCGTTCCGTTGAAGGCTTGAATGACGTTTCCATCAGGATCGGTGAAATAGAAATCCAGCACGTTCGAAGTCCGCCCTGTCACAGTGAATTTTACCGTAACGCGATCTTCAACCGCAAGGTCAAGAGGCTTTGTCACTTCCTGACCGGCCTGAACAGTGAAGCTCATCGAAGTGGCTTCTGCGGGAAAAATAAGAACCTCTAACAAGACACCGACAAGAATGAAAAACGCCAGATATTTCCTCGTAGGGCTCATCAATCGCTCGTGCATCATAGCGTGAAATAACACTTATGAACCCAGAATAAGAATCCGCGATCACCGATACTCTAAGCATCAGCTTTTTTGAACAAGCCATGTCTTCTCATATCGCGCAGGAAAAACAATTCGCCACAGACACGGCACGCGCTAGGTCAGAAACAAGATGGCAACCCCAACGACGGCAAGCACGGCTCCTGCTATTCCACGCCAATTCGTTTTCTCTTTATAGATCACCCATATCACTGGAATTATGAAGACCGGCATCAAAGACATCAAAGTCTGAGCAACGCCTGCCTCGGCGTAGGCTACAGCCACCATGGAAAGCGTCACCCCTACAAACGGCCCGATCAACGCGCCCGCGGCCGTGTACTTCATGCCCTCTCTGTCCTTCAAAGCGCTACGCAGTGCAGGCAGTTTTCCCGCGAAGACGACGCATGCCCACACGAAGACGCCTGCAAACAGCATCCGTATCAACGCCGCGGACAAGGGATTCATGGCCACACTTACGCCAAGATATAGCCCCTTCTTCGTAAGAACTACACCGAACCCCTGCCCTATCGCTGAAATCAAACCAAAAAAGATTCCCAGGTTCCTTCGTTTCTTGGCTGCAAGCATCTCTTCCGACTTCTCTTCCCTCGTTTCCTGTCTTTCCAGCACGACAACGAAAATGCCTGACAGCGTGACCGCGATTCCGATGATCGACAACAGTTTGAACGTCTCTCCCGGGAGCATCAAGTATGCTCCCACTAACGCGAATATCGGGGCTGAGGACTGAATGAGCACCGAGCGCCTCGGACCGATGGTAACGTACGCAGCGAACAATCCGAAATCGCCGATGCCCAGCCCCACGATTCCACTCAAACCCATCCAAAACCATTGTCCACTGCTCGCAATGGGCAATATGGCGCCAAGCAGAATCACGTGTGCGCCAAGCAGTAGCCCGATGGCCATCGTGGTGCGATAGGCGTTTACGCCGAATGAGCCTATTCTTCTGCCAGCCGACGTGAAAAGGAGAGAACTGCCCGTCCAGAGGCATGAGGTCAGTATAGCAGCTGTCTCTCCCATCAGACTCGAGTCCAAACTTCTCACTGATAGATTACAGCAAAACGAGCCTGATGACCTTAAATCTTTCCACCGCACGCACGGTTTAGGTTCGAAACCGCAGTGAATCGAAAGCGCGCACCGTTTCTTCTCGTTTCATCCGAAATGAGGTTTAGCGTTTCTGGTTCATGAATCACTTCAAGATGCGCCTGCGAAGGCATTGAAAGTCACTTCTTTCAGATGAACTTTTAAAAGCTTGCTCAACAAGTTTTCGAAGAGGGAGTTAAATGTCTTGGACCGAATCTGCATACAAAATCCCTGAGAAAATGTACCGAAGTTCCCAGACCATAGCAAACAACTGCTTGATAGTATAGTGCAGTTTATTGGACCAAAGACAGGGGAAACGATAGTTGATGTGGGAACAGGGGCAGGGTTCCTCGCGTTTAAACTAGCAGAAAAAGTTGGGGAAAGTGGAAAAGTCATAGGCCTAGATATTTCAAAGTCTGCTATCCGGCAAGCAAGACGGAGGACTGCGAAGAAAGAGTCAGTATCAAACGCTTGAATTCAAATTTGGAGATGTCTACAGTATTCCAGTTGAAGATGATTTTGCCGATGTCGTATGCTGTAAGTCCTTGATTGCATCGATCGACAATCGTAGATTAAAAGCGATGAGAGAAATGGTGCGCGTGGCAAAACATGGTGGAAGGGTCGTGGTCGCAGAGCCTGGAGGACTTCTAGGCATTCCTATTCAAATCAAAAGGGCCTTTTACTAACTATACGTCGACGTGCCTTTCAATGAAGATAATATGAAGACGTCTATTTCAAAGGGCTGGATTGGGAAACGTAGAGGTCATGGTGAGGGAGCCGCCAACAGTGACCGATGTTTCGATGTTTGAATGGACGACGAAAAACCTGTTTGGCGAGCGTTCGCTCTGGAAGCTTGTTGTAGATGGAGGGGCAGAGAGAAACGAAGTCCGTCTTGTTCACGACAAAATGGTGAGACAAATCAAAGCAGTTGGTTTGAGATTTGGCACAGGGGCAATCCTTTGCAGAGGAACCAAGTCATAATAAGCAGGCGCCCTACAGTCACTGTATTTTCCAGTCTGCGTACAAGGAGTTAGAAGCCGACTACGAGGGTTTCTGTGTACACGACTCCTTCAATTCCGCGGATGCAGTCAGTGACAAGGTTCCCCAATTCCACGGTTGTCTTTGTTTCCAGCATCACGACGAAATCGTACCGACCGAAGACACCATACACTTCTTTAACACCTTTGATCTTGCGAATCTTCTCTTTAACAGTTTTCATGAGATTGAGAGTTTCGCCAGAACCTGTGCGAACTAGAATTAGCGCTTCAACCATAGCAAGCACCAATTAGCTGGAATAGTTTTTCTGCGTATAAATCCTTCTATACATCCAGAAGTGGCTCCACTCATTCTAGCGCGCGGGCTCGTGACGACGTGTATGCCCGAACAAGGCTTATGAGAGAAAAGACTACTACATAACTCGGGAAATCATCAAATGCTCCTCAAATACTTACAAGGTAAATACCTGGTCAACAGGCCCATCCAAGACTGTTCTCTTTTGGTTCAAGAAGCCTTAGATGAAGTGGGCATGAAGAACATAACTGTACGGAAGGAGGTGTCCCCCCGTTATTTGCTAGTGCAGTACAGCCCCAGCTGGGTGGGAAAGAATTTCGAGATCGAATTTTTTTTCAAGGAAAGAGAAAACGGCACCGAGATCAACGTTAAATGGCCCTATGCCGAAGAGGTCCCGCCGCCTAGAGAGGACAAGTACGTTTCCATATACAGACAGCTGGAAGAAGAAAGAAAGCAAAAAATGAAGAAACTTATCGAAGATTTCAAGAGCAAAATCGGAGCGACTGAAATACCACAGTCTTAGACCTATCGCATCTACACCTGGCTGAAAAACCGTCAACCTCCACGGTACTAGACAGCAGAACATCAATCCTCACAGATGACTTTTCGCAAGCGTATTCAATCCTGTAGAAAAGCCTTATCACCGTGCCAACCATCCGAATCCTCTATCAGAGAGGGGAGATGACGTGGGCTCGAAAGTTGCAGTGATACGGTTCGACGAAGATCAACGCATCCCGTTTGCGCGTGGGCTTGAACTAATCGGAGGAATCGACGACCTCAACGATGAAAAAAAACCGGTCGTCGTCAAAGTCGGAGTGTTCAATCATGAAACGGACCATCATTCATCCATCGACGTGGTAAATGCTATCACCCGCAGTTTTGACAGAGCCTCCAAAATCTTTCTAGCAGAATCTGACAATTACAAGGGAACGGGTTCAGAAAGACTTCAAATCTGGAAACAACTCTTCACCCGACAAATAGTTCCTTTCAACCTTTCAGAAGATGTTGAAACGCGACAGTTCCGAATCGCCGATGAAAACATAAGCCTCTCACACATCCTATTCAAACCCAACGTAGTCGTTAGCACGCACGTCCTGCGCACTTTCGAGAGAGGAAGCATCCTCAAAAACCTGTTTGGACTCGTTCCAGACAAGAAAAAAGCGAGATTCCACAAGAAACTGCCCACGGCACTTGCAGACCTCTACGAGGCAATAGGAGGAATCGATCTCGCAGTAATGGACGGAACAAACTTCTGGCACGGATGGAGCGGCCCTGTAACGCGAATGAACATCGTTCTCGTAGGCAGAGACGCCGTCGCGGTCGACGCGGTCGGCTCAACACTCGCAGGCATGGACCCACAGAAAATGCCAGTCATACAGGAATTCACGAGAAGAAATCTCGGACAAGCCAACATCAAGAACATAGAAATCGTCGGCGCCGACTTTGACGACCTGAAGAGAGAGTTCGAAGCAGCGAAGAAAACACGACCAAAACCGAAAAGAAACCAAGGTCCCCAGACGTGGGGTGGCCTTGCCCATCATGCCTTCCAGAGTCTCATCGAAGAAGGATTCTTCAAGAACCCGAACGAAAGAACTCTAGAAGATGTCGCAAGGGCCTTAGAAACGAAAAGGATTCCTACGAAAGGTCACGAAAAGAAAATTCTGGGCCTCCTTGCACGAAGAGTGAAGAAAGGAACTCTGAGAAAAGAAAGCGACAAAGACAGATCTACTGGACCGAAGATGCCTAATTCACCTTAGAACGTCTCTGAACGCAATCCGCCTAACCGTCAACCAGACCCCCTCGCCAGAACGCGCGCGACTGTGAAACATGTACATTCTCAATGGTTCAGTCTTGTTCTCTCGAAGCCCGATCGAGGGCTGCTATGACGTTGTGTCTTCCCATCGCGAGGATGTATGGGCCGAGTCTTGGACCTTGAGGCACGCCCAGTAGAATTGAGTAGACTATTCTGAAAAAAGATGAAGGTTGAATCCCGCATTCCTTGGCAATGTTGTAAACGGCGTTTTGAATCTTCTCGGCTTCCTCTTCAGTCTGTAACACCTCAACGAGTTGGGCAATCGCAGCTCGCTCGTCCTCGCTCAGGCTAACCCGTGCTTCCCTTATCTCCTCAAAATCCTTGATCCAGTTCGAAGCGTATTTTATCCGTTCCCTCAGACGATCATCGACCTTCTGACCTTTCTGCAAAACTCCGTAGCCTTGAAGCTTCTCACCGACGTATTCCTCTTCACTGCCCTTAGGAGCGACCTTCACCAAGAACGTCATCAAATTGTACGGTACGTGGATGCCTGGAGATTTTGGAAGGTGCAGTGCGAAGCAGTACGCGTAAAGGCCTTTGAGTTTTGCCAGCTCGCGCTCGTCCTTTGCCGGTTTCTTTCCGAAGTACACATCCTCGAGTCCATCCAGTTCATCCATGTAGGCTGGTATGTCAGTGACATCTATTTTGCGAGTGCCAACGAACCGTTTCAGCAGCAATAGCATGAGCGACTGCGGAGACCCGTATTTGAACCACGTCTGCGGAGTCAACACGCCACCGGCTGACTTCGCGATTTTCCCGCCGCCCTGAGCCAAAAACATTTCATACTGCGCGTGAACGGGGGGCTCCCAACCCAGTATCTCCCTGCAGATTCGGTCATTCACACGCACCGAGTCTGCAACGTCTTTTCCGAAGGCTTCAAACCGGATGTCCAAGGCTCTCCATCGAACGGCAAATTCGCCCTTCCAGCTGAGTTTGCCCATCCCTTTTCTGTAATCCACTTCGCCCTTGTGGCCACAGCCTTCCAACCATTTTCCTTTGACCTCCATTCCTTCACAAGAGTAAAGGATCCTGTTTTCCCTTGGCAAGAACTCGTAGGCTTTAGTAGTGTATATGCGCCCACATTTTTCACAGACAGCAAAGTAGGGCAGAGCTTCTAGAAACTTCTCTTGTCCTATCTCTTCTTTGACTATTTCCCCAACTCTCTTCGCGTTCAGTAGTATCTTCTTGATCTCTTCGTTGAACGATCCCTTTTTGTAGACCTCCGTCGCAGACATGAACGTGTAATCGAGACCGCACTTGTCGAGTGCTTCGCGCAGAAGGATGGACATGTGCTCACCGTAGCTTGCGTGGCAGCCGCAGAAGTCTGGAATGTCGGTCACGGGTCGTCCCAGATGTTCTTTCAATTCATCGGGCATGCCTGCTGGAACCTTTCTCAACCCATCCTTGTCGTCGCTGAAAGCGATCAACTCAGAATTGACGTTTTGCTCCCGAAGCGCAAGAGCAACCGCAAAGGATCTGACGGCGTCGCTCAGGTTGCCGATGTGAGGAAGACCCGAAGCAGCTATACCCATTTCGGTTCTGACCGGATCCAAGCTCCTTCCTAGCTTCTTTTCCCTGGCGATTATCTTCGCGGCCATCTTGTCGTACCACGTGCCGTGGCCGATGATTTTTTCACTCATCTGAAACCGTGCTCTCCATTAGCATTCGCAACATGGAAATAAAAACGTTACAGAGAAAATTGCGCAAGTATGAAAAAGAGAGAAAAATGAAGAAAAAGGGAAGTTGACTACTTCAGTTTGGCTCCGCAGTTGGGACAGAATTTGGTCCCGACAGGTGCTTCAGTTCCGCACTTCGCACACTTCACGGTAGCTTGCATCGGAGTTCCACAGTTGACGCAGAACTTCGCGCTGGTAGGATTCGCAGTTCCACATTTGGGACAGTTGACCGTGCCCGCTGGCTGTGCAGCCTGCTTGACCTTGCATCGGTGCGCCGCAGTTGTTGCAGAACTTCGATGTCTGTGGGTTCTGATAACCGCACTTGGGACACACTACCATCGTTACCTGAGTCCCTGCTGGCTGGCCTTGGAACAAGGGTGGAATGAGAACCGTTCCAGCCGCGATCGCTGCGCCTCCCGTACTCTTCGAAAGACTCTCGGTTGATTTTTGAACCGTTTCCATCCTGAGCACTTCGGCTGCGCCTACTCCGGTCTTAATGTAGAATAGTCTGTCTCTCCATTCAGGCGTGGTGTCGATTCCCTCGAACTTGAGATCGATCAGTTCGAGTCCTATCCTGTGCAAAGCATCGAAAAGCATGTTCTTTGAAAGAAGACTCGTATCATCCAGTTTGCCGTAAACGTCCGAAAGCGAGTATTGACTCAGAGTGTCGATCAATCGTTCGTTAAAGAAGCCTCTGAGGAAATCCTGTAGCGCATCTGTTGTGTAGGCTCCTTGTCCGCCGACCACTTCGTTGACAAACAAGTTTGGTTCCTCGACTCTGAACCAGAATCCTCCGAAGAACTTCAGAGGTGCAAGTTCTTTGGTCTGTCCTTGAGCGCCGAATTTTCCTTGGAACTGTTTCAGCGAGACAAAGAATATGGTGCACGTGAACGGGTTTCTGTCGAAACCGGTGATCTTTGTAAGTATCTTGGTTAGCAACGGCAGGTTGGCTGTTGTCAGCACGTGGCGTCCTGCTCGGAATACGTCGTAGGCTTTTCCGTCCCTGAAGAACACTGCTGCTTCGTACTCGTGAACTATGAGGTTGTCTCCCCAAGCGATTTCCTCGTTGGGGTATTTCCAGACCATGTCGCTGTCTTTTGCTCCAACCCATTCGATAACTTTTGGCATTCGCTTTCACCTCCTTGTGCGGTAGCGGGTGGGGATTATGGCCCCAGCCCTCTTAGAGCCTCCGTTCGAGAATCGATTAATGAATCGTACTCTTCGACCTTGGAAAGCAACGCATCCATCGCTGTGCTCCAATCATCGTTTCCGGGCTGCATTTTGGCGAGTTTTTCGCAGTCAGTTTTTATTCCATCAGCCTTCTCGATCATGTTCACGTCGCTTTGAAGCACTACGTCAAGCTTGTCCTCTTTGACCTTCACCGCGTCAAACATACCTGCATAACCTGCGACTGCCCTGTCAACCCTTTGAGTGACTCTGTCCAAGCGGGAGTTGAGCGAGTCATACCTGTAGGCATCTTCACCGTTCAGTTTCTGAACCATCGTGGGGTTTGCAAAAGCACGTCTCATCGTACTTTTCGCAGACTTGAGTCTGTTGACGGCTTCCATTCTGACGAGGCGATCACTTTCACGCCTCAACTCTTTTTCTTTGTATCCATGATATCCGGGAATGTAGCCCATTATTCGTTCTAGAAGACTTCGTTCGCCCTTCACTTTTCCAAGATAGTCCTTTCCACTCAATTTTTACCCTCCATGTATGCGATAACGCCTATCACTGCGAGCACTATCACCAGTATTCCCAAGACGAGGTACCAGGGGACGACGTTATAGAAGCCTCCGATGATGGCTACTGCAACCATTATTGTGCCCCACACCAAGTAGTACGTAGACTGGTTTTTAGTGATGAACGAATAGACGACGGTGTAGACTCCTAGGGGACCGAAAATCCATCCTAGAAGGTTCAGGAAGTTGAAAGCGATCAGACCTAAACCGTAGAAGATTAGGGCTACGCCTAGGGAAATCGCCAAGACCGCAACAGCTCCCACACCGTAACTGAATCGTTTTCGTTCGGTTTTCATTCTGATCCTCGCAGTTTTTGGTCGATAACTACAGAATAAGCTGTTGCTTTTAAAGTTTAATTAGGTTAGGCCGCAATTCAACAATCGCGCGCCCTGATGTAGTCTTTAATAGTATTGCTAGAACAACTGTGAGCATATGGGGTGTTTGTTTGAAGAAGGAAGCAAATTGCATAAAGATTACAGTGCTCAAACTGTTTGATACAAAAGAGGTATTCAAAGATCCTCCAATCAAGGCAAAGTATAGTGGTCCATGTCCCATCTTCAAAGAAGGACAGGTATTCCAAGTTGATGATAGCACGCCAAACGGGTTTTGCCCTTACGCTTGGGACACAATCTTCCCGATGATTATGACGCTCAGGTTCGGTGGCAACTGTTCTGAGTGGTATGACGAACCTGGAGTTGCAGTAGCGTGTTGCCCAGACGGGTTAAGACCAGTGATCTTCAAGCTAGAGCGAAAATAGCCAGAAAATTGCGCGCGCATCTTATGTCGAGCGGAAACGGAACCATGGCGCTCAAACTCAAGACGGCGAAGAAGGAGATAGAGGAAATCGTCAACAGAGAGACGCGCGCATGGGACACTAGGGACGCTGAGCTGCTGCTGACAGTCTTCCACCCCGATATGGTTTGGCCTTGGCCGAAGACCACTAAGTCACACGACCCGATGGACTGGGTACTTACGCAGGGTAGGTTCAACCATGACCGCTGGAAGAGGGGATGGCAGAATCTATTTGACACCCACATCCTCATCCATAACGAAAGGAGGATAAAGAAAATAGTCGTGTCGGAGGAAAGAGACGGGGCTTTCGCGGTCGTAGACATCAACACGCTCTGGCGCGACAGCAGAGGCAGGGGGATGCGATGGAAGGGGCGCGTCTGCAAAGTCTACGCGAAGGTCGGGAAGGAGTGGAAGATGACGATGCAAATCGGAGTTCTGGAATACTAGCGCGCGTGCTTCCTTTTTCAGGGTATGGTTTACAGGAATGTTCCATTAGAAAGGAAAGTGGAACATTAGATTTACTAGTGCTAAATTTTTGGGAACATTATCGAATTATGAACTGAACGTACTTCATGTTTCAAGGCACAATCGGGATTTTAGACCTGGGTCGCGCCGGATTAGCACGCGCTTATCCGTCAAGAAAAAAAGAAATGTGATGTTACTATTGAAATTGCTTCACTTTCTAAGTAACGGCTTCCAGCGATTTAACGACAGGCTGAGCAAAATTAGGCAAAAGGCAATGACGGACAAAACAGGGTCTGCAACCAACATGAATCCAAATAGATCTGGTCTAAAGATGTGGCTCCAAACAGTAATAACCAAAACAGTTACCAATATTGTAACTGTCAGTATCCAAAGTCCGATACTGATTTTTCTACGTGAAACTGGGTCAGACACATATTTCACAAGTCTACACCCATCAATTCTAGGGTCGTTTCTCAACTTTAAGTACTTTGTGCGCGCGCTGGGCGAGCACAAGATTTAAGTGGTTGTCAGCATTCAAATACTTACAGGGAGAATCGTGGCTCTAAGCGATGGTTACCTGACTTCCAAGCAATTGAAGATCTGGGACCTGAAAAGGAAGGGTTTGTTCGAGGCGGGAATAGCCAGAAGACTGGAGGTAAGCCGTCAAACGGTGCACAAAGCTGCGGATGTGGCCGATAGCAAGGTCTCGCAAGCACTCATGGAAACGGCCAAACTGAACAAGATAAAAGTGGAAGCGGTAAATCCCGCAATTGGAATTCTTTCAGGGTTCAGCTCCGAGTTCAAGACACCGGCCATAATCACTTTTTCTGCTAAAAACGGAGTTCAAGTCTGGTACAGACACGAAGGCGACTGCGTGAACTGCGATCATCTTGAGAACTGCAGAAAAACACTGCTTGCCGAGATGGAAGAACGAAACATTCAGTCTCCCGACAATTTTGAATCAATCTCACCCAGCAAGATTGCTGAACTCCTCTTTCAAAAAATCACTGGAGAGTGAAGAACGTGGGAGTGCGTGAAAAACTCAGGTATTATTGTCCGAGGCCAATAAAGCGGACTGGACGTTACATTGTGAGAGCGTCCGTGCGTATTCAGAAGGAAATGGTTCCAAGCAACCGCATGAAGTGGTTGGCAATATCTCTCTATGTTGCTTTGCTTCTGTTCACTTGGCTAGACTACTTCAATAAACTGACAGGCTATGCTACATTGGAGGGTGCGTTACTATACACTTTACTAGCCCCAATCTTGACTTATGCAGTTTTTCGGGTCTACCGAATTGCGTGGGCGCACGCCAGTCTCAAATTCTGGCAAACGTATTGGACAGCCCTCGGAGCCGGCGTCTTCGGTTTCGTCATATACGCTGCAATAACCTTTCTCTTAAACCGTGTCCTCCTCCTCACAGCGTTGGCAGAAGACCCTTTTGTTTTCATACCATATATTTTACTCTCCTATGTGATAGGTGGTTACCTGGGATACCGAGTTGGCAAAAGAAGACAGTTCAGACCGATAATTCTATAGGCGCTCTGGTCTGAGCCCTTGGTTCCGCTGAGGCTATTCCATATTTTTTGTATCAGCAACTATCTCTCCCCATTTTAGTGCGTACGCTTTTTGGTTTTCCGAGTTCGCTGAGAGTGTGACGATGAGTGGAAAAGATGATGCGTAATGCTTTTCTGAAAACGCATATTGGGTCAACTAATAAAACTCTTTGGCAGACTGACTTTTGTTGTTGCGGAAAAGTTACAGCGAACCAATAATCTAATCAAGAGGCGGCATTTGCTTCTCCTTGTTCTGTTGACAACTGGTCTGATCTTGAGTCTCATCGGATTGGCTGTGTGGTTAGCATACTCCCGTGGCGAGCAACAAGTCAACCCTGAATATTTCCAATCGATCTTTCGCCTTTCAATGCTAGGATCGGTAGTTTTTGCTGCCTCATTGATAATGGGTGTACTATATCTGAAAAGATGGGCAAATAATTCAAAAACTGTTCTGGGCACATAGCAAGAGTGTGACATTAGAAGGGAAAGTGTGACATTAGATTTATTAGTGGTACTGGCAATGCATTAAGGTTAAAATCGATCGCCATTGTTCGAAGGACTACTTTTTGAGCCTGATTAATTGCAAGCGCGCGTTAGGCAACAGTTATCATTCCTTTCTTGGAATAAATATGAAGACCAAGATCTTGAGCAAAACCTCATCAATCTTAAGCAACCCCTGAAGAAATACAGGGGAACAGATAAAGAGTGAGAGATAGCATGACAACAAATTCTCCTTCGTCTAACAAAAGAAAAGCCTACAAAGGCATAGCGATGGAAGGCATTGTCGCTTGGCAGTATAATAGAATTCAGAAGAACAGCATTGCACAATACAAATCCTGGGCTGAGCTTGTAAAGGACAATACCGCACCCAGCAGTAACGTGCTTGAAATCGCCCCCGGTCCCGGTTACTTATCGGTCGAACTTGCAAAGCTCGGCAATTGGGTTGGAGCGCGAGCGTGAAGCTAGCGCGACAATAAGGTTAAGCATGACTTCGCGCGCGCTAGTGAACTCGGAGCTCAGACAGGCGATTGAGAAACTGAAGAGCAGGGTGGAGAGGCTTGGGGGAAAAGTCTCCGTAAGACACTAAATAGAAAGGCAAGGCTTTTTACGGTTATCCTAGCAGTTTCTGTCGGTACCTACTTTTCTCGGAGAAAAAGTCGACAACCCTAGTCTTTTTGTGGAATCTGGCATAGTGTTTGGCTCCGGCCGGAATTAGATACTCGGTGCCTTTCGTGCATATCATGGATTTGCCGTCAATAATCAAGTCCATTTCCCCGTCAATCACCATTCCCCATTGAGGGTATCCATGTGTGTGCTCGGGTACGGCTGCAGAAGACTCCATTTCAAAGAAGACGAGTTGAGTTTTCTCGCCCTGCAAGATCCATGCTCTGATGCCTCTGAACTGAATGTCTGCTTCGGGTAGAGACGTTATGACTTCAGGATAGCCTGAGTCCAGTTGATCTCTAGCTCGGTTCAAACTATCACCATTCCTGTTCGATGTCCACTCGTTTCACAAAGAAAAAGTTTTCTGGCAAGAAAATTAGAGGATCACGCTGAGCCATTATCGTCGCGCGCGCTCGTGTACGACATGAGAGACAGTAGGCATATTAGCACATTTCAATCGTCGTCAAAACACGGGCACATCCTAGCCCATTCACAATTCTACGTGGTGTCAAACTCACGTTGCGCGAACATGCGCGTGTGCAGTCTGATTTAGAGTATTCCAAAACCCGCGGGTGGAATGTCCCCCTTTATCGTGACTCCAGTCGCGCCGTCAACAACAAGCTGGTAGTCTTTTCCTTTATACTCGTATTTTATGAACCAAAGGGGTGCATGCAGGTAAACCGTTTCAACGATCTTTATTTCGGTCTTGAACTCGATTATCTTGTCAACGTCCTGTTGAGCCAAGAACTTGTGGTTTCCCTCAATCTCCTCTTTCGCCTGCTCTTCCGCTTCGTTCTTGTCTATTTCACTGTTCAACACCTTGGCGAAGCCCTCTATCCGTCTGAAGTCGAAGGGAATCTTTCCTTCCAAGGGCACCTCATAGTCCCTCGTCGGAAAATCAGTTGCTTTCCTGGCTAGGACAAGCCAGTCATAATCTTTCTCGATCGACCCTTCCTTCGTCACTGCAGGAGTTATTCTCTCGAAAATGCCCTTGTAACTGCTCCTAGCTTCAACCGAAACGACCCAGAAAGGCAGGTATATCAGTTCCTTTTCAACAAGTTTAGCCTTCTTTGCCAAGTCGGAAGGTTTCAGGAACCCTTCTTTCATCCAGTCTCTGGCGGGTGCCTCGACCTGAACCTGGTCGAACCTATTTAGCAGCAAGGAATGTTCAAAAGTGAAAGTCTGACCGGTTTCTATTACGACAGTGAAACCGCAGTACCTGCAGGTTGCCAGTATTTCTCCCGGCTGAAAAGAAATGGGTCCCCCACAATGGGAACATTTGATCTCATTGACTATGCCCATCAGTTCGACGCCCCTTGCTCCTCCCGTTTGATGATCTCCTTTGAGGCTATGACACCTGAAACCGAAGCCTGAATCAACCCTCTCGTTACGCCCGCTCCGTCTCCAATAGTGAAGAGGTTATGAATCTTCGTCTCCAAGCTGTTTGTCAACTGCAGTCTTGACGAATAGAATTTGACCTCGATGCCGTACAACAACGTGTCTCGCGAGTGAAGACCGGGCGCAAGCTTGTCCAACGCCTGAAGCATCTCCCTGATGTCGGTGAGGTAACGATAGGGCAGCACGAAGCTCAAATCCCCAGGCACCGCATTCTTCAGAGTTGGAGTCACGACACTCCGCGCAATCCTCTCAGGAGTTGATCTTCTACCGGACTCCAAATCGCCTAGACGCTGAACCATCACGCTTCCACTGAGCAAATTGCCCAGCCGAGCAACATACTTTCCGTAGGCTATTGGTTCCTTGAAGGGTTCCGTAAAAGATGTACTCACGAGTATGGCGAAGTTTGTGTTCTCGGTTTTCCGTTCAGCGTAACTCTGACCGTTAACGGTCAAGACCCCGTCGTACGATTCTGTAATAACCTCACCGTGAGGAGCCACGCAAAAAGTTCTAACTTGATCGTCGAACGATTTCGAGTAGTAGATAAGCTTTGGCTCGTAGAGCACGCTTGTCAACTCTTCCATGACCGAGGCCAAAACTTCAATTCTTATCCCTACGTCAACTGGATTGTTAAGGGTTTTCAAACCCAACGCCTGAGACTCTGTCTTAAGCCATTCGGCGCCACCTCTGCCCGGAGCGGCGATGACGTATTTGGCAGGGTATTTTTCACCGTTAGTCGTTTCAACGCCTTCGACCACATTGTTCTTGACAATCAGACCCTTTACGTCGGTTCGAGGTTTGAATTCAACCTTACCGTTCAGTTCCTGCCGCATCTTTCGAAGTGTCTGAGCACACCTTTCCGTGCCCATGTGACGGATTTTCTGCCGCACAAGCTTCAGACCTGCCAGAGACGCTTTTCTTTCAATGTTTTCTATTTTTTCCTCGTCTCTGCCGTAAACCTGTTCTGTTGCCCCATACTTCAGATAGATGCTGTCAGCGTAGTCCAAGAGCTCTTGAAGCTCCTTGGTGGACATGTACTGGTCGAGCCAGCCGCCAACCTCGGTGGACAGTGTCAGTTTACCGTCACTGAAGGCGCCTGCCCCACCCCAACCAGACAAGACCGCGCACGGATCACAGTTAACACACTCGTATCCTCTGCTGGCAGGGCACTTGCGTTGACTAATGTCCTGACCCCTGTCCAGCATGAGAACGCTAAGTTTGGTCTTTTCAGTGAGCTCCAACGCAGAAAATATTCCCGCCGGCCCAGCGCCAACAATTATCACGTCGTATTTCAACCGGCTTGTCTCCTGAAACCTTGAACTAGATGAAGCAACTAGCATATATTCCTAGCGAGCAACCGAGAAAGGAAAACAAGTGAAGTTTACTTTTCACTCTTCATGATAAGGCACGAGACAAAGGAACTTCAAGAGGCTCTTGCCCGTGTTCTTGAACTGATGCTTCTCGTTAGGCGGAACAAAAACGACGCATCCTGGCTTGAACTTCTTTTCTCCTTCTTTGCCAAAGACTGTTCCTTCGCCCTCGAGAATGAACACCTCGTGTTCCCAATCATGAGAGTGCAACGGGCTGTAGCCTCCCGCCTCGACTTCAAACAGTCTCATGGCGAAATTTGGTGCACCAATGTCCTTGGTTATGAGCCATCTGACCTTTACCTTTGAAGCGCCTTCGTCGGCTTTCTTTGCTTCAACGTCTGTGTACGGAAATACCTTCACCAAATTCATTCTCCTCCATAGTGCAAATCGATTGTCTATTTCGGACTGCACATTGACTTTTGCTTCTTATAAATCCTTGTAGAAAAATCAAGCGCACCAAGAACAAGCAGAGAAAACTCGGCAAGAAAAACTTGGAAAATAGGCATTCAGAGGCGGCTAATCCTTTATTGCTTCCAGCAGACTCATAACGTTCCAAAGCTTAACTCGAGTGTACGGTGGCATGTTCGGATCCTGCAGGATTTCGTCCAGAAGTGATACGGCGTTCGAAGCTCTCACGGCAGGTGTGTACTCTCCGGTTTGCATGGAGTTCATCGCATCCTTTGCCGCCCTTCTAATGTTTCTGGGTGTAGTGTTGTCTTCCGAAACGAGTCCAAGAACGGCAAGCGCCTGCTTGATACGTTCCTCATACTCCTCAGCCTTCTTTTTTCTTACCACAAGTGCCACCTCACGAAACATCATGATAACCTAGTTATATAGGCTGGGATACCTATTTAGTTTGAGGTTTTAAAGCTTGTCCCAGAAGAGACCAGACGAATCGCACATCAAACGCATGGCAGAACTGCTGAAGAGCGGAGCTGCTATGACCGACCTAGCCTGTCCAGCATGCGCATCGCCCCTGTTCAGACTGAAAAATGGAGAGCTCTGGTGCGAAAAAGACCAAAAGAAAGTAGTGGTAGTGAAAGAAGGCGAAGAGCCGAAACTCGCAGGGGCCGCAGCTCTAAACAGTCTTGAAGCGACGCTCACGACCAAGATACAGCAAATCCAGAAACAGATGGAATGTGAAAAAGATCCTGAAAAACTGCAGAAACTGGGAAGCACTCTTACGGGGCTATTGCAGAACCTCGAGATGACGAGAAGGATCAAGAAAACATAGCCGGAACAAGAGCGATGCTTGGAGTTTACGACGACTTCCCGACCGGTGTCCATAAAATCGTTGATTTTGAAACCAACATATCCGAAACAAGACTGCAAAAAGCGCTCGCCGAGGCATTTTACAAACTCAACGGCAGCGCTTTAACGTTGGAAGAAGTTGCCTACCCATCGCTTCCACACTGTGCAGTCGGTTTCGAGTTCGGGGTAGCCGAAGACAAAAACTTCAACTACCTTGACGTTCATGAAAAAGACAAGCTCCTTTCGGCAGTTCAAAAGAAACCATTTTCGTCGCTGGACTTTCTCTGCATAATCTGTTACTACAAAACGGAGGGCGAAAAGAAACAACCGCTGAAGTTCGACCACTATATGCTGCGTTTCAGGTTTGCCCAGAAAGCCGCTCAAATGCAGATCTTCCACGAAAAGGGCCCGATGCACGTTTCACAGAAAGACCTGCCCCATTTCATAACCAAAATAGTCAACGACGAATTTCCTAAGAAAGTGCTCAAAATCAGAGATTTCTAGCGGGCTTTTCCCAAGTAATCCTTCACGATTCCCCAGATTTCCCTTGCCACTTCTCTTTTCGACCTGTTTCCGTCTATTCTGAGAAGAGCGCCAGTTTCAACGTATTTTAAGTAGACCTCTCGCACTTTCAACTGCGTTTGCAAGTTCTCCATAACCGACTTCTTGCGTTTCAACCTGCCAACCACGGTTTTCGGGTCAACATCGATAAAAAGCGCCAATTCTGGTCGAACAGCATGCTTGTTGACCTCCTCTATCCACTTCAAATCGAGACCTGCTGCCCCTTGATAGGCTAATGATGAGAAGACATACCTGTCAGAAACCACGACCTTGCCTCTCTTCACAGCTGGAAGAACCTCACTCTTCACATGCTCAACACGATCCGCTGAAAACAGCAAAGTCTCAGCCACGACAGAACCACGCCTCTCGGCGTGCAGATAATGCTTCTTGATCAATTTCCCGATCGGCCCTCTGCTCGGCTCAGCCGTATAAACCGCATCGCATTCTTTTCTCAGTCTATTCACAAGCAGTCTTGCCTGCGTCGTCTTCCCACAACCATCCAACCCCTCAAGACAAATGAAAACGCCGCGACTGACCATTATTTCCCGTCTCCCAAAGCCAAGACTGACCATAATAGGATTAGAACTATAACTGTTTTTTCACAAACTCCGATCGCGCAGGCTTGAACAACGCAATAAGCGGCATAGGAATGTCTTCGGCCCCTTCATAAGCATTGGACTATACCAATCCTAGCCCACCGTGGTCATCGCCTTTATCGCCGCAGCTATCCCATGGATACTTCAGATTCCTCCGATCTTGCGACTTGAAGAAACCAAGACAGCCAGCGTGCCAAGCTGACGTGCATAGCAGAGTCTATGCGTCCTTGTTTGAAAAACAACTATGCTTGCTCTGTCGGCACTTCGTGCGTTTTGTCCATGCCAAAATGAGAGTTGATGTTGCTGGAATCGCTAAAAAAAGAAGCGGCAGAGCTGAAAATTCCGGCACAGAGTCTGTTTCGAAAACAACCGCAGATTCCCCACCTGCCGTGTATATTCCACTCAAAGTTTCCACTGATGTCTCGTAAGCAGGCAGATAGTAGGGCGGGGTGACGTAGATGCTAGATGAGCTTTGTGACCCGTTCACGACGAAATCGATTTTCGTATGGACTGGGTGTGATACAATCGTGAAGTTCAGCTTGCACAGGAGTCCCAGTGTTTCTACACTCACGGGATACTGGAGAGAACTGTCTGGAGAGTAGGAGCTTGTCATTATAATCAGCAAATCTACCCTATCTGAAGCGTTATCCACGTTGTTGGATACCTCGGTCAGTGGAGTCGCACTTTCGTTTGCTGTTGTTTTAAATACGCATGTGTCTGGGAACCATGCCTTCGAATAGTGAATCAGGGTGCGATTGTAGGCCAAATGTATTTGCCAAGAGACCATGTCTGTAACATTGCCTACATAGAATTCCATCGTTAAAACATCACCGACATGGTAGTTGGAGACATTGAAAGAGTTATCTTCTGTGAGCGGATTGACAATGTACATTCTTACGAAATTCTGTGCTTGACCCTTGGCGCTCCCAAATGCATAGAATATAGCTGTCAGCATCAAAGCTAGGACAAAAAGGAGAGGTACCCGGATCATTTTCGACACCGCAAAGTTCGAGCCGCTACGACGCCGGAACAAGCCGATGAATGAGTCTGGTGATCATCTAACAGAAGCAAACGAAAAAAGAGGACGTGTCAAATGATCCAAAAGCTGGTGCATCTTTGATACGCTTTCTCAGTGCTGGTCCTCCATCCGCAAAGTTACGTAGCCATCATCCTTAGACTTACGTCTGCAAAGCTGTATTGTAATCCGAGCAGTTGGTCACCGTCATGTAGTAGCTGAAGAGTACCCCACCTTCCTGACCATTCCACTGTGGCATTGCCTGCCTGAGTACCGTCTTCTGTTGTGATCTGATAGAAGACGTTCATGCTGAGATCCAAGTCGAAGGATATGCTCGCGGGACCTGTCGTGTTAAGAAGGATGCTCCGGATTTGGTCGATATTCATATGCCAATTCCAAGGGCCGTAAGGGAGCAAGCCCAGATCCCAGTAGCCGGTACCATTCACCGCGAGTGTGTAGTTGAGCGTGGGGATTCTATAGCCTGGTGGCGGGTGCATGTCTTTTGCGTCACCGAAGCTAAAAGTGTAGTTAAAAGCGTTTAGCACGCCCAGATTCGTCTTTTCTTCCCCCGTGAGACTCAGCGCGTATCCCCCAATCTGCTGCGTACTCGATTGCTGCCCAAAAGGGTTTTTGAAGATCGAGGCCAGGGCTATAACCAGGGAAGGGGAAAAGTTGGATCTCTTTGATGTCTGTTGAATTCAGTTCAGCCGCTCCTACATAATTCAGTCCGAATGGCGAGTTGTAAAACTCCCAGGTTGTTCCGTTTTGGAACGTCACGTTCAGATCTGCTATGAGTGAATATAATGAGGAATTTGCTGAGTTCATAGAGTTGGATAGGCTAGGACCAAGTGCAAACGCGATTGATCTGAGGTGGAGACTGTCTGGAACCGAGTAGTAAACGGTTGCGGCGAGAAGAGAAACTGCAATTATTGGAATTATCACTGATCGTGTTACTTTTTTCTTGGATAGACTCAAAGACTTCACCATCCCACTACACAAAGCGAGCTTTGATTTAATCCTAGACTTTTGTACGGTTGTACAATTCTGTTGTACGGCGACAACCAAAAATAGCATCTATGAGTAGATTCTTAGTGAGTCGGATAAAGACGTGAAGAATGAACGCGATGTTTTGACAGGCAACACCGCTCAAGTCTACAAGTACGCCGTGAAGCAGAGAAAACCAATAGGAGTTAGAGAGGTTCAAAGAGCGCTCAAACTAAGCAGCCCAACACTCGCAGCCTATCACTTGGACAAGTTGGAAGAAGCAGGGCTACTGAAACAAACGCCAGAGGGGTACGTTGTAGAAAAACTGGTACTTGAAAACTTCGTGAAACTCCGACAACTTCTGGTGCCAAAATATCTCTTCTACTTCATACTCTTCGCCACAGCCATCATGTTTCAGGTAATCCTGTTCAGGCCCGCTGCACTAACTAGGGAATACGTGTTTGCAACAACAATGCTGGTCGTGGCCGCCGCGTACTTTGGATACGAAACAATCATGACCCTTCTGAAAAAGGAAATCTAGGCGTATGTCACAACTCCGCTTCTTCGAATTCTCAGAGGATCTCTCTTTCAACGCCAGTCACGGTACCTCCCGTGTATGAGATTGCAAAAAGGAGATCCAAACTGGATACTTCACTAAGAACATAGGGCATTATAAGAACGAAACTGCACTAATCAATAACCAGCACCAGAGGGAGCAACTAGAAATGCCCAGAGAGTATTGCGCCGAAATAAAAGATCCCGTCCACGGTTACGTCTACATAACGCAGAAAGAAAAGACAATCATCGATTCATACCCCGTACAGAGACTCCACAGACTACGCCAACTGGCAGGCGCAGAATACGTCTATCCAGGAGCAAACCACACCCGCTTCGAGCACTCTGTAGGAGTCATGCACCTGGCTAGCGGAGTGGTTGGCAACCCAAACATTTCGGAACATGTGACCGGAAACGAAGCTGAAATGGTCAGAATCGCCGCCCTGCTCCATGACGTGGGGCACGGTCCGTTCTCACACGTTTTTGAACACTTACTCACGAGAGAGTTGGACAAGACCCACGAGGATCTTACGACGTGGATCATTCAGAAGAGCGAGCTGAAGGACATAATAAGCAGAGCGGGATACAGCCCGCAAGAAATCGGAAAACTCGCAGTGGGCAAACTGCACAAACCCAAGAAAGCCTTTCTGGATCAGATAATAAGCAGCACAGTCGACGTTGACAAACAAGACTTCATCGTTCGCGACACTTATCACACGGGCGCAGAATACGGTTACATCGACATCTTCCGTCTCATTCATACACTAGATGTAGTCGGCGAAAACCTCGCGGTCGAAATTGGAGCACTCTCCGCACTCGAATCGCTGTTGATAGCCCGAATAGAATCCTTCAAAAGCATATACTTCCACCGCGTCGGCAGAGCCGCCCAAATAATGCTGTCCACAGCGATGGACAAGGCAAACGAAGAACTCGGACTAACACGCTTCAAGACTCCTGAACAATATCTGGCCATGGACGACTATACGGTCTATACTATGCTGAAAAACTGTTCAAAATCAAAAGGAATCATAAGAGATCTTGAAAACAGAAGAATGCTCAAGTGCGCCTACGAAAAAACCTTCTACGAAAAAGACACGATGATTTCAAACATCTTCAGCCGTGAAAACTACCGGAAACAGTTGCAAATCGAAATCGCGGAAGATGCCAACGTCCAAACAGAAACCGTGATCATCGACGTGCCAACGGTTCCATCCGTACCTTACGAACACTCAGTGCTCACCGAAAGCATGGAAATTCCAGTCTTCTACAGGACACCAGAAGGAAAGAAGATACCGCAAAGACTGAGCGAGATCTCCAAGATTTTCGAAACGTTGAGGGGATTCATGAACATACTGCGTGTTTACACCACGGCGGAACAACGCGAAAAAGTAGGCGAGGCAGCCACGAAAATCCTGGGCAGAATCCCATCCTCAGCAAAAATATCGTACTGAAGGAGTCAAGATGCAATCGATAACCTTGAAAGGCCGCGTGATCGTTGAGGGACACTGCAAAGCCGAAGCGTTGGTCAGCGCAAAGCCGATCAGTTTTCTGGGAGGAATCGACCCTGCAGACGGAAAGGTGATCGAACAAAACCACGAGCTGCTCGGCATGTGCATAAAGGACAAGGTGCTGTGTTTTCCTCACGGGCATGGCTCCACCGTAGGCAGTTACGTGCTCTACTCCTTAGCTAAGAAAGGGCTGGCGCCAAAGGCAATACTCAACCAGACAGCCGACCCCGTCGTGGTGGTCGGTGCAATAATCGCAAACGTGCCCATGCTCGATCAGATCGACATCAAACAGATCAGAACCGGCGACACGGTTGAAGTCGACGCGTGCAAAGGCTTCGCAAAAATACTGAAAACCAAAGGAGAACTAGCCAACGAATGTATTTAACGAAAGAGGAAGAACGAATTCTCAACGGCGAATGCGGATGGGCAAACCAGACCTGCATGAAAATACTCGTCCGCCTAGGCGACCTGTTTGACGCTGAAAAACTGATTCCCATCACGTCAGCACACGTTTCAGGAGTATCCTACAAAACGCTCGGCGATGCTCCGATAGAATTTCTCAAAACCCTCGCAGATCGCGGAGCAAAAGTAAGAGTAAGAACCACTTTGAACCCGCAGAGCCTCGACCCAAAGTACATGAGCAAACAGCTTCCCGAAAACCTAGTCAAGAAACAACTCGACATTCTAAAACAGTTCGACAGAATGGGCTTAACACAATCCTCAACGTGCACACCATACTATCTCAACGAGATACAGCCTGATTCACACTTAGCCTGGGCCGAATCATCAGCCGTAGTCTATTCCAATTCCATCCTTGGCGGCAGAACAAACCGTGAAGGTGGACCCAGCGCCCTCGCAGCAGGAATAATCGGGAAGACACCGAACTACGGAATCCACAAAGCCGAGAATCGAGAGCCAAAAATCGGCGTGCACGTCGAAGCGAAGTTGCAGAACGAAACAGAACTCGGCGCACTTGGAATCTACCTGGGCAAACTGTTGCAGGACAAGATTCCAGTGATAGACAACCTGCAGAGGATTCCAGCAGACGGACTGAAGCAACTTAGCGCTGCTATCGCCACGACGGGTATGACGAACATGTTTCACTGCGGCACATGCCCGAAAAGAGCCCGGTTCGAAACCATAACGGTTGAAGCCTCAAACCTCAAACAAACCATTGAGGAACTGTCCCCATCCTCAGTCAAGAAACCAGACCTAGTCTTTCTGGGGTGCCCACACTGCTCACTAAGTGAGATGAAACAAATTGCACGCTTTGTTCAGGGAAAGAAGGTCGCTCAGAAATCAAGTTCTGGGTCTGCACGTCAAACCACGTGAAAAAAATGGGCGAAAAACACGTCAAGCAAATAGAAAAGAGCGGAGGCCACGTCCTGACAGGCGTGTGCACCATCGTTTCATGGACAGAAAAACTTGGAATAAGATCGATCATGACCAACTCCGCCAAGACCGCCTACTACACCCCTTCACTCTGCAAAGCTACACCGATACTCGCACCGATGAAAGAATGTCTGAAAACAGCACTTAGAGGATAAGCTTTATTCGAACGGAAACACAACCTCATTGCGCTGGGCTAGAGCTCCGGTAGTATAGCCCGGTTAAGTATTCCGGCCTTTCGAGCCGGAGACCCGGGTCCGAATCCCGGCCGGAGCACCACTGTTTTCAGTCGCACCCGCGTTCGTCTGGGCCAAGCTCAAATATAACGTCCAACTATCGAGTAGACTTCACAAAAAAGGCGACCAAAAATGGCGGACACGTTGACATCAAACTACAAGCAACTGATGAATAAAAGCAAACAACTAGCGATCCTACAGTCAGTCGAATCGATCATCGGCTGGGACATGGAAACCATGATGCCTCCAAAAGCCATCCAGCTTCGAAGCGAACAACTCTCCCTCCTCAGCAAGACCGAACACAAGATGAGCACCGACCCAGAAATTGAAACACTGCTTGACAAGATAACACACAACCAAGACTACGACAAACTAGACAAAGTGCAAAAAAGAAACGTCCATTTGATCAGGAAACGTTATGACGAGCAGACAAAACTTCCCGAACAGCTCGTAGCAGAAACCGCAAAACAACAAGCACTTACAATCGACGTTTGGAAGAAAGCCAAAGCAACAAAAAACTACGCCATGTTCAGACCCGAACTCGAAAAACTCTTCGAACTAGAGAAAAAAGCGGCTAACATACTGGCAAAAGTCAAGAAAACCAAAACACCCTACGACGCGCTGATCGACATCTACGAAACCAAGATGACCACTGCACGCATAACGAAGATCTTCGACGAACTGAAAATCGGCCTAGTCTCACTCATAGAAAAATGCCAATCCGCGCCAAAACAGCCAGACATCAGCATCCTCAAACGCAACGTCCCCATAGAAACCCAACGCAAAATCGCCAGAGAACTCGCACAGTTCGTAGGCTACGACGTTACCTCCAAGCAATCAGGAGGCAGAATAGACGAAACAGAACACCCATTCACAACGGGATACTACGACGACGTCAGAATAACCACACACTATTTCAAGAACAACTTCACGTCATCGCTTTTCTCAGTCCTACACGAATCAGGACACGCACTGTACGAACAGGACCTCAAAAAGGAATGGATGTACCAACCCGTCGGCAACAGCGCCTCCATGGGCTTCCATGAATCACAATCACGCACAGTAGAAAACATAATTGGAAGATCAAAAGAATTCTGGACATACTTTCTACCCAAACTCAAAAAAACCACAGGAAAAACACTTGCAAACTTGAAACTTGAACCATTCGTCCGCGCAATCAACCAAGTCAAGCCTTCAAAAATACGCGTCGAAGCAGACGAAGTGACCTACTGCCTGCACATAATCATAAGGTTCAACATCGAACGCGACCTCTTCGCAGGAAAGATAACAATAAAAGAACTCCCAGAAACCTGGAACCAAAGCTACAAACAATTTCTCGGCATCAAAATCACAAACGACTCAGAAGGCGTAATGCAAGACACGCACTGGGCCAGCGGCAGCTTCGGCTATTTCCCCAGCTACGCACTCGGCAACATCTACAGCGGACAACTACTCGAAACAATGCAGAAAACACTGCCAGATTGGCGAACACAAATCGCAGAAGGCAACTTCAACGGTGTAAAAAATTGGCTGGCCAAAAACGTCCACTCATTCGGAAACCTCTACGACCCCGCAGAACTAATAAAAAGAATCACTGGAAAAGAACTGACCGTAAAACCATACTTGACCTACTTGAACAAGAAATACTCTGAACTCTACGGCTTCTGACCGCTCTGCCCTTTCCTGGCAACCTCGTAGGCTTTCAGAACGAGGTAAACGACAAACCCGCTTATGAAAAGCCCGAACCCCGTCCGCCCAACCGTGGCATCATAGTAGTTTGCGCCGTACAGAAACATGATTGTACCAACGATGACCAACAGAACAGACACGACGTCTCGCCACACCCGCCACGACACTTACGAAACTCCCTCGACAAGTTTTAAGCCTTCTACATCATCAAAGTATATAGACTTACCGATACCGGAACCAATCATCAACAAATCTCTCGACAAAGACATCTGGTGCGCACATCGACATTCCAACGTCGCAAAAGGACCTAAGTACGCGCGAATAGAGCGAATCAAAGCGACAATAACGACATATTACTGCCGGATAGGATATCCGACCTCTAGTATCATCGACATCTCGATGGCGATATCAGAATCCAGATCGTTGGCCATTCAGTTCGTCCCGACACTTTTATATACAAGTAACGCATTCAAGACTACATTGCTGGTCAAGAAATGTCGGATCAGAACGTTAAGAAACCTGAGACCAAAGAAGAACTCGTCAATGTACTGACGGAAGCAGCCAAAAAATCAATTGAAGAACGTGCAACTTCCAGAGCAAAACCGACAAAACCTACACTTCTCGGCACAGCTGAAGCACTTAACATCCACAGGGACACGTTGTACACGTGGCTTAAAGAGTTCAATGTCGACTTCAAAGAGATCACCGACAACCTCCCTGCAAATTTGATGTCGGATCAAATGGAAGAATCAAAACACGCGTACCTCATCGGTGAAGCACTCATCGGAGAAGGAAACGAAGTCGCGCACATTGACCTGCTCATAGGGGACAAAGAAGGACCTGTCGGAGACGCCTTTGCGGCAGGAATGAGCAACATGTCGGCAGGACACACTCCTCTTCTAGCAGTGATCCGCCCCAACCTACCACCGAAACCACACACTCTGCTGGTGCCCAAAGTCACCACAAAGAACCTTGAAGACGTCAGCAAAATCTTCGGGCCCGCTCAGGCAGCCGTGGCAAAAGGAGTCGCTGACGCCGTGGAAGAGGGAATAATCCCCCGAGAAAAAATCGACGACTGGGTCATAATCGCCAGCGTCTTCGTCCATCCTCAGGCTACCGATTTTCGCAAGATATACCAGTACAACTACGGCGCAACCAAACTCGCCCTCAGAAGAGCCATCGCCAAGTACCCGCCATTGGAGAAGATACTCTACGACAAAGACAGAGCCAAACACCCGATAATGGGATTCAAAGTACCACGGTTGTGGAGACCACCCTACCTTCAGATCGCAATCGACAACCCCGACCTGGAAAGAGCGAAGAGACTCATAGCCGAACTGCCTGGAAGCGACAGAATAATACTGGAAGTCGGAACCCCTCTCATCAAAAGATACGGCGCAAGAGTCATAAACGACCTGAGACAAGTGGCAAAAGACTTCTTCTTCGTCGCTGACCTCAAGACTCTGGATGTGGGCAAAGTCGAAGTTGACCTTGCCTACGATGAAACCGCTGACGCGGTCGTCGCATCTGGACTCGCGCCAGGCGAAACGATTGACGCGTTCGTTCACGAAGCAAAAAGGCTCGGAATATACGCGGTGGTAGACATGATGAACGTGGACGACCCGCTCAAGAAGCTAAAATCCTGTCAAAGAATTCCCAGAAATAATAATCCTGCACAGGGGCATAGATCAAGAAACCGGAAGGGAACACGGACTGAACATTATTCCCGAGATCAGACAGACCTTCAAGGACAAGAAATTCCTTATCGCAGTCGCCGGCGGAATAGTCCCAGAAACCGCAAAAGAGGCATTGGAGAAAGGCGCAGACATAGTCATCGTCGGCAGATACGTTACACAGTCGAAGGATGTCGAACGTTCTGTAAGAGACTTCCTCGAAGTAACGCCGCAGATGGGTGAAGACATAGACCTCTTCAGAGTGCACGTTGAATAGACTCTTCAAAATTCCCATTTTCTTTTTGTCAGAAGATCTTGAAAGCAACGTAGGCCAGGATGAACATCACGCCCGAAACCATGAAAGCATCCAGGAACCCAAATGGGTAGCCGAAAGTTTGCGCGATGAGCGGCCCAATAAACGACCCACCTGCTGCGCCGACGCCTATCAAAACGTTAAACAGACCCGCCTTCCCTGCAGGAATCACTTCCATAGACAGAGAAAGCACGCTGACCAAGAAGAGTGCGTTGAGTAAGCCCAGAATGACCAAGACTCCCGTAGTCAAACCAACCGACCCCAGAGCGGACAACTGCACGGTCAGGATGAGCAGGAACGCAAATACTCCTCTGAACAGAACGAGGCGGCCAGTGCTGCTCTTCGTCATCGGTTCTTCTGATCTTCTCCGAGCTAAAGCGTAGCCTAACACGCCTCCTCCAGAGTTTAACACGAAAATCGCGAACACCAACCCCGCCGGAAGGACAGCAGCACTGACGACACGCGAAACGAACACGGGCATCGGCGTGAAGAGTATGCTGGTCGCCAGCGAAAACAAAATCAATCCAAGGCAGAAAGCATTGACATTTTCCTTCTTCAGTCTAGTTGTCACAGCCACGCCGTCCAGCACGCTTGAGGCAACCGAAATACCGCGGGAAGCGAAATCAACCGACTTCTCAATACTCACTAGACTCCTCTCAAAGACCAAAGCAGGATCCCTCACAAAAGCCGCAGACAACAGAAAGGCCGCGAGATTCAGTCCTGCACAGATGAACAGGGTATTCACGGATCCGAACTTGAAGGTCGACGAGATGAAACCCAAAAGCAGTCCGATGAGCCAACCGACCTCTGTAAAGCCCTCATAGGATGCGAAGGACTTGTCCCAATCCTGTCTTGAATAGAGTTCAGCGATAAGCACGTTCTTCGGAGCTTCATGAGCCACGTGAAGAATCGACATTACGGTGTAAAGAATGATGAGCAACATAACGTTAGACGTGTAAGTGAAAGAGTACAGAAGAATCGCTGAGGCAATAAACGAAAGAAGAATGTACCGCTTATACCTTCTACCTCTGTCGCACAGGTAACCCCACATGAAAGAGGCTGGTATCGAGAAGAGCAATGCCACGGACGTCAAAACGCCGATCTCGAACAATGATCCACCGATGGCAATCACGTACAAAGGCAGGAATACGGACAAAAGTCCATAACCCATCTCGTGGAAAAAGAATCCTATGCGCCACATAGCCAGAAAACGTTGCCAAGCTTGAATTAAAGCTTTTACGTGTGCAATGACGGCTTTTCTGTGAGCAGCTCGCTGGCTCTTCATAAATCCTTAATAGACAGTTGTTCAACTTTCATACCACTACCCACGAGGCAAGCAGCATGGCCAAATTCAAGGTCATCGTCTCAGATCCAGAAACGGGAACTTCAAAAGTGGTTGAACTTGCAGAGACACGCACCGCTCCGCTGATCGGAAAGCGGATAGGCGAAATCATGGACGGCGCGCCAGTGGACTATCCAGGACACAAGATTCAAGTCACGGGAGGCTCCGACAAAGATGGGTTCCCGATGAGACCGAGCGTTCACGGCGGTGTTCGCCGACGAATAGTGCTCAGCGGCGGAGTAGGCCTAAACCCCACCAATGAAGGAATGAGAAGACGCAAGACCATTCGCGGCAACGTCATAACCGACGAGATTGTTCAGATCAACATGAAAATTGTTGAAAGGCCGAAACAAACAAAGGAAGGGAAGAAGCAGAAGGAAAAGAAGGAAGAACCACCGGCCGCGCATAAAGAAGCGACGCAAAAGACTGAACCCAAAAGCAACGCCTAATCACGCTTAATGTTTATTTGCCTAGATACGCTTTCTCAGCTTCAAAATATGTCTGGATATCATGCCCTTCGAGTCCTCCGCGCTGAAGGATGACTTTTGTACGATCCCAGTCTCTTTCGAAAAGAAATACTCGCTTCTTGAGCCACCCAAGAATTTCCGTAACATCTCTACGAGGATCGCTGAGCAAGAAGACAGAAAGCATGCCATGTACCTCTACGTTGCGCAGACCACAATTATTGAAGACCTCTCGGTACCGAGCGTTTTTCTTTTTCAAATCCTTTGAAAAGTCGATCAGTCTGGTCCGCAGGTCCTAGATACCTTTTCCGTATGCCTGCAACACTTTCTCTTCCATCTCATTCAATTTGGGATCAGGTGAATAGTGCATTCGACTTTCGCCAGGCTCTATCGCAGCGACTATTCCGTCCTTTTTCATCACCCGGGCCATTTCAGCTACGGCTCGAGGTACATCTGGTAGGTTGCTGAGCACGATGTGACAGACTGTCAGGTCGGCGAATTCTTGTTTATTAACAGCAGTAATTCTAATCCTTCAATAATTTGTTCACATTTGTAGGAAAATAGAGAATGAGCAACGAAGAACGTGCACCTTTGCCTCGTCAACCCGAAGTCAATGTAGGCACGATAGGACATGTTGATCACGGCAAAACGACATTGGTTCAAGCGCTAACAGGTGTCTGGGCCTCAAGACACAGCGAAGAACTGAAAAGAGGCATCACGATAAAACTCGGCTACGCAGACATGCCAGTGTACAAATGTCCAAAGTGCGAACCGCCAAAAAACTACACGACAGAACCGACCTGCCCCGCGTGTGGAACAAAAGCAGTTTTTGTGCGCGCGGTGAGTTTTGTAGATGCACCCGGGCATGAAGCGTTGATGGCAACCATGCTTTCAGGGGCCGCCATAATGGATGGCGCGTTACTGGTGATCGCTGCAGACGAACCGTGCCCTCAACCGCAAACCCGAGAGCATTTGGCTGCCGCACAAGCAATCGGAATAAAGAACATCATCGTCGTTCAAAACAAAATCGACATCGTCAACGAGAAGAGGGCACATCAGAGCTACTCTGAGATCGAGCACTTTGTAAAGGGAACCGTGGCTGAAAACGCTCCGGTGATCCCGATTTCTGCTCAACGAGGAGTCAACATAGACGTCCTTCTCAACGCAATGGAACAGTTCATACCCACGCCAAAAAGGGATGAAACAAAACCGCCATTCATGTACATAGTGCGTTCATTCGACATTAACAAACCAGGAACTGAAATCGACGAACTCGCAGGAGGGGTTCTTGGAGGAACCATAGTGCAAGGAAAATTCAGCGTTGGAGACGAAATCGAAATACGACCTGGAATCCCAGTGGAGGGAAGAAACACGTACGAACCGCTGTTCAGCGAAGTTGTAAGCCTAAAAGCTGGCGGAAGAGGCGTCACTGAGGCGCGTTGCGGCGGACTGGTGGGAATCGGTACGCTGCTGGATCCATCGTACTCCAAAGCGGACAGCCTCATCGGTAACATCGCAGGAAAAGCAGGCATGTTACCACCGACGACTTCTGAATTGCTATTAGAAACGCAGATTCTTGACACGGCAGTGGGCACAAAAGAGCTCACGAAGATTGAACAGGTAGCAATGAACGAAACTCTTCTTCTACACGTGGGCGCCGCCATAAGCGTCGGAAAAGTGTCCTCGATCGAGAAAGAGCAGCGTTCAAATCAAGCTCACCCGTCCAGTCTGTGTGCAACCCGGATCAAGAGTTGCACTGAGCAGAAAAATCTCAGGAAGATGGCGATTAATAGGTTTTGGAATAATAAAGTAAACACGACTTTAGTGAAGCGAGCGAACTTTTTCTCTGGAGAAGCATATTCACTGACTTGATCAGAGATTCGCATGCAACTCGCCTGGCCTCCAGCGAGTCATCGATTTCTTGGCTCTCAACCACTTTCTCCTGATCTCGAACCTGTTCGATGATGGGTTGCTTCCTTCTTTCCTTCTCTTCTCTGAGCCTCTCTTGCTCAACAGTTTCTCGCTCCATGACTGATGCGAGCTCCTCTCGTGCGGTCTTCAGTCTTTGAGTTGCTTCTGGCCACTTTTTGGGCTTTTGCCTTTTTCGAGACTGCTCGGAAGATGCCGGTTTTTATTCGAGTTGTGCGATCCAATTCTTCTTTGAGATCATCGATTTTGCGGGACACACGCTTGATTTCGTTATTCTTCTGTACTTTGATCTCTCTCGTTCTAGCAGCGTATTCTGCTTCGATTCGTTCAAGAAAAAGTCTATTTTCAGAGAGACTCTTGACAATTCCCTCACGAGATGACTCCTTCTGTTGTCTTTTCTGAAG
This sequence comes from Candidatus Bathyarchaeota archaeon, assembly GCA_963775895.1. Lineage (GTDB taxonomy): Archaea > Thermoproteota > Bathyarchaeia > Bathyarchaeales > Bathycorpusculaceae > DASPPK01. The sequence continues at coordinate 52,027 of CAVZKL010000018.1, read as the reverse complement.
TTCAACCTCAACATTCGAGAGTATTTGCGAACGCTCTTCGACGAATTGTTCATCCAAGCTTATGATGGGATTTGACTCAAACTCGGACATTACGTTTTTTAGGCTTGTCAACCAGTCGTTGAAATACTCACTGAACGGCGAAAGGACAAATCTCTGGTTTCCTAGGTTACGAAGCCTGTTGAGAGTTCCAGTAACAACCTCTTCCTGGGTCGCAACCTGGTTCTCCTCCAAATTGTACCTCTCACTGGATCGATGTTTGTGTCCCGTGGTTTTGCCTTTGGCCTTTTCATGTCTCGGAATTCCATGCCCTCTGCCAGAATCTCGTCGTGACCCTGCCCGCGATTGGTACCCCATGGACAAAGTCTCTCGTACTTGAGGTATTTAAGGTGTGATCTAGTTCGTTCATGGCGCACGCCCCCCTCCGATAAATCAGGCCGTTACAACATGCGTCGATCCTTCATTCATAAACGGACAAAGACATAAGAATATGAGCAAGCAAATGCCCTCAGACCTTTTGGATTGACAAGACAAAATGACGAAAGAGTCCAAATCTGCGAGGAAGAAACTAAAAATCATTCTTGACTCAAACGCACTGTTTGTTCCACTGCAGTTTAACATTGATATCTTTGAAGAACTCAAAAACCTGTTGAACAGGAACTTTGAGCTTGTCTTACTCCCATCGGTCAAGAGGGAGCTCGAGATGATTGCCTTGCGAGGCAGGCTTGAGACGAGGAAAAGAGCAGCTATTGCCCTGCAACTGGCCGAAAGATGTGCATTGCTTGAAACGGGCCCGCGCAAAGAGGACTCCACAGACGATTCAGTTCTTCAAGCAGCCCGCAAATACGGGTACCCGGTTTTCACGAATGACAGGCAACTTCGCAACAGGCTAAGAGATATAAATGTGCCAGTTATCTATGTGAGACAAAAGTCACGTTTGGCTATTGATGGGAGGATTTAGTCCCTGTTTAAACTTATAACGATGGAAGACACGATCAGGATTCCGCCTAACACGTTTGGCAACCCACTAGAAGCGGTGGGATACCAGCAGGTCAAGGCGAAATACGAGGGTGTTGTCGACGAGGAGCTTGGCTACGTAATAGCCGTGACAGAAGTGAAAGTAAGCTCCATTGGCAAGATAATCCCCGGCGATGGCGCAACTTATCACAGAGTCAACTTCTCACTGTTAACATTCTACCCCAAAATCCAAGAAGTAGTCGAAGGAGAAGTAGTCGAAATCGCCGACTTCGGCGCCTTCGTTCGCATAGGCCCGATCGACGCCCTCCTTCACGTTTCACAACTCATGGACGACTTCATATCCTACGACGAAAAACAGGGAGTTCTCCTCGGAAAAGAATCAAAACGCAGGCTAATGAGCGGGGACCAAGTCCGCGTACGCGTAACCGCAGTCTCCCTCGGACGAGCTGGAAGTTCAGGCAAGATCGGCGTAACAGCCAGGCAACCCTTTCTTGGAAAGCTAGAATGGATTGATTCCGACCTTCAAAAGATGAAAGAGGCAGCGGAAAAGAAGAAGCCTCCAGAGAAGAAGGGTGAAACCAAATGAGCGAGAAAGCCTGCACAAACTGCCACTTCCTCACGAAAGAAAACGTTTGCCCAAAATGCAAATCGACCAGTCTTAGCGACGATTACAGCGGCTTGGCTATAGTTTTCGACCCTGAAAGTTCAGCCATCGCCAAGGCAATGAACATAAAAGAGAAAGGACGTTACGCTTTAAGGGTCAGATGAAATGCCCGTTAAACTCCGTCTTACACCACAGCTGCGAACCGCTCTAAAGCACCCTCTGGGAATTCTGATAAGAGGATCCTTCGTCGAGACGATGAAAAGACTCAAGGACATGGTTGCAGAAGATGACCCGCCGAACATAATCGCCGTCGGTGACACCGTCTCCAAAAACCTTGCAAGAAACGGTTTTGCCCCCAAGCTCTTGATAATAGACAACAAGTCCAAGAGAAAAAGCACCAGACCACCAAGACTGCTCGCCGACAGAACGGTCTACGTCACAAACCCTCGAGGAACGATCACCGAAGAGGCGGAAACAGCGGTGGAAGACGCCCTGAAAAACCATGAAAGCTTCAAGATTGTCGTTGACGGCGAAGAAGACCTGCTAACCCTCGTTGCCGTTGCTCATGCCCCTGAAAACTCGTACGTGATATACGGACAACCAGACGAGGGGATAGTTGTGATCAAAGTTACAGCGGACAAAAAAGCAGAAATCGCTCACATCTTGGAGTCGATGGAAGTTCCCTAAAAAGCTAAATAAGAGCGTGCAACATCAAGTCAACACCACAAACGGAGAAACGTCATGGAAATCAAAATACTCTCACAGAAAGACAACCCCTTATTGAAACGAAAGGAAATCCGCTTCGACGTCACCCACGTTGCAAGCGCGACTCCACCAAGACCTGAAATCAGACGGGCAGTTGCAGACGCTTTAAGGGCAAATGTCGACTTACTTTTTGTCAAAAAGTTTGAAACACGACCCGGAATGCACACCGCCCTTGGAGTGGCAAACCTTTACGATTCTGCCGATCAGGCAAAACTCATCGAACCAGAATACGTAATCAAGAGAAACGTTCCACCTCCTCCCAAACCAACAGAGGAAGGAAAGAAGGAGTAACCTAGCCAATGTCGAAGAAACCTGACAAGAAAGAAGCAGCAAAAAAGGAAGAACCCAAGAAGGAAGCAAAGAAGGAAGTAGCACCACCACAAGTCGAGGCACCCAAGGAAGAGGCAAAACCAGCAAAAGCAGAGAAAGCCCCTAAACCAGAGAAAAAAAAGAAAGAAGAGAAAGGCGTCTTCAAACTCTACAAGGTTGAAAATGACAAGGTTGTTCGACTTCGCCCAACATGTGAAAGATGCGGACTAGGCTATTTCATGGCAGATCATGGTAACAGATACACCTGTGGGCACTGCGGGTTTACGAAGTACAAGCCTGCCAAGGAATGAACAGCTTTAAATCGTCCGAAGCTTTGATAACCTTCTGATGATTCAAGAAATGCTAAGAGTAAACGTTACCGTATCAAGCATCTCAGCCGAACGCTTTCAGGATATTAGAAAACCTCTCCCTCAAATTCAAATAAACACGAACCTAAACCTCACACAGATGGAGAGAAAACCAGACAATTCCCTTGAGGTTCCGTTCGTTTTAACGATAAGCTACAATCCTTCGGTCGCTCAGATAAACCTGAAGGGCATGGCATTCGTTATTGGAGACAAGGCAGAGATCGACAAGGCGTACAAGGATTATGAGGACAAGAAACCGCCGCCACCTGTCGTCTTGCAGTCAGTTTCCAACGTTGCCCTGACCGAATCAATTCTCATTTCTAAGACGTTGAATATTCCGCCGCCCATTCCATTGCCTCAGGTGAGTGAAGTCAAGCAGGCCGTAAGCAAATCATCTGGCAGAGATTACACCACTTAGAAAGTTGAGAAAAGTTATTTCAGCGGAACGTACATTGAAGAACGAGAAGCACCTATGCCTGGGGTTCCATGCCTCACAGGCTTGTTTGTGACCGCAAATTCGCCCAAGTAGTGGCCGATCATCTCGGGTTTTATTTCAACTTGCACGAAGTCTTTGCCATTGTGAACTCCGATCGTCAAGCCGATCATTTCGGGAAGAATAATCATGTTGCGTACGTGCGTCTTGACGGATGGGCTGCCTCCATTTCGAAACTCCTCTCTCGCCTTCCTGACCTTTTCAAGAAGTATTCTCTGTTCGGGTTGAAGACCGCGATGGAGACTCCTTCTCTGGCGCGAGGGCAGAAGATCTATGAACTCGTCCATCGACATGCCTTGCAGCTGGCTTAAGTTCAGTCCGCGATACGTGAATTCTTTCGGCATTCTTCTTCACCTGATCCGTAGTTCTTAATGCTATTAACTTTCTCCTTCTGATTGTCTACTGATCTTGTCTTTGTCACGCGCACTCTTTGCTTTCCTTCCTGTTCCTCTGGCTGCGATAAGTCCGACTTTTTGTCCCGGCGGTGCACCGTGCGAAGTGGTAGTTGCCTTGCGTGCGCTTCTCTTGCTGCTTCCATACGGGTGCACTGCAGCCACCATCTTCCTTCCGCTGGTCCGTGGATACTTGCGTCCTCTTGCCCTCATCAAATGGAACTTCGTTCCTGACTTCAAGAACGGCTTGTCAGTCCTGCCAGAACCCGACACGACGCCGATGGTTGCTCTGCAGTAGTCTGCAACGTACTTTGTCTTCCCAGACGGCAGCTTGATTATCGTTCCGTTAGGTGTGTGCGTGACAACCGTAGCGTACGAACCTGATGATTTTGACAGTTTGCCCCCATCACCTGGGCGAAGCTCAATGTTGCAAATCATTGTGCCTTCAGGGATCTTGCCGATCGGCAGAATGTTGCCGACGTCAACCACGGCTTTCCCTCCGAACTGAATCCGTTTCCCTTCGAAAACCCCTTCAGGAACCACGGTGTAGAAGACTTCGCCGCTGCTAAACCTGACAAAGCCCAACGGTGTTCCTCGGCCTGGATCGTGAACCAATTCCTCGATGACACCGGTCACCAATGTGTCAAAACTTTCCTTCACTTTCGTACTCGCAGGGTATTTCGACGGTGCCACTCTCTTGTGCGTTGAAGCGCGAAATGTGGAACCGCCACGTCCACGCCTTTGAACCCGAATTCTCTTTCCCACCAAACAGTCCTCCATGTCAGCTTACAGTATTCCCAGTCTAATCGCAATGTCAGCGGCTTTGAATTCAGGATTGAGTTTCACGAAAGCTTTCTTCTCTCCGTTAGGAGTTATCTGGATGTTTACGCCGTCGACTTTCACTTCGTACAACTGTTCAACGGCTCTCTTGACGTCTGATTTGTTGGCCTTCATGCCTACCACGAAGACAAGCTTGTTTTCTTTTTCAACCATCAGACTGGCAGATTCAGTCATCAACGGATAAAGTATGACCGCATAAGGGTCCATTATGCGCGTCCTCCTTTGGTTGACAACGTGGCCAGTTCTTCTATCGCGGTATTTGTCCACAAGGTAAGCCTTCCGGGATGCGTTCCAGGAGCAAGCATTTCGGTGTTGAGGTTTGCTAGTAGAGCGACATCAACTCCAGGGATGTTGCCTGCTGCCTCCATTATCCCTTTGTTCTCTGCCACCACTATGAGAGGACCAGAAGCTTGTTTCATCTTTCGTCCTCGGCTTTTGCCTCTTCCAGCCCGCACTTTTCTGCTCTCTCTCACCCTGAAGAGTTCGGACAGGATTCCTAAATGAATGAGAGTTTCCTCAACTTCCTTGGTTTTCTTCAACTCCTCGAGTTCGGCGGTAACTATGAGAGGAATCTGAGGAACGTCTTCTATGTTGTGCCCTCTTTTTGCTACGAGTTCTTTTGAAGCTGTTGCAGCTATGGCTGAGAACAAAGCTAGCTTCTTTTCTTTCTTGGGAATTTTCTTGAGGATCTTCTTCTCTGAAAGAGGCGGGTGTCCTTGTCTTCCACCGACCGTGCCAGGTGCAAAAGCTGCTCTCCCCGCACCTGTCTTACGTCTGGGCAATCTGGCCTGTTCCTGAGCCTGTTCCTCTAGATTCTGCGGTTGTCCTTTTTCCAGCCATAGGATCTCTGCCCTGCGGCTGAATCCTGGATGACTGTATTGCGAGAACCGCGCGTTTGATAACGTCTGGCCTGAGCGGTGTTGTGAAAACTGGTGGAAGCTCAATCTTCCCTACGGGTTTTCCCTCGAGGTTGAAAACCTTCGCTGCCCTCTTGACCATCAGTGTGCACCGCCTATCTTCCTTGTGGCGACTCTAATGATATGTGAGTTATCTGCGGCGGCTCTTCCGCAAAACCACTAGGCGGACGGGCCGGATAGCGTAGTCGTATCGGTCGTTTCTCGGTGCCCGCAATGCTTCCCGCAACAAGAAGGTATGGACCCTTTACGATACCGTATCGGAGGAAACCGCCTTTAGGAGTTATTTCCTTCCCATCCTTGCCTATCTTGAGAATTCGCTTATTGTACTCCGTTCTCTGATGAAAACCCATCTGGCCAGCGCGAGCAACAGAGTACATTACGTGATGAGGGTTCCATGGACCGAGAGTTGCAACACCTCTTTTTGTCTTCCTTCCCTTAGCCTGAAGTATCGTGACTCCCCAGCGCTTCACCGGTCCTTGCCATCCTTTTCCAGTTGACACTGAGGCGATATCGACGAACTGGCCTTCCTTGAATATCTCCGCGGCCGTGATTGTTTTACCGAGAAGACTCTTCGCGTACTCGAACTGTTTCTGAACCGTGCCGCCGCCTACCTCAACCTCCCCCATATCAGGCTTCTTCTTGGGCACGCTCGTTTCCCTGGGTTGAGTGATAACCACAACGCGAATCTTCGCAACCATCGGTAGGCTTTCTTCAATCTTCTTCAAAGCTTCTTCCGTCTTGAAATTCTCGGGAAGAGTGAACACGCGTTCCAAGTCGGCCGGAGGCTCCTTGACCCATGCCTCAGCAAAAGTTCGTAAACCATTAATGTCTTTGGCGTAAGCTTTCACGGCACAAACGATCGTGGGCGGAGTGTCCAAGATCGTTGCTGGAAGGATTACCTCCTTGCCGAAGTTCGGTGAACGTTTTCGGTCCTCTATCGTGAATATATGTGTCCCACCGGCTTTGTAGCCTACAAAACCCAGCAACCTGGGCGTTTCTGATTCGATCTTGGGCAAAAACGTATTCTAGCCAGTAAACTTTCAGCGCGTTTCCTAGGCAGATAAGCGAGAGAACCATGTCTAGGAGCATGTGTTTTGCGATGTCCCATTGTATTTCCGCTTCGTGTCTTCTAGGAATCTGAACAATGCGTTATTGACGATTGTTCTCGTTCCTTTTTGATAGTGCAACAAACGAATATAGACCCGTTATAATAAAGATTTCGACCCTAGCAGAACGCAAACGTTGACGCGTTCCAGTCTGCGTTTTTCACATTCTTGGTAAGCGTTAAATCTTCAAGCGCATAATCTTGTTGATGATTGAATCATGGACATCACGTCAGAAGTGGCCGGAGCCCTTTTCAATTCTGGGTGCCTGAAGTTTGGCACGTTCCGACTCAAGTCGGGGGTTCTGAGCCCGTATTACATTGACCTAGCGTCCGTGCTTTCTTCGCCGAAAGACCTTTGCACTTTGGTCGACATAGCCGCTGAACGAGTGAAACAGATTGCAGCCAAGGACAGAGTGGACAAACTGGCAACGATCGAGCTCAAAGGAGCTTTGATGCTTCCGAGCATCGCATGCCGAACAAACATGCCCTGCGTGATCGTTAGAAAAGAGACGAAGAGCTACGGCGCAACTGGAAGAACCGCTGGCTCGGACATCGTAAAAGGTGAACGGATACTGTTTTTTGACGACGTGGTCACAGAGGGACTATCCAAAGTTGAGGGAATAAAACCTCTTGAAGAACTCGGAGCAAAGGTTGAACACATACTTGTCATCGTTGACAGAGAACAACGCGGCAAAGAAAAACTCGAAAAGCTTGGCTACAAAGTCAGCTCCCTGGCCAAGATCACCGACCTAGCGCAAAAGCTTGTTCAGGAATCAAAAATAACGAAAGAACAGGGAGAAGCCGTTCTAGACTACGTGAAGAAACTGTGAGCCCGACAGCAATCTAGCGCACCGAGTATCATTAGAGAAGCTCAACTCCGTTTTTTGACTGAAACCTCCGCCAAATAGCACCTGCACATCACTCTTCAGGCAACAGAGAAGAGATCATTTTCAGGGAGGGCTCAAGAGAATCAGCAATTTCGGCTGCACAACTGGCTACTTCTCTTCTTCGCTCTCCAGCTGCATTATCCTTTTCCAAATCGCTTCAGCGCACTCTCGTGGTGAGCAAGCAGAGGCGTCCAAAACAATTTCTGGATTCAAAGGCTCTTCGTAAGGCTGTCCCACCCCTGGCACGGTTGATCCCTTGCGCTTCAAAGCTTGAGCGTATATTCTCCTCGGAGCGTGGTAAGTCTTTTTCCGCTTGCGTTCGCGTTCCATGCAAATGTCTAGGGGACACTTGAGGTAGGCTTCGATGAACCTTGATATTTGTCTTCGCGCAGTATCACGGTAGCGTCGCAGGTTTCCTGTAGCATCAATAATCACATTCACCCCGTTCTGTGTTAAGAGTTTGGCAATGTAGACGAGACTCGCATAGACAACTTCGCGTTCGTCCAGAGAGTAAGTCGGTTTGGGCGTAATCACCCTTCGTAACGCGTCTGAAGACAGCAACTGGGCCGGAACACGATTCTCAGACAGCAACGCCAAAAATGCTTCAGACACGACAGACTTGCCGCTGCCAGGCAAGCCTGTGATCCAAACGCACCAGCCAGTCTCGGTTGGACAGAGTTTCTTCAAACTGACTCCACCACTGTTTCATGCATGCGTTCCTTTAAGAATTCATAACCTTTGATCTTGAACAAGTGGCTCTTGCACTTGCAGTCTGAACAACCAAAACCTAGAACCGGGGAACCTTCTCGACATAACTGATCTGCCAGTTCACATTCCTCAGATTTTCCTGACTCTCTTGTAAGGACTCTTTGAACGGTTACTCTTGCATCGCCGAGCAGATAGTCTATGTGCCAAAACTTTTTCTTAACTTTGCCGAGGTGGCGAGCTACCCTCTTTTCAAGATTATTCTGGGCCGAACCGACATAAGCATACAAACCCTTTTCAAAACGCAGAAGACCTAGAGCGCCAATTTGGACGTTAATGTCTCTGCTAACCGAGATCATGAGAACGTAAATACCTTTCATTCTGCCCCAGAAGAATCCTTCTCTCGGTACCATTTCAATATTTCAGTAACCGCACCACGCGAATAGCCCATCTCTCTCAAACGCCGTTCAAGGTCATCAATAGACTCTACAGTCAAGTTTGACCCCGCATCCAGAAAAGCCTTGCTTCGGACTCTATTTAAGCTTTAGTCCAGCGGTCGATATACGCTTTCAATATTCCCTTAGTCAACGAGGAGAACGTTCTGAACACTATTTCAGGTAAGATTCAACACTTTCGAATTCAAACTCCTTGCAGCTGATGATTTTCTCTGCGAACCGGAGAATTTTCTTTCTAACGTCCACAGACAAATTTGGATACCAGAGGGGTGAAGCCAGCACCAGACTCCGCCAAGCGTAGAATGGTTGAACCGTTTTCAATATCTCGTCATCTCCTGTTCTGTCCAAGTAGTTCTTCCAGAAGAGAGCAAACAATCTTCCGAATGGTCCGTTCATCTCGCCGAAAGCCCGCAAAGAATAGAAGACATAGTTCATCGTCAGTGTGGCCACGTCGTCAGCAGGCTCGCCCCACTCACCCCAGCTTCGATCCAGCACCGTGAATTCGTTACCCTGCGTGAACATTATGTTCCATGGGTGAAAGTCTCCATGCACTTGCGAAAGTCTTTGAGCTTTGTGCTTCAGACGCCAGCGCCACTCCAAGCATCGCTTCTCAAACTCGACCAAGGATTTCTCGTTAACGTACCCCAAGTTGGTCGGGTAGCTGTCAGTCAGTCCGAATATTCCTTCACCGTGACCAAGAAGGTCACGAATCCTGCGAAAATAGAGTTGAGGCGCATCCGCATTCTTCACTGAGTGAATTTCAGCAAGATAATCTGCCAAGGCAACACACCTCTCCTCGTCAAGATCGATGACTTCACACGTTTGTGCGATCCTATCAAGATCCAGGTGATACAGCGATCCTTGAACGAAATCCGTCAAAAGAAAGATACTCGACGCAATCGCCCAAAGACTTCAATGATTCACCATCGCTCAAGAACGAGCCCACATCTATAGAATGAACGTGCCTGGGCAGTTTGTTGAAGGTTGAATACTGCCAGAGCAGGATCCCAGCTCTGTCTGCAAAGTGATCGTGGCCGAAGATTCCTGGACGCAACGTCTCAAGAACGCATAGCCTAGTCTGATTTTCAACGGTAAACTCGATTGTGTAAGGTGCGCCATAACCGAAACCCTTCAGATCAGCAGCTTGACCGTCCTTGAGAGGAACGATTCGCAAGACTTTCACAGCTGTCTTGTAAACGTCCGAGAGGTACTCCTCCACTCTTTCAAGCTTCAATTCAACCAACAAGACCACCAGAACCAAGAGTTAGCCATCACGGGTTAAAAGTGTAGCGATACGACACGCGCGACATGCGTGAAATAGCCGAAGAAGAAAAACTAGAGGGGAAGCAATGAACACTGCTCTTTGCATGAAGTTAGTTGAACACTGGAACGTCTGTGAATTAGCCTTAAATAGTATCAACGAAGAACGTAAACGGTGAAAACTCGTGGAAAAATTCAAAGTCAAAGATCCAAGTTTGGCTTCTAACGGAGAGTTGCAGATTGAATGGGCATCGATGCACATGCCTGTTCTAGCTCAGGTGAGGAAGAGATTCAGCGAGAACAAGCCTCTGAAAGGTTTGACCCTAGGCGCATGTCTTCACGTCACGAAGGAGACGGGTGTACTGGCTGAAACTTTTCTGGCTGGAGGTGCCAAAATGGCGTTGTGCGGCTCTAATCCATTGTCGACGCAAGATGATGTGGCAGCGGCTTTGGCAAAGAGAGGTGTCAGCGTTTTCGCTTGGAGAGGTCAGAACACTGAGGAATACTACTGGTGCGTTGAAAGAGTGCTTGACCTCGCCCCGTCCATAACTCTTGACGATGGCGCAGATCTAGTCAGCACTCTTCACAGCAAAAGAAAGCAAGTTCTGCCCAGAATCAAAGGAGGCACGGAGGAAACAACAACTGGCGTTCTGAGATTGAGAGCCATGGAGAAGGATGGAGCCCTCAAGTACCCGATAATAGCTGTCAACGATGCTTACACAAAGTACCTGTTTGACAACCGTTACGGCACAGGACAAAGCACGTTGGACGGCATAATGAGAGCCACAAACATCCTCCTAGCTGGAAAGAACTTCGTAGTCTGCGGTTACGGCTGGTGCGGAAGAGGAATAGCGATGCGAGCCCAGGGCATGGGAGCAAACGTCATCGTAATCGAAGCAAATCCCCTACGAGCACTCGAGGCCGCAATGAACGGTTTCAGAGTCATGCCCATCGCCGAAGCCGCAGCGGTGGGCGACATTTTCGTGACAGCAACAGGCGACACCAGCATCATAAGAAGAGAGCATATGGAAAAGATGAAAGACGGCGCCGTGATGGCTAACAGTGGTCACTTCAACGTGGAGATAGATCAAAATGACCTTCAAGAAATCTCGGTAAAGAAGAGAAACATCCGGCCCAACCTTGACGAATACACTCTCAAAGATGGGCGGAGACTGTACCTGCTGGCCGAAGGGAGACTCGTCAACTTGGCTGCAGCCGAAGGACACCCATCGGAAGTTATGGACATGTCATTCGCGAACCAAGCACTTTGCGTTGAACACATCGCCAAGAGCCAGAAACTTGACGCTAAAGTCTATGAGGTGCCCAGAGAAATCGATGAAGAAGTGGCAAAACTGAAACTCGCATCAATGAAAATCAAAATAGACGCATTAACGAAAGAACAGAAGAAATATCTGCGCACATGGGAATCAGGCACAACATAAAGCCTGCCAATCATGGTAAACTTTAAAAGGTATCACAGAGATAAACTTGGCTATCATGTGGTGATATCAATGGTCAGTAAAGATCAAGCTATAGGTGGATTAATCTTCATCGTCTGCGCAATCGTTGGCCTGTTCTACGTCGTAACACTGTTCTATCCCCAATGGCTCAGCTACTTCAACCTCACAGACCAGGATAGCATCCGATTCTGGATCGTTGCTGTCCCAGTTCTCGTCGCATTCATCGCTATAATGGGCATCGGCGCATGGATTGGTTGGACAATGGCTACTACACCGCCGCCGAAACCAATCGAAGAAATCACAAGCGAAATAGAAACAGAAGAGAAGAAGACTGAAGAGAAGCCAGCCGAAGAAGCTGTGAAAGAAGAGCCCAAGGAAGAGCCAAAGAAGCCCGAGAAGAAAAAGTGAAGGACAGAGATAGCTAAGCCCTAATCTTTTTTTGCTTTGAACAAACCCATTCTATTTAAACTGCATTCTACGGGTCGAAAACGTTTGAACTATTTGCTCATACCCTTGAGCATGCAGTTCACTATGTGTTCACATGTCACGCATTCATCAGGTATCTGTTCATTCCTTGAACGTTCACTCAGATAACCAAAGTGATGTGCACACTTGACCGTGGGTTCCTCTTCAACTTTCTTGCCATGAGATTCAGGTTTGATCTCGACTTCGGCTGCCTCTACGTCGAGTTTCTGCCTTTTATCAGTCGCGGGCTTGCTTTCGATAACAAGCTCAGTAAAGCACCGAGGACACGCATCGTAGGGCTCCGTGTTTGCGGCACGCAAGTTGATGACCTTGATGGGCTTGGAAAAGACGAGACTGCAAGCAGAGTTTGAACATGTGAAGGTCTGATCTTCCCTCGGAAGCTCTTTCCTTTTTGGCATTATGTATCCTCATCTAACAATCTGACCTTGCCCCTTATAGTATTAATGCAGTCAGAATTAGTATCCGAAGTAACCAACGATTACCAATAGAGAGCTCAAGCATTCACGCGTGCGTTCAATTGACACGTTGATTTTGGATCACTACTCTGAATTCATAACTGTTTTAATCACTTCAGATCAACGTTTGTCGGTAGTTGGTGAAACCGCTTGTACACCGTATGGATAAGAATCGACGAAACGCTGCCATGGATCGAGCTGAAAAGGGAGTACGCAACCAGAAGAGAAGCCAAGCAAGCTGCGGAATATGCAATAGACAGACTGGCCGTTAAGCTAGTGAGAATCTCCCAAGAAAGCAAGCCTTTGAAGACTCTTGCCACCGTCAGAATCAGCAGGTAACTGCGCGCCATGCTATTTCGTTTGGTTCTGTAGCCATTCGTCGTAAAGTCTTGCGCGCGCGATTTGGACGACGAGTTTGAGAGATTGTTTAAGCTTTTTGATAAGGCTCCACTGAAGCATCCAGTCTTTCAAGCTGCAAAGATAGCTGAAGAAACTGGAGAAGCAATAAGCCTAGCTTTTAAGCTAACAGGGCTCAGAAGGGAAAACTATGGTGCCAGTGAGATCAAGACAAAGCTGAGCGATGAACTCGCAGACATCGTGATTACCACTTTTACATGTGCTAAAGTCTGTGGAGTTGACTTGTGGAAAGCGGTTAAAAGAAAATTGGATGTGGAGATTGAAAAGTGGGAAAAATTCGAGAACAGTCGTCAATGAGTTTCTCAGCTCACTCTAGTGGGAGCCTTCCTTGAGAAAGGCGATTAACGCTTTTGGAGACAAGACACCACGTATCAAGTCCATTACTGGCGGGTCATCCACTGGATGCATGACATAAACTGGCTTGTTTCTTGCGTAGGCGTATCCTATGTCAACGGACACGCTCTTTCCAATGTAGCCTTCCGGGTTAACGACGTAAACAACATCTGCATCATCGATTTTCTTTAGACATCCCATAATCCCGCGACTGTCCATTTCCTTTGATATCTGAAATTGAATGTTCTCCTCCTTGAGCTTGCGCCCCAATCCTTCCATCTCACGCATGAACTTGAAACTCCCACAAACATAGAGTTTCTTCATAAGATCCCTCTGAAATTGGAGATAAAGGCAGTCTCCGATTTCAACCAAATCTTTTGATACCAACTATTAATATTATCTCTCCTGCGTGAACGATGAGTGCCGTCTTCATCGGTCCACCCTACAAATCATAGATTGCCCCTGGTACCTTGGGAAACACTTGTGTTTCTCCAACATGTTTGGCCCCAACTATCCAGCTTACTAGTCTTTCTATACCTATTCCCGCGCCGGCTGTCGGCTTCAATCTTCCCTCTTTTGCGAGTTTCAGCAGCAGCCTATAGTTCTCCTTTCTTACGCCATCTCTCTCCATTTTTCCGCTAAGCTTGGCGTATTCGAACTCTCTTCTCGCACCGGACAAGACCTCTCCGTATCCTGGCAAGTATAGATCGTAGTTGTCCCATTTGCCGCTCTTGGCATCCTCAAAATCGTAGAATTCTCGGGGAATGTTGGTCACCCAGACAGGATCCTCGGTTTCAGATAGAATTTGAGGTTCCCATTCTTTTCCATAGTCTTCTTCGAGTTCTGCCTTATCGTAGACTTTGAAGGGGATTCTTGGTGTTCTCAAACCATCATGTTTTCTGAGAGAGATTAGCTCATCCTTCATGTTCGTTTTCAAACTATCTATCAATCGCTGGACAGTTCTTTCAACAAAGTTTCTGATATCCTGTGATGTGGTGTTTCTAACCTCGAAGTCAAGTTGTGTGAACTCGTAGGCGTGCATTCCAGTAGCTGCTCTTTCGCTTTTTTCTATCCTTACGTTCGGAGAGAGTATGAATAGCTTTGGAACGGCTAAGGAGCAGGCAACCATCTTGTGAACTATCATGCTTGTCGTCGTTCTGACTGTTTTTCCGTAGATTTCGACCTCAACGCGTTTCTCAATGGATGCACATGAGTCTGGCCACAGGGGGTCGGTTGACTGGGAAAGAATGACTGGCAGCAACCATTCGAAGTCGTTGTCGGTAAACTCTTGAGTGAGGCATTTCAGAGTGCAAGTCATTATCTTGCTGATGCAATGTTTTCTTTGAATTTCGTCTTCAGACAATTCCTCCAAGGGCCTCGGCAACTCACCAATCGTCAGACTTCTCTGCGGGCTGAAACGTTTTTCACTCATCCAATCACCTTTTGATTTCAGCATGTCTTGTGAACACTTCCAGATTGACCAATGTTAATGCGTGTAGAAGTGCGCGTACTGGAAAATAAACTTTTTATAACAAAAATTGGAAATTTTTCAGAAAACGTTAGTTTTTTATAGCAGAAGATGTAATAATTACAGCTATGGAAGCGAAACTCGACGAGAAAGACATAGCAATCTTGGCTCTTGTTCAAAGAGACTGCAAGCTCACTGCAAGGGAGATTGCCAGAAAAATTGATTCGCCAATAACAACCGTTTTCGCGAAGATAAAGCGCATGGAAGAGCGGGGGGTCATAAAAGAGTACAGAGCAGTTCTTGGATCCAAAGAAACTTGATTGCGGCACCACAGCCTTTATTCTTGCCTCCGTAACTTACGGGGTAAGGAATGAGGAGAAGCCTTTTTCGCAGAGAGAAAGAGCGGCGGAAATATCCAGGTTTCCTGAGGTTCAAGAGGTTCACATAATCACGGGCGACTGGGACCTCCTGATAAAGCTCAGAGCAGAAAGCGTTTACTCGATAGGACAATTCGTTATTGATAAGCTACGGTTTGTCAGGGGAATCGAAAAGACTCTCACATGCATGGTCTTCGAGACTTGCAAGGAAACGACGGAAATACCCCTCAAAACACGGAAAGAGTGAATTGCAAGAATAACGCTGTTTCGCAAGGTCTTTGAGGAACTTTCTCGGAGACATTGGAAGGATAGTTTTCCCATTTACGTAGGTTGCAACGTATGTGATCCGCCTGTTAATAGCTTCTTGGGAACACTCCCAAAGAGTACATTCCTCAATCGGAATTCTTTAGATGCATGAACATCCATTCCCTTCATGCTGGTGATAAAATGGCGCCGGGGAAGGGACTCGAACCCCTGCGAGCCCAAAGGCCCACTGGCTGACTTGTCATTGTATGCCTAGGCCCACTTTCCTCTTGACATGATCTCGAGGCCAGCGCGATAACCACTCCGCCACCCCGGCACTGCTTAGAACTTCTGAACTGCGCCTTTTAGCTTTATCCACACACTACTGTCCTTGGCAAACAATAGACGGGAAGAGCCACCGTTTTCTCCTCTTTCTCTTCGTTGCGTCCCAACCGCTCAGTATCTTGACAGCTTCGTTCGCTATCCTAATAGCGTTCTCCTCTCCAGCCCCCGCCTCGAACTCGTCTGTACACCTGTTTGCGTACACGGCGCATACGGCGCCTGCTCTCAACCCGAAAAGCTCAGCCAGCGTGTAGAGAGTCGCCGTTTCCATCTCAAAGTTCAACACACCGGCCCTCTGAAGCATCGGCATCAAGTTGTCCATTAAGGGAAGATGGCCTGCTGGGGAGCAGCGGTTCTGTCCTGCGTAGAAATCAGCTGTTGTTGCGGTTATTCCAACGTGGTAATTGATTATTCCTAATTCCTCCGCCGCTGTGATCAGTGCCATGACAACTTCATAGCTTGCCACGGCTGGAAACTCGGGAATCACGTAACAGTTGCTCGTGCCATCCAGACGCACCGCGGCAGTGGATATTATCACGTCGCCACACCTGATGTTTCGTTGAATAGCACCCGTGCTGCCCACCCGAATGAACGTTTTCACTCCGATGTTCGCTGCTTCGTTCACCGCGATAGCCATGCAGGCTGGGCCAATTCCACTGGAAAGCGCAGAAACAGCGACACCCTTGTACTCTCCTGTGCAACTCCGAAACTCACGGTGAGCCCCGATCTCCCTGACTGAATCCCATGATTGAGCGATCTTTGGGACTCGATCAGGGTCTCCGGGAACGATCAGATACTTGGCAAGGTCACCTTTCTTGCAACCAATATGATATTGAGACGGACTGTGAGTTCTGGAATGCGTTTTTGTTCACCGAAATTAAGATTAAGCCTGCAAGAATTTAATAGTAATGGGTTCGGAGACTCTGACGTGTCTGAGGAACGGCGAAGAACAAAGTACGACATCTACGCAGACATAGTTGATATAATCGCCAGAAAAGGACTTTGTTCACTAACTCGAGTCTCTTACGGAGCCAACATGCCCGTTGACCGAACCAAGAAAGAACTCAACTTTCTAATGGCCCATGGTTTCATCACCGAAGTACAGTTGGAGGATTCTAAGAAGTATCGAGCCACGAAATGGGGGCTTGAATACTTGGAAACGTTCAAACGCATGCGCAAATTCTTTGCTGCCCTGCAAGAGTAACCTCACAAGTTGTGACTATAGGACGCGCTTTACTGTTTCAGATGTCGGCGAAGTTTTCAGCTGTAGCAAAAATCTCTGTGAATAACTCAGAGTCACGGTGTGCCTGTGTTCGCGTGATGGTTGAAGTGTATTACTGCGCCTGCAATGTCTTTCATGTTGCAAACGCGGTCTCCGAACGGGTCAACGCAACCGTTTGCACCGTACACGCCTACCCACTTCGGATCTGGCGGCTGGCCTGGAACTGGTGCTTTGGCGTTGAAGTGAGCGATGAGGTAGGCTATGTCTTTCATGTTGACAACGCCGTCCGAGATTCCTGGCGTGCTGCCGCTGACGTCGTACCAGGGGTTGTCCCCTTCCACATCGTGTAAGTAGAAGTCGCTGGATACATCGCGTTGTAGTACCATCCTTTGACCCAGTACTGACACCAGAACCTGCCAGAGGGTTGTTGACTGGAAAGCTTGGGCAATCGTTGTAGAAGATCAGCTGCAGCTGATCGTACAGAGCTCTGTCTTGCGGGACCGTCAGGCGTCAAGGCTGCTTGGTCGACCAACTGATCTTTTAGACTGCCCCAACCGTTGGCAGCAGTGTAGTTCTCGTAGTACGCGAAAAAACCACTGCTGTGCATGTATGGACGTGCGAATTCATCAGCGTCCGCGAAGTTTGTGCCTCCTCCCAAGGGTTCGAATAGCGAGCCATTTATTGTCGAACATCGGAAGCAGCCTCTGCGTCATACCATTTATTGTAGTGGTCCAGTCGATTTCTTCGAGAACGACTATTGAAAGCGGGTTTGCCTGTTCGTGCCGTCGAAAGTGCTGAGCGTCGAGAAGAAATCAACGATCATAGTGCAGGGATATGAATCTGAGGATTTTGTCCAGTAGGGTAGGGCAATGTGAGGGTGAAACCGCTGTCCCAGACGCTCGTCCGTCGAAGATCGCTGCTTTCAACTCGGCTTCGGCGTTGTCAGGCTCTCGTAGTAGCCTAGGCGGGCGTACCGTAGCTGTAGTAGTCTGGGTACAAGCCTTGGATCAGAAAGTTGTTTCGGTAGCATGACTCTCCGAAGTACGCTTCCGCATCGAAAGTTGACCAGTTGAAAGAGTAGGCGAACGCTTTTCTGATGTGCGTGTTGTTGAAGAAGTCCGGGGTATGCCGTTTGGAAGGCTTCCAGTTCCGATGTACGGGCTTGAGCTGTTGATGGTAAAGTCGAACATGTACATCTCCGATGCAGTTGCGGAAGATTCTTGACTGTCTCTATCTGCGGGATGATCGGTTGCTTTGTTCGGTTGTCAAGCAGCTCGAACTGGTAGACCGTTGGAACCTGCCAAGTATCGATTGAACCGGCCAAAAAGTCAGCCTTCCTCGTCCACCAGTCTGCGATGTAGTCTATTTCAATCGTGTCCAGAGACACCGTTACATCCTGGCTGCAGGCCAGCCCATCCAGAAGTCCGGGTTCCTCTGCATGACCACCTTGTTGTTTGCTTCGTCGATTGTCACGATGTGGTATGGTCCTGTGCCGACGTACACTGATGGAAGCAGCTGGTCTGACGGATCTGTCGAGTAGTTTGTTCCGTTACCTTGTCCAGCCCAGTCGATCCACCAGTCAGGAAATGGACCGCCATACTTAGAAGTGTCAAACAGATTCCCGTTCCAGCCTCCGATCGCGATCGTGTTGTTCATGCTTCCGATGGCACTCCAAGTGCTCGACAATATCTGCTTGAAGGCGTTGTCAGGGAAGTGACAGCCAACGTTTATCGTCAGCGTGTTGGCGACAGTGTCAGAAACGACTGCGGCGTTTATCATGTTCGCCAGAACCATCGCAGTATCATTCGTGAAACCAGTGTGGTCTGCGAGGTCGAACAGCGGTTTGTCGAACATCCATATCGGCTGACCTGGCACGTCCATGACGAGGTACCTCTGCAGCGAGTAGGCTGCGTCAGTGACGTTGAACTTGCCAACGTGGTTGCCATTGTTGTCGTAGAAGTAGATGTTGTGGGTTGTGTCGATGTTGAACACGTACTGCCCATGCCACAGGCCCAACGTTATCAGCCGACGTGCCAGTGAGGCTGTCAACCGTCCAAGTGTCATGTAGCCTGGACTCAGAGTGATTACGTCACCCTGATGGAAACCATCCCCGAACTCGTCCGTCCACCAGACCACGGTGTAGTTTGTCACTCCGTCCGTCCAAGTGGTACCATCGCGTCTCCACCGATGACGACTGCTGACGTGTTAGTCACCGTCATCGTCACGTTCTGCAGTGTCGGAACGTTCGTCGCCAGCTGCGGAACAAAACCGTAGTACTGCTCGCCGTTGAAGGCGATCAGGTTCTGGTACGTGTTGAATATCAGTTCTCCGCTCTGAACATCGTAGGCAATTCCTGGATCAGCGTCGTAGGGACCCCAAGCCGTCGTTCCTTCAACGAACCTGCTCGTGTCGATAGACGACCGTGAATATGAACTTGCAGGCAAGTAACAAGAGACAAACAGAATGCAAACGCAGAACAAGACTAGAAACAGCCTCACAGCCTTTCCAGCCTCCATCCTCCCAACCATAATAGAGCTTCCCCGTCTAATATTGTTAACTAGAACCCTGCACAAGCCAGCAAACGCCTTCAAATAAAAAAAGGAGGGGGAATTGTGTGGGAGACGTCTCCACTAGTTACTCCATGTGACTACAAGCTATCGATAATTTTCAAAGTTGCTAGTTTCCACGTCAGAGCTTTCGTTTGCGATGGAGACTTCTGCCATCGCGCACGAGTCGAGCAAAAGCGCTCGCGGGGGCGGTCGTGGTTGATTGGTCTTCGACGCGCGCTTTCTGCGATTGCGTGTAACCCGCTAAACTTATTTAGAGTATGCTAACACATCGGTGCATGAGAAGAAAATGTTTTCTATAAGAACATACGAACCACCCCCGCCACCTTCACCAGTAACCAATGCTAAGGTCTCGCATACTGGCAGGAATGTCGTAATTGGGGTAATCGTGATTATCGGGGTCATTGCAGCTGTGTTAATAGTCATGAATATCCCTGGGTTTGTGCCAGGGGTCGGTAAGCCGGGCACCGTGACTGTGAGTGGGCTGGTCATCACTGTACGAACGGGAACCGTTCCACAAAAGATAACATTCACAAGCATGAGAAACGCGGCTACTTACGTAACCAATGTTGCAGGAGGAAACCCAGGAACATATTCGATAGACCTTCCCAACGGAGATTCGTACAGCGTAAGCATAGCATGGACATTTCTAGGCATTCCAGGAAACGCTGATGCAGGCACCCTAAATCTTGACACGTTTGACAAAACAATACTAAAGAATTGGCAAGGTTGACGGGTCAAATACACTTTGTCGAAGTGCGCGAGCAAGGATGAGATAGCGTTCGGCACGAACATGTTTATTCTGCGAGTAAAGAAAAGGAGGGCTGCGTCGGTGGAGATGAGAAGTGGAGACACAATCTGTGACTACAAAGCGTGTTCTCACCATGTGCGTCGCCTTTTAAGGGCTCCTAATGATTCAACTAGTATACATCAGAACAATGAGGTGGTTAGAATGACAAACCGGATAAGAAGTTTGAGTTGGAAGACGTGGAGAAAAGCTAAGTTAACTGGACTCCACCTCGCAGAAAAGGATCTCACGCCAAACAGCACGGGGGCTATAGCAATAATAGGCGCATACGCCTCGCAAGAAACTCTTGCACGCGCCGAACCCAGCGCTCAGATCACGAGAATCACCGACATAATGCTGTTGAGAAGAGCTCAGATACTGCAGTGAGCACACTAGTCACCGAATGTGAGTACCCCTTTTAAACGAAGGTGAACATGAAGATCGTAAGGTGGAATGAGAATGGCGAGCAAGGTTACGGCTCCGTCACACACGACACTGACAGTGGAGACGGTCGATGGAGACATGGAGATAGGGAAACACGTCACCGTCAGAGGAACGGGAAGCCCTCCGACCGTCAGAGTGAACGGAACGGTCTACTGCGAAGGCCATGACACCTTCGAATGCACATTATCAGCCAAAGAACTGAACGCCGAAGATTCGGTCACTGTGCAAGGTGATCTAAACGTCGATGGCGACGTTGAAGTTGAAGATGGACGATTAACCGTCTACGGCAACATGACCGCTAAAAGTGCCGATGTTGGCAACGCGGTGTACGTGACCAAAGATCTTTCGGTTGACGAAATCGAAGTCGGAGGAAGCCTCAAGGTCGAAGGAAAAGCAAGAATCGACAACGTTGAAGTAGGAGGCAGCTTCGAAGCAAAAGGCGAAGTAACTGCAGACAAGATCGAAGTCGGAGGAAGCCTGTCTGCCGACGCAAAAGTTGATGCTAAAAGCATCGACGTAGGCGGAACCGTGCGCATTGGAGGCGGCAGAATTCTCCACATAGACGTCGGCGGAACCTTCGAGTCGAGAGCCCCCTTCCAATTTGAAGACATCGACGTTGGGGGAACGGTTTCACTCACAGGAGAAAGCAGGGGCGGTGAAATCGAAGTCGGCGGGTTTCTCAAAGTTCAAGGTGACCTCGAATTCGAAAGAATCGAAGCAGGCGGGAAAGTAGAAGCCAAGGGCTCACTGCACGGCCAGGAGATAGAGGTCGGAGGCTCGGTTGACGTTGACGGAACACTGAAACTCTCCGGGTCAGTTGAGGTAGGCGGCCGTTTAGATGTCAGCGGTGAAGTCACAGCCCGAGACATCGAAATCGGAGGAACCCTACGCGCAAAAGTGGTCTCGGCAGAGGATAGCGTCGAGGTTGGCGGGTCAATCAACACCGGCGAAGGCGTCAAAGCACGCTCGGTTGAAATCGGTAACAGAGGCACAATCCATGGTCCTGTGAGAGCCGAAGAAATCACAATCGGTAAAGAGGCACACGTGGAAAACCTCTACGGCAAAGAGATACTGCTCAGAAGCGGAGCAACCGCAGAGAACGTTTACGGTGAATACATCACGATTGAATCTCATTGCCGAGTAAACGGGGAAACCCAATACACGAACGACCTAAGACAAGAAAGAGACGTTTCATTCGGGAAACCCCCGCAGAAAGTCAGCGCGGTTCCAACCTGAAAACGCCCGAACCTCAGAGTCATCGGGGAACAGCCAAGTCCGATACGTCCACACTGTGCTCATATATCTGCCTTAGAAACGAGGCTATCGCCAAAATGTGAGGAACAACCTCAATCGCTTGGGTCTGAGCGAGCCCCTCGATACTCGCGAATTCCTTCTCAACATCTTTGCGCATAGCTCGCACCTTTTCCGCCAAGTCGATGTCACCCGTCAAGAACGCTGTCAAAGCTTTTTCATGCGCCGCGAAGCAAACACCCTGAAAATCCATGAACAATTTCCCCAGGTCCCTATCGGGTTTTGTGCCCTTCAACTCCACCGTTTTCTGTGCCACACGCACACATTCATCCCCTATAGCTTCCACCAAACTCGCAACCAACCGGTAGTCAAGACATTCAATAGGGCCCACGCCAAGTTTTTGGCTCAACCCCGGGTTCTGTATTATCGTCCTCAATATTCGAACAAGAAGGAAGTAGAGCCTGTTGCCTTCATTGTCTCGAGCCATCACACTCTTTGCCAGCTGAGACTCTCCCTCAACAAACGCGTTGACCACGTCCCGATGCATTCCCGCCGCGATAGCGTAAGCCCGTCGAAGAATTTTCTCAGGCGGAAAGCCAGAAGGCTCCAAAAGACACTGCAAAACTATGCCAGACTTATCCTCTTCAACAATCTCCAACCCGATCAACCCACCAACAGCGCCCTTAACCGCCTCCCGAACCTCAAATCCAACGCGCTCCTTTCCCTGAACCCGTATAACGTCAACGCCAAGCAGGTAATTCGCAATTATCTCACGCCCCAGAAAAGGACCAGGCTCCAAAACCGCAGTCTTAGGTGAGGGCTCGGCTCCGTATCTCGCGTCAATAACAAGCTTCCCCTCCGCGCTCTCACTGATCCCGACGACCGCCCCGCGCTGAAGGTTGTAACGATCAGCCCAAGACTTCGGCAAACAAACAAAAAAAGTTCCGCCAGTCGTACGCTGAACCCTACGCAGTTCATTCATCCGCACGCATCCCCATCCTTACGGTATCATAAGGCAATATTAAAACATCTACGAACCTCAATCCCGCGCGCACCCGCCAACCCGAACGAAAAAATCGAAAAGCCCACTCAGCAAAAAAGCCCAAAAACCCAACCGCACGCGTGCATATTTGGATCCTAATATTCACGATACATTGAAACCGAGGAGGGGAGGTCACACAATGGCTGAAAAAACAGCGAATAATCCCCCGCCACCCAAGCAACGAGAGACCACCTGATCCCCATTATCTTGAGCCCACCAAGAATCTTCCAGCAGTCGACCTCAACACTCAATGC
Organism: Candidatus Bathyarchaeota archaeon; assembly: GCA_963775895.1. GTDB lineage: Archaea > Thermoproteota > Bathyarchaeia > Bathyarchaeales > Bathycorpusculaceae > DASPPK01. Next base: position 28,804 of record CAVZKL010000018.1, on the reverse strand, counting down.
CAGCAGTAAACTTACTGCAACCACACACTTGTTACCAAAGATCCCAAGACCCAAAGTTGCAGGGCATCAAAAGCAAACGCGTTAAAAGCCAGAGAAGGAAATACAACAGAAAGAAAGCGTCAACACCTCGAGTGCACCCTGAGAAGCAAATGAGAAAGGAGAACCTGCAGCCGATGAACGAAACTGACAAGCTTCAGAAGGCCGTCGAACTGACGATCTCTGCAGGTTACCAACTAAACAAAGAGGCATTCGAGTTTCTCAACATGGTATCTTCAACCGAAGACCCAGCGTCAATCGTCCTCGAAGCAATCAAACAAATGAACAATCTCACAGAGAGACCACTGTTCATCGAAAAAAACTTCCTAGAACAGATGCTGAAACCTCAGGAACCCGACAAAGAGGTTGTCACGCAAGAGATGGAACCGCGACTCAAAGAACCCCCGCAAGAACGAACCCCATTGACATCTGAACCAAAGAAGCCCCCTCAGCTCTACGCCAAAGAAATCGATTCCAACATCAAAGTACTCGACGACCCAGGATCAAAGATTGACACAGCAGGAACCATCGACGACTATTTGAAATACTTCCAGAGCAGGTTCAGACAAATGGAGAAGCTGCTGAGACAAAGAATGGACGTCAAGAGCGCAACCTCCATAATGGACGCCATAAAAGCCCAACCCAACACACGACTCAAAATCATCGGAATGATCACAGACAAGAGAGAATCAAAACAAAAAGCAATCTTAACCGTCGAAGACTTGAAAGCATCCGCGACCGTCCTCATACCGCAAAACGCCTCTCAAGAAGTTCAGAAGAAAGCCAGCCAGCTGATGCTCGATCAAGTCATCTGCATCGACGTTCTAAAGACCAGAAGCAACCTGCTCATCACCGAAGACATAATACTGCCTGACGTCGCCCAGCGACCTCAACACAAAGCCTCAATTCCAGTTTACGCGGTGCTCACCTCAGACTTGCACATAGGAAGCTCACTGTTCACACGAGAAGCATTCAATCGGTTCATACTCTGGCTCAACTGCAAGTACGGCGACGACAGAATGCGCGACATCGCAAGCCACGTGAAATACGTACTCATAGCAGGAGACATCGTGGACGGCATCGGCATATACCCCAACCAAGCAGCAGAGCTAGCCATAAGAGACGTGAACAAACAGTACAGACTCGCCTCAAAATACATCGAACAAATCCCTGATTACATTGAAGTCATCATCACGCCAGGTAACCATGACGCCCCCAGAAAAGCACTGCCTCAGCCCGCCATAGCAAACACGTTTTTGGAAACACTCCAAGAATCACGAAAAATCCACTCCCTAGGAAACCCATGCACACTCAACCTCCACGGCGTCGAGATACTAATGTTCCACGGCCGAAGCCTCGACGACGTAATCTCAACCGTTCCCGGCATGAACCACAACCACCCCGAGAAATCCATGCGTCTACTCCTGCAGGCAAGACACTTAGCACCATTGTATGGAGGAAAGACCCCGATCTCACCTGAAAGCAGAGACTCTCTCGTGATCGAACACGTTCCCGACATTTTCCACGTAGGACACGTCCACGCCTTAGAATACGCAAACTATCGCGGAGTTCTGCTAGTAAACTCAGGGTGCTGGCAGGAGCAAACTGGCTACATGAAAAGAAACGGCTTCAAACCAACCCCAGCCAAGGTTCCCGTGGTGAACCTTCAAACCCTAGAAGTGACCATTCTCCCATTCGACAAAAATCCCAACTTCTCCACCACAATCTCCAGCTTCATAAAAGGAGCCCTATGAAGACCCCCGACCTTCAACACACTTCACGAGACACCGTGGCTGATAATCGACAAGTCGACCAAGCCTGGTGTCACCTGCAAACACGTCGTGGATCAGGCTCCGAGCGACTTCGAGCCGAATCTTCTTCGTCCGTCCGTACCTTCCCATACTGACAACCTTAGCGTTAAGAATACCCATCGCATCGAGCTCATTGATCAACGTACTCAACCGCCGTTGAGTCAAAGGCGTAATCCCCAATTCGCCGCTCAACTCATTGTAGACCTCAGATATCTCGCCAGTGATCGCACCCTTCGCGCCAACTCTGCCCAAATGGTAAATACTAAGCGTAACAAGTTTAGAGTGCAAAGTCAAATTTGCCAACGCCTCAACAACTCTATTGTGTTCAATACGCTTCTCGGCATCCCGAACATGCTCCTCAGTGATCGAACCATCCCCCCTCCTCTCAGCCACCTCCCCCGCAACACGAAGAAGATCTAAGGCTCGACGGGCATCTCCGTGTTCAGCAGCGGCGAGAGCGGCACAGAGCCCTAGCGCGGAATCGGACAACGCGTCCCCTAAAAACGCCGTCTGTGCACGCTCGGCAAGAATATTCCTCAACTCTCCAGCGTCATAAGGTCTGAAAACCATTTCTTCCTCACTCAACGAACTCAAAACGCGAGGATCCAAAAACTCCTTCAACCGCAGATCATTCGAAATCCCAACAAGAGTAACCTTACTCCTCCTCAAAACTTCGTTCATTCTCGTGAGCTCGTAAAAAAGACCATCACCCTTCGCCTTTATGAGCGCATCAGCCTCATCCAGAACCACCATAAAGATTACACCAGACATATCCAAGCCTGTTCTAAACCTGTCGAATACCTCACCAACAGACAACCCTGTAAACGGAACTTGAATGCCAAGACTCTGGCACAGACTCGCAAGGACACGGTAATCGGAGCCTGTCAGCCGACAGTTGACGTAGCAGAATCTGATCGGTGCACTAAACTGCTTGGCTTTGAACTCGAGGCGACTGAGGACATACTTTACGACAGCAGTCTTCCCTGTTCCAGTCTTCCCGTAGATGAAAACGTTTGACCCCCGCGCACCTCTTAGTAAAGGTGCCACAGTTTCTCCGAGCTGCTGAATTTGATCCTCCCGATGTGGCAACCTAACTGGCAGGTAATCATGGCGCAAGACTTCCCGGTCCTTGAAAATTCTTGCACTACTCACGAATCTGTCAAACACGGCATCAAGTAACGCTGGGTCAGTCATTGCATCACCAATCAAGTTTCAGTAGCAACGGCTCTTTTTCCTCTGGAAAACATAAACTCTGCCGTACAGAAATCTAAATGTAAATCACAATTATCCTGAAGAGAACGCAAATCCCCGAACGATGAGCAACTGATATGACACCCACACACACCCCACACTTTCCTCTGGAATATTACATTGCTGTTTAGAAGAATGATGATTCCTGATTATTAACAGGAATATACTGTGACAGGTAATCAGCATTAACCTGTTATAAGTATTCCAATTAAACATTTTAGATACAGATTACAAAATCTTGCCAAACGGTCAACCAGAATGAATAGTCAGGTTACTATTCCAATGGAAATGCACGGGTGGCTGATCATCTTTAATTATATCATATCACTTCTCATAGATGACATCAAGCTACAGGCGTCTCGCTGCAGTTCAATACTATATCCTCTAGTTACATAGGCTGACACGACAAATAGCCTCTAGAACGCATCACTCCTCTCGTTTCGCGCGCGTTATTCGTGAACTCCTTGTGAAGTTGACTGCCTCATGTCTGTTCTGAGGTACCATTCCGTACTTTATTGACCCTTTCTTGGCTGTTTTCTGTGAAGTGCCCACCCCTACTCTTCTACTGGAGATTCAGGTTCCAAACTGAATCCTAAGCCGTTTTCCGTTTCCACGCAACTTGTCATCTTTGAGATCATGAAAAGGGTGCAGGGAACCTTCAGTTTCAAAATCGAAGCCCAATTTGCGACTGTGCACACTCCTCCATTTCACCGTAACACCTATAACTTGTGAATTGTGAAGTTGTGAACAAAGGCACTAGAAGGATATAGAAAATGCCTGCCAGAAGAATGCGCGTTGAACTATTCGACAGCGAGGGCAACAAATACTCTCTGAGTTTTGAAGGGCAGATTACGCGGGACAAAGCGATGCGCCTTCTGGACTTGGTCGAACTTCTGGGAGGGGGGGCCGGCATGCCTTCCCCTATAAGTAACAACCCTGGAACGACCATTGAAGCTTCCAAGTCTGACAGAACTCGCGGCGTTGTTCAGAAACACTTTCCACTCGTTTGGTTCTCCTCGAGAGAAGTCCAGATGATATATGAACAAGAACTGAAGGAACCCATAAACCTGAGTACAGTGGCGACGTATTTGGCAAGAATGACGAACAAAGGAATCCTGCAAAGAACTGGGCCATCAAACAGCCTGAAGTACAAGTTGGCTCCCGGCACTTCCCCAAGCAACACTGAGACCACGGGCACCCTAGATAACATTCTCGGCGAGGGTTAAGAGCTAGGCGGGTTGTGAAGCCTGACTTTCAGTCTTCTTTAAGAAGCTTCTCCATTTCCTTCTTCACGCTATATCTGAAAGGGATCTTCCCTGTTTCCCTCTCTAAGTAGCCTTCCTCGTACAGGTTTTTCATCAGCCTAGCAGTATGCTCTCTGCTCAGCTTGACTCTTTCCTTGATCTCTGGAGCGGTCTTCGAGCCTTCGGCAGCGAGCATTTCGAGCACCGATACTTCAGTATCAGTCAGCTGAGACATCGCTTTCTCCCTTCTGATGGGTATGACCCCTTGGAGGTTCACTTCTGGCGTAGTCAATATCTGCTGCGGCCGTTGCTCCAGACTGGAGACTCGATTCATGAGTACCTCCTGTGATGTTGTGAGGTCACCTACCTTCTTTTCGACATCATAAAGTCGCTGCGTGATCTGCGATCTCCCTTCACTTTCGATACTGATTTTGGATTGCACTACATCCATCCTTTTCGAAACGTCCTCGGACATGCTAAGACCACTATCGACCTTTGAGGTGAGAGCTTCCACCTTATAAGCGATAAATTCGAGTCTCTTGTCCTCGCGTTCAAATTGCCTGTTGAAACTCAAAAGAACATCGTCCACAGCGCTCCGTGCCTTCTCGTACTCTCTCTGGGCTCGACGAAGCCTCTGGTAATACAGGATAGAGGCCGAGACAGTGACGGCAAGCAAAAAGCCCACCAGCGTGAGCGTTAACTCATCCACGTGATATCCTCCTGTGATACTCCCGTGATCAGACGTGACTCACACATGTTGCGTCACAGATCACAATTTGCCCATCAACCATTTAAGATTTATGGTACTTTCCGTTAGAGACGGCGAGTATGATGTCACAGGTCACAAGGATGTTCAAACACACACCATTTCAGACGAACGAGGCATGGTCCAACGAGAGGCTAGATTTGGGCGTCTTTTGACTTTTGACGGCTTAATCAAGATTATTCTTCTGTACCGTTCAAACGTTCAGATAGTGGTCGCGTCCTGTGTGTGATTTGTGATGTCACGGAGGGCTTGTTTATGAACTTGAGAGCTGTTTTAAGCTGTTCTCTAGCTCATCTCGCATCATTTCGATGAGTTTGAGGCGTTCAGCAAGGTCTTCTGTGGTGTGAGGGGCACTTTTGTAGGCCTCTAGATATGTGTGCAACTTGTTGGCTATTTCGAGGTAGGGATCCAGAGTTGTGGTCTCGAAGAGTCCTAAGTAGCCTAGGAGTATTACTGTGTAAATTGATTTTGTGACGTTTTGTTTGGCCTGTTTTAGGGTCCTGTTGAAGGCTCCACGGCTTATTTGTGCCTTGGTTAGTCTTAAGCGAGCTTTTTCGTCGTATTTTAGCGATTTGGCGGCTATATTCTCGGACAAGATGTCTATGAGCAGTGTTTCGAGCTGTGTTGCCGTTAAATGACTGTTTTTGGAGATTATTTTGACTATTGGGTCGTTTAGCGAGCTTAATAGCCATGATTGGACGTTATCTTTTAGCTTCAAAACTGGCATCACCGCGGTATGTGCAAATGGATACAGGTTTGTATACGGGCTGCGCTCTTAAGCGTATCGATTCTGAGGAGTCTGTGCGAGTTGAGAGGGAGCACAAGAATTTTATTTTGGGTAAAATCAATTAGTCGTGGGAGGGAGAGACCGTTCAGCTATGGAAACCTGCTAGACGCCTGAAACGGGTGAAACAGGGTGGAATGGGGCGGTTTTTCACTTTGGCGAGAGATACGCCTAGTTCCATTAATTTGAGCCTGGGCGAGCCCGATTTCTCGGTTCCTAAGAGAGCTCTGCGAGCAGGTTGGAAGGCTATAACCGAGGGAAGAACCCGTTATGAACCGACGAACGGAAGTGCCGAATTGCGCAGGGCTCTTACAGAAAAGGCCTTTCTCGACTACGGGCTGAAATATGATCCTGAAACTGAGGTCTTGGTTACAGTTGGTGCAACAGAGGCGATTTCTTTGGCCATGCTTGGCCTGTTGAACCCGAGAGATGAAGTGCTTATTCCCAACCCGGGTTTCACCGCCTATGAGCCATGCGTGACCTTGGCAGAAGGCCGCGCGATTGGCATCCCTTTGCTTGAGAGAAACGAGTTTAGACCATCCAGGCGTGACGTGATGTCACTGCTCACACCTAAGTCACGCGTGATGTTACTCAATTTTCCGAACAACCCCACGGGCGCGGTTCTTTCACACGAGGAGTCCATACAGCTCGCAGAAATTGCTACAGAACGTGATATGGTCGTGATTTCAGACGAAGTGTACGAGAAGGTGGTCTATGACGGTAGAAGACATGAGTGCATGGGCAGTCTGCCAGGAATGCGAGAACGTACACTTGTCGTGGGCTCTTTCTCGAAGACCTATGCGATGACTGGACTGAGAGTCGGTTACATCTATGGGCCAAAGGAACTGATTGCTCCACTCTGGCTATTGCATCAATACTTTATCGCCTGTGTAGACAGTGTCGCGCAGCAAATAGCACTCGCAGGCGTTGACGGGACCACAGCGGTCTGTTGACAAGATGATGAAAGAATTCAAGAGGCGACGAGATCTAGTTCATGAGAGACTGAATAGAATCGATGGAATGAAGTGCACATTGCCGAGGGGTGCTTTCTACGCGTTTCCAAACATCAGGTCATTCAAGATGTCATCAGACCGATTCTCGGAATTCCTATTGAAAGAAGCTCACGTCATAACTGTGCCAGGGTCCATGTTCGGAAGCTTAGGGGAGGGATACATCAGGCTTTCTTTCACTGTGCCATACGTTCAACTTGAGGAAGCTCTCGATCGTATCGAAAAAGTCGTCAAAAGACTCAAGCGTTTCTAGGTCAGAGCTCCTCTGCAGCCTTCTTTAGCTGGTCGAACAATTCCGGGCGCAAATCCTTCATTGCAGGGACGAAAGCCTCAATGGATTTAATGTCGGCATAGTCAACCTCGCCTATCCTGAAATCCTCCTCATCGTATTTGGCTTGGACAAGCACTCGGCCATTAGGACCTATTAGTCTGCTGCCCCCCCAGAATTGCAGGCCGTCTTCAACGCCTGTAAGGTTGACAAACGCTAGGAAAGCAGTGTTTTCGATCGCTCTTGCAGATGTAAGCGTCTCAAAGAAACTCTGCCGAACTGCGGGTGAGGCCGAGATACACACGATCAGTTGGGCGCCTTCGAGTCTTATCAAACGAGTGACTTCAGGGAAGTAGATGTCATAGCATATGACGAGCCCTATCTTCCCCAGATCTGTGTCGAAAACGCTGGTCCTGTAGCCCGGGCGGAAATATCTCTTCTCCTCGAACATGCTGTGCGTAGGCAGGTACATTTTGTGGTATTTTCCCACCAGACCTTTCGGGCTCACAAGGACGGCAGTGTTGTGAATAGTAGCCTGTGCCTTCGGGCTCAGTTCGGGCATCCCAAAAATCATGTGAACTCCCGTCTCTCTTGAGATCTTCTCAGCTAGGTTCGTTGACGACCCAGGAATTCTCTCTGCCAATTCGTAGATCTGATCTCTGACAACATAGCCTGTCAGGGACATTTCTGGAAGAACGAGTAGGTCCGCTCCCTGTTTCGCCGCTTTTTTGGCAGCTTGTTCAATCTTGGCCAGGTTTCCTTTCTTGTCACCAGGTTTGCAGCTTATCTGCGCAAGGGCGATCTTGAACTTTTCTTTCATAATTCATCCTCTCTTGCTCTCAATAAGGATCACGAGGAAGTCTGAAGTCAGTTCCTATTGTTCGATATTCAAGCTTTGCTGTCAACAACGGGCGTCTCTTGTGTTCTGCCAACAGCCACCTGCTCTTGATCTTGTCGATGACCCGCCTATGAATTTGAAGCTGTGAAGCAATTTCATCTGGGCTCATGAAACGTTCGAGCCCATAGAGGATAAGGTCAAGCTGCTCGTATTTCATTCCCAGCTCATCTTCCGCCAATTGGTTTGGCCACAAAGCAGGTGTGGGCGGTTTGTACACTATATCTTTTGGTAAGTCCATATGCAAGGCAAGTTGACGAACTTGAGTTTTGTAGAGGTCCATTATCGGATGGATATCGCCGCCGACGTCGCCCCATTTAGTGAAGTAGCCCATCATTGTCTCCGATTTGTCTGAACTTCCACACGCAAGCATGTTCAAATTGTTAGCATGGTAATAGATGTAGATCATGCGCGTTCTTGCTTTGATGTTCCCCTTGCTTAATCTGTTTGCAGGATCAAATATCGGAATTGAATTGTAGAACGACTTCAATGTGGGAGTGATGTCAATTGTTTCCGTTTTGATTTTGAATTTCTTGGCAACGACGGTCGCGTGTTCAATGTCCTTGGCGCTGCGTGTCTCCCTTTCGGGTAACATAAGTCCCAAGACTCTGCCGCCGCCTATGGCTTTGGCTGACAATGCTGCTACAGTGCAGCTATCAATTCCGCCCGATATTCCGAGGACAACTCCGTCTGTCTTGGTTTTTTCTACGTAGTCTGCAATGAATCGTTCGATTCGTTTTTCCACTTCTGACAGATCGAGATTTAAGACGTCCGGCACTAAATTCAAAAGAGCGCACCCTCAGCTTTCTATGTTTGTAGGCAACTATTTAAGGGCAAACACAAATATTGATGGACAGTATCTGGCGCCCTAGAAGGACCTGAACATGGGAAGAAGAAGAAAAAAGGTCGTTCGCATCCCAAAGAAGCATTTGCCAAAGTTCTTCCCATGCCCTAGATGCGGAAAGGAAACCGTGAGAGTTGAGATCTCCAGAGAGGACGGAACAGCACTCGTAGGATGCAGCAGTTGCGGTTTGAAGGAGCAGTTTCCAATAAGACCAGCTCAGGCCGAAGTGGATGTCTACTGTATGTTTACCGACAAGATTTACGGGAAGCCTAGAAACCCGTCTCCAACCGCAGTTAGTGGTGCCTAGTAAGGTCGGTCTTTATGGAAGGCAACGTCGAAAAGTATCTCATTGAAAGAATCCAAGCCGAAGGCTCCATTCATATCACCCTCATTGATCCGGAAAAGGTGACGCCACCGCAGGCTTCGAAGATCGCGAGCAAGGCAAAGGCATGTGAGACTTCTGCGATCATGATCGGCGGCTCAACTTTTGTTTCTGGCACGCACCTAGACGATGTCGTAAAGACAGTCAAGCGCACCGTCAAGATTCCAATAATCCTCTTTCCAAACAACGTGACTGGAATAAGTCGTTACGCAGACGCGATTTGGTTTATGTCCCTTCTTAACTCTGTTGACCCATACTTCATCATGGGAGCTCAAATACTGGGCGCACCCTCTCGTGAAGAAGTACGGTTTGGAGCCCATTCCTCTTGGTTACATCATCGTCGGCGAAGGCGGATCTGCAGGGGTAATTGGTAAGGCAATTCCGGTACCATACAACAAACCTGAACTTGCTGCCGCCCACGCTTTGGCTGGTCAGTACTTGGGTATGAGGTTCATCTACTTGGAAGGCGGATCGGGCGTGAAGAACCCTGTCCCGCCGGGAATGATTGGAGCCGTAAAGAGCTACATTGATGTTCCGCTGATCGTTGGAGGAGGAATAAGATCTAGGGAGCAAGCGCTGGCCGCTGCCTCTGCTGGTGCTGACGTTATAGTTACTGGCAACGTGGTTGAAGAGAACGGGATCAAGCGCAAAGTGTCTGAAATCGTTGAAGGAATAAGGCGCGGTAGAACTTGAAAAGCTGCAGCGTTTAGGGATAATCGATGCAGCAAGTCAGACTACTTTTGTGTAGAAGAAGGATGGGTAGACCAAATCTAAGCGTTTGAGTTTTTGCTTCTTTTCTGTTAGAGAACAGAAATAAGTCTCTTGCAAGCAAGAGGCTTCTGCGAGTGGGAGATTTGGATTCTCGAATGAGCGAAGGATATTCACAATACGTTACGGATCTTGAGGCTGAATTGGATGGGCTCTACCGTCTGACCGAAAGAGCTCGCGAGAAGGGGTTAGACCCTTCTTTGAAACCTGAATGCAAGGTCGCCAAGGACTTGGCCGATCTGGTAGAAGGACTCGTCGGTCCGAAAGGCGTTGCTGAAAGCATTAGAGAGTTGAGTTCCAAACTTCCCAGGGAAGAGCTTGCATTCAAGGTAACCGAGCAGATTGTTTACGGCAAGTTTGGCCACTTGGAGCCAGAGCCTGCTGCAGAACAGGCAATACGAACGGCGTTGGCTATTTTCACAGAGGGATTGACAGCAGCGCCGATTCAAGGAGTGGCAAAAGTCAGGATAAAAACAAACAATGACAGGACCCGTTACCTAGCAATCTATTTTGCTGGTCCGATAAGATCAGCTGGAGGAACTGATCAAGCTTTGACGCTGGTCGTCGGCGACTTCGTTCGGCGCCTCCTCAAGCTTGACAATTACATAGCCCACTGAGGAAGAAATATCCCGTTTCATCGAGGAGCTGAGACTCTACGAGCGTACGGCAACTCGCTTCCAGTACCACATCCCAGACGAAGAATTGAGAAAAGCGCTTCAGTTTCTACCTGTCGAAGTCACTGGAACAGAGTCCGACCCCATAGAAGTGTCGACTTTTCGAAACCTGCCACGAATTGAAACCAACAGGGTTAGAGGAGGAGCACTGAGAGTTGTAAATGACGGCATCGTTGGACGCGCCTCCAAGGTTTCCACGATAGTAGAGAAGTTGGGGTTTCAAGGATGGGATTGGCTGAAAGATCTTCGGGGAAAGATCTGAGAAGAAGTCCGGGGGCTTCATGGACGACGTTATAGCTGGAAGACCTGTTTTCTCCTTTCCTTCGCGCCGGGGAGGCTTTCGCTTGCGATATGGGCGAGCGCGAAACAGTGGGCTTTCGGCTGTAGGAATCCATCCTTCGACAATGCTCGTGCTTGAAGGGTTTCTTGCCGGAGGAACGCAGCTTCGCACGGAACTTCCAGGAAAAGGCGGCGTCGTGGTTCCTGTTGATACGATTGAAGGACCAGTAGTACGCTTGAATGATGGGTCTGTCCTCCGCGTTTCCACGAGCAACTACGGCGAGATAAAACACAAAATCGAGAGGATTCTGTTCCTAGGGGACATGCTTGTCAGTTTCGGCGATTTCCTTTACAACAGCAAGTTGCTGGCTCCGTCAGGCTATGTTGAGGAGTGGTGGGCTGAAGATCTGCGAAACGCTTTGGCTACGAAGTTCAGCAGTGACCTTGAGCAAGCTTCCTTTAATCTTGGCATTTCTATGCAGAGATTGCAGGATTTTCTCACTGAACCGTTCGCCAAGAAACCCGCCTTGAACGAAGCCGTGATGTTGTCTATGCAACTGCATATAGCATTTCATCCAGCTTTCACACACTTCTGGTCGAACCTTGACTTCCCTCGAGCAACTTGAGAAGTTGAGGCAGTGGATTCTCAAATCCGAGATTCAAGACCAAGAGGACCTTGCTGAAAGGATCATCGGCGAGGCAGATGCTGAAGTCAAAAAAGCCTTGGAACAAATCTGCCTGCCGCACAGAGTCTCAGATGGGAAGATCATTGTTGAGGGTGACGATGCGGCTGCGTTTGCACTCTCACTTGGCTACAAGGTTCCCTGCAGCGAAGTTTCATCCCAATCAAAGACTGTTTTGGAGGCTGTGAATTCGATGTCAGGAGTTCCCATCAGAGACAAAGCTCCAACGAGCATAGGAGCCAGAATGGGCAGACCTGAAAAAGCAAAGAGACGTGAAATGAAACCGCTTGTTCACGTGCTTTTCCCAATCGGTTTGGCGGGGGGTTCGCAGAGAGACATACTCGAAGCTGCAAGGCAAGGGCCAACCTTTGTGGAAGTGAATAAACGGAAATGTCCAGTCTGCAAGACCTATACTTCCCGCGTGAAATGCCCCTCATGCGGTTCAGAAACTGTTCCAGAAAAGAGTTGCCCCAAGTGCGGCAAGAGTCTCAAGGAAGACACGTGTCCTACTTGCAAGGCTCCGGCGAGCAAGTTCCAGAAACAAGTTTTCAACCTAAAAGAGTCTCTTGAAACCACCTGTGCCGAACTGAGCGTGTCCATGCCGAAGATCTTGAAAGGTGTCAGGGGGCTCACGAACGAAACCAAGACACCTGAAATACTTGAAAAGGGGGTGCTCCGGGCAAAACATGACCTTTCAGTCTACAAAGATGGGACCATAAGGTTTGACGCCACTAATGCGCCGTTGACACACTTCAAATCATCTGAGATCGGTGTTTCCGCAGAGACTCTTAGTAAACTTGGTTATGCGTGCGACTGCAAAGGTGCGCCCCTAAAGGATCCAAACCAAGTCTGCGAGCTGAAACTCCAGGATATTGTCATTCCCTACAAGGCTGCTGAGTATTTCATAAGCATCGCGAGTTACGTAGATGACCTTCTTGTGAAGGTTTACGGGCTGTCTTCTTTCTATAATGTCAGGCACGTCGAGGACCTTGTTGGCCATTTGGTCATCGGGCTGGCTCCGCACACGTGTGTCGGCATACTTGGTCGCGTGGTTGGATTCACCAACCTTCACCTATGTTATGCTCATCCAATCTGGCACTCTGCGAAGAGGAGAGACTGCGACGGGGACGAAGATACAATTATGCTTGCTCTGGACATGCTGCTGAACTTTTCGCGCGAATATCTCCCCGCACAGATAGGTGGGATTATGGATGCGCCTCTCATGCTGATTCCAGTCGTCAACACCACAGAAGTGCAGAGGCAGGCGCACGATTTTGACGTTGCGGAATCCTATCCGCTTGAATTCTATGAAAAGACGTGGCAAAACGCAGAGGCTCGGCAGGCGATTTCCCTCATAGATCTCGTGAGTCACAGGCTCGGAACCGAAGCCCAGTTTGAGGGTTTCAGTTTCACAACTCCTGTTAGTAACATCAACGCGGGGAATTCTGAGAGTGCGTACAAACGGTTCACAGCCATGACAGAAAAGATGGAACACCAGCTTGAATTGGCTGGAAAAATAGATGCTGTCGATGCGGATAAAGTGGCCCTGAAAGTGTTGACGACTCATTTCATGCGAGACATCGCAGGTAACCTTAGAGCCTTCTCAACGCAAGGTTTCAGATGCAAATCATGTAGCAAACGCCATCGTCGAATGCCACTGCGCGGCAAATGCACATCCTGCGGCGGTCAACTAACACTTACCGTCCATCGAGGAGGAATAGAGAAGTATATGGAAGCAGCCCAAAACTTGGTTGAGAAATACAATCTGCCAAAGTATTACTCACAAAGGATTTCCCTGGTAAAGGAGGAGATTAACGACCTGTTCGAAAGCAAGAAACCTAGGCAGATCAGCCTCTCAGACTTCGCCTAACAAAGGCTTTTCTGTGCAGACGCAGAGAGTATTTTTGAACAGGTATGACAAAAGAAAACTATCACCCGAATGCTTACTTAGCTAACATGAGAAATGTGAAGCTTGGGCTCAGGGCTCGAACAAAAATCCTGAACGCCCTTGAAAGAGCTTCTGGGGACACCAAAACACTCGCAAAGGAATCAGGATCGTCCTATTCGGTAGCCATGTACCACCTGAAGTTGATGAGAAAAACAGGTATTGTTCTACGGAAGAGAAAACAAACCATACGTATGGACTCTTACAGGCTTGGGGCAGAAACGACTTGTTTCCACGAACTAGAGAGTGCACTCGCAAGGCGCGCGTCTGCACTTCGGACATTTGCCGTCGTACTTTTCTAGAGATGCCTTCTCAAGGTCTACTTTGAGTACGTTTGCAAGAGAAGCCAGCCACGCAATGACATCCGCAAACTCCTCTTCCATCCCCTTCTTGTCGTTCGCCTTCAATGCGTCGCCCAACTCTTTCAACTCGTCGGTGAGCCGCTCGTACGTTCCATTTGCACCACGTTCACAGTCCCGATTCAGATACAGGCGCCGCATAAGATCCTGAAATTCATGAATGTGCAATTTGTTAGCCACTCCTTCCCATCACGAGTCCAGACCAAAATCAGGTATGGCAAGAGTCCTAGCGAATTCTTACGTACTTATAAGCTTCCGTTGCGTTCTCAAAGCAGTAATGCACTCTCTGGTAATCTCTCCTGAACTCGGCGACATCTCTCCTTACATTCTCAACGGGTTCTTTGCCAAGCACAACGCGTTTTACAAACTCGGCTATCTGAGTCATTTCTGACTCCTTCATTCCCAGCCGTGTGACTTCTGAAACTCCCATTCTTATGCCGCCGGGGTGCATGAAGTGTCTACCTTCCTTTATGTCCCATGGTAACAGGTTTCTGTTTATGATTATGTTCGCCTTTTCCAGCGTCTCTTCTATTGTGCCACCATCACCTTGTTTGGTGATGTCAATCAAGATGACATGGGATTGCGTGAAACCCTTGTGTTCTGCCAGAACATTAAGGCCTCTTTCGTAAAGCGCTTGACCCAGCGCCTTTGCGTTCCTCACTATTTGAGCTCGCGTATTCTTTCCCGAATTCGAGCATCTCCGCACAGGCGACTGCCAATCCTGCCACATTGTGGAGATGGTGATTGCTCACCATGCCTGGAAACGTCGCCTTCTTTATCTGGTCAGCGTACTTGTTCCAGGAGAGTATTCCTCCATGTTGAGGTCCAAAGAACGTTTTGTGTGTGCTCAGGCTTACCACGTCCGCTCCCTCTTTAAGTGGGTCTTGGAACTGTTTTCCAGCGATCAATCCCGCTACGTGGGCAGCATCGTATCCTACGATAGCTCCGACTGAATGTACGGAGTCCGTCAGTTCTTTGACTGGATGTGGGAAAGGGAAAACACTCGCACCGAACATGACGAACTTTGGAGGTTTCCCTTTTGCAGCGAGCTCTTGGATCTTGCTTTTTGCCTTGTCCACGTCTATGTTGAGTTCTTTGTAATCAAGAGGCAGATACTCCACGTTCAATCCTTTGACCGCTCCTGCTGTGCCTCCGAGTTCTTTCTTACCTGACGTGATGTGTCCACCGCTAGGTATAGATAACGCCAGCAGAGTGTCACCAGGTTCCGTGAACGCTGTGTAGACTGCAAGGTTCGCCACAACGCCTGAAATGGGTCTGACATCCACGAACTCTGCGTCGTAGAGCTGCTTCATGAGGGCGATGCATTTGAATTCCACTTGATCGATGAAGCGACATCCAGCATAGACCCGTTCTCCTGGCCACCCCTCAGCGTATCGATTTCCAAAATCTGTCACAATGGCCTCTCGGACGGCTGGACTTGGCACATTTTCACTTGCAATCAGTGGAATGCTCTCTTGGAACCATTTGTGATGCTCCTGAAGGAGATCGAACAAACGATTATAGGAGTCCTTAGGACTAGACATCAGACTCACCTTTGCGTCACAGTAAGATTTGTTCAAAAATAAAAGCTCTTTGAGTCTCCATAACGTTAATAATGGAGAGAGCGTTAGAGGTTATTCATTGAATCTCGAATCAAGGCCTGACCTATGAGCAAGAAGAAGAAGAAAGATAGCCAGTCACCGATGCCTGCTGCAAGCGCCGGGCTGCTTAGATTCTTTGAAGAGGAAACAGAGGGAATCAAAGTTAGGCCTGAAATTCTAGTTGCTTTCTCCATAGCTCTGATTGTAGTATGCGCTTTGGCAAACGTGTTCTTCCATTAGGGCGCGACTCTACCGCTTGGAGTTCGTGTGTAAAACTTCTATTCTTTGCACAGAGTTCAAGTGCACGAATATCTCGCTTCTTTCTTCCCTGCTGGTGACTTGAGGGATTGGCTGTGCAATCGTTGCACGCAAAATGATGGCTTCAGAATCTGAAAGCCATATGCCCGACGGTTCTCGCGTCACAGCGACGAGAGTCCCCTCAAAACCGTACGCAGGATCCAAGATCACACGTATCTGATTTCCCACATTTTTTTCGAGCATGTGAAATATAGTGGGAGGAAAGCTCTGCTCGGGCATAGGACTCACAAAACCTTACTGTTGGTACTTGATATATGAGATAATCGCTGCCCCTAAATATATAGTGTACTTATGTTGCTGACAAAGAATTCCTGGATCTGCTTGCCTGAACTTTGGCTGTTTCATGTCAAGAGAACTCGATACGTCCTCCTACAATTTGTTTGCACAACGCTACGTTGACTCAAGCTGTATTGCTCTCGTCGTCGCGACAATTTAATATGTGCGTGTCTTCATCTTAGCAAAGTCAAGTTTGAGGAATGTTTGGTGGCCACTGAAGACTCATTGAAGCAATCCATGGACAGTGCTGTGAGGCTGTATTCATCGCTTTTCAGACTTCCATCAGACCGAGTGGTCGTTTCTCTGCTGGCGGTTTCATGTATTGTCGGAGGCTTCCTTTCCACTTTGACGTTGTCTCTTTCCCTAAATGGGCTAGCCTACAGCCTTTTCTTTGGTGTGGCAGTTTTCATCTTCGAAATAGCCGTAGATTACTTCACAAATGCGATGATTCTGAAGCGAGAGACCATCTTCAATCTTCGTCGGGAGATGGTTCTTTCACTCTTTTCTTGGATGATCTGGCTTTTCTTCATCTTGTTAGGATCTCTCCTTTCGATAGTGCTCAACGATCTAGGTTGGTGGATCAGGTTTTGCCTTCTCGGTTACTCAGCAGCCACGATCGCGCGCATGGTGGTCTTTTCTTCGACAGCCTCTCTAAGCTACTCCAAGATTTTTATTGCCACTTTTCTACAGCCCCTTACCACTTTAGCTCTCTTCCTAGCGTTTTGGTCTGAACTTGGGCGCTTGAACGCGATTCCGACGTTGGGTTTTATTTTTTTCTCAATCACCTTGACGTTGGTCTCGAGTTATGTTTTTCTCCACCTTCTTGATCGCATAGGTGAACAGACCTTGGGAGTGCGCTCATTGACCCTTTTCAGGGCGTTCATGCTCAATTGGGTGTTGGGTCTTAACACGCCATTTGAGCAGCTCCTAGAGAAGCTGGGGGAAAAGAAAGATGTTGAAACGGGTTTTTTGAAGTTCGTTTCTTCCAAAACCGAAACCGTGATAGTTGTCCCGTCTGTTCATCCTGGGCCTTTCAAGAATATTGGAAGCAGCCTTCTGCCATCATTGATCAAAGCTGCTTTAGAGAAAGAATCGGGGTGTATCGCATGCGTTCCGCATGGACTGATGGGGCACGAGTTTGATTTGGCTTCACAGGAGCAGAATCAGAAAATCATTGGCCAGCTTGTAACATCGGTTCGCGACCTTAGAGTCTCTGACGGCAAAAGCTCACCCTTTGTCAAAGTCACAAACGGTCTGGCCACTGCCTGTTGCCAGGTTTTCGGGAAATCCGTATTGATTTCATTTACCCTTGCTCCCAGAACCATTGAAGATCTTCCGCCTGAATTGGGTTTGTTTGTTAGTGAAGAAGCTCGAAGGAACGGGTTGGATCTTTGTGCAGTTGTCAATGCGCATAACAGTATTGACGGAGATGCGGAGATGCAGAAGTCATTGGATTCATTGAAGGACGTGACAAACGCATGCCTAAGAAAAGCTGCTTCCATGAAACAGCTGCCTTTTCAAGTTGGCGCAGCCACTGTGGTGCCCAAAGAATTCAGTCTAGAAGACGGTATGGGGGCAGGGGGCATCACGGTCATCGTAGTCCAGTGTGGCGGTCAGAAGGCCGCCTACGTCGTTATTGACGGTAATAACGTGGTTTCAGGTTTCCGCGAGGAGATTCTGTCTTCTCTGAGTTCCTTGGGCGTGAATGAAGGCGAAATCTTCACGACCGATACGCATGCGGTGAGTGCATTGATACTTGGTGGGCACGGTTATCATCCAGTTGGAGAAGTTATGGACAAGGAGAGGCTAATGGGCTACGTAAAAGAAGCAACTTTGGCTGCAATAGGCAACTTGGAAACTGCAAGTGCAGCTTGTGGCAGTGTCACCGTCAAGGACGTCACAGTTTTGGGAGCTCATCAGCTTGAAACGTTATGTCGCCTTATTGATAAAAGTCTCCAAACAGCGAAGAAATCTGTTCTTCCTGTTTTCTTAAGTGCAGGGCTACTATTGATGATATTTTTATTGTTTGTTTGAGCTAACACTAATAAGGCTGGCTTGTCCATGGTTCATTTCTCAGCGGAAGTGAGAAGGTTTGCTCAAGGAGATCAGGATCCACGGTCGAGGTGGACAGGGCAGTGTCACCGCGGCTGAGATTTTGGCTCATGCGGCTTTTATCGAGGGTAAGTCGGTTCAAGCGTTTCCGTATTTTGGAGCTGAGCGGCGTGGGGCGCCAGTGAAAGCCTTTGCGAGACTGAGCAGTGAACCAATACTTGTTCATAGTCAGGTCTACAATCCTGATTACGTCATAGTCCTGGATCCCTACATCTACAAAGTTGTTGACGTCACTGAAGGCTTGAAGAAGAACGGAGCAGTTGTCATTAACACGAAGAAGAGGCCGGAGGAAATGGGGTTGAGCTGCTGGCGGGTTGCTTCTGTTGATGCAACTGGCATAGCCCTTGAACTCAACTTGGTTGTCGCTGGTCAACCACTTGTTAACACGTCTATTTTGGGCGCTTTTGCCAAGGCAACCGACGAAGTGAAACTGGGCAGCGTATTAAAAGCCGTGCAGGAAACTTGGCCGGGTGCGGCCGGAGAGAAGAACATGAAGGCTACAGAACTGGCCTATGAACGGTTGGTCAAGTGGTGGGAGTGAGAAGCTAGATGACAACTCAGAAAAGTAGGAGGACTCTTCCTATTACCCCTCTGTCTTCGCCAACTGAAGGCAGCATGGGAAAGACAGGATCTTGGAGGACTTTTCGTCCAGAAGTGAACAACGCAAAATGCACGCGTTGCACTCTTTGCTGGATCTATTGTCCAGACGCCGCTATAGTTCGAGAGGAAGACGACTCACCCAGAATTGATTATGATTATTGCAAGGGCTGTGGGATTTGTGCCAACGAGTGTCCGACAAAAGCAATCACTATGAAAAGGGAGGAGGAGTAAATGGCCAAAATGATAGTGGACACGGCAAACCACGTAGCAGGTTACGCTGCGAAAAATGCAAGAGTGAAGGTTGTCGCTGCATATCCTATCACTCCACAGACAACAATTGTCGAGAAGATAGCTGATTTTGTGGAGTCAGGGGAAATGGATGCAGAGTACATTCGTGTGGAATCTGAACACAGCGCCATGGTGGCGTGCATAGGCGCGGCCGCAGCGGGGGTCAGAACGTTCACTGCAACTTCCGCCCATGGGTTGGCACTTATGCATGAAGCCTTGCAATGGGCTTCGGGCTCACGCTTGCCGATAGTGATGGCGGTTGTCAACCGTGCTATGGGGGCTCCTTGGAGCATAATGCCGGACTTCAGCGATTCTCTCTCTCAGCGAGACACAGGCTGGATGCAGTTCTACTGCGCTGACAACCAAGAAGTCTTCGACACCATCATCCAAGCCTACAAACTTTGCGAAAACGAGCAAGTCTTTCTGCCAGCAATGGTCTGCCTTGAAGGGTTCATTCTCTCCCACACGTACGCCCCAGTCAGTATTCCAGACCAAGAGGAGATAGACGCGTTTCTCCCCGCGTACAAGTCAGGATGGATGTTGAACATCGATAAACCCTACTCCCACGCAAACCTGGTTTCCCCAGATTATTACATGGAATTCCGATATATGATACAGGAAGCTATGGAAAACGCTAAGCATCTGATTCCGAAAATTGATAAAGAGTACGGTAGGCAATTCGGCCGAGAGTACGGTGGACTAATCGAGAAATATCGATGCGAAGACGCAGATTTGGTAATGCTGACGATGGGCACCATGGGCAGTGAAGCAAAACTGACTGTTGACAAGCTGCGCAAGGAAGGACAAAAGGTAGGTTCCGCAAGACTTCGCGTCTATCGGCCCTATCCTGTTGAGGACATTCTCAACCTTGCTGAAAATGTTCAGATGATCTCAACTATTGACCGGCACATATCCTTCGGCATGGAAGGTTTCCTAGCCTCAGAGACTAAGGCTGCACTGTTTGACCGGAAAGACAGACCAATTATCGCCAGCTTCATAGCGGGCTTGGGAGGAAGAGACGTTACATCGGAGACCATTGAACGAATGGCCAAGAAATCGTTGAAAACCATGCGCGAAGGCAGACTTGAGAACGGAACTGAGTGGGTTGATTTGAAGGAGTGACCGTGAATGGCGACTATAAAGGAACTTCCTAGAGAAGAATATCTGCTTAAAGGGCACGCCGCATGTGCAGGCTGCGGCCCAGCCGTTTCACTTCGCCTGCTTCTCAAGACCTTAGGCAGGAAGGTAATACTAGTGGTTCCTGCTTGCTGCACCACAGTGATTCAGGGACCTTATCCCTACACTTCCTCTGCCGTTCCACTTCAAAACATACTGTTCGAATCGGCCGCCGCAGGAGCCTCCGGTATCGTTGCAGCTTTGAAACAGCGGAAAATCGATGATGTCACTGTCGTAAGTTGGGCTGGAGACGGGGGAACAGTCGACATAGGAATTCAAGCTCTCTCAGGAGCAGCTGAAAGAGGAACGGACTTCATCTACATATGTTATGACAACGAAGCCTACGGCAACACCGGAATGCAACGTAGTGGAGCCACACCATACGGTGCTTGGACGACTACCACGCCGACTGGAAAAAGAGAACGCAAGAAAGACATGCCTCTTATAATGGCCGCGCACAGAATTCCTTATGTGGCAACAACGTGCACATCATATCCATTAGACTTCGTCAACAAGGTTAGGAAAGCCCGAGAGATCAGGGGAACTAAGTACATTCATCTGCTCGCACCCTGTCCGACAGGATGGCGCTACGACACCAGCAAAACAATAGAGTTGGGCAAGCTTGCAGTGCTTAGTGGTTTATGGGCGCTCTACGAAATCGAAGATGGGAAATTCAAGCTCAACTCGCCCAGCGATAGACTTTTCGACAAGAGCAAACGCAAACCAATCAAGGAATATTTCGCATTGCAAGGAAGATTCCGCGGGTTGTCAGCGGAGGATGTGGAGAAAATCCAAAAATGGGTTGACGAAGACTGGGATAAGTATCGCAGGTTGACTGCTACGCCAGACCTTGCTCTCTACACAAAACCATGAGCGCATGTCTTCGGATGTTTCATGTAATCTTCCGTCGAGGTTGTACAGATAGTTATATAAACTGTCTTTTTCTAAACGTCTAGCTCCAACTGGTGATCTGAATGGACAGCTACCCTAGAATTGTCGTTACTCCTCCTGGCCCTAAAGCAAGAGAACTCGTGAAAAAGGATGAAAGTCTCATTTCACCATCCTATGGCCGATTCTACCCGCTTGTGGTGGAGGGAGGCAAAGGTTGCATCATAACGGACGTTGATGGAAACGAATACATAGACTTCAACTCGGGCCTAGTGTGTATGAATGTAGGCCATGGTCATCCCAAGGTAGTTAACGCCATAAAGAATCAATGCGACCGGTTCTTGCATTACTCGAACACAGACTTCTACTACAAGGAAGTAGTTGAACTGGCCGACAAGCTTGCGCATATAACGCCTGGAAGTCCTGAAAAGAAAGTCTCTTTCGGCAACAGTGGGGCCGAGGCTGTTGAAGCTGCAGTGAAGCTTGCGAAATGGCACAGTCGTAGGCAGCTTTTCATAGCGTTCATAAGTGCTTTTCACGGACGGACGGTGGGCGCACTTTCTTTCACTGGAAGCAAACCTGCTCAAAGGCGCTATTTCTTCCCGCTTATGCCGGGAGTAACCCACGTGCCCTACGGATACTGTTACAGGTGCCCGTACAAACTGACCTACCCCGAATGCGACTACTGGTGTGTGAATTTCATCGATGAATATGTTCTACAGAAGTACGTGCCTCCTGAGGACACGGCTGCGATACTGGTTGAACCGATACAGGGTGAAGGTGGATACGTTGTTCCACCTCCAGAATACTTCCAGCGCTTGAAGAAGCTTGCCGACAAGTATGGGCTCTTGTTCATAGACGACGAAGTGCAATCGGGCATGGGCAGAACTGGAAAATGGTTTGCAATTGAACACTGGGGCGTTGAGCCAGACATAGTTTGCGCGTCAAAGGCGTTGGCTTCCGGGCTTCCTTTAGGGGCAATGATAGCTAAGGCAAAGGTTATGGATTGGGTTCCTGGTTCTCATGCGAGCACGTTTGGTGGAAACCCGCTATCCTGCGTCGCCGCAAGCGCTGTGATCGACGTTATCAAAGAAGAGAGGCTTCTTGGAAAATGCAACGAAACAGGGCGCGCACATCATGAAGAGGCTCACTGAACTTGAGGAAAAGTGTGATATCGTTGGCGACGTCAGAGGCAAGGGTTTGATGATTGGCATGGAAATCGTTGAGAGCAAGGAAACTAAGAAGCCTGCTCCTGCGAAGGTGAACGAGATAATGATGCGTTCATGGAAAAGAGGCGTTAACGTGATTTCTTGCGGTGTTTCGACGATCAGGATTGCGCCGCCCTTGATAATCACGAAAGACCTTGTCGACTCTGCTCTGGACATAATTGAAGACGCTACGAGACAGGTTGAAAAAGAGAAGTGACACACGATCTAACGTGTTGAAATGGAAATTCGAAGATTATCAATTGCAGACTATGAGGAAATGATCAGTCTTTGGTCTAGGGCAGACTTGCCCTTCAAACCAAAAGGTCGCGACAGTAAAAAGGCCATTTCTAAAGAGATGAAGTTTCATCCCGACTATTTTCTAGGCGCCTTTGAAGACGGACGATTGGTGGGAACGGCAATAATAAGCTGCGATCTGCGGAAAGGCTGGATAAACCGGTTGGCGGTGGATGCTGCTTACAGAAAACGCGGAGTCGCCAAGGCTCTGATCAGTGAATGTGAGAGATTGCTGAGAAAGGACGGTATGCGTATCTTCTGCGTGCTCGTTGAGGCTTCTAACACTGCTTCGCGGCGTCTTTTTGAGGAGAGCGGCTACGTTATGCATGATGACATATTGTACTTTTGTAAGCGGGACAGCGGTGATGTCTAGACAAAAGAGTCCTTCCGTTGAATACGGCAGTGAGAGTTGAGGTCGTATCTCGCTCAGAAGTCCAGAGGCTTTGCTATTACTTCCTTAACCTTCAGGTCGAAGAACTTGGCTGCGTTTGCTGGACGTATGCAAAGTGCGGTGTCAGCGCCGTGTCCAGTTCCGCCGATTGCTACGATGTCTTTGTCCACTGGGGCAAGTCCTGCATCGGCTGCCATGAGCGTTATCTCGATACAAACCTTCGTTCCATCACCGAATCTTCTGAGAACGTTTGCTATCAGTTCCAAAGGTTGAATCGTACCAAAATCTTTACGTACGGCTCGTTCGGCGCTGCTCAATGCGTGGGTTCCTGAGAAGATTTTGCCACCTTTTGAAAGTATCTTCTTTTCATAATCCTGTTGAAGCTCGTTCTTTCCAGGTTCTTTAAATCCGTATGCGTGGGTAACGACTACCACGTTGCAGCCTTTGAAGACTTTGACTGCTTGCGCTCCCGTGCGGCCTGAGGTTGATGCAACGACGATGTCTTTTACATGCTCTTTTTCAACGTATTTCTTGGCGAACTCGAGAAGGGCTTTAGTGTTCTGTGCGCCCGCTTTTTCGAAGTACAGAGTGGTTTTTCTAATGGAACTCAAGATTCTTCCTCGTTTATTGTGAACTTGATGTCCAGGACTGTTTCATAGTTTGAGGCTGCTTGTCCGTTTATGTTTTTCTCAGTGGTTTCCTCTTCAAGTCTGTTCCGCAGATTTCGCATTTCGAGGACCTATAGTTGTTGGAGTAGGTCTTGTGGCATGCGGGGCAGTAACGCATCCATTCTAGGCGGCGGCGGATTCCGAACGTGGCGAGTGGAGCGAATTCTATCTGGGCCTGTTTTGCAACGTTCTGTATCGAGTAGTCGTCCGTTGCGATCAGGGGTGTGTAGCCGCATGCTCTCAACTGAAGGGCTAGAGCTAGAACTTGGATGTCTGCTTCTGATAGGAAGAATGCGTCGCCCACTTCGGAGGCTGCTTTTTTGGCGGTTTTTAGGAATTGTTCTTGGGGGTTTTCGATTTTTATCTTGCCGCTTTCTTGAGCGGTTTCGAATCTGAAGCCAGAGATGGATTTTCGTAGAATTTCGTCCTTCACGGCTGGGACTGTGTACTGTTCTTCGCATATCGAAAAAGGATCGAACCCCGCGACGAGAGCCGAGGTGTCGAGGACTATGGCCCTTTTTCCGGGTGGGGTTTGTGATGGTTTTTCACCTGATTCCTTTGAAGAACAGTCTGTTTCTCAGGCGGTCGTAGAAGTTGTGTGTGAATCTGATGAATGAGGTTTCGTTTTTTGAGCGGGTGATCTTTATGCGGGGAAGTTTTGAGGTTGCGATTTGTCTGTAGTGTCCGTCTACTAGTATCTGTGTTCTTCTCGATTTGATTACTTCGATTGTTAATTGTGTGTTGCTTGGGAAGACGATGGGTCGGAAGATGCTGAGTGGGATTATTGGCGTGATGACGAAGGCGTTGACGCCTGGGTCTAGGACGGGTCCTCCGGCCGATAGGGAGTATCCTGTGGAGCCTGTTTGGGTGGCGACCATGAGGCCGTCTGATTGGCAGTCCAGGATGGTTTCTGTGTCTTTGAGTATGCGGGCGTAGAGTAGTTTTGCTGGTTCGTCGGGGGAGATTACGACTTCGTTTAGGGCGTCGGGGAAGTTTAGTCCGTTCGCGGTTATGGAGAGTTTCATGTATTTTTCGGTTTTGAAGTTGCCGCTGAGGATTTTGTCGACTGCTTTGAGGGCGTTTTTGGGTTCGATTTCTGTTAGAAAGCCTCTGACGCCCATGTTTATTGCGAGTATGGGTGGTTCCGGTTTGGGGATGGTGATGCAGGTTCGGAGTATTGTGCCGTCTCCGCCTAAGGTTATTATGAGGTCGGTTTTCATTTGTTTCAGTGGGACGGATGCTGTTTTGATGCCTGTTTTGGTGACTAGGGTTTCTTCTGCGTAGACGTCTAATCCTTGGGTTGTGAGGTAGTTGGCGAGGTCTTCTGCTAGTTTGACGGCTTTTTTCTTGTCGTAGCGTGCGACTAGGCCGACGGTTTTGAACTGGTTTTGTGTCTTCAGCGTGGTAGCCTCACCTTAAGCTATATATGGGTGTTGTTTAAAATTGCTGTGGATATAACCGTGTCGTGTTGGTGTGTGCATGAGCAAGCCTGTTGACGTTGGGAGTCTGCGTGTTGGGGGTTACATGATTATTGATGGGGAGCCTTGTCATATCGTTGACATTACGAAGTCGAAGCCTGGTAAGCACGGTTCTGCGAAGTTTAGGATAGTGGCTATCGGCGTTTTTGATGGGCAGAAGCGTCAGTTTGTTAAGCCGGTTGATCTTGGTGCGGAAGTGCCGATTATTGATAAGAGGATGGGGCAGGTGTTCGCGGTTAATCCTAATGGTGTTCAGATTATGGATTTGGAGACTTACGAGTATTTTGATGCTCCTTATCCGGTGGAGGAAGAGTTGAAGTCTAAGCTTGCTCCCGGCGTTGAGATCGAGTACTGGAAGATTCTTGGTAGACTCAAGATAATGAGGACCAAATAGTCGCGCGTTGCGCTGTTGCGTTTATTCGCTGAAAAAAGGCTTATTGTGTACCTCCCCTCCTCGGTTTCAATGTATCATGAATATTAGGATCCAAATATGCACGCGTGCGGTTAGGTCTTCTGCCATTCTAAGATGATCCTTGAGTATCACCGGCTCAGCAAAGTGTTTGGGATGGACGGTCTCGGCTTTTGGGCTTTTCTTCTGGGCTGGTCCCTTTTTTGTGTGTTTCGTTGATGCTTTTGTATACGGGTCCCTTCAAAACACGTGTCCCATACGTATGGTAGAGCGCGCGCTACATCATCTTGGCTAACTCTGCGCCTAATTGTTTGAATGTTTCTTCCGCGCCCTCTTCGAGCGGCCCCTCTCTACCCTTCACAACCGCCGAAGCATGAGGCTTAACAATCGTCAAGCCCAAACTCTTCAACTTTCCCTCAATCTTTCCTCCGGCACTTCCAGCCAACCTACTCCTACTCATCTTAGTGTCAAACGCAAACGCCTTCTTTCCACTCAAGCCTTCCACACTCTTCAAACGCTCCAGAAACGCCTTTATCGGTTTCGAAGCACTCCAAGCATGAACAGGACTACCAACAACCAACAAATCATACCTACTCAATTCATCAAACTTTGCCGCATCAACCCGCACACAGTCAACATCAACTCCACCGTCTTCCAACCCCTTCGCCAAAGCCCTCGCAACCTTCTCAGTATTACCGTACACACTGTCATAGACAACCAACGCCTTACCCAAACTCAGCCACCTCACACAAACGCACTAAGCCCCACACTATTTAATCTCACCGCACACACGGCATACTCACAAGAGTGCGCGTTGGTTGCTAGTCTTCTTCCCACTTAGTTATCCATGAGCCTATGACAATGCACACGAAACCAAGCACGCTGACTATGCCTGTGTTGAGGATGGCTGTCTGCGCTTGGCCAAAATCATCGATGCCCTAAGTCCATCGCTGACGTAGGTGAGCGGGAGCACGCGTGCGATTGATTGCAGGAACAAAGGCATTTGGCTCAACGGGAAGAACGTGCCTGAGAGAAACATCATGGGGAAGGTTATCACGTTTGCTGCTGCGTCCGCGCCGTCAGGATCCTTCACAAACCTCGCGATTATCATTCCCAGACCCGTGAACATGAGGGAAGCCATCGTGACCATGAACAGTGAGATGGCGTCGATGGTCATCTTCATTCCGAACACTGCAACTCCTAGAACGATCATGACGGCCATGCCCAGAAATGTTATGAGGACGTTGTAGACGGTTCTGGAAAGTATCCATTCGTAACGCTTCAGGGGCGTCGTGGCGAGTTTGTGGAAGACGCCGTTCTGTTTGAACTGAGCACTGATCGAGACTGATGTGAAGATGCTCGTGGTCATAGCGGTCACTCCGATCATTCCTGGCAAGAAGAAGTCGATGTAACCATAACGTTTCGGCGCTATCGTCAGATCTTGGACGTTTAGGTAGTTGACTCCCTTTGAGAGTTGAAAGTTGATGCTCCCGATTATGCTCTTCACGATGCTGCCCACTATCGGAGCCGAGGATGTGGACTGATCGTACACGAAAGTCACGTTTTCAAGGCTCTGGGTATGGGTTAGAAGCGCCATATTGGCAGAGTCGTTGAAACCCGACGGGATGATTAGAAGGCTGCTCAACCTGTTCGCTATCGCGTAGTCCGTTGCGTTGATGGTGGAATTTAGAGTCTGGATGTTGAAAACGCCTGAAGAGTTCAGCACGTCTACCAGAGAACTAGACCAATAGGTGGGTTTTCCATCTACCAGATCCTGATTCTGAAGGTAGAGGTCATACTTCACTGATGAGTAGCTGAAAATGGCCCCGAACAGAAGGATGAGCACGGACGGAAATGCGATCGTCCAGAAAATCGTGCTCTTGTTTCGTGCGAAACTCCTCACACTGGCCTTGAGATCAATGACTACATGACTCATAAAGTGTCCTCCTCTTCTCCGAGCGATTCTCCAGTCAGATTCAGAAAGACATCTTCAAGGCTTGAACGTTTCACCTGAAGTTCACCGAACGGGATGCCGCTGGCGCTCAGACTGTGAAGCACGTCAGAGACAGCGATGGAGTGATTCAGGTGGACGGTAATATCGCCCGTTGTCTGGTCGTAGTTTGCTTTTATTCCGAGTTTTTCTATGTTTGGAACGGCCGCCAAATTCGTGTTTTTGAGTATGAGAAGGTTGCGTTTGCCGTACTCGGAAATAAGCCCCTGCGGCGAATCCATGGCTACGATGTTGCCGTTGTGGATTATGCCCACTCGGCCGGCAAGAATCTCTGCTTCCTCCATGTAATGTGTCGTCAGGAAAATGGTCTTTCCTTCTCTATGAAGCCCTTCGATCATGTGCCACACGCCGTGGCGCGCTTTAGGGTCCAGACCTGCTGATGGTTCGTCCAGGAAGATCAGTTCTGGGTTATTGACCAAGGCCACGGCTATTCCCAGCCGTTGTTTCAAGCCTCCAGACAAGTGTTTGAAGAGCACGTTTTTCTTGTCTTCTAAATCCACAAGCTTCAACAAACCGTCAACGTCCGGATGGCTGTCGAACATGCCGCCGTAGTACTGAATGGTTTCTTTGACGGTAAGCCTTTCATACGTGTAGAAGTCCTGTGGCAGAACACCAGCCTTCTTCTTAATAGCCATCTGATCTTTTGCGATGTCGAGCCCGAGAACGAAAGCTTTACCGCTAGTGGGTTTCCGAAGGCACTCAAGCATTTCCACGGTTGTGGTTTTGCCCGCACCGTTAGGTCCGAGAAAGGCGAAGATCTCTCCTCGGTCAACAGTGAAGGAGATGCCGTTGACCGCGACCAAATCTCCGTAACGCTTGGTCAGTCCTTCGACCCTGATAGCTTTATCGCTCGTCAAATTCCACACGTCCGATGACCAAACAGTCGCTTGTCCTCAACACCCTGCAACACAGGTTACATTTCTGCTTACTGGACACAGACAAACTCCTCATCTCAGTCGAGCACCCATTCCAAAGCAAGTGTCTTCGCACGAGGGAATCTGTCGAGAAAGATTCGTCCTCTTAAGCCTTTCCGCATTGATTTAAAAAAGCATGACAAAGCACGCCTGATTTTGGCCCAACCAATAGC
>CAVZKL010000017.1:0-235496 GCA_963775895.1 Candidatus Bathyarchaeota archaeon | reverse complement strand
GTCGTTTAGATGGCAACCGACGTTTTGATGCCCCGATTGAGCCTCGAAATGAAAGAAGGAACCGTCGGAAAATGGTACAAAAAAGAAGGCGATGCAGTTCAAAAAGGCGAACCAATCGTCGAAGTAGTGTCAGAAAAAGCAACTTACGACCTTGAATCACCAGCTTCAGGCGTACTGCGCAAGATAATGATCGAAGCAGGAGTCGACGTACCCGTCCAAACCGTTCTAGCCATAATAGCAGACGCAAATGAGCAGCTCCCAGAAGCATCCATCAAACCCGAAGCGATTCCGACAACCGCTGCAGACGAAGGAAAACGAGCGTTGGCTTCACCGGCTGCGAAGCGTTTGGCTCGAGAGCACGGAGTGGATCTATCGGCCTTGAAAGGAAGCGGACCTGAAGGAAGGATCGACGAGGACGACGTCAAGAAGCTGATCGAGACACAGTCAGCCACGTTGCCCAGAGTCAAAGAAATAGTTGCCCTCACGGGTTTCAGAAAGACTCCGCAGAACGGGTTGCAATGAGTTTCAGAACCGCACCGCACAGCACAATAGTCATGGAAGTGGATGTTACGGAAGCAGCGAAGCTCCGGGAGCAGCTGAAAGTTTCCTATACCTCCATGATCGTGAAAGCTGTCGCAGAGTCGCTCAAAGAGGTACCAGTGATAAATTCGACGCTTGAAGGCGATTACGTGAAGATCTACGAAGACGTGAACATAGGCGTTGCAGTTGCCACGGACAAGGGACTGGTCGTTCCAGTCGTGCACGATGCGGACAAAAAGACATTGAAGGAGATAGACACAAGGATATCTGAGCTGACGGAAAAGGCGCGCGACGCGAAACTCTCAAAAGAAGACGTCACAGGCGGGACATTTACGGTAACCAACCTCGGAATGTTTGGAGTGGACTTCTTCATACCTATCATCAACCCGCCTGAAGCCGCTATACTCGCCGTTGGAGGTGCAGTCCAGAGAGCAGTCCCGATTGACGGCAGAGTTCAAGTCCGATCTGTGATGATGTTCAGTCTTGCTTACGATCACCGCATCATCGACGGTGCGCCTGCGGCTCAGTTCCTTAAGGTCGTCAAAGAGAAGATTGAGAAACTGTCTGTCCTCAAGCAGTAAACCGCTTTCGCTGATTATCATTGCGAGTTCCGTGGAAAGTGTGAGTCTTTAACGTTCAGCTGAAACGGTCTCACTTTCAGTGTTTTGGAAAATCTTAAGTGTTTCAGCAAAGGTAACACCATTGAACCAAAAATGAAGACCGCGGTCTATTACGCTCCTGAAGACGTGCGCATCGAACAGGTTCCCGTGCCAGATTTGGGAGAGGATGAGGTTCTTGTTGAAATGAAAGCCTGTGGCATTTGCGGTTCCGACTTGATGGACTGGTACCTCAAAACTCGCGCTCCTCTCGTTCTCGGACACGAGCCCGCAGGAGTGATCGTCAAAACAGGAAAAAAGGTCGAGGCCTTCGACGTGGGAAACAGAGTCTTCGTGCATCATCACGTAGCCTGCATGACGTGCCACTATTGCATGAACGGCGATTATACGCTGTGCGAAACATTTCACAAAACTAACATCAAACCCGGCGGCTTTGCGGAATATTTCAAGGTTCCCAGCCCAAACCTCCGATTGGACACGCTTAGAATACCCGATAAACTGCCTTTTGAGGAAGCCACTTTCATCGAACCCGTGGGTTGCTGCATCAGAGCGTTGAACAAGTGCAGGCTCACGCAGGGGAATTCGGTAGCGATAATAGGTGCAGGCTCGACAGGTCTCATTCACACGGCTCTTTCGAAGATCTACGGATCCTCGGTAACGATAGTGAGCGATCTCATCGACTTTCGCTTGGGTTTCGCTAAGAAGTTCGGCGCTGACATAACAGTTAACCCCCAGACTGAAGATTTGACGCAGATCGTGAAAGCTGCAACTGATGGAACTGGCGTTGACATCGCTGTCATAACAGCGCCGAACTTGGAAGCCTACAAGGCAGGAATAAACGTCTGCAGAAAGGGCGGGAAACTGTGCGTGTTCGCACCAACCAATCCAAGCAAGTATTTGCAGGTCAGTCCCAAGGAGCTGTTTTTCACTGAGCTTCAGATCATACCTTCCTACTCGACTTCACACCTAGAAACCAGGGCAGCGTTGCGCCTGATAGAGTCAGGAAAGCTTAAGGTGAAGCAACTGATAACTCAGAGGTTCAGGCTCGAAGCTGCGGCGGAAGCCTTCCAAACCGCTTTGCACAGCGCAGAAAGCCTGAAAGTGATGATCCTCAACGATTGACGGGGATGTGCTCAATGAACGTTCGAAACGAAGTGCAGGGAGTCATATTCGATCAGAACAAAGGCAAACTTGTGTTGCTCGTGCGGAAACGGGATAGGCGGGTGAGGCGTTTCCACTGGAGACTCCTCAAGGGCGGAATAGACCAGGGGGAAACAAAGATTGAAGCTCTTGAGCGCGAGATTTTTGAGGAAACGGGCTTGAAGAACATCAAGATTCTGGATCAGGTCCACAATTACGAGTTCATCTTCAGAGGAATGTGCCACAGGGTTTCCAGTTTCTTGGTGCGTGCGGATTCAACGGAGCCTGTGAAGCTCCAAGAGTCAGAACTCTCAGACTACGTTTGGGCAACACCTGAGAATGCCAAGGGGCTTCTTTTTTGGCACAACGAGCGCGAGGCCCTGAGAAAGTTAGGACAGTTCTCTGAGCTAATGTAGATTGAATCATGATCTTGAAAGGTGAAGAATTTGGCGAATCAAAAAATGAGTGCCGCGATGCTCTACGGCGTGAAAGATCTCAGGATTGAACAAACCGAGGTCCCCGAGATTGGCCAGGGCGAGGTGCTTGTGAAGATCAAGGCTGCCACGACGTGTGGCACCGATCTGAAGATCTATCAGAGAGGCTACGTTGAAAAGGTGATAAAACTCCCAACGATATTTGGGCACGAATGGGCCGGCGAAGTTGTCGAGGTCGGAAAAAACCTTGATTGGCCCCAAAGAGGAATGAGGGTTCGCGCCGGCAACAGCGCACCCTGCTTACACTGCACGATGTGCCAGAAGGGCAAGTACAACCTGTGCGAGAACATGATCTGGCTGTGGGGAGCGTACGCAGAGTACATCAAAGTGCCCGCGCGCACAGTTTTGGTGAACATGCAGGAGATCCCCCCACACGTTTCTTACGAAGAAGCCTCGGTCACCGAACCACTCGCCTGCGTTCTGCACGGCGTTGAGGAAGCAGGAGTGAAGATGGGCGACACCGTGGCGATCATCGGAGCAGGGCCAATAGGACTGCTTCATCTGCTAACGACCAAGAAGATGGGCGTTGAGAAGGCGATTGTGATCGATGTTGTAGACGAGAGACTGGAATTCGCGAAGAAGATGGGCGCGGACGAAACGATAAACAGTAGAAGAGAGAACGCAGCTGAAAAAGTTCAAAAGTACACCTCCGGCTATGGCGTCGACGTAGCGATTGAAGCGATAGGCTTACAAGCTACTTGGGAACAGGCGCTTGAGCTTGTTAGAAAGGGCGGCACAGTCCTTGAATTCGGAGGCTGTCCGCCGGGAACAGAAATCAAGCTCAATGCAGAACGGCTTCATTACGGAGAAATGAAGGTCGTTGGCGCCTTCCACACGACGCCTCTTCATTTCAGAAAAGCCCTTAATCTTATTGCCTCGAGAACCATCGATGTGAGACCGTTGATAACGCGGAAGATGAAGCTTGAAGAGCTGAAAGAAGCCTTCAACATCCTTTCAACATCAAAGAATGAGATAAAGATTGCAATAATTCCATGATTTGGACTCGTTGAGGCTTCGGTTTTCAAACGGTCTCTTGTTGCGTGGCTCGCGGGGAGATTATTCGCTGTTTTTTCAGCCATTGTGTACCTCCCCTCCTCGTTTCAATGTATCATGAATATTAGGATCCAAATATGCACGCACGCCGTGGGTTCTTGGGCTTTTTGCTGAGCGGGCAACATGCTATGGACCAAACCAATATATCGTGTTGAGCACGTATCTAATGTTGAAAGGCAAATGTCTGAACGCGGCGGTTACATTCTGCGAATCGGGGACGAACGGTGGGTAGAACGCGTGTTTGAAATGGCCATTTATTATTCCAATTTGAACAGAAGATGGTCCAGGGGAGAAACTGTTTTGTTCGTTCACAAAACTCCTGTCGGGGACGCGTTTGTCGGCTACGGCGCCATTGCACAGGCTCGGCAAAAACGTTTCCTATCTGAGGAAGAGAGGGCCGAGTGTGAACGGGGCGGCTGGAAAAGGGCCATAGAGTTCCAGTACGTTGTACGTTTCGAGAAACCGTTACTGATCAAAGAAACGGTCTTGGCGAAATCGAGACTTCGTGGAAGGTTTTTCCACGGCTTGAAACTTCAACCCGAACAGGTACGTAACATACTGATCCAGGCTGAGGGTCTTCCATCTCACCAAAAGTCTTAATACAAATCACCCACGAAAGAATGGAGCGGAGATTAAGACATGGTTTATTGCACGAAGTGTGGCACGAAGAACCCCGACGACGCCAAGGTTTGTTCACAGTGTGGCGCTCCGTTATACGCGGTTGGCGAGGGACGAAGCGAAACGTACGAGC
Organism: Candidatus Bathyarchaeota archaeon; assembly: GCA_963775895.1. GTDB lineage: Archaea > Thermoproteota > Bathyarchaeia > Bathyarchaeales > Bathycorpusculaceae > DASPPK01. The sequence goes on along the minus strand of CAVZKL010000017.1, from coordinate 230,901 downwards.
CTTACAGACGAATGGAGAACGAGTGCTTCGGTTTGCCGAGAGGCGGGACAATAGTTTTCATTGCGATAGGTGCGATTATGCTGCTTTCAGGCATAATCGGACTACTCCAACAGGCTAAGCTCATCTCTTCAAACGTCAGCATCTGGCCCTTCGTTATTATCGTACTCGGCGTACTGATAGTTGCTGGGGCCCTCTACCGAATGAGTCGACGACGCTAAACTACTTGCCCTTTTCCATCTATTCTGCAAGAGAAATCGCAGCGCGCACATGTTCTCGAATGATCCCACTGAGAGAGAACAATCCTCGCGAATATCCACAACAACAGAGCGCCAACCACGTAAAGATCAATGAACAAGCTGTGCACACCCTGATCTATTCCAATCAGAGTCAGGCAACCGCCCAGAACGAAAAAGACATTTGCCAACGATCGAAGCCAACCATTGAATTCGAACTCAATAAGACCAATCATCACTCCTGCTTGTCCGACTATTACTAGCTGGAAGGCTCAACTCTTCAACGCTCATGCCTAGAAAGAAAAACAAAAGCAGTCGCCACTAATGCAATGACGGCGCCTGCAAACAAACCTGAACACGCCGCGCAATAGGTAGCGTCGCCGAAATGCAACGTGTGTGCCGAGAATTCACCACAATCTGGATGATGTCCCCTTATAGAAAGCTCAAGTCCGTTTCTGAGATCGGATTTCCGCCAGGTGTTGAGATGGATGGGCTTCAGATGTGGCGACACATTTCTGTGGATGAACCGCTGCGATGCCTCCGCAGACACAAATGGCTGCAAAAACTGTGCCGATCAACTGTCTCTGCAAATACACGTCCGCTGCGGCGTTTGGAGGATAAATAGCAATCAGTATCGTGATTACCGAAGAAATCAGGGAAGCAGCGATCACGAATTCGAAAGCCTGACCCTGCTTGGTTTTTGTCTTCATTCACCTACGCCTAAAACAGGTGTTTGAACTGTCGCAATAATCCTCTGCGGGCCATGTGCCTCGACACTCTTCTCTTTAACTCGTTCTTTGAAAAGAGCCCGCTTAGCTTCTTGCCTAGTGGGCCATAGAAGCTTCGGTAACATTCGTACAATTGCTCTTGCACTTCGAACCTCGACAGCGTTTCTGTAGGCATTATTGCATGAGCCATGTCATAGTGTGACCAATTGAAATCCTCAATCCACCCGTTCCTTTTGGCCTCTTCATAGATTTCAGTGCCTGGAAAAGGGGTAAGAACACTGAAGAACGCAAGATCTGGGTTAAGACTTTCTGCGAAATTCCTTTGTTTTTCTGTCGACTGGATCGTGTCTTTCCTTTGGCCAATTATCAGCATCGCTTGCGCAAAAATGTCATTCTCCTTCAAGAGATCGACCGCTGCTTTTGCGTCGCTCGGCCCCATTGCTTTGTTGTAAGTTTCCAGCGTCTGCGCTTCGGAGTTTTCAACGCCCAGAAGCACCCACTGGAGTCCGGATTTTCTCAATTTCGGCAGTGCTTCCTTGTTTCTGACTATGTCATCGCATCTCGCTTGGACAAACCAACTTATGTCTTCTTGTATTCCAGTTTTGATGATTTCTTCGGCGATGTCGTTTGCACGCGTGCCTGCACCGAAGTTGTCGTCCGTAAGCCAAACGAAACCGCTGTCAAAGTTCCTGTGGCAGTACTCCATCTCGCTGGCAACGCGTTTGGGAGATTTCAGCCTCCACGATCCTTGCCAATGACGCCACTGAGTGCAAAAAGTGCATTCATGAGGGCAACCTCGGGAACCTTCGATCAAGGCGTAGCGTGCGTTTCTTCCTGCCATCACTGAAAAATGATACTTGTCAACTGTGTTCTTGACCAGGTGATACCCGGGGAAGGGTAATTCGTCCAGACTTTCAATCAGGGGCCTTGGAGGATTGTGCGTGACTAGGTCATTCTTTCTGAAGGATATACCCTTGACTTGTGGTAGTGCCGCTGTCTGTTTCCCGTTCTTTGCGAGTTCCGCTAGAGTCTTTTCGCCCTCTCCGCGCACGATTACATCGATTACGGGATATTCTAGCAGACTCTGTTGAGCTGTCGCAGTAAAATGCTGACCGCCCGTTACAGTCATTATGTCTGGATCCACTTTCTTTGCGGTTTCGAGAGTCCTAACCACGCTATAAGTGTTGCACGTCGCAAGCGAACTCGAAGCAACCATGTCAGGCTTGGCGGACTCGATTCGCTTTTCCATTTCCTTCCAGTCCACTTCTTCCGCATTGCAATCTAGAATTTGCAATATCGACGCCATTGACGTTCTTTTCTAGGTAGGCAGCTAGTTGAATGATTCCAAGCGGAGGTGGCAGATATTCACCCATGACAAAAAACATGTCTTTTGGAGGTTCAATAAACAGGATTTTCATCGTGACCGCTTCACGAAATATCTTGCCGCAATTGTCTTTTAAGCGTGCCCATTGAAAGCAGTTCTGAGTAACACTGCTTCGTCAAATCCATAGTCGCCCTTGAACGTCATTGCGTGAGAAGTTTTTGATAAAAGAATTTAAATCCTAACCTCTGACTTATGGTTCTGTCATTACTGGGGGAAGTGGATGGCAAAATTCATTTTCGTTACAGGCGGTGTGCTAAGTTCGGTCGGCAAGGGAATTCTGACTTCTTCTATAGGGAAAATGCTTCAGGCAAGGGGAGTGAAGGTCACAGTCATCAAGATAGACCCTTATGTGAACGTTGACGCGGGCACGATGAACCCGTACATGCATGGCGAGGTCTATGTGACTGATGATGGCGGCGAAACGGACCTCGATCTCGGATGGTACGAGCGTTTTCTGGATTTGGACCTGAGAAAGGACAACAACGTTACAACAGGACTGATCTACAAGTCTGTGATTGAGAAGGAGAGACGGGGCGATTTTCTTGGCAGATGCGTGCAGATCATTCCTCACGTGACGAATGAGATTAAGCATCGTATACGCAGCGTTGCAAAGGAGTCAGGCGTTGACGTGGTTCTGACCGAGGTCGGAGGAACCGTCGGCGACATAGAAGGGTTGCCCTTTCTTGAAGCCATCAGACAAATGCGGTTGGAGGAAGGATACGAAAACACTCTGTACGTCCATGTTGCTCTCGTTCCGATACTTGACGTGACAAACGAGATGAAAACCAAGCCTCTTCAGCACAGCGTGAACGAGCTCCGCCGTATTGGTATCCAGCCGGACACGATTGTCGCGAGAAGCCCAGAGATGATTGATGCCGAGGCGTTAAGAAAAATCGCTTTATTCGGCACGATACCCGAAGACGCGGTTTTCTGCTCGTACAACGTGGAGTCAGTTTATCAAGTTCCACTGATTCTGGACGAGCAGGGAATGAGCGATTTCGTCTGTAAGCGCCTTGGTTTCTCCGAACGCCAAAAGGACTTCAAGAACTGGAGAAAATTCGTGGATGCTGTTCTGAAGCCCGAGCACGAAGTCAAAATCGCGTTAGTTGGCAAATATGCGGGACTCACTGACAGTTATGTAAGCATGAACGAGGCCTTGAAGCATGCAGGAGCAGCCTGCAAAGCCAAGGTGTGCATTAACTACATTGAGGCTGAAAAACTAGAGCAGAATACCGAATCGGTTCAGATTTTAAAAGGGTTTGATGGGATCTTTGTTCCTTATGGTTTTGGTCCGAGAGGCACGGAGGGGAAAATAGCTAGTATTCAGTTTGCGAGGGAAAACAACGTGCCGTTTCTCGGGATTTGTTATGGTTTCCAGCTTTCTGTCGTAGAGTTTGCCCGTCACGTCTGCGGGTTGAAGGACGCCAACAGCACTGAGATCAACCCTGACACGCCTTATCCAGTGATCGACCTGATGCCTGAACAGCGGGGAATAGAGATGAAGGGTGCGACGATGAGACTTGGCGCTCACAAGATTCTCGTCGAGAAAGACACCATGGGCTATGCCCTTTACAAGTGTGACGAAATCTACGAGCGTCATCGGCATAGGTTCGAGGTCAACCTCGATTTCTCTGAAAAGCTCAGAAAGAATGGACTTGTTTTTTCAGGCAAGAGCACTGACAGCAGACGAATGGAGCTTCTGGAACTGCCGTGCAACTTTTTCTTTTTCGCTTCGCAGTTCCACGGCGAGTTTAAGAGTCGTCCTGGAAGACCTGACCCTGAGTATTACGGTTTCATAAGGAGCTGTTTGGAAAAGAAGCAAGGCAAGGACAAGCCAGATTTCAGCTGAAGGACAGTTGCATTATTCACCGTTCGGGAAGAGTTTCTTGTGCTCCTGCATCATGCACCTGTTCATAACCACTAACAATCCTGCATCTTTGGCTATCAAAGCAGCCTGCGCGTTTATGATTCCCAGCTGCATCCAGATGACGTACGGTTTGTCGTAAAGCTCCTTGAGCCTCACGGCTTGCTCGACTATCGGAGGCACGTCCTCGGAAGGTCTGAAGATGTCCACGATTTCTATGGTTCTCTGGACTTCAGGAGGAATTTCAAGCAAGCTCCTGTAGCATTTTAGCCCCAAAATCTCTTTCGCAGTTGGGTTAACCGGTATTATCTTGTACCCTTGGTTCTTCAGGTATTCAGGAACCCTGTGACTATCCTTTGATGGGTCACGGGACATTCCTACAACCGCGACTGTCCTATACTTCGTTAGAATGTCTTCTATCTCATCCCTTTTCAACGTTTTAGCCTCGGGAACGATAGTTAATTTCGAATCTTCTTATACTTAAGAACTGCTGCTTTTCCTCGATAGCAGATGTTTTTCCGTTCTATTTGCCTTTCATGAGGAGCGAGTTAGAAAGACAGAATCTTCTGGCTTTTTTCAATCCACTTAGAAAGACCTGTTATCGTGCCCACGCTTATTCCTTTGACCAAGTCCTGTTCAGCTAATCCTCTCAGATTCATGCTTGTGTGGCAAACGTTGACGTCTGCGCCTACCCTAAGGAGGTCTGAAAGCATTTTCTCTATGTTGTAGAAACCTTTGGCAGGTTTCTGCCCTTTCTTCGCAGCGTTCACAGCGTCGCCGATCAGAAAGATGTTAACTTTCACTCTTTCACTAGAACATGACAAAGCTTCGGCCAACCTCAGAGCATTCCAGATTCTCTCATCTCCATAAGGAGAACTGCTAATAACCATCGTTAGAGTCTCCACGCATCTCTCTCCATCAATTCTCTTTTCAGTAAACGTTGATAAACATAGTTGCCTTGATTGGATAAGTGTTGCGCGAGGGAAGACTGGAAAGCACCAGCAAAGACTTGATTAGTTCCGTCTAAGTGATATAGTGGTCTTGATTGAATACTTGATTGAGGAAAAGACGCAGAGGAGGGCTCATTACGGAAAGCAAGGGTTTTTGCAGACTGTTGAAAGACAATGGCTTCGACTTTTTCTGTGGAGTTCCGTGTTCAATATTGGGCGGCATCATCGAATGTTTATCCCAGAAACAGAAACTTTCGGTACGTTCCTGCAACTAGAGAGGATGAGGCTCTCGGCATCGCGGTCGGTGCATACATGGGAGGAAAGAAGCCTGTTGTGTTGATGCAGAATTCGGGCCTCGGAAACTCAATAGACGCCTTGACCTCGCTGGTCTTGCTGTACAGGTTTCCAATTCTTCTCATCATTTCTTGGCGCGGCTATGACGAAAACGACTTCATCGAACACTCACTGATGGGTAAATACATGCAAGATTTCCTCAAAACGATGAAAATTCCCATGATCGTTCTGTCAAAGACCGAGCTGGCTAAGCAAATAGCAGATGCCGACCGAACGATGAGGGAGCTCAAAACCACTGTTGCGCTTATTCTAAGAAAGGGGGTAGTAGAATGAGAAGACATGACGCAGTCAAAACCATTGTCAATCGTTTCAAAGAAGGGTACATAATCGGTTGTAATGGACTCATAAGCAGAGAACTATTCGACTTAGGAGACAGTGCTAGAAACTTCTATGTTTTAGGCTCTATGGGTTTGCCTACCGCGATAGGACTGGGACTCTCTTTAGCCAGACCGGACAAGAGGATCGTTGTTATCACAGGCGACGGAAACCAGCTTATGTCACTCGGAACTCTGGCAACAATAGGCAAGACATCACCGAAAAATTTCGTTGAAGTCGTGTTGGACAATGAATGCTATGAGACAACAGGCGGACAGGAAACCTCCAGCTCGTCTACCAAGTTCAGCGACTTGGCTCGTATATCAGGCTTCCGATACAGTGCCTATGTTGACTCTTTGGACAGACTGGCATCTGAACTCGCTCGATCCCTAAAGACAAAAGGACCGATTCTTATACACGCAAAAATCGACAAAGACAGAACTTGCCCAGCGCGGACTCAGATCAACCCTCGCAAAGTAAAAGAGAGGTTCATGAAAGCACTGGCAGCAAGCTGATCGAGAGCTACATGTTTGGACCAGCGTATCCTACGCTAGTAGTAATGTTCAACTGGAACGAGCGCCTCCGTATCTCATATAAGCTGCGATTTGTTCTGGTTTCTGCGAGGATTACATTGGAGAACGAGGGCCCGTCTTCAGGCGTGCAAGAGTATCGCAACCGCCTGGAGCATGCAGCAAACTATGCCGAAGTCTGGGAAATTGTCAAGGACACCGTGGAGTTCGTTTTTCACAAGCGACGAGGGAGCATGATGCTGTTCCTTGATGATTTACCTATCCAACTGGGCGCTTATCATGCTATAGGCACTAACAACATCGTCTTGAACAGGGTTCTCATCCAGATTGTTGAAACAGCCGTTGAAGACAAGAACACAGTCAACGCTTTCGTGTACAATTTGCTGGTGCATGAGTACCTGCATGCTTTGGGCGAAGTTTCAGAGGTCAACGTTCGAGGTCTAGTGATCGAGGTGTGTAAGAAAGCTTTCGGTGAAGATTACGTCACAACCCAGATGGCCATGAAGAGTCCATGGGCAGTTTTGAAAGGCATTCCCTTAGATGCGGTCAATGTGCCGAAGAGGGTTATGGAAATCGTCAAGGATTTTGAGAAATCCGACAGGTACATTGTCTGATGGGACCGAGTTTGAGTGATTTCTGCTCAATCGCAACCGCGACAGTTCTTCTCTAGGACGAGTCAGTCAATTGTGGGCGAACGGAGGTTAGTGTTTAGTTTTTCAAAAAGAATGACGTAGACCAGTTGATCTTCGTCCCATTCGCCGTGGGTTTTCTTCCAAACTTTCTTGAATTGTTCTAGAGTGTAACCGCCTTCTCTTTTGGCGTCTTCATCATTGAAATATTTGAGTTTCTTCCTTTCGATTGATGTTATGCGCAGATCAGCGACGTTCGGTTCCCAGACAACAGCACGCACGATCGAGCCCGTTTTGACTCTCGCGTTAGGAATATCTGTTCTTGAAGTCTGGGTTTTTATTCCCTTTAGCAGCGGCTCCTTGTCAACGGCTTCAAACTGCATTTCGTACGGTGTTTCTACGATTTCCTTGATTGCTTGTTCAACACTCTTTTCGGGTTGCGTTGATATTTTTTCAATGACTTGTGTCCTATCTTTTTTCGGAAGTTTCTTCTCGGCCAGCTTTTTGATCAGCTCAACCTGTCTCTCGGGTTCTTCAACTGAGCGGCCTATTTTCACGGCTGTTGAGTAGTCGATCTTCCCCTCTGGCACCTCTCCAGAAAGTGCAGAAGGAGCAATGTATTGTTGTGCTTCTTTGGGTACGATCTCGACTGCGTGCAGCCAGAGTGAGACTGCTTCGGCGCTTACGCCTATTTTCTTCGCCACGGAGGTTTGCGAAGGATATTTGTCTGCGCAATTTTCGAGAAGGTATTTGCAGACTTGCCCCTTTTCTATGGCGCTCAACTCTTCCCTTTGAATGTTTTCAACGAGATTTAGTTGAACAACTTCGTCATCGGTGTAATCTCGAACGATCGTAGGTATTTTTGTTAGTCCTGCTTGTTGTGAGGCTCTGTATCTCCTTTCACCGAGAACAACTTCATAGTCTTCTTCCACTGGTCTCACAATAATCGGCTGGAGAAGTCCCACTTCCTTTATGCTTGATGCCAATTCACCGAGTCGGGCTACGTTCATCTCAAGCCTCGGGTTGAGCTTTGAGGGATGAATTCTTTTAAGTTCAATCTCTCTGACAATCGTTGACATATCGCATTCTACCTTTGCTCAATGACTCCACACGTTCGTAATATTTAAGAAATTTCAAGGCTTCAAAGAGGTCAGGAAGTTACTGTGGATAGCGCCTGTCTGCGACGTTTGGACATTTTCGAGAAACTTTTCCTCCGATGTACTAGCACGAGAATATTCTTTCTCTTTCTGCCCCGCGAAGCACCTTCTTTGGTTTTCTTTTCGACACGTTGCTTTTTGCTAGGTCCAATTCTCGTACGGCCGCGTCAACGTGTTTAGTACTCGAGTCCTTCTGGGAATTTCACGCGAACGTGTTCTTAATACCGAGAAACTGGCAAAATATATAATGCAGGTATCGGTCTCTTTGCCTTCATTGATAAGGTGCGAAGTGTTTTGACCGTTCCAAGATACAGAGTCACTCGGAGAACTCTGCTCCTGCCCATAATCGGTCTGGTAGCCTTCTTCGTCTACGTATACATATTCAATGTCCCGATCCAGGACATAGCCAATGCAATTAGTCGAGTGAATCTGCAACGCTACATGGTCGCAGTGATCGTATCCATGCTAGACGTGTTTTTCTTCGCACTTGCTTGGTATTCACTACTCAGGTTTCTTTCTGTGGAGCTCTCCTTGTCGAAGTCTGTTGCGCTCGTGTGGGTAAGTATATTCGTTGACACGCTGATTCCGGCCGAATCCGTTAGCGGAGAGCTTGCCAGGATCTACTACGTGAACAAGGCGCAAGATGGAACTGCTGGCAGGGCGACGGCATCCGTGGTGGCTCAAAGACTGATCGGAATGGCGATAAACCTGGGCACGCTGTTAGCGGGGGCGGTGTTTCTTCTTCTACAAAGTCTTCTTTATGGCATGCTTCTCAGTCTGATGCTCTTTTTGATAACAGTAATTTGTCTTTTTTTCGTACTGATACTTTCTTTTAGTTTCAAAGAACGATGGACTTTTCGTATGCTCGACGGTCTGATCAGATTCGTGGAGTGGATCAGCAGGGGACGCGTCAAGCTTGCGACGTTCCGGGAAGAAGTTGTCGAAATTCACAAAGCTTTTCACGTTGCAATAAGAGAGTATATTCATGCCCCCAAGACCCTGATGATCGCAGTGTCCTGTTCCGTAGTGGCATGGCTGATGTCTATCCTGATCTTCTATTTCACATTCCTGTCAATCGGTTACACTCAGATCAGCTTGGTCGCAATAATCGTGGTAACTTCGATCTTCGTAGGCGTTAAATCCATACCTATAGGGGTTCCCTTTGAGGTGGGTCTTCCCGAGATAACCTTGACGACGTTGCTCATCGCGTTCGGTGTGCCTGGGCTTGTCAGCGCGACCGTGACAATTTTGACGCGTTTGTTGACCCTGTGGTTGAGGTTCTTCATCGGTTTTGGCGCCATGCAATGGCTGGGCATAAAAGGCATAGTTACGCGTGTTGATGAGAAAACAAGCTTCAAATAAGGAACGAGGCCCAAGTTCTCTCTTGGAAACAGTCTGAGGATAGTATGTTATGGTAGCAGTACTTGAAGACGCAAGATCCAAAGACCTGAAAAGACTGTACGAAATCGAGAAGGAATGCTTCGACGAGGAAGCGTTCACTAACGAACAGATTTCTCAATTGCTCGATGACTACAACACCGTGAGTCTTGTTGCTCGCGTGGAAGGCAAAATTGTAGGATTCGTCATTGGCATCATATACGTCGATAAAAAAGCGTTCTATGGCCACGTGTTGACCGTAGATGTGGTTCCGTCGTATCGCCGTAGAGGGTTTGGGCGACTATTGATGAATGAAATCGAGAAAATCTTTTCCAAGAAATCTGTTGAGGCATTATACTTGGAAGTAAGAGAAGATAATGCACCTGCAATCCGACTCTATTTGCGGCTAGGCTACAGAGTCATCGGCAAGCTTGATCATTATTATGGCAAAGCTCATGGGATATGCCTGAAGAAAACTCTAACTTAGTTTCAAGAGTTTGAGGTTAGTCGCCTCATCATAGACTTTTAAAAGGCTAACGTCCTCGGCTTCGAACATTACAAGCTCCGCTGTTGGACCCACGCAGTTTCCTTGAAACAAGTGGCCGCCAAAAGTCTCACCCTTCTCGTTTGAGACAACGATGTGTGCGTGAACGATTGTCTGTTTTTCTTCATCGAGAGCTATGTTCCCAGTGCATGAAACTATTTCGAAGTGTCCGTTCAACTTGATAGTAGTGTATTTTCTTTCTTTGTAATGTCCTACAACTACGTGTTTCAACGCTCCTATGATGAAGAAGGCTCCTGCTTTGATGGATTTTTCTTCGGCTGCTCTCTTTACTGATTCAATCAGGTCGTCGTCTTCATTGAAACGGGTGAAATGTATCTTTTCTACTCTTCCTGTGAGCATTGACTATCACTTGCGTAAACCTGTTTAGCAACGCAAACCCTAAAAGGCTTCTGTCCACATAATTCTGATGTAGCTGTGAAGAAAATTGCCTGGAAAGAGCAGTAGTGACACGCAGAAGCTCGTCAGAGCCATCGTGATTCTGATACGTAACACCACTTGGAGGTGCGGCAAGCTTGAGAGGTCGATAGTCAGGAACCTCTATCGACGAAATGCAGGTCTGGGCGATCCTAGGATGCCTGTGGGGGATATGATTCAAGATTTCAAACTCACTGGCAAGAAAAAGAGCGAATTTTTGGATGCGCTGAAAAGGCTAGAGAGAAGAAACATAGTGAGAATTTCTATATAGAAAACATACACACGGGCGAATCTGCCCAAACGATTCATTTGAAAAAGGGGAACTTTGGCTCAATGAAGCCACGGCTGTTCAGGTTGCGAGTTTGCACTTCGAGATGCCATTAAGTAGGAATCTGGATTGCTTCGCGTCGAGAGCTTTTCTTCCGAACCTTTCTCAGGACTTCTGAACAAGTTTCTTGGCGTTTTCTATCCATTGTCCAGTGAAATACGGGGCTATCTTCAGCTTTGCAGCCAAGTCTTGTGGTGAGGCTTTTGCCAAGTCTTCAACCGTGCTTATTCCTATTGCTTTCAGTTGCTGTGCACGTTTGTCTTTTATTCCCTTTACGTCCAAGAGTCCTAGGGATAGAGGTTTGACTTCGACTACTGGTGCTGGCAAAGGTTCTACTTTTGTCTCCTGCACAACTTCTGTGGTTCTTGTTGCCAATGGCGTTGGTTGTTTCGGAGGTGGCGGAGGTGGAGCGACAATGGGATGTACGGTTGCCTCTTCTCTAGGCCTTTGAGTATAACCTATCCCAATGAAGGCGAGAGCAAAAACTGCAGGTACTATTATCCAGAGATTTTGACTTGGTGCACTCATAGTTGCGTAGGCGGCTACAGCGATAGTTATGATCAGGCATATTATTGCCACTGCGTACAACGCGTAGTCTGAACGCATGTTGTTTTCTCCCGTATCTATCTTCTATGGAACTCTTTAAATAATTTTCTACAATCGCGAAGCAAAAAAAAGAGGGTTTAGCTTTGTTTGTGCCTATGCGTCATTTGTGCGCTCTACTTGCCGAGAATTTTGTCTTCTGGCGGCATTGGTTTGATGAGTCCTTGTTTCATCAACGCATTGAGCGATTCGCGGGCGTTCTGAATTATCGACTTTGCCCTCTCGTAGAGTTCGTTCTTACTGGGTTTTACTCTGGCAACCCCTTGGTCAATCGATTTCAGGGCGCATGCGACGGCTTCACGTGGAAACACTTCCCATTCTTCCATGCGGGGCAGTATGTCTTTTTCATGCATTCCCCGTTCTTCAGCGAATCTGGCGAGTTCTTCTGCGGCGGCAATGCACATATCATCAGTGACCGTTTTTGCCTTTACATCGAGAACTCCACGGAATATGCCTGGAAACCCCAAACTGTTGTTCACTTGGTTTGGAAAGTCGCTTCGTCCTGTGGCGACTATCCGCGCCCCTCCTTCTTCGGCCTCCCACGGCCATATCTCGGGGATCGGGTTAGCGCACGCGAACACCACAGCGTCGTCTGCCATCGTCTTTATCCATTCCTTCTTTATCGTGCCTGGACCAGGCTTCGAAGCTGCAACCACAGCGTCGACACCCTTGAAAGCTGCGGCTATGTCTCCGGTTCTGTTTTCCCCGTTCGTCTTCTGTGCCAATTCGTATTTCCACGGATCGTCCTTCTGTGTAATGTCCTTTCTGCCCGGGTACACGAGTCCTTTCGTGTCGACTAAGAGTATGTTGCCGGGTTTCACTCCCCATCTTATCAGTACGTAAGCAGTGCGTAAATTTGCTGATCCGGCGCCAACTAGTGTTATTATGGTTTTCTTCGGGTTTTTACCAACTATCTTGAACGCGTTCATGAGTCCTGCGAGTATCACGGTGGCCGTTCCCTGCTGGTCATCGTGCCACACTGGAATTCTGAGTTTCTCTCGTGCTTTTTCAAGCACTTGGAAGCATTTCGGCTTCTCTATGTCCTCAAGGTTAATGCCGCCGAATGTCGGTTCAATCAACTCACAGAGTCTCACTATTTCATTAGGGTCTTTTGTCCTGACGCATATCGGGAAAGCGTCAACACCGCCGAGGTATTTGAAAAGAAGAGCTTTCCCTTCCATGACGGGCAACGCCGCTTCTGGGCCTATGTCACCCAATCCCAAGACACGTGTTCCGTCTGAGACGACCGCAACGTAGTTCCAGCGGTTGGTAAGTTCAAAGGACTTCTCAACGTCGGCTTGGATTTCTTTGCATGGCGTTGCGACGCCTGGGGTGTACCATATTGCGAAGTCTTTGGCACTTGTCACTGCGCATTTTGGCATTACTTGGACTTTTCCTTCATAGAACCTGTGTAATGGTGATGCTAGCATCGCGGGTTTTTTGGCTTTTGCGAGAAGTTCTTCAACTGTGGGTTTCACTTCTTTGTTTCCTGATTTAGACATTCAACTTTTCTCCTTGCGTGGAATGTTGTTGTTCTTAGCGCACAGCCTTTAAACGTTGCGGTAGCCGTTGCTGGAAGATACATGCTGAACGTTTTGATCCTTCGGATTCAGAATAGAGGATACTCTTTCTTGTAGAGGGAGAAGAAAATAGTGGGGTAAGTACTTCAGACGGGAGGCGTTTCTAGTAGCGTCTCGGTCTGTAGCCGCCTCTTCTGTCTCTGTCTCGTCCGCCGAAATCCCGTCTTCCGCCGCCGAAGTCTCCTCGGCCGCCTCTGAACGGTCTTCTGGGTTGTTCGTACACCTGCGTTGACACGTTGTTTTCGGTGTTCACATCTCCTGCGAGGGGTGTTTCAGCGATTTCCAGAGTTCCATATCGTCCAACGTTCAAGCGCATGTTGCCTCTGAAAAGGTTTATGTAACCATTCTTGACGGTTACTGTGTCACCGTCGTGGACCTTTTCGATATTGTCATCCCAGAGAGTTAAGTATATGCATCCTGTTTCGTCTCCAACCAGTGCGTCGCTGACTTTGTGCGGTTCTCCGTCTCTTCCAGCAGCAACGTTTCTGACTTCGCTTCTGGATAAGACTTTTGCGAGCACGTTCACAGCTCTTGAAGAGGGGTTCAGTTCGCCTACTTTTGCGTCTACGGGTTGTCTAGCTCCTGTAAAACCTTCCACTGCCAATCTTATTCAACATCCTATTTTTTCGACGATTCAACCATAACATTACGACCACACTTAAGGCTTTTGGTAAAGCAGACTTGCCTTTGAGCACTACAATTTGACGTTTTGAGGCTTACGAAATTTCCAGTTTTCCTGAAAAGACGCTCGTTCTACTCATGCTTGTTGAAGTTGCTTATGGCTATAGCTACGTCCCGCATGTTGACGACACCGTCATTGTTGACATCCGCGTTCGGACTCCAATTGTGTGCTCCTTGTTTGGAGTTGAACAGCATGATCATGTAGGCTACGTCTTTCATGTTGACCACGCCATCATAGGCTCCTGGCGTCGCGCCTGAAACGTCTCCGGCATAGCCAACGTGAATGAGCAACACTGCAATCATCACATTATTGGTCGTGTTTGTCTCTCCTGGTACCGTGTCAGCCACGACTTTTATGCTCCAGTTTCCATATGCAAAACCAGATGTGTTCCATGTAAAGATCATCACGGCTGCGTTTGCGGCTCTTAGGATTGTTCCCGTTCGGTTTATGACAGTTGAGTTCGCAAAAACTGACAGGTTGAAGCTCTCGTCAAATGTGCCATAATTTCTGATAGTTACGCTCACGTTGACGCAGTAACCTTGTCCGCCGACGGTCTTCAGAGGCATAATATCCGTGACAGCCACGTCGTGGTCAGGCTGGTAGAAGCTCGTTAACGGAAAGTGGTCTCTATTGTTCATATCAATCACGTAAGCGCTGTCTCCTATCCCGTCGCTTCCTGTTAGGTTCTGGTACGGTCCTTTGTACTGGTCAACGCCATTGTAGTCGTCCCAGTAGTTCCCACCTGACGGGTAGCCATTGTCCCACGTGTTAATTGACGGAGAAATGAGTTCGGGATCAGCACAGTCCCATGCACCATCGTAGACTGGGATTCTGTTAGCGGCAAACATGTTGTGGTAAATGAGGTTGTTTGACGACATGTAGAAGTAGAGGCCGTTTCCAAGGTTGCCATTGTTGCCTGTTATTCTGCACATCGTTATGCTGTTGTTGTTCGAGAAGGACAGCAAGCTTATGCCGTCGTAATTGTTTGTCACGTTGTTTTTCATCATGCTGTTGTTCGAAGATTCTAAAAGGAATATGCCGTGGGTGTTGTTCTGTATGTTGCTTTCAAGAATTGTGTTGTTGGAGCATTGTTGCATGTAGACGCCGTACAGGTGTGCTTCGATCGCTATGTTCTTGACTGTGATATTGTTCATTCCTGACAAGTATATTCCAGCTCCTCCTCCTCCACTGCCTTGAATAGCGTAGCCTGCTCCGTCTAGAACAGTGCTGTTTCTTTCAATCATGATTCCTTCACTGTCGCTATAGATGTTGCCAGTTAATGTATACAGGTTTCCGTTACGCTGAATTGGGGCAGTGGGCGGATCGACGCTCCCGTCAGCTCTAATGTGTGCTGGAAGCGAGTTTGTGCTGACCTGGACTATCTGCCTGTCCAGCCCAATGGATCCGTTTGCATCGTAAACGGTCAGTCTGAGCGTGTAAGTGTTTTGTGCAATTAATTGTGTGTTCCACGTTGCCAAAGTTCCGTTTACAACCTCGCTCGCGCCGCCATTGACTAGACTGATTCCAGTAGTCGCCCAAGACGTCGGAGCTGTTCCGAGACCAAAATCGATCGTGAAATTGCTGAAAGTCGCGCCAGTCGCTGTGCCACGTCTTCCTGTACCTAGGATCTCCGCGAGTCCACCGACTCGGGGCGGAGCAAGCAAGTCTGTCCTGGTTTGAAGATGAGCTGTTGGTGCACTGAACTGCGTGACTATTTGGGTTGCGGGGTCTCCGAGCAAATTAAGGTCGAAGTAAGTCCACCTGTCAAGTATCGGTTCCTCCTCTTTTGAGAGCTGCAAAGCCTTTCCCAAGTTTCTTGTTCCACTGTTGAGCACTGAGAAAAATGATCTTTCATATCGTTCTCCTGGCCCGTCGAGAGAGCCTGAACAATACCAACCGTATCTTGAATTGCCTATGTAAGCAAAAGCGCCGTGTGAGCTGAAAACAAAGTGCTCGGCAATGGCCCCTTGGGCTCCACTCGTGGCCTGGTCGAAGGCGGCCGAGTAGCAGCCTAGGCTGTAAGCAAAGAAGTACTCGGTGTTGTTCAAGTTGTCAACGTCCGAAATGGACAATCCCATTACTGTCTGGTAGTTTGAATGTCCATCATTGATTACAACGTGCGTGCCAGCGTTCATTTCGCCGATTACAGCGAGGCTGTTAAACGTTCCATCTCTTGAGTACAGTCTCGTAGCCGTGTATTGAGGTACCAAGTCTGTGACGGCGTCAAGTCCATCTCCGCCCTCGGTGATGTCGTCGAGTTTTGTGCCTATTAGCAGATCTTTCTTTAGGTAAGCCGTTTGAGTTGATTGTTCGTACGCTATTGTTTTGTCAACGAAATTTGTTGCTTCCTGCGCAGTGTCGACAGGGGCTCTGCCGACGTACACTTCTGCGAAGAAATCCGCTTCCTCTCCAGCCGTTCCGTTCTGAGGACCTGTTGAGTGATAGATGGCTTCTCCGAATGTCGTGTCATTATTCGTATCCCAACTCCCATCCAGAGCTCCGTAGTACATGTCACATGGAATGTTGTAGTCAGTGTAGTTTCCGCTGTAGTCACCGGCGTAGTCGTACACTCCTCTCGCAGGGATAATGTCGTCACCGCCGCCTAACAGGACGTATTCGGTTCCCCAGTTTGCATATGCATCCTTTATGAAATTTCTGATGTAAGCTTGGGTATCATTGAACTTTGGGCTGCCAGATCCGTCACCGAACTGTCCGTTAGAGTTGTAATTTGGGTTCTTCATGATGTCTTCAATTAGCACGATGGTTGCGTTCAGTCCATTCTGGTTTCTCCAATCCACCAGTGGTTGAAATGAAGAGCGGAGAGCGTTGCTGGTTATCAGCACGTAATCATAATGATTTGAGGACAGAGTCGAAGTAGCGCGCATACTCGTAGAAGTCTGAGAGTACGTTCCCGCTGCTTCACTATTATCAAGCATGCTCAGAGCCAGCTCTCTGTCCTCAGGAAGATTTCTGAAGAATGGAGACACATCACCGGTCTCTTTCAGAGTCACCGTGAGGGTTATCGTTTCAAAACAGTACAATTCGCCCGTTCTTGGAACGTACTGGACTGGATTTATTTTCCCAAGCAGTATTTTGTATCCCCTTAGATATTGTTCCGACAGGTCTGAAAACAGTGAATCTGGAAAAGGATTCGTGCTGTCGTAGATCGTCTCATTCGGTTTGTCGAGCACTGTGTCATTTGAAGAAATGGGCATAGGGGTCTTTCCGTACGCCAGTTTGAACGGGCCTCCTAGCACTTTTCTGTTACCAGGTGTTACGTCAACATGCGTCGCCTCTTTTCCCTGGGGAATCAGCGCCTTGACCAGCTTGAAGGGTAAAACAGGCTCTCCGGGAGCGCCGTACTCAGGCAGCCCAGACATCGTTACAGAGTCTCCTGCGACATCCTCGGCAATCACAGGTGTGCAGAAATCAAATTTCAGCACGATAGAGTTTGACGATTCCAGTTTTGAGGCAACGTTTGGAAACGCGAGAAATCTAACGCTAAACCCGGAGGTGAGCGTGCCAATCAACACAAAAGCAGATATCATGGCTAGAATTGTTCTGCGGGACAGGAACGCTCCCTCACAAGAATCATAGCGTTTCGGTCCCTAAAAAACGATTTGCAATCAACAGTTTGAGAAGACACAGTCCGTCTCGAAAGCAGCCTTTAAGAACCCACATCACAATCGTCAACGCGCGGTGTCCAATCTGAAGGCATACGATTTCATAGCAGTTGGCTCGGGTTCAGCAATGGATAATGCCAACACGCTACTAGAACGTAGCCCAAACATCAAACCCGCAGTAGTGGACAAAGACGAAACTAGCGCATGCGTTATCAAAACACTGCGTCTTTTTCATGTCTCTTCGCCATGCAAAGTTGCACTGAATATTGCCTGTATACAAAAGCATCAACGGAAGTCCCTTCTTTTTGCCCGCACATAGCGAGCGTCCTGTTTCATCTAGTGGCGAAGTGCTTTCGAACAACTGCACGGACGATATCAGGTCTTGTTACAGACTAGCATATTGATTGCTTTTCTTGAACAAAAGAATGAGAAAATAATGAGGCTATTTCTGTTGATCTTTGTTGGTCATTTCATTTATTTGTTGTTCCATTTGATGGCCGCGACAGTAAACCATTGCTTTCTTCACGCCTGGAACCTTCAACGCCGCGCCTTTGATGTCTGCTGCCAACTTGAACGCTATAGGACAGAAAGGACTTGAGGGTACGAATTCAACCTTCACGACGCCAGGCGACTCCTCTTTGACGTTGGTTATCATTTCCATGTCTGCAAAAGTCATGCCCGTTTCAGGATCTACAACTTGACCGACTGATGCACGGACTTTGTCTTCTATCTCAGTCAAACTCCAGCACATCCACACTTTTTATGGTAGAGTTAACCACCGAAGAATCCATATATACGTATTGCTCTTCATTCCGCTTTTTCTCGTTGTTTGGTCTCGTACATTCGCCAGCTAAGGGTCATCGTCTTGGGGTGTGATGCCTTGACCTCATCCAATCTTGAAACCGACGTGTTGTACGGAGCATTCAGGACGATGGCTGGGTTCGTGTACGCTTCTTGACAGATTTTGCTGATGACCTCAACGAACTTGTCTATTTCCTCTTTCTCGTAGGTTTCCGTGGGTTCAATCATCAACGCCTCGTCAACGATTTGCGGAAAGTAAATGGTCGGTGCATGTAACCCGTAGTCGAGGAGACGTTTTGCAATGTTCGTGGCTGAAACGCCAGTCTCGTCTTTCAGCAGTTTGGCACTGATGACGCATTCGTGTTTTCTTGGCTTATCTGAGTCGTACGGTAGCGTTAAACCTCTGATCCCTTTCAGTTTTTTCATGACATAGTTGGCGTTCAGCACTGACACTTCAGCTGCTTCCTTCAAGCCCTTCAAAGCCCATGCTGAGTATGTAAACGTAGGCTCTGACTAGCACTGCAACGTTTCCGTAAAAGCTTCTTATCTTTCCGATGCTATGTGGCCTTTCATAATCTAAGCGGTATTTTTGCCCGTCAAACACCACGCGAGGGATCGGTAAGAACTTCGCCAAGTCTTTCGACACGCCGACGGGGCCAGCTCCCGGACCACCGCCGCCGTGAGGTGTACTGAAGGTTTTGTGGATGTTGATGTGCACTATGTCAAACCCCATGTCCCCAGGACGGGCTTTGCCCAGAAGCGGGTTGAGGTTCGCGCCGTCATAATAAAGCAGGCCTCCTGCTTCATGCACGATCTCGGCTACTTCCTCTATGTTCTTTTCAAACAACCCCAGAGTGTTTGGGTTTGTAAGCATCAGTCCTGCCGTCTTCTCGGAGACAGTTGATTTTAGCGCGTCCACGTCCATACAGCCGTCGGAATCAGATGGCAAGACAACCACTTTGAACCCTGCCATTGCAGCACTCGCCGGGTTTGTTCCGTGAGCAGAATCTGGGACGATGACTTCCGTCCTTTTTTCGCACTCGCCGTTCGCTTTGAGGCAGGCATGCATCAACAGGGTGCCGAGCAGTTCGCCGTGAGCACCCGCAGCAGGCTGCAAACAAACTTCTTCGGTGCCCGTGATCTCGCTCAGCCATCTTTCCAGTCTGAACAAAATCTCGAGTATGCCCTGTGCCGTTTCTTCGTCTTGATAGGGGTGCGTGTCTTTTAATCCTGACAAGCTTGCTATTACATCGTTGATCTTGGGGTTGTATTTCATGGTGCAGCTCCCAAGAGGATAGAACCCTGAGTCGACACCGAAGTTCATCTGCGACAGTCGCAAGAAGTGGCGTGCAACTTCAACCTCTGAAAGCTCTGGGAGGCTCAGCTTGTCTGTTCTCATCATGTTCTTGGGAATGATCTTGTTTAGGTCGCCGACGGTCTCTTGATTTCTTCTTCAGCCTCTGGGCGGAACGTGTCCTATCCTGCCCTTTTTTCCGAGGTTGAAAATGACCGGCTCATTCCACTGCGCTTGTCTGTACGTGTTCAGTTCACCTTCCCTCCCACGATGTCTTTCAGCGCTGTTGCCAACTGGTGTATCTCCTCTTTCGAATGGATCTCGGTCACGCAGAACAGTGCGGTCTGCCCCAGTTCTGGGAACTGTTCAGATACGTCCCTTCCTCCCTGGATGTGCTGCTTCAGAAGTTTCTGGTTGACTGTTTCTACCGTTAGGCCTGCGTCGTCGAAATTGACCGTGAATTCCTTGAAGTGTGCCGACTTGAAAACAGGTGTCCTCACGTTTTCTACCTGTGAAAGAAGACGCATTGCATAGTTGGACTTGTAGCATGACCGTTTCTCCGAGTTTGCGCAAGCCTTCTGGTCCGAGCAAAGCAACGTAAACGGCGGAAGCGACGGCACAAAGCGCCTCGTTCGTGCAGATGTTTGAAGTGGCTCTTTCACGTCTGATGTGTTGCTCTCTTGTTTGCATCGTCATACAGAAGCCCTGTCTCGTGCTATCTTGAGTTGTCGTCAGACCGATTATTCTGCCCGGCATTTGTCGGATGAGCGTCATGTCGTCCCTGCAGGCCATGATTCCCAGAAGAGGACCTCCAAAGTTCATAGAGTTTCCAAGAGGTTGTGCTTCGCCCACAACGACGTCTGCACCGTATTCACCTGGTGGCTTCAACACGCCAAGCGATGTAGGGTCAACACCGACTATAAAGAGAGCATCGTGAGATGCTACTTCCCTGGCGATGTCGTCAACTTGTGATTCGATTATTCCCAGATATGAGGGATTTTCGACGTAAATTGCCGCCGTCTTGTCCGAGATCTTTCGCTTCAGATCTCTGAGATCCAGTCCGCCGCTTTCCTTTTCGTAGTCCACCTCGTTGATGCTGATTCCCGCTGGGCTTGCGTATACCTTTAAAGTTGCCAGCCTTTCAGGATGGATCAGTTTCGGAACAAGAATCTCAGTTTTTCCCTTAACCCTCGTCGCCATTCTTGCCGCCTCACCCAACGCTGAAGCCCAATCGTACATTGAGCAGTTTGCGACGGGCATGCTCGTCAACTCGCAGATCATGCTCTGATATTCGAAAAGGGCTTGCAGCATGCCCTGTGAGGTTTCAGGCTGGTAAGGAGTGTACGAGGTGAGTAGCTCGCTGCGACCAATGATCTCTTCAACGACAGCCGGTACATAATGGGGCCAGCATCCCGCACCGAGAAAAACGGACATGTTGTTGCTCGTTGCGTTTTTTGAAAGCAGTTTCTCAACGTGTCTCTTCACGTCAAATTCGGACAAACCATGCTGTGGTATGTCGAGTTTTTTCTTCAACGCCGAACTTGTCGGGAATGTCTCTGTACAGTTCGTCGATGCTTTTTACGCCGATCTCGCGCATCATCTGTTCCTTTGTTGCAGGAACAGAGTTTGGAATGTAGGGGTGACTCAGTTTGGTCACGGTTTCACCGCTGTGGATTAATCTGTAGCCTGCAGGGGCTTCTTTAAGCTTTTCAGACTGACTCACAAAAAAAGATTGAGATCACGAAGAAGAGGCAAATCAGGGCTATGTGGTGAGGAATCTTGTTTTCAACGTTCACTTGTTCAGAACTAATACTGGATCCCGATCGTCGTCACGATATTCTTCGGGTATTTCAGGTCTTTCACTTCGTTAACGAAGTCGGCGCGCCCTATGAGTTCGTCGGGAGCGAATCGTCCAGTCAGGACCACGTCCGTTTCCTTGGGAACTCTGTCCAGAAAGTCGATGACATTCTTCACGTCGAGTAGTTGACAGTAGAGAGCCAAGTTTATTTCATCAAGAACAAGCAGAGCGGGCTTCTTTTCAGCGACTGCCTTTTCGGCGAATTTCAATGCTTTCATCGCCAGCTTCTTGTCCTCGTCGTTCAGGTTGCTGAGACCGATCCAGCCCTTTCGTCCGAACTGGTAGATTTCATAGTAAGGCTCCAGCATCTTCTGTATCTTGAATTCGCCAGTGTTCTTCCACCACTTCATGAACTGTACGATGACGACCTTGTGTTTGTGGCCAACTGAACGTAGCGCCAAGCCTAGAGCGTTTGTTGTTTTTCCGGCGCCAGTCCCGGTGTACAAATAGATGTAACCCATCTTCATCCTCAAATTCTATCTGTCGACGTCTGTTTTTATCGTTTTCCAAATATCACCCAATCCATTCCAGGGTTTGTGGTTTCCGGCGGCCCAGTGGTCACAGTGTTGATTTTTCGATTCCTCCTTTTGCCTTATAATTCTTAAATAGTATGTTGCAGTTTGGTCTTCTTGGAGGTTTACTGGATGGAATACGATTACGAATCTTTGCTGAAGAGGGCGCGCGCTCAGGTGCCTGAGGTGGCGTCGAAACGTGAGCGCTTAGAGATTCCCAAACTGCAATATGCGAAGATAGGCATGCGAACGGTCATCTTCAACTTTAAGGAAATTGCCGATGCGTTGGATCGTGACCCGCAGCATCTGTTGAAATTCCTGAGCCGTGAGATGGCGACTGCGGCGACGATGCAGGGCAACAGGGTTATTTTCCAAGGCAAATTCCAGGAGGACACGTTTGAAAGGTTGATGCAGAGGTACTTGGAAACGTTCGTCGTGTGTCCTGTGTGCAAGCGTCCAGACACGAAGGTCGTGAAGGAAAAGCGTCTTTCGTTTGTAGTTTGCCAGGCTTGTGGCGCGAAGTCCTCTGTGAAGCAGCTCTGAGAGCGTTTGTCCGTTGCAGGTTTACATGAACCTGAAAAAGATTGGCCGAAACGTTCTGCTGTGCATGTGTGACGTTGAAATTCTTGGAAAAACGCTTCGTGAGGGTAAAATAAGCTTCTGCGTCAAGGAAGACTTCTACAAGGGCAGAAGAGTCGCCGTCGATGAGGCAGTCGATCTGATAGAGGCTTCCACCATAGTGAACATGGTGGGCAAGAACGTCGTAAAGAAAGCGATAGAAAGGGGCTTTGTTCATCCAGAAGCGGTCTTGAACATTGAAGGCGTTCCACACGCACAAATAGTAAAGATATAAAATTGGGTTACTGGTTGCTGTGAACATAGTTTTAAAAGGAAGAAATCATACTTCTTGTAAGATAACGTGATCGAGGTGCTTCATTGGGTAAGAAGAAGGTTCTGTCGGAAGGCGAACTGAACAGGCTGGTGCTTCCTTCTGCGAACGATGTGCTTGGGGTAGCAGTCAAACTGCTTGGGTATGACCGTATCCGTGTGAAGTGTCAGGATGGTCACGAACGGTTGTGCCGAATACGCGGAAAGATGAAGAGAAGAGTTTGGATTCGTGAAGGAGACATCGTTCTGGTTTCTCCGTGGGATTTTCAGAGTGACGAGCGGGGAGATTTGATCTGGCGGTACACTAAGGCTCAGGCAGAACAACTTCGAAGACAAGGACACATAACAATCTAGTTTTCCTTTTGACATCAAAATAAGGGATGCATGTGACTTATCGGAAGAACGTTGACAAGAGACTCCTTGAGGACGAGAAGACCTACGAAAAGGACCAGTTGATGAAGGAGAAGAGAAGCGAAGAATACGAAGTGATGGAAGAAGTCTTCGACAAGTCCACCCTCATGGTTGTTTATGACTTCATGAACAAGGGAACGATAAACGAAATACACGGAGTCGTCAAAGCCGGGAAGGAAGCCAGAGTCTACTGGGGAAAAGACAAGTCAGGAAACGAGCTTGCGATAAAAATCTATCTAGTCGTATCCTCGGAATTTCGGAAGGGAATAGTGAAGTACATTGAGGGCGATCCTCGTTTCCAAGGAGTCAGACATGACACACGCTCCCTGATTTTTGCTTGGGCTCAGAAGGAATTCAAGAACCTGGAGTTGGCCGCAAGGGCTAGGGTCAGAGTTCCCTATCCGATCGCCGTGAAAAACAACGTGCTCATCATGCAGTTCATAGGTGAGAACGGAGAAAGCGCTCCTTCCTTCAAAGAGAAAACTCCGAAGAATCCCGGAAAAGTGTACGAGGAACTCTTGACGTTTCTGGAGAGGCTTTATCGCAAAGCCGAGCTGGTGCATGGAGACCTGAGTGAATACAACATCATGATGTGGAAAGGGCGAACGGTGATTTTCGACATGGCTCAAGCAGTTCCGCTCGTGCATCCGAATGGCCGAGTTTCTGCTTCGAAGAGACCTGACCAACTTGAACAAGTACTTTAACCGCTTGGGAGTCAAGGTTCCCAGTGTTGATGAATGTTACAAGAGGGTGACTGGTTATGCCTAGAGCTAACACTTTTGTGCGAATTCCTAAGGAACGCGTGGGGGTCGTCATAGGTCCAGACGGGACGACGAAGAAGAACATCGAGGAAAAACTCCAGGTCGAACTGGAGATCGACAGCGACGCGGGCGACGTAAACATAACGGTGTCCGAAAAGGCGACTGATCCTTCGACTCTTTTCAGGGCGAAGGACGTTGTCACAGCCTTGGGCAGAGGATTTTCGCCTGAACACGCCTTCCGACTGGTTAGAGATGAAGATGCCGTCTTGGAGCTTCTTGACCTGCGAGTTGTTTTCGGGAAGTCCGAAGCCGACCTTAAACGCGTGAAAGGGCGCATAATAGGAATGAACGGAAAGACCCGCAGGATAATCGAGGAATTGACGGGTGCGAGCGTCGCGGTGTACGGACACACCGTCGGCATGATCGGAACTCTGGATCAAGTGGAAGTGGCCCGAGAAGCAATAGGAATGCTCGTGAAAGGCAGCATGCACAGCACTGTCTACCGATTCCTGCATAGAAAGCGCAGAGAACTCAAGAAAAAGATGCTTGAAATCTGGGAAAAACCTCCTGAAGACAAGTAGTGCGAGAAATCCGCCACAACAGGCTGGTTTCTTTTGAATGCTGCGGGCGGACAGCCCAGATTGGGATGTGCCTGTGGGTTTGACGCCCTCTCCAAGTTCGTCATGAACCTGAAGAGAGCATTAGCGACGCTCAGCACTCAAGATCACAATCATCTTGTTTCATGGGGCCAGAGTCTTCATCGCACGCTATGCAAAACTAAAAGTAGCTTGGATAAAAAGCGTTATACACGCCTTGAAAAAACGTGGGAGCATTGATGTTGAAGAAGATTCGGGTTGTACCGCTGGCCGCTGAGAGTTTCGGAGTTCGTTCGATGTGCACCTACGTTGAGACTCCGGACCTGCGAATCCTCCTCGACGCGGGAGTCTCGTTGTGTCCAAACCGTTTTGGCCTTCCTCCGCATCCTAAAGAGTTTGAGGCTATTATCCAATGTCGCAGAAAGATTTCGGAGGCGGCAGAAAAGGCGGAGGTCGTAACGATAAGCCATTATCATTACGATCATCACACACCTTCGTTTGAAGACTGGCTCGTCAACTGGACACAAGCCGACGAGACTGCGAAGCAGATTTATCAGGATAAAACAGTTTTTCTGAAGAACCCGCGCGAGACAGTGAATTACAGTCAGCGTGAACGAGGATGGATGTTTGCTAGAACAGGTGGAAAATATGCTGCAAAGACTTCCAACGCAGATGGGCAGACCTTTGTTTTTGGAGAGACAAAAGTGAAGTTCTCCGAACCCGTCTTTCACGGGCCGGAAAATTCTGAGATGGGATGGGTCCTGATGGTCACCATTTCGTTCGAGGGCGAAAAATTCCTGTTCGCGCCCGACGTTCAAGGTCCCATGTCAACTCGCACATTGGAGATAATTCTCCAAGAGAACCCTCAGCTATTGATGATGGGGGGACCCCCACTCTATCTTGCCCCGTCAAGAGTTAGTGAAAGCCAAATCGATGCTAGCCTTGCAAACCTAGATAGAATCGTGCAGCAGATTTCACACGTGATCTTGGACCACCATATCCTGAGGGATGAGGAGTGGCAGCAGAAAATGGTAGGAACACTCTATGAGACTTACCGTTCGGGCTCGACGCTTCAAACCGCAGCAGAGTACGCAGGCGAGAAGAACTGTTTCCTTGAGGCTAGTCGCAAGAAATTGTTCCAAGAAAATCCGCCGTCGAAGGAGTTTGAGGCTTGGATGAAACTGAGTGAAGAAAAAAAGAAGTTCCAGAAACCACCAATCTGAGATCTCGACTCGCGTGCGGCGCGTTATGGGGCCGGGGCCGGGAATTGAACCCGGGCGCTAGGCTCCACAGGCCTATAGGCTACCAGGCTACCTCACCCCGGCCACTTTGATGTTGTTCTCCGTGATTCCGTAACACCACGGATTCTTTCAGGCCTATCAGGCCTAGACCTCCTGGACAGCTTGCTGCGGTTTACCCACACCCCTGGGGGTATATATTTTTGTTGGGTCTTGTTATTTGCGCTTTCGGAAGAGCTGCGCGCCTTCCATGATGACAAAAGGCTCGAATAACGCGCGCCTCTCAGCGTGCCATTGATGACAGGGTTGTTGGTCCTATCGATGTGGGCAAGCAGGGTATTTGCCAACCGTTCAGGTTTCATACTATCTTTTCATATTCTCTGATGCGGCTGCGAGCTTCCGCCGCATTTTTCAGGACGTGAGCAATGTGAGATACGATATTTCGAGCATCGTACTTCAGGATTAGTCTGGTAATATCGAATGCGTTGGCAACGAGAGATTTTTCAGAGTTGATGAGCGCGAAGTAACCTTTGCATTTTACGTTTGCCATTTTGTAGGCGTGGATTCTCTCTGTTTCAGTGAAGTCCTTTGTTTCAAAAACGGGCTTTACTTCTGCGCCGAAATGGAAGCCTTCCGTCCAATCTCGAAGAATCTTTCCTTCTTTGTTAACCCAAGTCCAGGCTCTTGTGCCTGGGTAGGGTACGAAAAGATTCCACATGGTCTTGTTAAAGGGCATTTTCTTGCAGAGCTCTATAGACGCGATTGTTTTCTTCAGGTTGTCTCCTGGGAGGCCGATTATGAAGGAGCCGTCGACTTCTATTTCGTGTTTGTTGAGTAATCTAATCGCCTGCTGAATGTCGTCGAGCGTTTCACCCTTCCCTATTCTGTCGAAAACGTCCCTGTCGAAACTCTCAACTCCTATGCTGATGTTATTGCAGCCTGACTCTTTCATTAAGGCCACCAGTTCTTCGTCGAGCCTATCAGCCCTAATTCCATTGTAGCAGGCCCACTTCAACTTCAGTCCATGGTCGATTATTAATTGACAGATTTTCTTTGCCCTGCGCAGGTCTTGAGTGAAGTTATCGTCCGTTATCTCGAAGCTTCTTGTTCTGTACGTTGATTTAGCGTGCTCCAGCTCTTCAATTATGCGTTCAGGAGACCGTCCTCTCCATCTTCTTCCTGAAACTTCACCGACGCAACAGTATATGCAGTTGTGCGGGCATCCTCTGCTCGTAACTAGAGGGTAGTGTAGAATGGAACCTGTGAAGGAGTCGAACGACTCATAGTTTGGGTTGGGCAGAGAGTCTAAATCATCAATAAACGGTCCGTCTCGGGTTGACTACTAAATTTTCTCCTTCCTTGAAGATTAATCCCTTGACACCTCGAAGAGTAGCTCTACTTTTGAGAGCCGCTATCAGTTCAACTGCTGTCTCTTCGGCTTCACCGATAGCACCAGATTTGAAGCTCGGGCTGTTCCTGAGAAAAGAGGGACCGTCTATAGTGATGTGGGCTCCGCCGCAAACAAGATCCTTCCTTCCCAACGCTTCCCCGATTTCACGGCTGACTTGAGCAGTTGAAGACTTTATTGAAACACCAATCACGTCAGAGTCTTTGATTCTGTTCAGTCTTTCCTTGACGTTTCGGGTATTGTTGTTAAGATCCAAGACTACTACTCGGTGACCCTTCTGCATGAGTGAAGAAGACAGACATCCCAGCCCGACATTCAGTCCTTTGACTCTTCCTAGGGGGTCGATCAAACAAATCCTCAATGTATCCTTGGTTCTCCTTGGTGCGATTTTCCTAGGTGCTTTGACACTTGTTTTCTAAAGACGTTTATTAGTTAAAAGACTTTTAGTAGAGTTCAGTTTGACAGAAAAGAAAGGCCGGAACTTGGATATTTCGATGATTGTCCCAACGTATCAAGAAGAAGAATACGTTAAAGAAACACTGGTCCATATGGCCAAAGCCAAATCAATCGCTGAATCTAAAGGAATTGACAGCGAAATCCTCGTCGTGGATTCTGGGCAAGACAGAACCCTTGAATTAGCCAGACCGTTTTCCGACAAAGTCTTCAGGTTTACGGATCGAGGAGTCTCAAAGGCAAGGAATTTCGGGGCGGCGCAGGCATCAGGAAACATTCTCCTTTTTATTGATGCCGATGTTATCGTTCCTGCTAATCTGCTTGAAGAAGTGATGAGGACTTTTGAAGACGAAGCCGTTGTGGCCGCGATTTCTCGTGTTCAGCCTCGAAAATCACAATCCCACGCTCTTTCCACTTCCGAAAGATTGTTCTATTCCTTAGATGATGTTTTTGTCAGAAACTGCACAAGACACAGGCTCTTTTTAAGGTTCTACAATAGAGGCGATGTTCTGGCAGTTCAGAGGGAGTCTTTCTTGAAAGCTGGCGGATTCAACGAAAGGCTTGCAATACTGGAAATAACTGAGCTTATTCTGAAGCTTTCACAGAGAGGAAGGATTGCTCTTTTAGAGACGGTGGTTTATGAATCTTCAAGGAGGCTCAAACGATGGGGCGTGTTGAAGAGCTATTTGCTGTGGTGGAGAAACTATGGGTCGTTCTATTTACGGCGACGACCTTTTGACAGGAATTATGAAACCGTTAGGTAACTGGCTCGCCCGCGCGAACAGATTACGTCATGTGCAGCATAAGAAAACACGTAGATTTGGTCAACTCGCGAGAAATTGATGCAACATAGAAAGGAAAGATATTCTACAGGAACGCGGTGGAACTCTTCAG
Organism: Candidatus Bathyarchaeota archaeon; assembly: GCA_963775895.1. Classification (GTDB taxonomy): domain Archaea; phylum Thermoproteota; class Bathyarchaeia; order Bathyarchaeales; family Bathycorpusculaceae; genus DASPPK01. The sequence goes on along the minus strand of CAVZKL010000017.1, from coordinate 202,471 downwards.
ACTAAGATTAATGCGGAACGCACGTGTTTCCTACACTGAGCGTTCGTCTGTCGATATAACGCTGGCAAGGTTGCTGTGTTTGTTTCCCATATAGGCTTCTGGATCGGTCTCTTGGGCTGTTAGGCCGTCCACATCGATTATGTAGATGCTGTGCAGTCTGGCATTTCTCACTTCATCGAGGCTGACCGGCGGGTTCGTGTAGTAGAGGTCACAAAGGGATTTGATGGTCTTCAGGTTTTCCAGTGTTCTGTCTCTGGGGGCGGTCAGTAGTGGTTGGGGTATTGGCAGAACGTAGTGAGGCGGTGTGCCCAACGCGAATTTGCCCGTGTGGTTGCTGTATCTAGTTATCTTGCTGGCAATTCTTGCGAGGAGATATGTCGATGGGTCTAAGGCGTGTTCTGGCGGAATGTAACCCGTTTCAATTTCTATAATATGGTTTCCATCGCCTTTCGTTGCATACAGGTCACAAGTTAGCGCTGGCTCCAGTTCATGCTCCACGTGAACAGTGTATCCTTTCTGCAAGAGCGGTTTGGCGCAGACGAGTTCCATGACTGAGTGGTTGATTTTTACAACGTTTGATTTCTGAAGCTCGAGGAGGTGATTCTTGAGTTCAATCAGGCAATCTTTTTCTTTTGGCTGCAAACCTTGGCTCAGTTTTGACGCCAAGAGTTCTAAATCTTCTCCAAATTTCTCTGTTCTGTCCATCACTGTTTTTCCTTTTTGCAATGGCCTTATGCACGTGCACTGAATATTAATAGGTTTATCATGGCCTCTGAAAATTCAGTCTTGGAGCGAAACGCTTTTTGCCTTTTATACCTACCGTAAAAAAACAAATCTGTCCCAATCAACGTGGCCGAGTTACATTTCTGATGTGAAAATCGGAGATAGCTCGGCGTTAGAGTGATAGTGGACTTTGTAAACAACAGTTATATTCTTCTCCGAGAACAGTACTGCTGCCCAAGTTGGGGAGCACGCTTGGACGAGTAGTCAAAGCCCAATGGACAATCGCCTGCTGGGTCTGTGTCGCAAGATAGCATCAAACGGAACAGAATTCCGATGCGAAGGTTCGGCCGAGCTGAGGCAAATCGTTCTGGCTTAGACCCAACTTGGGCGTTTCTATTTTCTAGAAAGATCTTGTCTGTTGAAGTGAGCGCTCGTTTCCTACCTGCTGCAGAAAATCAGATGCTCCATCGGATATTCCAGTCCATATCTCTTGATGCCCCGCAGGTGCTCCTTGACGAACACAGGATCAACATTCCACTGTCTTAGTTTCCTCAATGCCACGTCGAGATCCTTGAATCTGACGTTCGTTTCGAAATATCTTACCCTTATGTTTTTGAACCCAATCTTGTGCAAAAGGGCAGCGACGTCATCGGAACACGGAGAAAAGCATTCTGGTCTCGGCAAAGACGTCTCCAAAGAGTGCATGTCAGCCTCAATCACCAGCCTCTGAGCATCATTTTCGAACGAGTTAATCAACTCTGCATGTACCATTTGGCTGCCCGGTCTCAACACCCGATGAAACTCTCGAAGAGCTATCTCAAGACCAGTCCTGTCAAGCTCACAAAGGGTTTCGTTAGAAACAACGAGATCAATGCTCTTGCCCGCAATGACATCCATGTTTCTTACATCCGTGTTCACTGGGATTATCAATCCTTCGAGCCCCTCCTCTCGAATACGATTCTTCAAAATGTCGATATCTCGCCTGTAAGGGGCCTGCAAACAGGTCAAGCGCTGTGAATCTGAAACTCGGTTTAACATGCTTGATCCTCTTAGCAAAGGGCACGGTGAGCTGGCCGCTTCCACATCCAGCCTCAAGAATAGTGGACACATTTTCGAAATTCAAATTCTCAACTAGAAAATCAGCCAGCCGCTCATACATTGCCTTGACAGTTTTCTCCAAACCAACGGACCAATAGACTGTAGATGAAGCTGACTCATTATTCTTTGCTTGACGGGTGCGCGCTAGGAAGTTTGTTAAGTCCGGTCGTACTTGTTTTTGGGTTGCTTTGACACGTTTTGCAGATGCCATAAATGTCTAGGCGTTGTCCTGTATGAGTGAATTCTGCTTTGGCAGCTATTCCTATTATCGTTTCTCGAGCAGCAGGATCGTCTAAATCCTGGATGTTGCCACATCGCGTGCAGATCAAGTTTACGTGAGGTTGCACATAGGAATCAAATCTTGCTTGTCCTTCTGGAAAATCCAGTTCCTGGATTAGCGCATGCTCCGTCAGGATTCGAAGGGTTTTGTAGACTGTGGCAAGGCTTACCGTTGGATGAACTTTCTTGACTTCATCATATATTTTCTGCGCAGTAGGATGGTCTCGATTTTGGAGCGCAAATCGGCAGATCGCAATCCTTTGTGGAGTGGCCTTGTATCCTTTCTTGCGAAGGGTTTCGATTATCAAAACGTCTGATTTCTGAGAGCGACTCATACTTTTTATTAGATAATAATAAGTCTTAAATAAACCTTAAAGTTCTTCAAATCTTAAGACGTTACACTGTATGAAAAAGGAGGTGCAAGTTTTATGAAAGATAAGCATCTTACGACAAACCAGGGTGTTCCTGTCTCAGATAATCAAAATTCACTCACTGCGGGTGAACGAGGGCCTGTGCTCCTACAGGATGTGCACTTGATCGAGAAACTCGCTCACTTCGACCGCGAGCGCATCCCTGAACGTGTGGTTCACGCCAAAGGCGCGGGCGCACATGGCTACTTCCAAGTTTACAAAAGCATGGCAAAGCACACCTGCGCGAAATTCCTTCAGGACCCGAAGGTGAAGACTCCAGTATTCGTCCGCTTCTCTACGGTGGTCGGCTCACGAGGATCCGCGGACACAGCCCGCGACCCGAGAGGCTTTGCCGTGAAGTTCTACACTGAAGAAGGAAACTACGATCTTGGTGGGCAACAACTTGCCTGTTTTCTTTATCAGAGACGCCATCAAATTCCCTGATATGGTTCATGCTTTCAAGCCTGCTCCTGACACGGGTTATCCGACGAGCTCGTCGGCGAACAGTCGTTTTTGGGATTTCATCTCGCTGACCCCCGAATCGACACATATGATCACTTGGCTCTTTTCCGATAGGGGAACCGTCAAGAACTACAGAAGAATGGAAGGCTTCGGCGTCAACACCTACAAGTGGGTAAACGCCAAGGGCAAGGCTGTCTACGTCAAGTATCATTGGAAGCCAAAGGCAGGAATAGAGACTATTGATCGCCATGAAGCCACCCGTCTAGCAGGCGAAGATCCTGACATTGCCACCCGAGACTTGTATGAAACGATTGCCTCTGGCAAAGCCGTAGAATATGAATTGCACGTGCAGATTATGGAGATAACTGACGAGTTGAAACAGGATTTCGACCCTCTGGATGCCACAAAGACTTGGCCTGAAGACAAGTTCCCGCTTATGCCAGTTGGCAAAATGGTGCTGATCCGCAATCCTGAAAACTTCTTCGCTGAAACAGAACAAGCTGCTTTCTGTCCGGCTTCCATTGTACCTGGTATCGATTTCTCCGCCGATAAGCTGTTGCAGGGAAGGACGTTCTCATATGCGGACACGCAGAGACATCGCTTAGGCGTTAATTATCTGCAACTCCCAATCAACAGATCGCAAGCGCCCGTCAACAACAATGAGCGCGACGGAACCATGCAATACGCGCCCTACAAAGGAGGAACAGTCAACTACGAACCCAACACGCTGGCAGGAGGAATGCCAAAAGAAGCACAAGCCACCGCCAAGACTCACGAAAATCTCAAAGGCAAAATCGGACGCCAGAAAATCAGTCTGACCAACGACTTCAAACAAGCAGGCCAACGCTATCGTTCACTCGGCAAAGTGGATCAGGACCATTTGGTCGATAACATTGCTGATTCGCTGGGAAAGGCTCACAAGACGATTCAGAAACGCATGGTCGAAAACCTAACCAAAGCTGACCCTGAGCTTGGCAAACGGGTGTCAAACAAGCTGAAACTCTAGAACGCGCCCAACACAGGGCGCTCTTTCTAGATCTTAATTTCACAGGGCAGAGAAACTCCTAGATCTAAGTTGCATAAGGATGTCTCTGTTTGAGTTTGCTTTTCGAGTGCTCGACAATGGGTAACGCTAGAAGCGCCCACTGAGTGCTACGAGAAAACGTTTAAAGCCCAAAGTCCGCCATCATGGCAAGAGCCACTCACATGAACCAACCCCAGCTAAGTAGCCCTCGTGTTGCAGCAGCAATCTACTTGTTTTTGACATTGCTGATAGGCGTATTCGTTGCCCTAATACCCCTTAACGGAATAGAATGCCATATCGTTTTGGACGTGCAGAATTTCGCTCAGAAAACTGTGGGTCTACAATTCTTTCAGATTGTGACTTATTTGGGTGATTTTTATCTGTGGGTCGTTTTGGGCTCAGTCTACTTGCTTTATTCATACTTCAAATCAAGAAAGTACCTTGGTTCTGCAGTGGAAGTCGCGATTTTTTTGGTCATAACGACCGCGCTCACCTATTTCACCAAGATGGTTTTTGCCCGTCCGAGGCCAGACTGCCCAGGTTTGAACGTCTATGGGCAAGATATTATCTCCTCTTTTTCTTATCCTTCGGGTCATGTCTCCAGAGCCGCAGGCGGATTCTTAATTCTGTCGAGAAAAAGCAGGACCAAAGAGCTGTTGGCAACGCTGATAATATTCTTGGTTTCTCTGAGCAGAATCGTTCTAGGGGCGCACTATCCGACAGATGTTGTGGGGGGAATATTCCTATCACTTGCGGCACAGCAATTCGCGAACCTTGGACTTTCATTTTTCAAGAAGCATTGGTCTTTGGCGCATACGAAGGAAGAGAGAACAACATAGGCTATGGCATCCCAAGGGAGAGCAAAAAGCTTCTGTTAATTGTGGAAAACTGAGAATTTATGATGCCGTTAGACGGGATAGTTTGACTGGATGTGAGAATTCCAAAAACTACAGGAATCAGTAGAACTGCAGCTACCGCGAGGGCCGCCGCCACTATTAGGGCTACTATTGCAGTTCTCTTCTGCAGAGCCATCCCTGTTCCTCGACACGTGATTCATTCTGAATCCTAATAACTGTTCAGAATTAAGAATCCACTCTGAAAATATGTATTGACAATCAATACGCCTCCGACGCGCTTGAAACGGCGGACTTCTGAATACACAAGCATCAACAAAACTCACAAGCAACGGTTACGCGCGAACATGCATGTGCCTATTTCTCAGCAGATAGTAGGCTGAGACTGTGACAACAAAACCTGCTAAGAATATCCATGCCTCTATTGGCAACGAGAACATGAGAATAGCACAGCTGATCAAACCGAGGCAAGGGATCACCGGATACAGCGGCGCCTTGAATGTTTTCAGGTCGGGCACTCTTCTCCTGAGTCTTATCGCGGAAACGTGTAGAAGAATATGAGTAGAGAGTAATGACAAACTCGTTATTGCCGCGGTTTGTCTAAGATCTGAAACGAACGCCAAAACAGCCATCAGCGCTCCTGTGATTAGGATTGAAACGTACGGGGTTCCGAGCTTCGAATGGACTGTTGCCAAAGATTTTGGAAGCTGCCCGTTCCTCGCCATCGCAAACGTAACTCTGGACAAACCGATCAGGTTTGTCAAAAGGACGCTGACAGTAGCAACGAGGGCACCAAACGAGACAGTGTCAATTAGGGCAATGTTGCCTGTCGCTCTTGCAGCGTCGGTGAGTGGAGATCCGGATCCTGCCATAATTCGGTAGTTTACAAGCCCAGTCGCGACAAAGCCCGTGGAAACGTACAGGATCACGGAAATGAACAAAGCCAGCAAGATTGCAAGCGGCAAAGTCCTCTTTGGGTTCTTTACCTCCTCACCAAGCGCCGCTATCCTGCCAAAACCTATGTAGGCAAAGAAAATGAAGCCCGCTCCCTGAAGGATTCCAATAACGCCATTTGGCGCGAATTGTGAATAGTTGCTTGAATGCAGTTGAAAGATTCCAAAACCAATAAAGACGCCGAGTACGACGATTTTTATCGTAACCAAGATGTTGTTTACGACTGCAGAATGTTTGGTTCCCGTCAGGTTCAACCCCGTCAAAACCAAAGCAGCTGAAACTGCAACGACTTTCAGTGGAAAAGATGGGAATATAGCCACGAAGTAACTCGCGAGACCTAGGCTTACAGCTGCTCCCCCCACCGTTTGTCCACAGAGCCACAAAGAACCCGAAATGAACGCGACGAAAGGAGAGATCATTTCATAAGTGTACGCGTAGGTACCTCCCTGTTTTGGAACTGCTGAGCTCAGTTCAGCAAAACTAAGAGCGGTAAAAAGGGCAACGGTTCCCGCAATTATCATTGAAATGATGACCGCTGGCCCCGCATAGCCTACAGCGATACCCAGCACAACGAAGATTCCTGCACCGACTATCGCCCCGATGCCAATTGCCGTAGCATCCAAAAGATTCAGAGTTCTCTTCAGTTCCATAGTTCATCCTGATAACATCTCTTGAAACTGCAACATTTATAACAGATTCTATAACCTAGCTATGACGCACCTCCAGTTGACAAAACTTAAATCTAGTTCTCAGACGCACATTACTTGCATAAGACGCTTCTCCGCCTCTTCCCTCAACATAACTTGCACGCACCTTGATTGGACCAAACTGCTCCAAAGTTAATCCGTGTTAAGAGGGTTGAAATGGATTGCGTTTAGATGACACGAGAGTTTTTCAATGTTCGCATTTGAGACCAGCGATAGACAACCGTTGGAAATGCTTTTATTAGGGCGCCGCACAGCCATGAAGGGGTTTCTCGGTTCAACCCGATAAATGCAACTGGTGCCTGTCAGCTTGCGACAGGGTTGAATCGTGGGACCCTCTCTTAGTCTTGAGCGTTTTTCGTATTACACCGAACCTTAAATAGCTCGAGACAAAAAGCGGGACTGTACCACTTCAAACTGTTCAAACGTTTTTCAGATCCGCAGAAAGAACGTTATATGACGGAAAGATCCCGAACATTCTCTCATGATGTCGCTAGTTCTAGACCTTGCGGAGCATTTTGGCTGGAGCGAATCTTTCGAAGCTTAAGCGATCTTGCCCAATATGCAAAATAAGCGCAAATCTCAATCCCACGCTTGCGAACATGTCCTAGTGAATTAACACCAATTGGGGTAACGTCCATGCAATTGCCGGCGGAAGGAATCGAAGTGAAGCGGCGCTCAGATCTCTTACGCAATGCCGCCCACGAGCAACGACGCGATAACCGCAATGACGACAATCACAACCGTCTCAAGCAATGTGACCTTCCAATGCACTCTGGATCTCCTCGAACGATAACGCACAAGAAAAACGCCGACCACGACTCCGACTAAAGTGAGCGACACAACGAGGTTCAACGGTTTCGGAAACAAAAAGTATGTAACTACAGGAAGTACCCCAGCAAGAAAAGTCGTGACCCCACAGATTATTGCAGCCACAAGGTTCGATCTGCTGATCTCTTTATGCAGGAGAGTAAACAGATCTTTCACGAGGTTAAGCGATTTCTCCCGCTCCGTTTTGTCAGGAATGTCACTAAGACTGTAGTTCATTAACGTTTGGAGGCTTATCATATCAGCAAGATCCTCCGTTATCCCCCCAAGCAGAAAGCTGGAAAAATTCGTTATTGAAACCGAAGACAAGGTCAAGAAAGCAGCGAATACTGCGGTTCGCATGGCGAGGGATGCAAAGAACGCTGACAGAATCACCACGAGACTCGTGATCGAACCATCGACCAATCCAGCCACTACTTCGAGAATCGGCTCCTTTTTCAAAAGCAAACTAGCCCATTCCTTCCCGAGCTTCGTGCCCTGCTCGGTAGCGTGTATCATTCCGCGATCGTCGTGAATCAACCCCTCAGAAACCATGTCCAACAGAGTCTTGTCCAGGTCGCGCATTTCTATGCAAGTGTACCCCGTGCACACCCTGTCAAGCCGGCCCTTCAACCAAGACTTCTGGACAGTTTTTGCATTACGAAGATCCACAAGAACAATTATTCGTATGAGATCGGGCAACTCTTGAATTTCAAAAGACAAATTGCAAGCTCACCGCGCGCGATCAAAAACAAGTTCTGAGGCTAATAACTCTTTTGCAATTCGCCGGCAACGCGAAAGCATTCGATTTCCTTGGATGCACATCGGCTTTCAAAGATGTGACTAGGAAATCACCATTTCATTAGTTCGACGTAGCACCCTAATCTAAGCTTAGAAGGTTAGTTCTCGCCGATAACTTGGATGACAACAGTCCTGCGACGAGAGTAAACGTCCGTTTCCAGAAACAGAAGAGACTGCCACGTGCCAAAACTCCCCCGACCGTCAACCACCGGTATCGTCTTGTCAGGGGGAAACAGAATCGACCTTAAGTGTGCATGCGCGTTCGAAGGATGTCTGTAGTTGCCGCTTCTTGGGGCCGCTTTATCAATAAACAATCGGATGTCCTCTAGCAAGGCAGGCTCATTCTCTGTCAAAAGCAATACACCCGTAGCGTGAGGCGCGAAGACGTGCACAAACCCGCTCTTGACCCCCGATTTCTCAATTGACTTCTGCACCGTGTCAGTCAAATCTACAAACTCTCCTTCTCCTCTCGTTGAGAAGCTATGAGTAACATTGAACACCTTCATCTCAGGCATTTATCATTCCTCGGCAGTCATTTTACCCCGAATGGTTATACGCCATCTTTCTGAAATGTTTTTCTTTAGAGAGACTGACCTGCTAGATTGTTGGGATCTTCAACCCGTCGAGAAGATTCTTGCTAACAGTTTCAAACGTCTAGCACTTTCCTTAGACTGGATTCCTAGCTTAGCTCAGCCAGTCGAACAACAGCATGAGCGCGCGAAGTGAGAGTGCACCCCATCTGTACAAGTTTGATCACCTGGAAAATACTGACTCACGTTGATGCTTCCGTATACGATTCAAGAAAAGTGTTAGGCAGGAGTACTCTGGTGATATGATCTGACATCACCTATTACTATGACAACCAATATCACTGAAGTGTAATGCAGAGACTTGAACGACGCACGATTATCGCCTATTTTGCCTACACTAGCCAGAACAAAGACAGTGGCTCATGAAAGGCAAGCCAGAATTTGCCTCCGTCAGAGGGCGACCGGCACATGAATCAAGGGGAAGATTGGCTCCTCGTGACATGGTTGGCATCAAGGTATCCAAAACGTTCACTCGAATCCTTTAGAATTTGGTTGAACCCAGAGGGCATTTGCCTCACGTCGGTCTGCTTGACTCTTGTTCATGGTCCATCACGTATTTGGAATTTTCCGCGACTTTTCGCTCAGCTGAATTAATCTGCGGGATTCCGTATCTGTTTTGCTCGAAGTCTATGTTTGATTGAAAAGAGGGCGCGCCCCTTGCGTTTTGGCAAAGATTTCAGCAAAAAGGTCGAAGGAATTCCGAAGGTGAGAGGCGTTGGCTTCGCATGGAGATTTTCGTCGGTTTTTATATGAGGCCCTGATTAACCATGGTATCGCGTTAGCATCAGTCATAGAACCTCCCAGAAAATCCAAGCTTTAGCTCAAAACGACTTGTTTTGAGGCCCTTTGTTTTGTGTCTAGCCCCAAAAGTTCCGAGTCCCCTAAAGGCATGGGAAGTACGAGGAACCTTCGTATTGTAATCTTCCTTGTTATCGGAGGATTATGGAAGGAATTCGCCGATTTTTGAAAATAGAGGTTTTCGCTCGTCGAAAAATCTAGCGACTCTATTTGTATACAAAAGCATCGCCAAAAGGCAGTTTTGAATCGAAGCTCACTCATGTGCAGCAACGCGCACGCGGTTTGGTAAGGCGGGAAGCGGTTGTTTTCGGTTCCATCATATTCTTGATTTAGAAATACCGCTTTAATTGTCCACCGCGTCATTTCCTTGACAGAGAAAGGAAAAAAGAAAGGTGCCACTGTTGTCCCCAGGTCCTTTTGGAACCGACGTTGAGGTTCTCGAGCGGAATGTAGGTGGGAGAAAAGTCAGCGTGACTTGGGACTGGGGGAATTTCAAAAGCACCGAGGGTTTCCCGGTTGACGATAATCTGATAAACTGGGCGATAGGGCAGGATCCAGCCCTTAAGGAGTGCTTCTTGTGTCTGGACGAGTGGGTGCACAAACTAAAATGGCTTGAAAAGAACAAATGGTACGAAAACTGGGGCACACCTGACAAGACGAAATCTTCGCCAAAGACACTCATCAGTCCCGGACCTTATCTAATGCTTCTAGGCGACCCAGGAACTGGCAAGTCTTTGATCGGCAGGGCGCTGGCAGAGAAGTTGACGCAAGTCTACAAGGAACAGGGCATACAATTGACGGATACTCTCTGCTGGAAAAACCAGCTATTGCCAAGTACACCAAAGATAACAATCCACAAGGCGGGCGAAGCAAAGAAAATACTGCAGAAGGAACAGTTGAAAGAGCTGAAAAGGAAGTTCGTCACTAGGGTCGGACTGAAAAGCCTTCAGATCCTAATGGTTTCAATAGGTCTCTTCTTAATAGCCCTAGGATTCTACTTTATGTACCAAGGATGGACGACTTGGATAGCAAATCCCATGTACGCAGGTCAACCGTTGCATGATATCTACCCCAATTTCGTAGACTACTTGGTCGACAAGTTCGTCGGAGTCGTCCCCTTGACGTTCATCCCTGGCGGAAGTCTAATATTCTTCGGAATTTTCACTTGGTGGTTTACGAAACTCGGTGGAAGCGGAAATCTAAAGGGCATTGGTGGAGCCCAACAATCCGACGTGCCCAAACTGCTCATAGATAACAGCTCAGGGCACGCTCCCTTCATAGACGCGACGGGACATAGAAGCGCTCAACTCTTTGGTTCAATAGCTTGGGATCCGTATCAGACAGGGGGCTTAGGCACTCCCGAGCACCAGAGAGTGAGTGCGGGAGATGTCCATGTCGCTTCTTTGGGGATACTTTTCATAGATGAAGTAAAAAACCTTGACCCCGAAGAAGCCGTTACTTTGCTGACCGTGTTGGAGGACGGGCGACTGCCCATAACCCTGAGAGGAAAGCTTAACGGGGGAGACACTGCTGCAATGGCAGTTTCGACAGAGCCAGTTCCAGCAATAACCTTCCTAGTGGGTGCGGGCAATTTTGACAGTATAGCACAAATGCATCCTGCCTTGATGGACAGAATATATGGTTACGGCAAAGTTGTGCGGATGAACAATGACATGCCGAGCACCGTTGAAAATAGGCGCAAATACGTGCAGTTTGTCGCGCAGGAAGTCAAACGCTTCAACCTAATTCCGTTCAGCAGAGAAGCATGTGAGGAAATCGTTGAGGAAGGGAGACGAAGGAGCGACAAGAAAGACGCTCTCACGACTAGGTTCAGACCATTAATCGCCATAATCAAAACAGCTTCAACTTTGGCGATGAACGAAGACGGGAGTATAGTGCAAAAACGTCATGTCATAGAAGCCGTTGAACAGCACTGCAAGACAATCCAAAGACAGATCCTCGAACACAACATGCAGGAAAGGGGCAAGCTGCTGGAGATTGAGCCCAAGGGGCAGAAACTGGGTCAGATTCACGGACTGGCGGTGGTCACTGATCCGTACAGTGGCGAGATGACGGGCAGCGTGCTGAACGTGAAAGCTCAAATGGTCCGAAGAAATGCACTTCCCAGAGACTATTCCATTAGAGGCTACTACCACGTCACGGGAGTTGCAAAGGGTCAAAGCTTCATCTCAGACAGTATAGCAAAGGTTAGGAGTGTAATTCTTCGAAAATACGGCCTTGACATAGCACAAGATTATCTCACCCACATTGATTTTGCTCAATCATACGGGGTAGATGGACCGTCAGCAGGCGTCACTATGACGATACTGCTATGCTCCCTCATCGAAGGGAAACCAATAAAACAGGACGTGGCCGTAACTGGAGAGATTAACCTGGGCGTCGGAGATTCTATTCAGATCACTGCTGTGGGCGGAGTCTACGAGAAGATAAAGGCTGCCGAAGCTTGGGGGTTCACGAAAGTAGTGATTCCGCAGAAAAACTATGAAAACTCGGTCGATGTCAAAGACTACAAGATCAGAGTCGTGCCGGCCGCCACTCTCGAAGACTACTTGAGGGAATGCCTTATCGAAAGGCCTGTGCTCAGCATACCAATTCAAGCTTGGAAACGCAGAACGTCCTAATAGGGAGATTCAATACTCTTTTATCCGAAGTTCCATCAACAATAGTTCTGGTTCTATCAGAGGCAACTCCGAATGGTCAGAGAGATCGACAAAGACGCTATTCGCCGGTGGCGCAAGCGCGGCTTCTATAGCGAAAATGCATTGGTCAAGCTACTTCAGAAGAACGGGTACCATTCCGTTCGTGTTCCCGTCAGCAATCCAAGCCTCAACCCTCTGCCTGACATAATGGCTCGAAAAGATGCGGACGTCTACGCTTTCGAAGTTAAGAACGCTACGTACTACGCGTATTTTCCAAAGCAGCAAGTTGACAAACTTTTCAGGTTTCTCGACGAATTGATTCCCTTGGCCAACGACCACAAGCACGCGGTTCTCGCAGCTCATCTTGGCAAAAGATGGATTTTCAAAGAAGTACCTTGGAAAGACTATGAAAAGGCAAAGCTACCAGATAAGCTAAGAATACTCAAAAGAGACCGCGGAAACATAATCTTGACAGAAAGAAGATGAAAAAATGAGCAATGATGAAATTGTTGTTGCTGCGTCTGCCTTGCGCAAGGTCTACGGGACGAAAGAGTCAGAACTCGAAGTCCTGAAGGATGTTGACCTCGAGGTACATATGGGCAATCTGGTGGTTATTGGCGGACCATCAGGCTCAGGAAAAACGACACTTCTCAACATAATCGGAGGCATCGACAGACCCACAAGCGGCCAGATTCTGGTTTTTGGAGAGGATTTGAACTCGAGAAATGAGGATTTCCTGTCAGATTTCAGATGTAACAAGATTGGTTTTGTCTTTCAATCTTACAACCTGGTCTCAACTCTGACTGTCGCCGAAAACATAGCGTTTCCGATGGAGTGGCTTCGAAAGCCCGAGGAACACGTCAAAGATAGGGTTGAACAGCTCCTTGAATCGATGGGGTTGCAGGAAAGGTCTCAGCACTTCCCATTTCAGTTGAGTGGAGGCGAACAGCAGCGAGTGGCATTTGCCCGAGCGTTGGCAAACGATCCTCCGTTGCTTCTGGTTGACGAGCCCACCGGCAACCTTGACGAAGAAATCAGTGCAAGAATTGTGGAGATCCTTGGTTCGTTAAACAAAGATGGAAAAACCATCGTGGTCGCCACTCATGACGAGCGAATATTCGAGAGAGCCCATCAGAGTCTGTGGTTAGAAGCTGGCAAGCTGATGAATCGGCATGAGTGAAACATCATTTCCTGTCAACGATCTGCTCAGGAGAAAACTGCAGACAACCTTGGTCGTCGTGAGCTTGGCACTCTCCGTCGGATCAACGCTTTTTCTGCTTCTCTTCGCCGAGAACATTGGTTCTGGCCTTTCTCTCACTGTTGAAGACAAGTTAACTCTGGGGTTTTCACGCATCTTTTCTCCTTTCATCCTACTCTTGACGGTCTTGATAGTATGCGCAGGAGTGGTCATGGTCTTTTTCATGATTTCTTTGATGATGTCCCAGCGAGTCAGAGACATTGGATTGATCAAAGCGGTAGGTTGTCCATGTGACCTTGTATTCGGATACTTTCTCACAGAATTGCTCATCATAGTCTTTCTAGGTTGCTTTCTCGGGATAATCTTGGGAGTCCTTGCAGGCTATGCATCATCGAATTTTTTGAGCCTTCTCGGGTTTCAAATGGGACCCTTTCGAATTGAATCTGGGATCCATCGTGGTCGTGTTCGTGCTGTTCCTTGCAATCGGCCTAGCCGTTGGAACCACATCCGTCTTTAGGGCGTCAAGAATGACACCAGTGAACGCCATGTCTCCTGAATATCGATTCGGTACGATGGCAAAGACAGAATTCAGAACTCTTTCAAGCCGACGTATGACATTCGCGGTCGCTCTGCGAGGAGTGATTCGTAGGCGATCCGCAACTGTCAAGATCGTTCTTTGTATGAGCATAGTCTTCACGCTCGTTACAGTTGGAATAGCAGGAGGGCTCATCGCTAATCAAACAACGCAAAGCTGGGTTGAGAAGGCGACGGGCACCAACATTGTTCTGGTTGCACAGACGGAGATGTGTGATCGTTATTCGCTCCTTTTGAAGCAGTTCTACGCGCACACGTCTCTTGCAGGGTTCAACTATACGGATACGAGGTATATAGTTCCTCAGGATCTAATCGCGGGGTTGATGTCTCTCAACGGCGTCACGAAGGTTGAAAAACGATTAGTTACCGAAGCAACCGTGCAAGAAGTGCAGGGATACGTACTGGGGGAAACCAGTCAAAACATCCAGACCGTTGGAGACAGTCGTGAGGGTAAATCATTAATCATCGGAATTGACCCGCAAGAAACGTTGGGGAAATGGTATATAGACGGTAGGCAACTTGGCTCCAGCCAAAGTCATGAGGTTGTCGTGGGCGACACACTTTCAGGAACACTGCTTTCTGAGCCACTGGTTCAGAAGCTAAGGGTTTTTGGTTCTGATTTTGACATCGTTGGCGTGTGCATTGATCCATTGAACAACGGCAATGTCACGTACGTCAATTATGACGTTTTGCGAACTGCAACTGGCATCCTAGGACCAAATTTCGTTTTGCTGAGTATGGATCCATCATTCAACAAATCTGAAATGCTGCAGCAGATAAACGCCACCGTTAAAACCTTCGCCAAGGATTTTAGCGTCTTGGACCTTGACGATTTCCTAACTGGAAGTCTGGGGTTCTTGGGTTATACTTGGTCGACGGTGATGGTCATTCCGTTGTTCTCTCTTGTTTCAGCGTCTCTTTGCCTCATATGTTACGTCATATTGGCTATAGATGAACAACGTCACGAATTTGGCGTCATGAGGGCGGTGGGAGCGCAATCTAAAAATGTGTTTAGTATGATCTCCGAACAGAGCCTGCTCATCCTATTTTCAAGCTATGGCATCGGAATCTCGATTGGAACGATCGTAACTCTCTTGATTTTGATTCCCGACCCTGTCATCACGAATTTCACCATTCTCCAGATTGCGGGATTGCAGGCGATCGCGCTCATGATAACATTGCTGTCAAGCCTCTATCCGGCCCTAAGGTTTGCACGTAAGCCACTCATCGAAGTTCTAGGCAGAGACTAAATTCGATCTAGGATGGCTCAGACTGTGAAAAACCCTTGTCTGTGATTTTCTTTTGGCGACCGATAGACGTACCGAGGTCGTCCACCCTGATGCAAAGCAGAGAATTGATGTGTGTAGGCAGATGATTCAAGAAGTCCTGCAACTGCAGAATCGAAACAATAGGAACTCTCTCGTGAAACTTCGGCTCGTCGGCAATAAGAGAAAGGACAACAGGCACAAACTCCAGAGTGTTCAACGATTCAGTCGGTATCTTTATTTTCGGATCAGGTAGAGATCGTATTAGTGCGCGCACACGCGTTACTTGGTCGCTCACGATTCTATCTATCGTAGAGCTGCAAAGTCTGTGGTGCCAGTGTTTACAATCTGTACAGACCACTAGCGGTTTTCTGTATCCGACGACGTCGATTTCCCATCTGCGTCCTCCCTGTTTGAAGCGCACGTTTCTTTGCACGGCATAGCCATTGTTCTCATAGGCAACGGCCGCCATTGCCTCGAACTCCTTCCATTGAAGAAGATCACTCACCCTTTCAAGGTCGGCACCTGACTTGATCGCCTTTACGGCAATTTCCAAGCGTTCCAGATCGCCGACTTCAACGATCTTGTCGTGCACATAAACCAGATGACTATTTTGTAGTGTTTGAAGCAATTTGGTGCTCACCTGCTTGGGGATTCTTGCATCTTTATTTATCATTTCTTGTGAAACAGGTCCGTCTTTGGTCAGTTTTAGTAGTGTGATTAGCAGGTTTGTTTCAATATTCATTTGAAGCTGCACCGTGACTTATACATTGGCATGTCGAAAATGTCTGATTTTGTGGATTCCCCTATAAAAGCTTTGCGTACGTGGCCTGAGAGATGCGGTTTTTGAAACGATTTTGTTGACCCGCCTTCTTCGCAATCTGTTCCGACACGAAATCTCATTATCGGCCGGTTCTGGCTCCTTCGTGCCACCTCCACAAAACCTGCTTTAAGAAACGTCGGCAAAAGCCCTGTATAAGCAAATGCGTCGGGTGTTTTCTTTGCCTTAAGATCCAGCGGGTAGCCTTCCATGACCGCACCGCCTTTATTTTCGACATAGACCTTGGCCGCTTCCAGTAATTTGACTGTGAGCCCGCTTCGCCTGAACTTCTTGTCAACGAAAAAACAGACCACGGACCATACCGACTTTCATCAACCCTTTTAAGAATGCGAGATCGCTCGAGTTTCGGGTATTCCTCCCTGGGAGCAAGAGCGCACCATCCGATTGGTTGCTTCCTTATATAGGCAAGGATTCCAGGACAACGGCCCAGATTGACTATTTCTTTCAATGCAGTTCTGTTTGACTCGCCTCTGTTCTTCATGAACTTGGATGTTGGAAGTCGCCACCACATGCACCAGCAGCCTCCACAAGCTCCTCGAGGACCAAAGAGAGTTTCAAGATCCGTCCAAAGCTCAGGAGTCAAAGGGTGAAAGTTCAAATCCGATAACTGCCCGCCGTTCTTTGTCGACAATTTGACGCCTTGCCTTGGGTATTGAAGTGAGACGTTCTCTCGTTTATATGCTTCTTAACGGAATCGTTCATGCAAGTAGCTCAGTGAATTTTCAGAATGGACTCTGCTCTCTTCAGGTCGAGTGTTGTGTTCACGTTGAAGAACGTGTCCAACCTAGGATCAAGCTGCTCGAGCACGAGCGTTGAAACGTAGCGCACGTTCTTCAACCGATCTACCATGCCCTGAAGTCTTAGGTTGCCGGAACATAGACTATCGCTTGCAGCCTCGAGCGCGGGTTTGGTGCAATAAACAGCCTGCAATGGTTCTGTGAAGCAGTTTGGCCATCGGGGGATTGCAGCGTTCTTGTTTACGCACAATTCGAGTAAGAGTTGAAGAATTTCTTTCGAAACAAAAGGTGCATCACAGGAGAGAAGAATCGAATAAACTCCCCGTGCGCTTTCAAAACCAGCGACTGCGCCCACGAGTGGACTGCGCAGGCCAACTTTGTCGACAGTAAGCTTGACGTCTGAGCCCAGAACGCATTTGTATTTTTCAGCCTGGTTTTTCGATTTTACTACGACGATCTTTTCATCAACTAGGTTCTCTGTTCTGTCAAGTACGTGTTTTATTAATGGTTTTCTCGCAAGCTCGACTAGTCCTTTGTCTTCGCCTATTCTGCTCGAGATCCCACCAGCAAGCACGATTGCCGAATTTTGCAATAGCAAATTGTCTCCATTAATCCTGAGGAATGGTTACAGTAGCTTTCAGTTGTATAAGAGTTTTGATCTGTAGACTTGCGCAGAATAAATGGGCGTAGACTTGATTTTGGGCACTATCTGCATCATAGAAGAAAAAAATCTGATGCGGAAAAGACTTGAGATCAGCCTAATCCGTCTATTTTGATACTCATTTCGTTCAAGATTCGTGTAAATGGGTGGTCAGGCTTGTCCTGTGCGAAAACGATGCTGCCTTCGGCTTTGAGGACGTCACAGAAACACGGTATGATCCCTAAGAGTGGGACTTGATACACCTCTTTGAGCTTTGCTTTTGCTTCCTCTTTGTCCGTCTTGGCAGATCCATCGAGGACCTTGTTCAGCACGATTTCTGTTTTCTTTTCGAACAGATCATACAGCTCTCTTAACATGCGTCTCGTTCCATCCACGTCTGATCTGTCGAACGTTGTCGCCACGAGCACTAGATCTGCGCTTACGATCGCGTTTATGGAAGAGTATTGAAGACCCGGACTCGTGTCGCAGATCAAGTAGTCAAAGCCGTTTTCGCCGAGTAATGAAGTTTTGAGTGCGAGTAGCCTTCCGAGAGCATGCATCTCCCATTTTCTGTCCTTGGCTGACATATCTCTGATGGCTTCGGTTGAGGGGTTGGCTAAGCCCACGACGAGTTGGCCGCCATTGTCGATTCTGTGGCTCAAATCTATGAGAACCTTGTTGATTTCACAGAGTCCGTTTAGGTAATCGTTGAGCCAGAACTCGGCTTTGTCAATCTTGAACAGCGTCGCAAGGCTTGGAGCGCGAAAGTCAAGATCGAATAGGCAGACTTTTTTTCCATGTTTCGCGAAAGTCGCGGCGAGGTTTATTGACAGAAGTGTTTTGCCCGTGCCGCCCTTGTACGAGTGTACAGCGATTATTTTGCCCACTTTCATCACTTCTGGTTCTCCCTCTCGACGAAGAAGTAGGCCTTTCTGCCGTTTCTCTCCTTCTTAAGGTGTCCCATGATTACGAGTTGATTTAGGTACGCACTTTCCACGGCTCTTGCCCTTTTTGTCTGGTCCGCTGTTTCGTCAGCAGTCGCCCGTCCTAGTCGGCAAACTGTCATGGCGGTCTTTCTCAGATGGTCGGGCATCGAAAGCAACGTCATGACGTCTAATGGTGCATCCGAGAGAGGTTGTTGAACATCTTTTCGGTCGTGCTTCTGAAGCTCAATCATGATCTCCACTTTTTCGTTCAGCTTTTCGAGGTTTTCGCGTATCTTTTCTAGGACCGATAGCGGCTTATTTCCAAGAACCTGTTCTTTGGACAAATGCGTCTTCCTCTTAGTGTTTTACACGTGTACAATAGCGTTATGCGGTGCGCATTTATTAAGTCTTACGAAACACGCATACTGATTTCCAAGATAAACCAGCACAACAGGATGACCATCCAGCCGCGCATGCTTGGCGTCGCCGTGCAAGACAACGTAGCAAAGCCGGAAATTCTGAGACAGATCTGATTCTAGGATGTAGAATGGTTTGATGAAAAGATGAATCTGGCTAAAAAAGTTGGGGAGGCAGCTTAAAACGGTACTGGAACTCGGTTTCTGGCTTCTTCGACGATCGGAAGAACTAGTTTCAGTTCTCTGAAGTACTTTAGTACCGTTATGCCTCTTTGGGTCACAGCATAAACTGTGCGTTGTTTGCCTACAGCACGTTCCTCAACCAGGTTTTGCTGAATCAAAAAGTCCAAGTATTCCTTCAAAACGCTGCAGTTGACGTTAGCCTTGTACATGATGTGAGTTAGCTTCAGTGGACCACGTTGAGCCAATACCTTGAGTATGTCGATATACATTTCAAGTTTGGAGCGTCTCATCTTCCAAACACCTTTTGCCTTATTTCAAACCTCTCCATATAAAGCTTTTATGTATCGGTAGTAAGTGTTTTTTCTCCTTGATCCTCGTTAGCAGCTACCCTTCGCCTGTGCACGGATTAGCACGTTCATTCTATTTTGAAAGGCTGTCACTAGGTCGTCTAGCAATATTCTTTGCAATTCTGTCGAAAGTCCATCGATGTTACCGTGTAAAACCTTGGACATTTTGGATTGCAGTTCTTTTCTTTCCTTAATGGTGAACGTTTTTTTCAACGTATTTTTCCCCCATTGTTTACGCTGAGAATAGGCTAAGGCTACTTAACTCATTTATGAATCAAAAATGTGTATTCCAGAACAGTATACGTCATCCCAGAAGTGAAAACGCGGTATCACGGCTAGCAAGCTCGGACCCACCGATTCGTGCAGAAGATTTTTGCAGAGGAGTTTGCGAACGTTTTTATCCCTGACGCAGATAACTTTCTCATGCCGGATGATGAAAAGGCATTAGATTGAAGAGAAAGATGAAAGCTCAGAGTTACACGGACGGCACTTGACAGCCAATTTTGCACCTCATCTCAGCCGACTCACCCAGCCCAAGCAGAAAGTACCCTCACATTCACGGGCGAAAAAACCGAGAGCACTCGTGCATATTTGGATCCTAATATTCATGATACATTGAAACCGAGGAGGGGAGGTACACAATGGCTGAAAAAACAGCGAATAAACCTAAACCTTGACGACCATTTTGAATTTCAAAACCCGCATGAGACAAACGATTTCTCAGTTCAATAATCCAAACTCGAGTGACGCGCACGCAACTAGAAAGTCCTCGGCTTTATTGGACCGCGCACCCCTAAATGGATGCGCAATCCACGTCTCCCCTCTCCTTTCAACTCCTGAATTTCTCTCTACAGAATCATGATACGCAGAACCAGATGATTTATCGTTTCTGAAACAAGCTTCTAGAAGAATCCTCTATGCAAATACTCACATTTAGAACCCAGTTACGCTGGCTCGTCTGATGCACCGGTCCTGACTTTCTTGCGCGCGTTCGTGATGTAACCTGAGTGACCGGTCATCAGTGTCTGGGGACGAGTTCTTCCGATTTCCACCTGCATACCCCGCATCAAACATTCAACGGTCTCGATGTCAGTGAAGCTATTCTCCCTGAGCGCGTCAACGGTTCTCACAACCTGATCTATCGTTGGACTGAACGAGACTATCGTCCCGCTGGCTTTCAGAGCATCGTATGCACGTGGAACCACCAGCCATGGAACAGCGAGGTCAAGAATCACAGCGTCCACTTTTTCCTCATCTATTCCTGCCGTTACGTCCTTGTTCTTCAATTCCACAAAATCAATCAACCCAGCCCTGACAAGATTCTTCTCAGCCGTTACCCGAAATTCTTCCCTGATCTCGTAACTGTAAACCTTGCCACTCGGCTTAACATAATGCGCCAAGGCCGTAGTCATCGCTGCCGTACCAGTTCCTGCTTCAACCACACGACTCCCAGGTCCAATTCCACTGAACATAACTATCAGAGCAATGTCCTTGGGATACATGATCTGCGTCTGCCTCGCACACTTCAAAATGTAATCACGAAGCATGGGTTTCAGAGCAACAAACTCGAAACCCAGACTACTCGATATGGTTGAGCCATACGCTTTTCCAATCAAGTTGTCCAACGTCACAAACCCTTTGTGCGTGTGAAAACTCTTGCCCTTTTCAACCTTGACCAAGTAGGTCTTGCGCTGACTCAATTCGAGAAGTACGTACTGCCCCTCGACAATCAGGTCGTCTATCACTGCGCTCACTACGGACCATACTTAAACGGATGCTTCGAACGATCCTTGTTCTCTATGAGCTCGTCAATACTCGGTCTGCCTTCCACAGTTTTGCGAATAGCATGTCGCATCGCCTTGTAATTGTTGATGTAGACTCTCTGTCTATCGACCGCAGTCGGATGAACGAACACGTTCGCGATTATCACCAATTCGTCTACTGCGGCTTTGGGAATTGTCCCATCTGCAACGCTGTCAACAACGGCTTTTGCCACCGCAGTCTGCGCCGGACCATAAACCATACTTGCCTGCCGCATACTCGTTATAGTAACAGTTGGCACGATCAGAGTCACAGGCTTGACGGAAAGATTAGGCTCCAGAATTGCAAGCAAAGGCTCGTGTCCCGATTCCGGCGTCGCTTTCGCAGTCGCAAGAGCCGCAGCAACAGGACCATCTTTTCTGCCGATCAGAAGATCGATGTGTGCCACTTCTGCACCCTGTCCCGCCAAAGCTTCCCCGACTCGCAAATTCCAGTCCTTGATGATCTCGGGTGTTATCTCGACTGCCGCGAACCGTTCTTCGATCGGCTTCTCTGGCATCTCGAAGGATATTACCCTAGGCTTTATCTTTCCGATCTTTTCCAGGTCAAGACGCAGTTCCTCTCTTGATTCATACGTCAACTCTCCACCCACACTGAGAGGTTTTCTGACGGGCCCCACCTTGATTTTCATCATGTTCAAAGCCTCTTTTGTTCCAACCGCTCCGCTTCCGGCGATTATCCTGGCTATTTTTTGGATCTTGTACTGAAGCTCGCGAGCTTGCTGAAGCTCACCCATTTTGACATGGTTGTACATTTGAACCCAAACGTCAGGGATCACATTAGCACTGGCAAGTATGGCGCCAGAACAACCCGCAGCTAGACCAGCCATCACAACTTCATCGTGTCCACAAAGCACATTTATCTTGTCTCTGACCTTTTCCAGAACGGCCAGTATGAACTTCAACTGTCCACTGCTGTCTTTGACACCAACGATGTTCGGTATCTGGGCAAGGTCTTCCACCATCTGCCAAGGCAAATCCAACCCCGTGCACTGCGGAATGTTGTACAATATTATCGGCAAGTCAACTTCACTCGCTATGGTGCTGTAGTGTTCGTAAATTCCGCGGTCCGCAGGCTTCAAGTAATAAGGCGTGACGATCAAAGCAGCCGTCACTCCAGCGTCCTTGGCATACTTCGTCATTTCAACAGTCTGGTCCGTCCCGCTGGAACCTGTCCCAGCTATGACCGGAACCTTTCCGTTGACCTCATCAACCACGATCCTGATGACCCGTTTCTTCTCTTCGACCGTCAAATTAACAGACTCGCCGGTCGTTCCACATGGAACGACTCCGTGAACCCCCATCTCGATGCAATGGTCAACTAGCGCTCGCAGCCTTTGTTCATCAACGCCACTTCCATCATCGGTAAACGGTGTCACCAAAGCGGGGAAAATTCCTTCAGGCTTGAACATAAGCAATCCACGACCTCTTAGACGTTCATCGGTCTTATATTATTTAAGTTCATTTTTGTCGAAAAAACAATCGAATTCGTTCTTTCCGAAAATACTATAAACAATAAGCTGTGAACAGGTTATCGCAACAGAGAGGATGAATATCTTGATTAACCTTAGGGACAAACTACGCATAGACCACCAAAATCTCGATGAAATTAACAAGTTCTTGCTGAAAAAGGACAATCCCCTCGTTAACGGACTGCTCGAAATCATCGACAAGTATGGCGGCGTCAAAGAGATTAACAAGAAAGCCGAAGACGCTCGCAAGATTGACAACCTGATGAACAGGCTCAAGAAAAAGAAATCATCATTCACAAAGGATCTTGAATGGCTCAGCAATCAACGCGACAAAGAAGCTTTTATTAGTATACACGATTACAGAAAGAAGATCCTCGGAAAAAAAGCGGAATCGATGAAGTTTGACGAATCTTTTCCCGTCACCCTGGAAATCAGCGCCCTCAACTTTTTCCCATGGCTCATCGAGGAAGCGAAGCAAGCCATCAAAAAACAGGAACTGATGCCCGGTCGGTACATTCGCGTACGCTCAATGAAGGAACAGGTGGAAGACGGCGACATTCTTGCTTTCGCCGCGTCAATGCAGATCATCGGAGCTTCTTACGTGCAGACTTTGGACACGAAGGGAACCCTATCGGGGCCGGATGGCAAACCAATAAATGTTCACCTGGGTGGACCCGAAACGATAACAGGCTACTTCGGAGGTGTAGGAGCACCGAACGAGTATTCGTTGAAATGGGTCGACGAGTTCCTGCACTACTACACTGAGTACGGGGTCACGCAAGTACTAAACACGAACGCTGGAACCGTTTTGCTCGGATATTGGCTACGTAAGCTAGGCATCGACATTGAATTCAAGATATCGGTGTTTCTGGGAATTGACAACCCGTACTCTATACTCTGGACGTTATTGACGGCGAAACTCTTCAGCAGGGAAGATGGGTCGACGCCCCTTATCGGCTTCAACCTTTCCAACTCCGTTAATAATCAGACGATAGAACTTGCTGCTTACGTGAGAGACTTCTTTGACTTTGAAAACGTAGTTCGCATCGAGCATCACATAACGGAAGCGTACAAGAGCATAGTCCGAGAGCCTTACGACCGAACTAGCGAACTTCTCGAACTTGCAGACCATGTCAGAAACATCGGCGCAAAACATGAAGGTGGGCTTCCAGCAACCGAAGTCAAGAGAAAGCATGCATCGGATATCCTCGACTACTTCAGGCCCAAAAAAGATATTCTCGATGGAAGGACTGATGCCGCAGCTGCTATTGAACTACCTTGACAAACACGATGCTGTGAACAGAACCGCGGAAGCTCTCACGAAAAATGGACTAGCCTTCGTCGCAGCTCAGAAACTTCACGAGAAGTAGGGAACGGATTCAAGCGAATTTTTCAATATTGAAACGTGCTAGACTGTTCTGCTGCAAAGCACGATTTACCAGTAATCTCTTGGTCTTCTCACTACGATATAGACCGTTGTAGCTAAGAAGAAAACTGTAGTTATCGCCAAGATCGTCGATAGACGCCGGGTGTTGTCCAGTTCCCCTAGGCTGTTTTGTGCAGAAGTATAATTTCCTTGTAGATTCCAGTAGCTTTGGTTCAGGTTGACGAACGCGTTGGTCAAGTTCGCATACATTTGGGACAATTGGCTATAGCTCTCATTCAAGCTCTTGATCTGTTCTTCAAGGCTCTTGACTAATGTGTTTTCCACGGGGGTTAATGGAAAACCGTTGATGATATTCGGAAATTGGAGTATAGCCCCACCCATGTTGACTGAGTAGGTTAATCTTATCTCTCCGTAGGTGGAACCCCACACATTGTTTGGAACAGTGGTTGTGATAACGTACTCTTTCAGAGTGTCGTTCAGGTCAAAGTCGCCATCGGACATGTTTCCTATTGAAAGCTGGTCCGTGCCGTTTACAAAGCCGAATATCTCCAGACCGATTCGCTCAATATGTACGTGGAAAGTTGTATTCACAGTCATAACTACAGTCACGCTTTGCCCCGGTTCGACGAGTTGCGTTGCCTTGACCCCAATCGTGACTCCAGTCATCTCAGAATTGAAAAAACTCTTCATTTTCTCCTCCGCGGCAAGTACACTCGCGGAGTTGAGCAAAACTAAAGTCAGAGGCAATACGAGCAGCAATAGTCTAATCAAGCGGAAAGCCCTCATTACTTCACCATCAGAGAGCGACTACTGACCGTGTTCTGCGGAAACGTTATTTAACATTTTCCATCGATCGTAACAAAATCTGAAAACAGTCATCAAAAAGAATCAACACTTTGATTTATCTTATGGACCGAATGAAGCGCTGATACATATAAATAAAATAGATGAACGAGAAGACCGTCAGAAGCACTTCAAAAGTCAAAATTACGAAGTTGTGTTCCACCGCCATAAAATAGCCATTAGTGAGTATGTCAGTGAAAACCAAAATCTGCAGAAATATTGCGCCGCCTATACAACTGAGACCAAGAGTGTGAAAAAGCACCTGCGTTCGGCGATCCTGTCGCGTAGTCGTCGTCATCGCTATCGTGAGTAGCATGAGTCCATACTACCAATTATACATTCTGAATCATCGCACTCTACATCGCATAATAATCCGAGATCAGTATCAAGGCTAAACACTCACCGCGATCGCCCAATCCCAAGGTTTTTGAGACTGTCAATGAACTATAATTACAAGGAGACGTTTGTTGACAGAATACCTCATTGGAGCTGGCGGGTGGGCGTACTTTCAAGTTCCGAAATTAAAGTCGTTAGTAGCGTATTCGAAAGTTTTCAATTTTGTGGAGGTCAACTCGACCTTCTATCAAATCCCTCCTCTTGCTGAAGCAGAGAGCTGGCGAAAAATGGTACTCACCGACTTTCAATTTTCGGTCAGAGCACACAGATCGATTACGCATAAGCACAGACTCAAGCCTGAAAAGGAGGTTTTCGAATCCTTTGAGAAGATGAAACGGATTTGCAATGTGCTGAACGCTGAAATCCTTCATCTTCAAGCACCTCCAGCATTTGAACTAAATGAAACAACGATTGAAAACGTTCGCCAAACCCTGCGTTCGCTGAATCTGGGAAGTCTGAGACTGGCGCTCGAAATCAGAAGAACTCCAAGCGCCGATCTGCCTAGCGGACTTCTCAAGGTGATGCAGGACTTTAACATCATTCACTCGGTTGACCTTTCGAAAGGCGAGACCCCAGCTTACGATTCAGACGTACTGTACACAAGGCTGTTCGGCAAGGGTGAACACAACGTTTACCAACCAACTGACGGGGAATTAGTAGAAATAGATAGAAAGGCGACCAGTAGCAGATCCAAGAAGATAGTCATGAGCTTTCACTTTGTAAGAATGTACAAAGACGCTGTCAGGTTGAAGTCCTACAAACAAACTGGCAAGTTCCCATCGATAACAAATTCAACTGGAATCGCCTCATTAGAAGAGGTGCTAAGAGAAGACGCATGCTTCCCTGCGACGAAACAGCAGCTAATACACAGTCAAGGATGGAAACTATTCGATCTGAGCAAGACTGAGAGAATTCATGTGGCGGAATGTTTGAGGAAAATCCCCGAAGGAACCTACGATAGCTCTATCAGAAGTCGCAGAAAAAATGAAATCAATAATAGAGTGATTAAAGTGATTAAAGCTTCCGACAAGGTACTTCTGGGAACTTCTGGCTGGAGCTACAAAGAGTGGATAGGTCCATTCTATTCAAAGTCGGACAAAAGTATGCTCAGAGCGTATTCAAACGTTTTCAAAAGCGTTGAGATAGACTCCACTTTCTACCGCTATCCAAACAAGGGTACAGTCATGGGTTGGGCCCGGTACTCACCTGAGAGTTTCGTGTACACGGCAAAACTGCCTGGGCTGATCACTCATGAAAAAAAGCTGAATCTAGCAGAGGGAATAGAAAAGGATTTGGAGAAGTTCACGGAACTGATGGAGCCTCTCTTTCTAAGCGGGAAACTAGGCTGTATACTGATCCAGCTTCCTCCAAGATTCGACTACAGACCCAAACAAATGGAAGACTTCTTCAAGCTCCTCCCAACCCACATCAGATTTGCGGTTGAGTTTCGTCACCCTTCGTGGCTGAAGAACGAGACGTGGGCGCTTCTTGAAAAATACAGGGTGGCCTACGCGATAGTCGACGAACCACTGCTTCCCCCAGAAATTCACGTCACGTCCAACATTGCCTATTTTAGATGGCACGGACACGGCAATGGACCATGGTACAACTACCTGTACAGTGTAGAGGAATTACAGCCGTGGGCCCCAAAAGTCAACGAAGTTGCAAACAAAGTTGACAAGGTCTATGGCTACTTCAACAACCATTATCACGGTTACGCCGTTGAAAACTGCCTGCAAATAATGGAGATTCTCGGAGTGATCGAACCGAAGCAAGTGGACGCAAAGAGGAGATTGGAAGACTATCGCAAAAAGCAAGAGGAACAGACATGCTCCACGCTCGAAGCTTTTGTTCCTCCGAGAAACATGGATTTCACTAGCCTGATTGCCCACTTTGTTTCGCCAGAACGGTTGAAACGAGCGGAACAAATCGAAGACATCGAGTTACGAGTGACGAAACAAACCCAGGACCTGATCGAAGCGACGTTGAAAGAATACCATATAACAATAGACATGGGAGACAAATCTCATGCTTCACGACTGCGCTGATTGGAAGAAGATCAATTCAACGAAAAGGCTGTGCAAGCACATCGCAAAACTGCTTCTCACAGTCGATAGACAAATAGCCACTGATGTGCTCAGGAGCCTTTACGAGAAAGAAGAATCGTGGCGTTTCGGAGTCTATTCAAATTGAATGACGCTTCTAACAGATATTTCCTTCAAAAGGACAAAAAATGGGATTTGGATGCTACTTTGAATCCTCTGAAGACATCAGCGTCAAAGTGGCTCTAACATTGTTAACCTTTCTAACTTGAGCTGACACGGTTTCTTTGAGGCGTTCCATCGTGTCCGCCTTGACACGAACGACTATGTCATAAGTTCCATAGACAGCGAAAGCTTCTTCGACCCCCTTCACTTTTCTCACGTTTTTCAGAACGTCCATTTCAGTTCCTAGTTCAGTGTTGATGAGAACAAACGCCATCGGCATTCTATCAACTCTTGTTATATTGTGCTCTTCTAGCCATAAAACCCTTTGTCCATCAACTCGACTCTCGGAGCAATCACTTCTGATAGGCTAGAGCCTGTATTCCTTTTCTTTCTCAGTCAAGATCACTTTCCTCTTTGAATCCTGCATGAACCTATTGAACAATTGCGCGTTCTCAGTGTGAACAGGAAAAACAGTTTTTGCATTGATTTTTTCAATAGCCGACCTTAACTGCAGGGGCATTATGTGTCCTGAAACGTGCACGTGATACTGCGGAAGTCCATAATGGTCGAGCCAGTTCACCAATCTTTCGAAGTCTATCTCCATTTCCTCATTGAACGGTTCGGACGCGGACAGTACATAACAGCTTCCCGGCGTTCGGTCGGATCTCAACAAGCTCTTCAAGATCATAGAAAGACATTGCCAAGATGACATTGCCCTGTTGCTTCGAGAGTTCGAACGCCCCTTTTACCTTGTCAGCGTATCGATCAGCCAACTGTTTTTCCCATTTGTAACTGCTGGTCTTCGACTTTCGAAAAATCAAGATGCTCTCATCATTAATGTTCGGAAGCCGCAGGCCCTTGTCAGCACGAAGTGCTTCCAGCAGATAGGCTTGCCTGAGGGAAATCGCGAGACATCGGTTGTTTTTTTTGGCTACGTGGAGGAAACTGTTGAAGCGATCAACATCTGCGTAAGCAAACTCCGCAAGCACAATCCCTTTTGAATTACTAACGACGGCGTCCAGTTTGCTTTCTACCTCGCGTTCAGTAGACACTGAAGCGCCTGTCATGTTCGTAGCTTCAGTAATAATCGTCCTGACCTCGGATTCACATGCTTTCTCAGTGAAATCATCAGTCATTTCGCTTTTTGCGCCGTGATGCCTGAAGTCGCCCGTGTAAGCCAGCGATCCATTCGAAGTATGGACGACAAAACCATACGCGCCGGGAACTGAGTGGTCTACGTGAATTGGCTCGATTTCCAAATTGCCGCAGCGTATTTTTTCTCCAGTTCTGAATGTGTTGAAATTCAGCCCTCGCACGTCGAATTCTAGGTCCGTCCGTCTTATGTCTCCCAATGACTGGAGAATGATGTTGGTAGTTTGGCCGCAATATATTGGAATTTCGCGTTTTACAAAGGAGAGGTAGGCACAATGGTCCAAATGCCCGTGAGAGATGAAGATCGCATCAACATCTGGTTGTTTCTCATCAAATCTGTAAACCCCGTCCAGTCTTGGTAGAATGCCGAATTCCTGAAGACTTTTTTCGCTCTTCGGCGAAAGAAAGGGAGGCGAGTAGAACAGTCTTTTCATTCCGAATGACATGCCAAAATCGAAGAAGATCTTGGTATCGCCGTCTTTCAGGAGTATTTTGTTTCCACCAATTTCATTCACGCCACCGTAGAAAGTCAGACGTGTCTCAAGCTGTACCATCGCTACGCCTTCAACTCCTTCGCTTTTCTGCAAATATTGGAAAGAACGAACATGACGTGTGGAAACGTAAAAACACTGAAAACCTTCGTGTACTTGGGGCTACCCGCACTTCTGACGATGTTGGCTTTTCCACCCGATTCCAAATAGCCTCTCACGAAAGTCTCACCGAACATTTGAATCTTCGTTGTGTCAAGAAGCGGAGACACATAATGCCCAGAGTAGTACATGAACTCTGCGATATCCCATACCAAATCACCGTTTCGGCTAGACTGTTCGAAATCCATCAGGCAAATTTCACCGTTCTTTCCCACCAGCACATTCTCTGGTTTTGTGTCTCCCAGAGCAACGTTCAAAGAATGAACACGAGCAAACGTTCCACCGACTCTCCTTATAATCTCGAAGTCAACCTTAAGATCCTCGTCATTTCTTGCACTCATAACGCGTCTGACAACTTTGCTCAGGTTTTCGCCCTCGACATACTCCATGACCACAAGACGTTCTGCAGGGCTGATATGCAGCAATTTCGGAACGGCAAAACCGTGAGAATCGAGCAGACGGTTAATAGCCCATTCTTTCTCCAATCTCGATATTCCCGCCATGGCGAATGTTCTTGTTCCAGCTGACCATAGTGTAAGCGGGAACCACTTGAAATTTGCCCACTCCCTAAATCTCTTCACTATCACCTTTCTATGGCGATCCTTCGTTAGCAACTCGACCGAATAAACGTCGTTCAGAATGCCTCCGATGCTCTTGATTTTGATCTGAGCATCTTTGTCAGTGGATAATTCTTTTCTTGCATATGCTTCAATGTCCATTCTATTTGCAAGGGAGACGAGCCCGCTCGATGTGGGAACATACACATAGTTCTCTGGATCCTCGATGCTCTGCATGATCTTAGATTCGTCCAAGAAAGCCTTCTGGAGTTTCAGAAACTCGTTGCGATTACGGGACATAGCATCAAAGATCTGCGGGAAAAGCCCCAGCGCAGCCGTAAACAAAGCTCTTTGTCCTGTTCTGAAGAGGTCCATGAATCGCATTTTTCGCGCACGGACACGGTCAACAAACTCTTTAGAGATTCTCAAATAACCATCGGTTTTGTAGAGTATTCCATTCTGTTCGAGTTCTTTCGTCGGCTTCAAGAAAACCACGCAGGGAACACTCGATATCTTCTCGGCCTGTCAGTCATCAAGTCCGCAAGCGCGTACAACGTTGGAGGAAATAGTCGCCCTCTCGTAAGCATCGTTTCGTACATGAAGTACTCGGGCTTGATGCGCAGATCATATGATAGTTCAGGGAAATCAAGAATAAGACTCTCGAGAAGTTCCGTTATCAGCCGTTTCTTTAGTTTTTTCTCCTCCAGGCGAAAATAGCCTTCATTCATCAATGTGGAATAAGGAAAAACTAGAGCGCCAGCCAAGGCTTCTCCTAGGAATCCCCTGTCAATGTCTCTTTCAAAGACCCATTGGTCTACTCCCAAGACTGAAACGTTCACTCCTCCAATGACCTTCACGTAGTTCATTAGTCTTGGTTGAAAATCTCGGATCACGGCTAGAACTTGCATGACCGTTCGAGCCGTCGGGTATATCGATGCATAGTCACTTCTGATCAAAGCAGCAACGATCTGGCAGGGTTTGGCAGCATGACTGCAGAAACTCATGACTTCACGAATTAATCCTGCCTCTCGAGGTTCGACGCCCGTCCTCAATCTTTCACCTGGCAATAACGACAAACAATAGATTCTGTGGTTTATGCAGATATAGTTGATGCTTGCCAACGTGGTCGTCAAAACACGGGATCAAGTGCACGTTAACTTGACTAAGTCAAAGTCGACACTCTATCTCGCAAGGATTTTTATATAAGCGACTATGGCACAGCCGGTGAATATTGCAGCAAAAATCAGAGCTGAGACCATCCAGTATTGCGAGAAATCTGGATAGCCGAGCAAGAAATTGCGGATCATGTCGGAACCGCTGCTCAGAGGATTCACTTCAGCAAAGCTCACGAGAATACTTGGAAACTGTCCAGTCTGGCCTAGGTTTTGAATGACCGACAGAGGGTAGAAAACGCTACTACAAAAGAAAAGTGTATAGTATACCAAGCCTCTCGCCGTAACGAATTTCTCAAAGCTTCCTGTTGACACCGCGATTGATATACTCAATCCCGAAATTCCCATCGCCAAAAGGAAGAGCATTGCCAAAATAAGAAGCAACTGAGGCAATGATGGAAACCCCAGAAACACAAAACAAGTCAGAAGCAAGGGGGTCATGTAGATCAATCCTCGTACGCCTCCCGAGATCACTCGTCCGACCGCCAGTTCTATTCGTGACATCGGCAGGCTCAACATGTAATGGTGAATTTCTCTTCGTCTCTCAACATTGACTTCACGTCCAATCATAAACGCCGATGCAAACAAACCTGTCACTGCTAAGCCTGGAGCAAAGAAGTCGAAGTAGCTCTTGATTTCCGTTGTTATGTCTGGTTTGAGCATATTGTTGTAAACTATTGCCATTATGAATAAGTCAGCAAGGTTCATGGCGATTAATCCTGCCAGCCACCACTTGTAGCGGAAAAAGTTCGTCAGATCATGCTCAACGATGTGGAGGATTCCTTTCTTCATCGCCATCCACCGCCTTCAATACGTCTCTCATAGATCACGACGCCGAAATAGGTGAATAGACCGAAGAAAATAACAACGCCCAACAAGGATAACAGCGGGTTGCTGATCGTTATTATGCTTTCTAGGCCTGTTCCCCAACGGAATAGGTCTGCTGCGAAGGTCACGGGATTAAACGTGGCCAATTCACCGTAAGCAGGGTTGGCTTTCATTACAATTACCAAAGGATACATAGCTGTGCTAAGACGAACGATCAACGCGTCTAATACTCCCATTAGTATGTCGAATCTGTCACTTGATTTTATCATGACTGCCAACGTTATGCTAAATCCGGAGACGCCAAATGAAAACAGAAACAACGCAAGTAATGAAACGAGGAACTGAAGTGGATTAAGTGATCCTATGACGTAAAGTGAAATGGCGATTAGCGGTCCTACGTATATGAATGACCTCAATCCTCCACCTATCGACCTGCCGAGAACGAGCTGTCTTCTAGAAACCGGCAGACTGAGTAAGTACTCAAAAACGCCGTGTTCAGCTTCTTCATAGATGTCGAAGCCGATGAATATTGCTGCGGAATACAATGTCATTACCGAAAGTCCCGCAACATAGTAACGGAAGTAGTCTTTGACGACGTTCACGTTCATCATGTTGGACGCAATCAATCCGAACAAGACAATCTGTGCAACGAACCAGATAGCTCTCAGAATAATTATGAACTTGTACTGAAAGAAAAGACGAACGTCCCTTTCAATGACAAGGAGCAACTTGTTCGTCTATTTCTCACTCCTCATCCTTCTGTGCCTCTTCAATCGTGAGACCTGTATAGTGTGCGAAAACGTCATCCAAACTAGGTTCACTCATTCTCACAGACGTGATCTGAACGTTCTTCTTGGCGAAAAGGTTCATTATTCGCGGAACAATCTCCTCGACCTTGTTCAGGTAGATGCGCATGCTAGTCGGTTTAAGCTGTGTTATATCAGCGACCTCTCGGAGTGTCTTGAGTTCAACAACTATCCCCGGAGGTGCGTCCTTCTCAAACTGCAGGTCCATTATGTCGCCGCCCACGATACTGTCTTTCAGCTCTTTCGGAGTGTCACATACCAATAGTCTTCCCCTGTGTAATATTCCAACGCGATCTGAGAGCTGGTCAGCTTCGTAAAGCTCATTTGTCGCCAAAATGATCGTCGAGCCTTCGTCTCGAAGTTCTAGGAGCATGTTCCAGATTCTGTGCTTGCCAACGATATCGATCTGCGCAGTGGGCTCATCCACTATCGCGATCTTCGGTCTTTGAACCAATACCTTGGCCATTTCAACTCGTTTTCGCATGCCACCCGAAAGTTCGCTGACGTTCTTTCGTCGCGCGTCCCACATCTCCACGGCATTTAACACCTCTTTGACCCGCCGTTTCCTTTCTTCAGTTGAAAGACCGCAGACTTTCGCGTGCCAGTTGACCAGGTCCCATGGAGTAGAAACCCACAGCATCTTCGGTTCCTGAAACGCGATGCCTAGCATGCCTCGCACTTTTTCAGGCTGCTTGCGTATATCATATCCCCCTACAAAGGCCGTACCTTCTGTAGGTCTAATTACAGTGGCAAGCATTAGGATCGCAGTGGTTTTCCCTGCACCGTTAGGCCCCAGCAACCCAAGTATTTCGCCTTCTTCCACATCCATGGTCAGATGATCGACTGCTGTTACTTTTTCGTATTTTTTTGTCAGGTTTTGCATGCGAATTACAGGTGCCACTTGTTACACCAGATTAGAAAAAATTACAATGACGCACCAAACTATTAAGACTAGCGATTTTTCGATAGAATCCATTGTTATGAAAGCATCTGCTGGCGTTCATTGAATAGAGCTTCGGTTTCAATAAAGCGTTTGTTGTATCCGAACAGGTTGAATAGAGTTTCTCCTGCTGAAATTAGGAGTTTAATATACTCCTTAACGTCGTAATGGGTGCTGGACTTCAGGAGTTGCTCTGCAGTGACCCTTTCATTGACCCATTTAGATGCGACATTCGTCATCACATACTGGACGGTTTGTCCTGCGTGCACCTCAAAACCTGCCTTCTCCAACTGTTTTGACGCGATTGCCTGAAGAACGTCATGGCTATAGTTCGTAGGCGTTTTTGAGATTCTTTTGGTAATTAGCAATTCCTGTAAATCCACTTCACCTTCTACCACTTTATCTGCATAAGCTCTCAATACGTGCAAAGCTTCAGGGATTTTTTCTTTGAAACTTGCCAGACTGTTTGCGCCTGCGAGTTTCCTGATCATTTCCATCTGAGCTTTGACAATTAGAATGGGCGTGTCTCCTCGTCTGGCCTCAACACCTCTGAGCTTAATATCGCCGTTCTCAAACACGCCGTAATACCTGTTTAAAACTGGAACGTCTTCCAAGACTTTCGAGGGTAGAAAAACGATCCACCGATACTTCCCTTCAAGACCCAAGTTAACGTTAATGGCTTTTGAAGTTTCATGACAAAAATCAACGATCTCTCCAGGGTGGGCGTTTATTTTCTTCAGCCACAGCGAATCTACAATGCCGTGAATAACTTCAAAACCATGCTCTTCGGCCAGTCTAGCTGTCTTCAATAATGCGTCGCGGGCAAAAGCGCATACGGCGATATGAGCGTCAACCTTTCCGAAACGCGCGTTTCTGTACCCTAAATAGCCGAAGCATGTCACTAAAATCCATTTAAGAGCAGCCTGCCGCATGCTGTAAACGTGCCTTAAGTTCGGGTCTTCAATTTCCCTCATCAGACTCTTGTACCTCGAACGTTTCCTTAAGAGCAACTTCAGAGTTTTAGGAACGATCCCTTCCCTCTTTTCACAAATGTTGTAGCCTAGTTCTGGAACTCGGTTGTTGGAGTCTGGGCAGCACTTGCAGAGGACAGTCTCAGCTGAAATGTTCCGCGTTAGCATTAGTGTAGGAAACATAGAGGTGAAGTCAACTTCGAAAATATCTGTGTGAAAGCCGATCTTGGGCTCAAAAATGAAACCGCCGCGATCAGCAACAAACAATTCCCACGCTGTTTTGAAAGATTCTGGCTCGTTCTTTTTCCACGGAATCAGAGTGCTATCTTTCCACGCGGTGTAAAGCTGTAGAGAAGACATTATTGTTCCGATAGAAGCTCTTGAAGAGCGATGGATGGGAACTCTGCAGGTTCTTGAAACCTCAATGAGTCCTTCTAAACCGCATGCGGAATAGATGAACGTGTTGTTAACGTCGATGTGCACTCTGCCGAAAAGTCTCTGCATCGGAGCTTTGTGGTAAACTCGACCATAAGAGAAGAAGGTTGTTCCTTTGCCTTTGATCAATTTCAAAGGAATGTCTTCTCTGCTTAGTACAAAACGATCCAGTACGCCGTTGACGAAGGCGCGATGAGCGAGATAGGGCAGCGAGAAGGAGTCTCCACCTTCCGTGAAAACCACGTCAGGATCTAAATTCTTGAAAGCTTTAACAAGCTCAAGGATCTTCGTTTCTTCATTGGCGTCATCGATAACCGTTGTCTTTCCATCATGTTCCAAAGAAAGGCGATCTATCTTGTCAGTCGGTTTTTGTGAAACTCCTTCTTTCTTGACACTCACCTTGAGCCATAGCGAGCGCAGTTTGGGGAGAGAATAATCGACGCTTTCAACCGAATCAAGCAAGTCGTAACAAAGTCGTTTTCCAGAGGCGACGACCATAACATGTGCGAATGGGAAAACATCTTTGTCGTACAAATAGGCTTGTGGAACTGTGACATCAACATTGTAGAAACGAAGGCTTCCGTTATTGCCAAACCTGAACAGATCTGTGGCTAAATATGAAACTTTCGTGTGATCTTTGATGCTCACTTCCAAGACTTTGTGCTTGTGGCCTTCCATGAAATCGGCGTTCTTTTCAACGAGACGACAATCTGTTATCAGATTGTTGCTCTTGGTCTTTTCCGCTAAGCGGTTGAGGTCAGAAAGATTTCCAGAAACATAAATTCTAAAGATAAACCTATCAATGAATCGAACGCGTTCGCCATTTTCTGTAATAAGCCAGATAGTAATCTCGTCCGGGCCTGAAGGGTAAACGTCAAACAGCCATCCTCGAACGGGATTAAGTTTGACGAAGCCTTTTTTCAAGTCGCTCAAGACTTTCCCGGATCTCCATTAGTTCTTTCCGATGGCTCAGCAAGATGGACATGAACATCGCCTCGGTGAGTATAGGTCTTGTCGCCATGCCGCCCGCTGACGCGTAGATCCTGCACGCGTTCATCATTCTGTCAAACGCTTCTTCGTCTTTGTCTCGCAGAGCTCTCTTGAAGCCTTCCCAACGTATGATCTCCTCTTCTAAAGCTTGTCTGTAAGACGGAACGGTTCTACCCAAAACTCGTGCCTCCATAAATGTGACCGTGCTGTTTATCAGGGGTAAAATCCATGCAGAAAGGTTTGATGTGAGGATGGTCTTCCAAAAAGACACTTACTGCTTGTCCGCGCCTCTTTAACGTGATTAGTACGTTGGATTTTCCGAACAAAGCAGCTTCAAAGAACAAACTCTGTCTGGATCGACTTTGCGGAAAATAGCTGACGACAACGATCGTCTGCTTTTCGGATGCAATTGCAGAAAGTTTTGAACAGAGTTTCATGAAGAGTTCTCTTCCTTCAAGTTTGGGCATGTCGCGATCAAGAAACAGAGAGGTGATGTCTGAGATGATCAGTAGTCTAGTCCTAGTCTTTCGCAGAACGGAACAAACCTTGTCAAGAACTAGTGATGAAAGCTGGTAGGCGGTGAAAGCCCTTGAAACGTACACTTTTTCCAAGGTTGCCTTGCAATCCAAGCCGTAATCGCGTGCGGTTTCCGCAACTTCATAGGGGCTAAACGAGTTGCCGCCATCGATGAAAACGGCAGATGATTCTAAACCTCCGCGCTCGCTTGGTAACTGAGCACGGACAGAAAGAACCGAGGACATGAATGGCGCTGCATTGCCTTGTGTGACGGCAAAATCGCCGAGCTCAAATCCTGTAAAAACATCGTCTAAAGTGGGGAAACCGAGGGAAAGACGTCTGAGTTTTTTGGTTGACAAAATAGACATGCGTAGCTCCCCAGCTCAGATGGAAGGCTGTGAAGAAGCCAGATAAACGTTCACTGGAAAAACACTTTGTAGTGCTTGGAGAGATAGGTTAAAGTGAACAGCCAAAAATATTGCTTCTGAGGGTGCGGAATGAAGAAAGCTGGCTTTGACTTTGTTAGTGAAACGAACATGGATCTTTTGACCGATTTTTATGAGTTGACAATGTGTGCAAGTTATTTTGAAAACGAGAGGAATGAAGTCGCGACGTTTGATCTTTTCATTCGAAAACTGCCTCCCAACAGGTCGTACTTCATTTTCGCCGGGCTGGAGCAGGTGTTGCTTTATCTGGAAAACGTGAGGTTCGGTGAAGAGCAGATCGGGTATTTGAGGAAACGGAAGCTGAGTGAGGAGTTTCTTGATTATCTTGAAGACTTCAGGTTCACGGGTGAAGTGTGGGCCGTTCGTGAGGGAACTGTGGTCTTTCCGCACGAGCCCCTGATTAGGGTCACTGCGCCCATGATTGAAGCTCAGTTGATTGAGACGTTCATTCTTAACACGGTCAACTTGCAGACCATGTTAGCTACGAAAGCTTCCAGAGTGGTCTGTGCGGCGCGGGGCAGGTCTGTGGTGGAGTTCGGTCTGAGGAGAAGTCAGGGAACCGATGCTGGAATGAAGGCGGCGAGGTGTAGCTATCTCGTCGGAGCTGACGGTACTTCCAACGTTCTTGCAGGCATGAAGTACAATATTCCTGTGTTTGGAACTATGGCGCATTCTTACGTCATGTCCTTCGACCATGAGATAGATGCTTTCAGAGCTTTTTCAAGGACGTTTCCGGACAGTTCAACTCTGCTCATAGACACTTACGATTCGTTGAAGGGCGCCGAGAACGCTGCCGTCGTCGCTAAAGAGCTTGAGAAGGAGGGGCGTAGGTTGAACGCCGTTCGGCTCGACAGCGGTGATTTGCTGGGTTTGAGTAGGAAAGTGAGGAGGATACTGGATTCTCATGGTCTTGAGTACGTTAAGATCTTCGCGACCGGAGATTTGGACGAGTTTGTGATCGCGGATTTGTTGAGAAAGGGCGCCGATGATCGATGCGTTTGGAGTTGGCACGCGAATGAGTACTTCTTTTGACAGGCCTTATGTTGACGTTGTCTATAAACTGTCGGGCATGTTTGAGCGTGGGGTTTTTGTTCCGGCGATGAAATTGAGCGAGGGCAAGATCACGTTGCCGGGGAGGAAACAGGTTTTCAGGCAGAGCGACGAGGACGGAAGGTACGTTCAGGACGTGATCGGGTTGGAGAATGAGAAGGTGGCTGGGGAATCTTTGTTGACTAGAGTCATGGAAAGAGGACGATCCTCGCGTGAGGCGCCTAGTCTGGAAGAGATCAGAGAAGCAACTATTGAGAACCTATCGCGACTCCCTGACGATTACAAGAGGCTTACGCGTGTTCGTCGATATCCTGTCAGGCTGAGTCCTGCGTTGAGAAAGATCAAGAAGATCGTTGACCGAGAAGCTTAGAAAGTGAGGATGCTCGACATATGGGCTTAGTTGCACGGTGAAGTGTGCGGGGATTTATTCGCTGAAAAAAAGCTTATTGTGTACCCTACCCTCCTCGGTTTCAATGTATCATGAATATTAGGATCCAAATATGCACGGCGTGAGAGTGTTTTCCTTTTGATTTGTTCAGGTCAGTCTTGCCAGCACAAACCATATAGAGTCTCGCACCAAGGTATCTAACAACTGCAAAAGCAGATTTGACCTGAGGACTGACGGCAGGGAGTGAGGGAAATGCAGAAGTCCTATTCGAAATTGTTGGGAATCGTTGGAAAACCTAACACTGGGAAATCGACTTTCTTCTGTGCGGCAACGCTGGCTCCCGCGGAGATCGCAAACTATCCGTTCACGACGATAAAACCCAACAGGGGAATAGGCTACGTTCGAACGCCGTGCGTCCACGAAGAATTCGATGTCACTGACAATCCTGCCAACTCCATATGTATGAACGGTGTGAGACTCATACCCATCGACTTCATCGACTGTGCGGGGCTCGTGCCCGGAGCTTGGGAGGGAAAGGGGCTTGGCAACCAGTTCTTGGATGAGATTCGAAAGGCCGACGCGCTGATACACATCGTTGACGCTTCGGGTGGAACGGACTGTGAAGGCAGACTCTGCAAACTTGGCGAGAATGATCCTTTGGAAGACGTGAAGTTCCTTGAGCACGAGATAACGATGTGGATGGCCTCGATTCTTAGGAAGGATTGGCTGAAAATTGCACGAACAGCCGAAGCCGAGTCGAAAGACCTCGTTGGGATGCTTGAAGAGCGGTTAAGCGGACTGGGAATAAAGCGCGCACACTTTCTTGAGGCGATAAGAAAAGCGGGCCTCAGCGCCGACAAGCCGACGTTTTGGAGCGATGATGATTTCCTAAGGTTCGTGGATGTGCTCAGGCAAGTTTCTAAACCTATACTCATCGTTGCTAACAAGATGGACTTGCCCACGTCCGAAGCCAACTTGGAACGGTTGAAGAAAGCCAATAAACTCGTGATTCCAGCCTGCTCGGAGGCGGAGCTCGCGCTGAGGAGAGCGGCGGAGAAAAAGTTGATCGATTACAGACCTGGGGACTGCAACTTCGGGATCAGCGCACCCGAAAGACTCAACGAGGTCCAGATCAGGGCGTTGGAGACGATAAGACAAAAAATCCTTCTGGACTTCGGCTCAACGGGTGTGCAGGAAGCGATCAACACCGCCTACTTCAAATTGTTGAGCATGATAACGGTCTATCCCGTTGAAGACGTTGAACATTTGAGCGATCACGCTGGAAGAGTGCTGCCTGACGCCTACCTCGTCCCCTACGGAACGACGGCTCGTCAGCTTGCGTACATAATTCACACGGAGCTCGGTGAAGGCTTCATCTATGCAGTTGAAGCTCGTGAGAAGAAGCGCATTGGTGAAGACTACATTCTGAAAGACAGAGACGTGGTCTCGATCGTCAGCGCGCGCAAAAGAGCCTGATCCTGGTTATTCTCCGAAACGTCTCTTTCGTTTCTGGAAAGTCCTCACGGACCGTAGCAGGTCGATCTTGCGAAAATCTGGCCAATAGACGTCCAGAAAACACAGTTCACTGTAGGCTGACTGCCAGAGCAGAAAACCACTTAGTCGTGCCTCACCCGAAGTCCTGATAATGAGGTCGGGATCTTGCTGGGGCATGTGAGAAGTGTAAAGGTACTGTTCAAAGGTTTTTTCATCCACTTTTTCAGGGTCGAGTTTGCCCTCATGAACTTCCTCAGCGATCTTTCTTGCCGCATCCACGATCTCGGCCCTTCCACCGTAGGCAAATGCGAAATTCAAGAAGTGCTGATCGTAGTCCTGCGTGGCTTTTTCAACGTCTGCGATGAGTCGCTGAAGGCTCTTTGGCAGCAAGTTCACTCTGCCGATGACTTTCACCCTTATCCTGTTCTTTCGTATGCGCTCGTCCGTCAGAAGTTTCCTGAGACTTTGCTCGGCGATCCGCATGATCTCGGCCACCTCGAGCTGTTGACGTCGGAAGTTTTCTGTTGAAAACGCGTAGAGCGTCATTGATTTAACGTTCAGTTTCAAGCACCAATCAAGGAGCTCCTCAACCTTCTCAGCGCCCTTTTCGTGTCCAAGCCAAGGGTTCATAATCTTGTCAGAAGCCCACCTTCTGTTACCGTCCAAAATAATGGCTATGTGTTCCGGTTTGGCGCCAGCCTTAACTTGACGCCATAACCATCCCTCGTAAATCCTGTAGGCCCCAACGGCGGAAAGCAACGTCTTAAACACTAGTCGAACCCCGCACTCTCAAGTGCTTCGGCGCACTGAGATTTCCTTGCGTTTCATGTCAA
Source organism: Candidatus Bathyarchaeota archaeon (assembly GCA_963775895.1). Taxonomy (GTDB): domain Archaea; phylum Thermoproteota; class Bathyarchaeia; order Bathyarchaeales; family Bathycorpusculaceae; genus DASPPK01. The sequence goes on along the minus strand of CAVZKL010000017.1, from coordinate 161,807 downwards.
AAAACCCTGATCCTCTCAATTAAGAGTTTCCCTAGTTCTTGCCATTCTCTTGGAGGTACTTTCCACTCGGTCATCGGATGCAAATGCTCAAAAGATGGCTTGCAACGCCAGTTGACGGTCGCGCGCCGTTCCTCGGTCCCGTTCATCCGCGTGGCATCACTCTTCTCCGAATTCTTCCATCCGATGTTCATCTTCACGGAAGAACTTCTTCGCTCTCCGGTGCAGAACAAACACTATGAGCACTGAGGCTATTCCGATCAGGATGCCTATCACTGTAGCCAAGACAACTCTCTCGATGCCTTCGACTCCTTTTAACAAATCCGAAGCAGACAGGAAAATCTGTCTGGACCATGCAATTGTCACGATCAACGCGCCGTTACGCAACAAACGCGCGTCGTGTTCAAGATACCATCGAATGGCTCTGCCAAGCAAGGCGACGCATATGCCAATGACGATGAGCGTTATTGCATCCCCGATGAAGAAGCCCGTAAGTCTGGGAAGTATTGTCAAATAGGATGTTATGTCGGGTTGTGCAGTGAATTCTAACGCAGCCTTGGCTCCTCCCAAATACACGCCGAGCACAAATAGCAACACCCCGGCGATTGCGGAAAAGTTCGAGATCTGAACGCGCAATGGAGGCGGAGAGTATTCTTTCGCCCATTTGTAGAAATCCTTGGCCATCTTGTCTACGCCGAAACCTCTAACGACAAGCACCACGCTCAAGACAATGGCGAACGCGATCAAATAATACTGCACCCATCCAAAAATGGAGAATATTCCCAGCAGGAGAATAAGTACACCCGGCACCCCTAATGCAATTCGAGAATAGCGCGGGCTATCCACGAGAACTCTCAGGTATCGCGTAAACAGCGCAGCTGTCTCTTCTATGGACTCGCTGTGTTTAACCACGATCCGCCTTACCGACGACACGGGCACCCTAGATTGGATAACGGGCAACACTGCTTCATCGGAGTATCCGTCGGACACCAGTATTACTTCGGTCGCCTGAAACGAGCCCAATAGGTCATTCAATTCGGCAACGACTTTCCTGTCTGCGCTGATGCCGCCCAGTTCAGAACCAGAAAGACTGGCCACCTCAACGGTCTCTTCAGGACGGTTTTCAGCCTTCAAGCGGTCGTATATACGAACCGCCTCGAAAATGGCGTTTGCGTCAGGTTCCTCGGGATCTTTGAGGGCTAGGGATACGGCGGCGTTCAGGTTCTCTTCTCTTCCAACCACGGGGGTCTTGACGCCGGCCTTGGCTCCCAGATCACCATCTCTGTCAACACAAAGAACAAGAACACGTTTTTGCTCGTTTCCAGGAGCGGCTTTCATGTTTATCTCATTCATGTAGTACACTGTTGCGTGATCACTTTAATCTTGCGTCGAAATTCCCTTTTCTGCAAGAACTTGGAATTCTTCCCAGCTCAGTTTCTCGCCGCGCTTCAGCTTTTCTTTAGCCTTGCTTTCAATTGTCTGTCTCAACTCAGCTTCACTCTGCTTCTTTTCCTTTTTCTCTTCTTCTCGCATCTCATCCTTTAGTTTCTTAATTTCGGTGAGGATAGCTGCAATTTCGTCTTGCACGGGCTGGGCACTCTCTCTCGATGCCACAAACTGTTTGTGCACGTTATCGGCTTCTGCTCGCAGTCTTCTGAACTCCTCGACTTTTCCGAGCATTTTCTCATGAAGTTCTTGGCTTTTCTTTGCATTGTTAGTGAGAGATTCGTGGCATTCTCTGCTTTCGGTCTTTAAGTTCTCAACTTCTACGCGCAGATCGCGTATTCTCTTGTTCATGCGTTCATACTTTTTATGAACGTTTAATTGACCTTCAAGTTCCTTTACCTTCTCCACGAGATCCTTGTCTTCTTGCAGAGTATGTGGGGTGGTCTGTATCTGCCAGTCTATTCTTTCGACTTCTTCCTGCAGTGTCTGGTGGCTCTTGGAAGACCTTTTCCGAGCCGTGTCTATGACTTTTTCTCGCAGGTTCTTGATTTCTTCGATTTTCTCGCTGATTTTTGAAGTCAGGTCGTTTCTTTGCTGTTTCAGCGTTTTGACCCTGCAGTTTATTTCGTCTCTCTGTTCGCGCAGCTGTTCGATCTCCCCGCGGACATTTTTGACCCTGTCGTTGAGCTTGTCACGATTTTCAGCAAATTCTGTCGCATGATCGTACGAGGTTGCCCTCTTCTCTTTCAGCAGCCTAAGTTTCTCTTCAAGTTCTTCGATCGTGCGGTTCTTTTGCTGTGCTGACAAGTCAGCTTTCCTTCAGTCTTGTGCATTCCAGAATCTGTTTTATTACTTTTGCCCTTCTGAGGAGTTCGCGCCCAGATTGTCTTCTTGACGCGAAAGGTGAAAAAGAGAGGGTGAAAACCTATTCTAGAATTATGCGTGCGTCGACGGTTTTTGCTCCTTTTTCATAAACTATGATTGGATTAAGGTCTAATTCCTTGATCTCCATATGTTCCATAACTAGTTTTGACGTGTCAAGCAGAATTTTGGTTATAGCTTCAAGGTCGACAGGCGGGGTGTTCCGGTAACCTTTGAGCAAAGGATAAGCTTTGACTTCACCTATCATCTCCATTGCCTCGTCTTCCGTTATCGGCGCGATTCTGAAAGTCACGTCTTTCAGTACCTCGACAAAGATGCCACCGAGCCCAAACATTATGGCTGGCCCAAACTGAAGGTCTTTTACAGATCCCACTATAACCTCTGTTCCTGACGGAGCCATTTCCTGAATCAACATGCCTTCAATTCTTGCTTTTGGAACGTTTCTCTTAACGTTTTCCATGATTTTCTCGTAGGCGTCTGTCACTTCTTTGGCGTTTTTTATCCCGATGACAACGCCTCCGACGTCAGACTTGTGGATCACTTCAGGTGAGACTATTTTCAAAACTACTGGAAAGCCGATTGATTCCGCGAATCTTACGGCGTCTGCTTTGTTCTTTGCGAGTTCAAACTTCGTAACTGGGATGCCGTATTCCATGCAGACGGTCTTCGCTTCGGTTTCGAGTAAGGCTTTTCTTCCTTCCTTCTCAGCTTGGGAGAAAATGTTTGAAGCTTTCAGATTCTTCCCTTCCCTGTGCAAGCAGTTTATCTATCACAGGTTATCAGCTTAAAATCGTGGTCTTGCCAACCAAGCCTCCGACAACCCCGAAGACTGTCTCAGAAAGCATTGTAGCCACCCATATGTTAACCGAGAAACCCAACGGGTTCAACGTTCCATAAACTGTCCAGGAGAAGACGCCAATCGACGCCCCAACCAGTGGCCCGAACAAGAAACCGCCAATGAAAACTATTATGTCCATCAGTTTTACGTTGTAAAGCGGAATCATCGCATAGTTTGTTGCTGTTTCCAACGCGACAAGAACTGCAATAACGGCTATCTTGTTGGAGTCCATGGTTGTTGGATGGATTATCCAACCAAGGCTATAAGCTTTTCTTACAGCCCTACAGGCGGCTCGCGCGATTAGTCCGGTTGCAACCAAAAAAAGAAAGGGTTGCTGAGTCTAGGATGCTTATTGGCGTGGGTGTGGGGGTTGAGGGCTTCCAGGATAATGCCATTGCTCCGCCAATTATCGCCAGTAATCCACCGAGCGCTGTTACCACGCCGAAGAGTGAAATGACTCCGAGAACAAGGATAACGATACCCCAAGTGTGCGTCGAATTTGGATTACTGTTCATGCTGCACTGCACCGATGATGATTACGATTCCAAAGATCAGAAAAGCCCATAGAAGAAAGCCAAAACCGGTCAAGAACGCGATGAGCGCGCCCACAGCTGCCCACAGAAGCCCACCTAGGAATACGAATATTCCGCCAATCAGAGAGAGTAGGTAAGCAGTAGTCGGTTTTTCACTCATAGCAATACCTGACTTGAAGATTGATTTCAGCGAATATATGATTTTCCTTACTAGTTTGCAGAAGCAAAGGCTCATTCCATAGCCAATAGGGCAAAAACCTTGGCGTCGTTGATCATGTTTTCGATTTTTGCGTACTCGTTGGGTTGATGGGCCATCTCGTCAACGGTGGACCAAACAGCGGCGGGAATTCCGATTTTCCTAAAGTACGCCGCGCATGTTCCTCCGCCGATTCCACCGACCGTCGATTTGACCCCTCTTACTGATTGCACTGCTTCTCTCAGCAAAGTCACGATTTTCGCATTGGCGTCCGTGGGCTTAGGAGCAATGGTCTTGTAGACGACATCGATCGTTATCTTCGCTCCTGTTTTCTTCTCAAAATCGGCTGCAAGCGACTTTATTTCCTTCAGGACCTCGTCAACGTCATAGCGAGGCAGAATTCTGGAATCAACATAAACTATGTCTTCTCCAGGAACGATGTTTATGGCGTCTACGTTCTTTTCCTTCTTCGTAGGCTCAAACGTGCTCTCTGGCGGGTCGAAGTACTCATCTCTTGCTGGGTATTTTTCGTGCAGCATCTGATCGAGAGCGATTGAGAATTCCATGCCCACGCGATTGGCGTTCAATCCGTCGCTTGGCATACTTGCATGCGTCTGTTTTCCTATGGTGGTGATTCTCAACCAGAGCGAACTCTTTTCAGCGATCTCGATGAAACTGCCGTCGCTCTTCCCACCGTCCGGCACCAACACCAGATCATCTTTCCTGAAAAGGTTTTGCCGTATTAGGTGTTGTATTCCGAATTTGCTTCCTTGCTCCTCGTCCGCGACGAAGCACAGGACGATGGTCCGCTTTGGCGTGATTCTCAAGTTCATCAAAGCCTTTGCAGCCCATAAGGATGATATCATTGACTGCATGTTGTCTTCGACACCTCTTCCGTAGACCTTTCCGTCTTTGACTTTCGGATCAAAAGGTTTCGTAACGGTCCACAGAGCTTCTTCGCCCGGCGGAACTACGTCGACGTGCGTGACAATCCACAGCCTCTCCTTCGTTTCACCGTCAATCGTAACGATGATGTTGGGTCTTTTCTTGGAAGAAACTCTATCGTCATCTGCGTCAAAATGTCGTATGTTAGAGAAGCCCATCTTCCCTAGGACGTGTTCGAGTTTTTCGGCTTTCTTGGTTTCACCGTCTCCACCGCTTTCAGGAGCTATTGCAGGAATGCGAATGAGCTCCATTAGAGTTTGAGTCATTTCGTTCTGCATCTTTTCTATTTCTTTGAAAACGAGGTCTGTCTTCATCGATGCTGCTTCCTGTAAGTTAGGCTTTAGTCTAACTTGTAGTCTTTAATGGTTTTGCCCTGCGTCAAAGAAAGCGAACCTAGGTGGTGATCTTCTAGTTTAATTGTTTGAGGGCTCTGAGTCTCTTGATTATGTTCGGATGCGTTGACAAGATCTCTAGAATTCTATCCCCGGTCGTCAGTTTCTTTGAAAGGATTTCGTCAACCAGCTTTTGGCTGTCCACACCTCTGACCGATGACAGTTGTGCTGAATCTATCTCGGCGCGGTCGGGATCGGCTATGAAAAGCGCCTTAAAAGCGCCCATGTTCTTTGTCTGTTTTCTGTTTCCTCGCATGTTCTTTGTGGCGCTGACGATTTTTGCGAGTCCTGTTGAAAGTTTCTGTGAACCGTTTTCTACCGTGGTTGCACTGTGCCTGTCAGCGTAATACTCTCTTTGTCTGCTGAGGGAGAGTATGAACAGGTTCATTATCCATGAAAACGCCATGAAAACCATTCCCATCGCTGCTGCACTGCCTTGGTTTTTCTGGTTTCCGCCAAAAGCGCCTGAAAGCATGAGGGAAAAACCAATGTAATAAGCCACTGCAGGCAGCAATGAAACGAACATCATCACCTGCACGTCACGGTGCTTTAGGTGCCCGAGTTCGTGTCCCAGAACGGCTTCAACTTCACCGTCATTCAAGGTGTTCATTAATCCTGACGTCACTGCTACGCGAGTTCCCGCGATCGGTGATCCGTACGCAAAAGCGTTTGGCAGAGGTATTTGAGCCAGCATCAGTCTCGGCTTCTTGATTCCGCTCTTTTGACTTATGTTGTCGACTATCTCGTGCAGTTTAGGTTGCTCAGTCTGCGAGATCTCTTTTGTGTGATACATTGCATCGATAAGATAAGGCGAGATCAACCATTGAACGACGCTCATTCCAACTACCAGCACGCCCAGCGTCAGGAAGTCAAAATAGCCCGTTAAGCTCAATACTACTGTGAAGAACAGCGTAGATATTCCGATTATCAGGGCCATCGTTCCGGCCATGGATGCCCGTAGCTTCCAAACATCCATCTCTTGTTCACCAAGTATCTTTCTCCATGACCCCTTCACGCTTATATTTGTTGCTCTCAAGATCTTGCGCTTATGATATTCATTGTTTCAATCAGAAAACACCGTGTTTTTTACATCACAGGCATCAGAGCTACTCGTCTTGAATTCTGATATGCCGTGAATCGTATGGTCAGTCAAGCGCCTTTCGCGGAGACTTTGTAATATTTCTTCCAGTCAATTTGCGTAACTTCAAGAACGTTTCCGTCTGGATCATTGAAGGTTGCTTGCTTCCCTCCCCAAGTTTCTTGGTGAAGCTCGTTAGTTAAGCAGACTCCTTTCGCCTTCAACCTTCTGCAGAAATCCTCAACGTTACTCACGAGGAGTTGTACTGAGACAGAGGGATCATGTGGAACTTTCTTTTTCGGCTTCGGTGTCAGACCTATTTCGACGCCTCCACACTCAAAGCCGACATAGCTTGGAAATTCGTACTTCTTCTCCAACCCCAATGTGTCCTCATAGAATCTCGTGGCTCTTTTCAGATTTGACACGCTGAAGGTTATGCTCCAAACCGTTTTGATCATTGTTTTTCCTCGATCGTGCGCCAGTGCACCTAATGATTGTTCCAAGGATTTCTATTTATTGCTTTATGCCACGACGGGATTTGTTCAAGACGACCCGAACACTCTGGTCTACTTCTCAAAAAAATACGTTGCCGCGCGATTGAGTTGGAGCTTACATTCACGTGGGATTATATGGAATTGTCTCGAACAACAAACCAAGTGTCTAGCGGATATGATTTGTGGTCAAGCCCGTAAATCCGCAGATATATCAAAAATCGGAATATCTGGAATCTGGATTGTATCCGCTTGTGGAGTAATTCTACCTATAGAGTAATTCTATATAACTAGATTCTACTCTCAACTATTTCTAAGGGGTTTGAATGAGCAACAGATTCGCATCCTTGATGAAGACGCTTGATAAGGACACGTCTCTTGGCTTAGGTATAGTCGTTATGATGATGGGCTTTCTGCTGCGCTTCGTTTCTCCGATCGAAGTGTTTGGGGAAATGTGGCTGTTTTCTTTGATGGGAACAGTTGTCCTAGCTCTGGGACTACTCTTGATAGTGGCTGGTGTTATTCACTTTCTCATGGATAGGGATTCGATTAATCCGTTAAGCAGATTCATTTCGCAAAAGGATTTTGCGAGGAAATGCTCGGAAATCGGTCTGGCCGATTCGACAACTGGAATCAAAACAATAGAAGCCATGGCTAAAGCGAAGAAGCCAATGAACCGGAAGGAAATAGTCCACGAATCAGGCTTGTCCAATGTCAACGTGGCGCAGGCATTGAAGTCATTTGTCAAGAATGGCTTAGTCACCGAACTTCAAGTCAGAAACGCGTCTTACTACGTTCTTGCAGGAAAGGGAGTCAAGCTGTCAGAGGACATTGAAGCTCCTCATCAGAAACAAGATGCCGCCCCATCAGACGACGTTGAACGAAGGTTAAGAGGAAACTGGTTGAAAAGAAAATTGCACGAACACCAATCTGCCCACCACGATAAGATGCCGCTATCTATCAAAGAGAAAGTTATGCGCCAGCAGCTCATCCTTATCTTCGGCTTCCTCGGCGGTTTGTTCATTCATTTCGGAGTCGAGTTTACGATCTTCTCGCTAGCTCCACAGGAACAACCCATACAGTTTCTGTTGACACTAGGCGCGTTCATCTGGCTTGCATCCACGGTTCTCTGTGCACGTAGAACAGTCGGCAACTTCGGATTCATAACCCTGGCTTTGGCATGGATGTCTGGGTTTATCCTGGTCCAAGGCGATCCGTTCACCACTCTGGGAGTGACTCTTCTCATTAGCTCGGTTGGAATCGGAGCCTTTGCAGAGCTGTACTCTTAGTGTGTCTCGTTGCCCAACGCTGATCTACTGAAAAGCACGATCAAAGAATATCGTAGAACCGTAGAAAATTGAGAAAAAAGGGTTTGCCACAACCTTCGTCAGTTTGTCATCGGTTGTGGTTTCTTTCTTGTCAAGTAGACGAGAGCCCCGATGCTCATCAGTATGAAGCCTACGCCAAAGAGGATCCAAGCGTATCCTTGGAACGCGAGCAAAGTACCGCCACCGTTCAATAGGCCTGCAAAGGAATCTTCAAACGTTGACCACTTATCCGTCTCGTTGGACCAAGCTTGTTGTATGAAGTTCAGAGAATTGTTATACTGCGCTTTGGCGGTGCTGAAATCTCCTCGTGTATAGGCGGTGCTCGCCAAAGATTTAGCAACGTTCGATTCTAGCATTAATTGCCTTGCCTTTGCCGTAAGAAGAGGAATGTTGTCGACTAGAGAAGAAGGATAGGCATTGATCTCTTGTTTGTAGTTGTAAGCGTCTGCCTGGTCTGAAGAGAACACGGCAAAACCGGTGCCGCTCAGTGTCCAGCTGCTCACTACTCTTTTGTTCCCGGTAGTACTGTTCACGTGCTCTACGTAGACTGTGTAGCTGTGTGTGACTAGATTCGACGCTAGCAATACTGACGGAACCGTGAAATTCAGGTTGAAGATGTGAAATCCGAAGCTAGAGATAACGAACGGGTTATCAATACTGCATTCGCTTGAGCTGTAGTTAATGCCCCAATCGAAGCCGACCTTTACTGCTGAGACGTTGATTTGACTAACAAAATTGTAGTCATTGGAAACGCCTACGACAAGATTCGCATTTGTTCCTTCTTCATATCCGGTGACAGAGGCTCCGTAGAAGTCATCATAACCATTTCGCACTATCGTGCCAATCCAGTTGTAGTTGCCTATAGAAGCTTTCGAAGTGGGCATGTTTGAAACGGAGACGAGAATCGTGGCGCACAGAACTACAAAAACGACCGTAGTCTTATTCATTTTTTTCACAACTCAATTTGCAAATAAGCATTTGTCAGATTTGTGGATCATGACTAATATGACTTTCGGATAAACACAACTTGCACACGCACGGTGAGAGTCACGTAGAAAGGAGATTCGTTCAAAAAATCTTTGGCCTTGAAAAAACACTTTAGTTTGGTCTCCTCTTCCAAGCAATGCACCAAAAATGGGAAGAAATAATACTGAAGATCGCCAATTAACTTGAGTGGTTGAAAAAGGAAAATGGTCAAACATGAGTGAGGTCAAGAATTGTCCAAAATGCGGTGGGGAAATGGATATAGGCCATCTTGACGGAACCTACTACTGGAATCAAGGAACGAACTACTATCGATTAAGACATGGTCCTCGTATCTGGGGGTACGCTTGCAAGAGTTGCAGCTACGTGGAATTCTATCTGGAAAAAGGAGGTGTTAAGACATGAGTGAGACCAAGAGGTGTCCCAGATGCCGTGGAAGAATGGTCAGAAGGCCCATGGAGATAGAAACTTCAGATTCAGGAGTCCCAAGTTGGCGAATACCGGGGGCAGAACTTGTTGCTTATGTCTGCGGTAAGTGTGGTTACGTAGAGCTTTATGACAGGGAAAAAATGAAAACATGAATGAAAGACACATTGGTTACGATGATAGGATCAATTCGCTGAAGCCTTTCATTAAAGCCTTTGGGCATTCTTGTCGAATCAGTTCTCGCGCGCGCTTGATTTCTGGTTTGTGTTCAACATAATGGCCACGATACTAAACTGGATGATCTTTAAGTCCCAATAGGATTCGACAGCCTAAAAGTTTTTGGTGCTATTTTTTTTCACTCGAAAGCATGATAAATCAAACCTGTTTACAGGTTGAAACGCTTGAAAAGCAACATTGACGTCAATAACGCCCAATTCTCGTTTATGGAAGAAAAAAGAGAGGGAAAAAGAAGTAGTCAACCGGGGAAATTTGCACTGTGGTTGGCGGGCCCGACGGGAATTGAACCCGCGGCCTACGGATTAAGAGTCCGCCGCTCTAGCCTGACTGAGCTACGGGCCCACGGAAACACTGTTCGAAGACAACGTTCATCAATAAATATAGAGCTTACGGTTCCCCCATTGTTGTCGCACAGGCTAATGCCCTGCATTTTGTCACTCGGGAGGCACTTGCTATCTTGCATTTGAGTTGCAATTTCCCGTCTTCTCTGCTAATCTTCCTTCGATGCTCGCTCCCACCGTAGCCGAGCAGAGTATCACGGCAAGGTAGGCAGCAAGTTCCAGCAAACTGAAGTGGTAGTTCGTCGTCGCATATGGTAGAAACAAGACCAGGCCCAAAGGGAAAGCAAACAAGAACGCAACCATTGTTGCGAGACCCAGCCGACGCAACCATCGGAGGTTGTGCTTCGTTCCAGAATAGTGAAACCCAAGTCCCGGCAACAGGAGGTTTAGCACGAACACGAGAAGCAGTCGGGCGTCTTTGTTCACGCTAATCCCTTCAGTTGACTTTAGAGTGTACTTCAGATTAAAGCTTTTAATCAGTTTTTGAGCGCATACTAATTGCTAGTGCGCGCGTTGTTTACTTGGCAATCCAGAGGTATTTCTAGATTCTCTTCCCATTACGGCTCTGATTCTTCTTTAGACTTTTTCAGCCTGTCTTCGCATTCTCTCTGGAGCCAGAGCCATTTCTTCCGGTACCAGTCGTTGCTCCATGCATTCTTTTGTTCTTCTAGCCATCTTCCTGTTCCGACGGCTTTACGTCTTCGCAGGTTTTCGATGGCTGTCAAATGATGCTGCCACACGGGGTTGTAGCAGAACTGTATGAGCTGAGAGCAGGGAAACTCTTCGCACTCGCTGCAGGCTTCAAGACCTCGTTGTTCAACGCAACACTTGTAGATGTCGCATTGCTTGTGATGGGTTGAAGCAGCGCATGAGTCGCAGTTGCAGCCGCAGCCATGACAGTTTTTGTGGACCAAGTGGTCGATGCAAGCGCCACAGTAGAGACCGCAGGGTGCAGCTAGTTTGCTGTCTTCGTTTGAAGTCATGCATCCTCCCTCATTCGCTGATGATGGTTCGTTCTTTGCAGTATTTCAACATTGCGAGCACGTGAGGTCAGAGCTGGGACATAGAAAGAGAGGGAATCAAAGTGAAAACTGTCTACAACATGCGTTGGAAGGATATGCTTAATCAGATATTCACTGAGGAGGTGTCGCTTGAGGTCAATGATCATGGGAAGGAATTGAAGCTCGAGAGCAGCGAGGATTTGAAGTTCATTTTTCCACAGGAGTTCAAGCTATTGGTGGAACTCAACGGCAGGTTTGAGTTTCTGGGATGGTGGGAGGGAAATGAAAGTACGTGGTCCCTCGACAAGCCTCTTGAGAAAGTGAAAATCCGAACAACTTGAACATGGTGCTTCTGAGAAGAAAATAAGGCGCGTTAGAAATTCCGTCCGAAGCTTAAAGGCAAGGCGCTGTCTAACGCGCGCGGTCACTGTGAAAGAGATGGATATTCAATGTTGGCTCACACGCCAATAACAATCGGAAGCATGATTGATCTGTGAAACGATGTCTAGGTCCGCCGCAAATCTGTTATTTGTTCATTTGAGTGTATGCCGATAAGCTTTTTGGAACATTCGAGTGTATGCCGATAAAGCTTGCGGGAATGAAAATGCCTGTACATCCGCTCGGGATGAAGACCGCACCGCATTTTGGACACTTACACGAACCATTCGACTTCCGGCTTATCATTCTCGTTCCACACTCAGGACACTCCGGGCAACTATTCTCTGGCAATGTATCACCTCCGACATTTCACCTGCTTCTGCCTTTCACTTATCTCGTTTTCTCTATTTAAGATTGCAAGAATATTCATGTTTTTGATTTCCGCCGTGCAAACATGTAAGCAGCGTGCATGCGCTTCCGTTGAATAAAGCTTTAAGCTGTAACATTCAATCTCGTTGAGAAGAGGCTGGAACATTTGGGTGAACTGGTCTTCATCGGACTTGGTCTACACGATCACAAGGGGATAAGTCTCCAAGGACTTGAAGAGACCAAGACAGCAAACACTGTCTTCATCGAACTTTACACGAGTCTGTTACCCGAGTTCTCAACAAGATCATTCAGAGAACTGTCAGGCAAAGAAACTCGCATCCTGAACAGGAAGGATCTAGAAGAGGACAACGGAAAAATCGTCTTTGAATCAGCAAAGAGAGGCAAGACCGTTTTGCTCGTGCCAGGCGACCCCCTGATCGCAACGACTCACGTAGCCTTGCGGATCGAGGCAAAGAAACGCGGTATAGAAACCCGCGTCGTTCACGGTTCCTCAATACTTTCAGCGGCTATCGGGCTTTCTGGATTGCACAGTTACAAGTTTGGAAAGACCGTAACGATTCCTTTTGCTACCGAAAATCCGTCGATTACGCCCTACTCTGTCATCGCCGAAAATAAGAAGTCTGGGCTTCACACGCTGTGCCTGTTAGACATCATGACAGAGGAAAAACGCTTTCTGAACATTGGAGACGCATTGAAGACACTTCTGGAAATCGAGTCTAGGAGGAACGCCAAAGCAGTCACGGATGACTCGCTTGCTGTTGGCGTGGCAAGAGCAGGAAGCCGCAACCCAACCGTAAGAGCGGGATACGTGAAGACCCTGTTGAAAAATGATTTCGGTGACCCCCCACACACTCTGATCTTTCCAGGCAGCCTCCATTTCATGGAGGCGGAAGCCCTCATAGTTCTGGCCGGCGCACCTGAAACCGTTAGAAGGCTCGTCGAATGAATGCGCAACAACTTGCAACAAAATACATAGAAACCACGGAAACTGTTTTTCGCAAGATGCAAGCCAGCAAAACACCGATAAATCTGGAACGGGGCAAGGTCGAAGAAGTGGTAGATTGGGCCAAAGACTATCTACAGGACGCCAAGTTCTACAGGGAAAAGAAGAAATTCGAGGTCAGCCTAACGTCGATCGCCTATTGTGAAGGTTTACTTGACGCGCTTAGACTGTTGGGAGCAGTGAGTTTTGAATGGCCCTCAAAAGCAAGAAAAGCAAAAAGAATAAAATAGTTCTTGCCTCGGGCGTATTCGATCTGCTCCATCTTGGACACGTCAGGTTTCTGGAGGAAGCCAAGAAAGCAGGTGGACCCCATGCGAAGCTGATAGTGATCGTGGCAAGAGATAGTACCGTGGAAAAGAGAAAGGGAAGGAAGCCTATAATGCCAGAGAACCAGAGATGTGCGTTGGTCGCTTCCCTTAAGGTTGTTGACGAGGCAATGCTGGGATACGAAGATTTTGACATGGGATAAGGTGCTTGACAAACTTAGACCAGACATCGTTGCGGTTGGCCATGACAGTCACTCCAGCGGCCTGGAGCAGGCGGTGGCAGAAGCAGTGAAGAAGAAAGGTTTAAGGATCAGAATAGTCAAAGTTGGAAAATTCAGCTCAGACGAGTTGGATAGCTCTTCAAAAATCAAGCAGAAAATAATGGAACAATCCAAGAGGTAAGCCGTACGTACAAGAATTCGCAGAGATTCATTCCAACCTTCATTCTCATCGCAGCAAACGTAGCCGTCTACATCGTAACATCGTACTATGGAGGGAGCGCCATCCAAACAAACGACAGCGCGTTCTACGAGGCAACAGTATTGTACGTCCCGTATGTTTTCCAAGGCGAATGGTGGCGGATGATTACATCAATGTTTGTCCACGCTGACATCGCACACATCGCTGGCAACATGCTATTCCTCTTCATATACGGATTGAGGGCCGAAAAGATGTTCGACTTAAAAGAATACATGACGATCTACTTTTTAAGTGGACTGGCAGGAAACGCTTTGACGTTGTTGACCGCTTTGATGTTGTCGACCGACTTTATCTCCTTGGGAGCCTCGGGCGCTATCTTCGGTGTGCTCGGAGCTGTCATGATATATTCCAGACGGTCCATTGGACAATCGATATTGACAGCACTGGTCTATGCTTTCTTCCTTTTCACGATCAATATTGCTCCCAACGTCAACATATGGGCACACCTGGGAGGACTCGTCGTGGGATTGGCACTTGGTTACCTGTTTGCAGCAAGTCGTAGACCTTCGCGTCAAGTGACCTATCAATACAACTACCCCAGCTCATATGGTCAATGAAAGCGCGCGCGACGACTACGGGAGAGTCAAGACTTCAATCTTCACTTTGTGGCCGTCTTTGAGATTGAGAGCTTTTCGAAGAGGAACGGGTGCAATGATCTCCAAAACCGAAACGTCATAATGGCTTCTCAGTGCAGTGATTAACGCGCCTTTGACCTTGTTTTGGACTATGACGGGATAGCACTTCACGGATCCAAAAGTGCGGTCTTCGTTTATGAAACCCTCGATTTCCACTGCTGGATAAGCTTCAAGTTCGTTTCGAGCCTTAAAGTCATACTCGGTCGTGAGTTTCAAGTTGAGCGTGCCTGGATATGGATCGAACCCCAGCTTCTCCATGAACTGTTTCCGGTATTTCTCCTTGGAAATGTAGTACGCTCCCTCCCCCAATCCAGTGAACACGGTGCCTTCCAGGGTTATTGACGGTGGATAAGTCGCTTCCATCACAAAGCGAAGCGTCTGATGCAGTTTGTTGAGCTCTCGTGTGCCCACGTCCGTGATTCTTATCAGACAACCCTCAGGTGTTGCCGTTCTCTTGATCCAACCCATGCGGTCAAGTTCAATAAGATAACGTGAAGCCGTCTGTTGAGAAGTATCAAGCTTCTGGCCAAATACTCGGTTGAGATCTTGGCCGTTCTACGATGTGCCCCCATCTCGGCCAATTTGAGAAGAGTGAATAAGTAACGAGACGCGTATTCATCAGACATCTGCGGCCCTCATCGTTTCACGTAGAAAATGTCATGTTCCATATTTAAAAGACTCGAAACCAGAAAGTGATTACGAAACTGTCCAGTCTTTGCCTGCTGAGGGATAGATTAGGCGTGTTTAGACTTGTATAGACAATTCATACGGAAACCTTATTTTTCAACAGACATTCATACTTCGATGAGAGTGGTAAGCGACGAAGACCTCGGATGTTGCGGTGTTAGGCATATGCGCTGCGATGTATGCTGTAATTGGGCGGCTGACGGACCTCGGTCTCACCTTTATAGGTGTAGCCTTTTGGCCTGCCGCTGTCATACCTGCAATTTTCGCCGTTCTATATGGACCCTGGGTTGGAGGGACAGGTGCTGCTATAGGCATTTTTGTTAGGGATATGCTTTTCCATGGAGACCCCTTGCTGAGTCTCACCGCGGGCGTCACGTCCAATTTTGTCATGTTCTTTATCATTGGTTACGTTTCGCAGAGAAGCCTAGATTCGAAAAAACTGGCTTTGGGCACGGCGTTGGCTGGCGTGATCGTGGCTGGTGGCTTATTGCTCCCAACCTTATTGTTGCCTGATCAATTCGCGGGACTCACAGGTTTGCCAACTTGGGAGATCGTTGCCATATTTATTATGACCGTTATCGTAAGTTTGAGTGTGATACTGATCGCTTCGAGGCGCTGGCGTGAATGGAGAAGTTACGGTGTGGGGTCTGTAATTGGACAGGGCGTTGGAGCAGCAATCGTGGCGGTTGGAGTGTGGGGCTACAGTCAATTGTTCTATTCAGCGACGGCGTACTTCAAACAACCCATTCAGGCTTCTTTTATTCCAGCAATTTTTATCTGGACTTTTGCGACGGAGATACCGTTCGTCTTGCTCGTAGGTCCACCTGTGATTAAAGCGTGTCAACGTGCGTTTCCCTCTCTTGGGCTTAAGAAAAAAACCGAAGAAAGAGGAGAATAATTGTCAGCGAAGACTGCGAGGGCATTTGCTCCCGCGGGAATTTCAAGTTTTTTTGAGATATGTGACACGCTGGAAGATGGAAAACCAATTACAGATCCTCAAAGGATAGGAGCCAGGGGCGGCGGCTTCGTAATCGAAAAAGGAGTAACAACCGAAGTCAGCGTCGCATCTGCTGGAAAAGAGCAAGATACAAGTAGAAATAAATGGGCAACACACATCCGAAGCCGAAACGACCAGCACTGTGGTGAGAATGCTTCTGCAACAGGCTGATTCAACCTTCGATGTCAAAGTCAAACATCAAATCGAAGTTCCTATCGGAGCGGGGTTTGGAACCAGCGCCGCGGGCGCCTTGAGCACGGCGTTGGCTTTGTCGAAAGCCTTGGGCCTGACCCACACCTACAATGAGCTGGGACAGATTGCCCACGCTGCGGAGATCAAATGCAAAACCGGACTCGGAACAGTGGGCCCATTGATGATTGGCGGTTGCATACTCACCGTTGAGCCAGGCGCACCGGGAAAGGCGGTTATAGACCGAATCCCTCTCACGCCAAATCACGTCATCGTCGCTGGAGTGCTGCAGGGCATACCAACGAAGAGTGTCCTATCCTCGTCTGAAAAACGACATGCGATCAACAAGAGCGGCAGAAAAACCCTGCAAAAAATCCTGTCAAATCCTTCACCTGAAAACTTCATGCATTCCTGCCGAGATTTTGCGGAAGAAACAGGCTTCATGAATCCCAAGTTACGAGAACTAGCAGATCTTGCCGAAAGAGCAGGAGCAATAGGCGCGGCCCAGAACATGGTAGGCGAAGTGATTCACGCGCTAACAACATCGGAAAACGCAAAAAGGGTTGTTCAAGCTTTTATGCAAGTGCTGCCCCAAGAAAAAATCATCACGGCAAAAATCGACTTCCAAGGCGCAAGACTGCTGGGATGAACCAGAAAGATGAAAAAAGTGAAGAACGTGGCTGTAGGCGGCACATTCGACGAGCTCCACAGAGGACACAAGGCCCTGCTTACAAAGGCTTTTGACGTTGGCGAGAACGTTTTGATCGGTCTCTCCTCTGACGAATTCGCCGAGAAGATTAACAAACCACACATCGTTGCCTCATACGAAGAACGACTGAAAGACCTGGAAAGATTTCTACAAGAATATGGATGGTCGGTCCGAGCAAAAATCATTCCCCTCAACGACCCTTACGGTGTCACATTGGAAAAAGGGCTTGTTGATGCCCTCGTCGTTAGCAAGGAAACCGAGTCAATAGCGACTAATATAAACAAGAAAAGAAAAGAAAAAAAATTGCCGCCACTTCAGATATTCGTAATAGACATGATCCCGTCCGAGAATCACACACCCATATCCACAACCCGGATAAGAAGCGGAGAAATAGACCGCGAAGGACACGTTTTAAAGCAAAAGAGTCCTTAATCCAATTGCCAACGAGCGAAACAGAAGAGATGACCGCTTGCAAAGAACAGGCTTCGCCAAACTCCCACTTCACTACGGAAAAGCCCCCAGATACCTCATCGTGCGGATGCGAAAACTTGCAAAAGAAATCACTTCAATCATACTTGAAGAGTATGGCTCCGAAGAGTTTCTGAAACGAGTCTCTGACCCTTTCTGGTTCCAAGCGCTCGGCTGCGTTCTAGGCTACGACTGGCACTCCTCGGGTGTCACGACGGTGCTAACTGGCGTTCTGAAACAGGCAATAACTCCGGAAGAGCATGGCATCGCTGTCTGCGGAGGCAAGGGCAGAGCCTCTCGACTCGCGCCTGAGGAAATTCAAGCAGTCGGAGAAAAGTTTGGCTTCTCAGACAGCAACGTTGAATCCCTGAAATACGCGAGCAGAATGAGCGCAAAAGTCGACAACACCGCGATTCAGGCAGGCTATCAGCTCTACCACCATGCTTTCTTCTTAACAGAAGGCAAAAAATGGGCCGTTGTGCAGCAGGGTCTATGCGAGCAGGATCGTACGGCGAGACGATACCACTGGCTCTCCGACAAAGTGAAAGAATTCGTTGTTGAACCGCACAACGCGATCGTTGGAGAAGCAAAGAAGCCAATGGTGCTAGACCTGACCGCAAAGGAGAGTGAGGGATGTCGCAAGGCTTCAGTCGATCTGGTGAAGGAGCAACCGAAACGACTGATGCGGCTGGTCATGTCAGCCAGGCCGGAATTCCAGAAATCGTTGAGTGAATGGATACCAAGCACGATTGACGTGGAGGCGAGAAATCTGCCTCAAATGCTGTCCATGCCATGGAACATCAACTGGAAAACACTGAAAAACGTTTACGAGTTCCAGCCAGCCAATTATGAAGAGCTCCTCAGCTTCAGAGGCGTCGGTCCAGCGACCGTCAGAGGACTAGCCTTAATCGCCGAACTGATCTACGGTGAGAAGCCAAGCTGGAAAGATCCCGTGAAATATTCCTTCGCCTACGGAGGAAAAGACGGAGTCCCATACCCTGTTGACCGAAAAGCGATGGATCAATCCGTACAGATACTCAGACAAGCAGTTCAAGAAGCAAAGATAGGGAACAAAGAAAGAATAAGCTCACTTGATAGACTAAGAAGATTCGTTCCACCATAGATCATCAAGGTTGCCGAAGGCGCTGGCTACGCACTAGCGCCCAGAGTTACTTGTGGTCTGCAGACAAAACGTCACGTTTTTACACTGCATAAACTAGATACTTTGGCATACAGAGGGAAGAGCTTGAGGAGCTCAATGAGAAAGACATGGATTAGGGTATCTGGCTTTTTCGGAATAATCACTCCCATGATTGCGTTCGGATGCATACTGGCTGCAACAACTTTGGCACCCAGTTTCAGTTGGACTGACAACGCCCTGAGCGACTTAGGCGTGATGTCAGGGGACCACGGCTATCGTGTTCAACGCAGGGTTGATAATCAGCGGAATATTGACCATGCTGTTTGCGACCGGGCTCTATCTCAGCTTTGAGAAAAGCGTTCTCGGTCGGTTTGGTGCAATAATCTTCTTGCTCTGTGCCGTTGCACTCACCAGCATAGGAGTTTTTACAGAGAACATGACGCCAATGCATGTCTACGCGTCCGTGGCTTTCTTTGCCTTGTTCCCTGTTTCCATGCTTGTGTTTACGATATCCTTTTTTCTCTGGCCAAACCTAAGAAAGCAGTGTTCACTCTGGCAGTGGCCTTGTTTGCTGCCTTGGTGTGGATCTTGGAATTCATAATCAGATACGTGCCCGGCGTAGCGATTCCAGAGACTCTTTCGGCCCTCGCCGCATCGTTGTGGGCTGTAGTTCTCGGTTTCAAAATGGTAAGCAATGGCTCACGGTCAGGAAAGTAGTCAACGTTTCGCGGTGTTTTTGTGAAAGTGCAAAGCGTTTCAGTTACTTCGAATCACTTCGAAAGTCAGAATCCTTCACGTTTGTTTAGTTGTTGGCGAGGGAAATGTATTAAGGCAACAGAACAAGGAAGTTATGATTCACTGGTGAAGGATTATCAATGGAATTGACCGCGGTGAGAGTTGAAGGACTGGTCGTCAGCTACGGTTCGTTCGTGGCTGTCGAAAACCTGTCGTTCACAGTAAGGAACGGCGAGATCTACGGACTCCTGGGTCCCAACGGCGCGGGCAAGACCACCACGATCAAAGTGCTAGTAGGAGTACTGCAACCGCGAGGCGGCAAGGTCGAAATATACAACACACCGATCTCAGACGAAGTGGCGGCAAAAAGCCAAATCGGCTACGTGCCCGAAGAAGTCGTGTTGTTAGACTCACTCACGCCGAGGGAGTTCCTAGAGTTCACGGCCTCGATCAGACGATTGGACAAGAAGACCGTCAACTCCAGGCTCGAAAGATTCGTGTCTGCCTTTGAACTGAACCAATACTTTGACACGCCCATTGCTGCCCTCTCGATGGGTAACAAACAGAAAGTCGCACTGCTCGCTGCGCTATTGCATGACCCGAAGCTTCTGATTCTGGATGAACCACTGATCGGACTGGACGCTCGCGCCTCGAAAATCCTCAAGGAACTCATAACCTACCACGCCAAGAAGGGTGGAGCCGTCATATTCTCGACGCACATAATGGAAGTCGCCGAAAAACTGTGCACGCGCGTGGGGATAATAAACAAGGGAAAGATAGTCGGCGAAGGCACGGTGGATGATCTTCGGAAACTCGTGCGAAGTGCAGAAGGCTCTTTGGAAGACATTTTCCTGAAAGTCACAGAGCAGGAAGCAGGAATGCAAGACATCATCAAGGCTCTCGAAGAGGAGTAGAAGACGCCGTGAAATTCTCGGAACTTTGGCGACTGTCGAGCACGGTCTACAGGGAAGTCTCGTTCCAATCCATCTTTTCGCTTCGAGCCGGGTCAGGACTCCCTCAGGGCGGAAGAAGGGACATCAAGCAGCTTGTTTCCAACGCCAAATTCAACACGCTGATCAGCAAGCTGGTCACCACGGTCTTTCTGGCAGTTTTCGCAGTCACCGTTTTCCTGCCAATAATTCTTCCTGAGATGGGACAGCCCGTTCCGAAAGAAGTGGCCCTTCCAGGAGGCATCTCGGCCTTTCTCACAGTCGTGCTTTTCCTGATAGTCTTCATGGGACTTCAGATGTCCACATCCTTCGTGTCGTCCAAAATCGTGGACGTTCTCAGCCCTCTCCCCCTTTCGAAACAAGACATTTCCAGAATCGTGTTCTTGTGCTTCGTGAGAATATTCGATATCCCCTTGGTCGCGGCGGCCGCGATTTTCCTAGGAGTCTTCTTCTTCATCGGCGGCTCGGTTCTGGGCGGAATCATATCTCTCGCGGGCGTTGTTGTTAGTGAAATCTTCGCACTGGCTCTCACCGTTCTGTTGGCCAGATTCTTCTATGCAAAGGTGGCAAGAGCAGGAGGCAGATCAAGGCTGCAGACAGTCTTGAGGTTCATGTTTATGCTCGTGTGGATTCTTCCAACATTCGCAGCGTATCTCGTGGTGAATTTCGCAAGACAAATAGTGGAATCCTTTGCCTTCCTGACGCAGGGTCTTGCGTCTATTTCACAGGCACTCGTCCTGGTCTATCCTTTTTCGTACGCGTTTCTAGCCTCTTACACCACTTTCACGAAAGGCGTGAACTACGCAACTCTTGGCTTGTCGATCGTGTCCTCGGGTGCATACGCGCTCCTCGCCTACTACTGTTTACGATGGGTCACTCGAACCGTGAGAGAAATCGGAACGGGCAACGTGGCACGAAGTGTCAGAGAGACTGTTAAAGACACGATCATCACACCTCAGATCCCGTGGATCGGGATCATCCGCAAGGACATAAGGGTCGCCTCCAGATCGCCGGCTTACGCAAGCCTGTTTCTCCTACCGGTTGTGCAGACCGTCGTGCTGGCGGCAACGTTCACCTCTTTCAACGAAATCGGACCCAGCACCGCTCTCGGTATGCTGACGGGGATTTCAATGCTGACGCTTCTGCTTCCCCCGACTCTTCTGTCGATCGAAGGCTTAGCCTCGGCGTACACGAGGCATCTGCCCCTGAAAAAGAGGACGTTGATCACCGCAAAAACCCTCATGGCAACGATCATTTACGTCATCTCTATCATTATCCTCACGGCAGTCGCGTTCTTCATCGGAAAGGACTACTTCGCTATTGCCGCCTTCGGAATCATTCACACGTTCTCCGTCGCCGCCGCAACGATGCTCGAGATCACGATTCTGCTCAGGAAATTCTGGACGGAAGGCTTTGCCGTGGGCAACATCTACTCAAGAATGACTACGTACATCATGATTCTCATTCCAGGATACATCTTCGCTGCCGTACCGATAGTTCTGGCCTTCGTCAGCTTCTTCTTGTTTCCAGCATTCGTTTTGCCAGTCTTCTCCGCAGCGGCTGTGACAGAATTTGCTGTTGATGACAGTGATTGTTGCGTATCAGAAATAGCTAGGTCCTCATGTCAAGATAGATCTGCGAGCAACAATAGGAGGAAAAGGAAGTTTTCAATCCGCGGCTTTCGGCAAACTTCACAGCCTGCTCCGTCGGAAAAGCAATTGCATCCGCACCGGCTTTTATCGCCAAGATTTCAGTCTCGCTTCTGAGGTCATCTCTTGCCCGCATACAGCCCAACACCACTGGAATCTGAGGGAACATCAGTCTGCTGGCCGCCACGACCCTTGCAACGTCCTGTGGTTTTGGGGGGCTGACGTTTTCCATATCAGTCTTGCGTATTGGCATGAACGCAATCACGACCAGAGCCGACGGCACGTACTCGGAGATCATCTGTAACGCGCTCAGCTCGCCTTTGAGTTTGCCGTAGTGAAGCCCAACGATAACGTGGGGCACGAACGGAATCCCTGCTTCAGTCAGAGCCCGTAGCGAATCAGCATAATCCTTCACTGTCGTTCTCAAATTGTATATTTCACGTATAGTTTCATCTGAGCCCAGAACATCGATCAGTGCTGCGTCGACTCCAGCCTTCCGCAAGTCTTTTGCGGTCTCGAAATCGATGATTCCCGTGTGCACGAAAACCGTCAATTGGAGTTGTTTCTTGATCTGCGCTATAGTGGCGATAAAGCCGCCGATAGGAACGGCACCGTTGGGCAAACATCCGCCGCTTATCAAGCAGCCTATTGCCCCCCTTTGCTTCAGAGTTGCGCACGTTTTAAAAAGCGCTTCAGGAGTGGTGGCTTCGTGCATCGTGTTCAGCACTATTCCGCCGCAGTGCTTGCACTTCAGAGCGCAACTCCTGCCCGTGACGGATATCGTTGGAAAATCGTCTGACGAAGAACAGAAATAATCCGTTTTATAGTACATGAAGCTCGGCGCGTAGAAGCGAATTTCCTTCCTTCGGCTGGGCAAAAAGTCTCGATCGAGAATTTCCTCGAGTTCCTCTTCGTTCAACTGCCATAGACTTTCGGGCGAGAGTCTGACCATTATTCCTCGCTTAGGACTGCGCCACAGCCTGCTTATTACCTTTCGTTCTACTCTTCCAGCGGTTCATCTTGGTCCTTTGAAATCAAAGGCAAAGTGTCCATTGCGTCATCGATAGCCGAAAGAGCGTGTGACACTTTCTCAAGATATTTGTTGAAGTTCAAAGTCTTGAAAACAGTCACGCCTCTTTCCGTGATGGCGTAAAGCGTTTTCTTCGTCAGAAATCTCTCTTCGACCAATCCATTCTCCAACAGGAAGCTCAAACGCTGATTCAGCACGGCGCAATCTAGGCCCGTTTCATACGCGATTCGATCGACGTCCAGAGGCTTCTTCATCAATGCCTCCAGAATCGCCTCGTAGGTTTCCAGCTTAGACCTTCTCATTTCTGCGCACCCTTTCTTTGCATGTTGCCCGGTTCCAGATAAATCAATTATGAATCGATGATCTTAATCAGCAAACACGAGTCTAAATTCACTCGTTGAAGCCCGCAAACGCACGTGGTCTGCTGATTTAGAAACTTTTTAATTCAACGCGTCGACTCTGCAGACCTTCAGAAGCTGTCTGGATGGAGAACGCGCGAGAACTCATGATCAAAGACGATTTCCTGCCCGAATTCATTCGCGTTTCCGTTGGTTCCGCCGCAGTGCTGGGCCTCTTGAAGACCAAACTGGACGCTCCACCCACAACGGCTTACTTGATGACCTACAGAAAGGAGAAGTGCACAGCAAACTGTGGTTTCTGCCCGCAGCCAGAGAGAGCAGCAGCAAAACGGACATGCTCTCAAGAGTCTCCTGGCCAACCTATCCAACGAAAAAAGTTCTCGAGGAAATAGAAGGAGCTCGAAAGAGAGGAGAAATCGAGAGAGTCTGCATTCAAGCATTGAATTATCCCGGAGTGTTCGAGGATCTCGTCGCTCTGGTTCGAGCAACCCATTCGCTGACCCGAATGCCAATCTCGGTGTCATGCCAGCCCATGAGAAGAGAAGACATCGTTCACGTTGGCAAAGGCCGGAACGCAGCGAATAGGCATACCGTTGGACGCCGCAACGAAAGAGGTCTTCAACAAGATCAAAGGCCCCGACGCAGGCGGTCCATACAGCTGGGAAAGACAACTGCAACTCCTCAGGGACGCTGTAGAAGTCTTCGGAAAAAAAATGGTCAGCACGCACCTGATCGTCGGCATCGGAGAAACCGAGAAGCAGATGATCAAGACGATTCAGGACTGTGTCGACATGGGTGTTCTTCCAGGACTCTTCGCGTTCACGCCCGTTCCAGGGACAGCATTGGCCAAGAAAACGCCCCCTGAAGTCACGCTGTACAGGCGGATTCAAGTTGCACGTTACCTGATTCTGCACGGAACAGCGAGGTACGAAGGAATGGAGTTTGATGGAGACCGCCTCATAGGCTTCGGAGTTGATCGTGCAGACGCTTCGACGCGTGATCAGAACCGGCAAGCCTTTCGTCACGTCCGGATGCCCGGGTTGCAACAGGCCCTACTACAATGAAAGACCTGGAGGTCCCGATCTACAACTACGCGAGGAAATTGACCCGAAACGAAGTTTCAAGGACTCAAAGCGAACTGGCACTCGAAGTGAAGAAAACACGGAATGGCTAGACTCGCAAAAAAACCAAACTGTCTCCATTTTCCATTTGAAAGAACGCTGGTTTCCGCTGTTTTTGTTCGTCGAAAAGTCTAAATGCTGAGGATTAATCTATGCAGAGCCAAACGGCGGGAGACATTCAATTGGCATCCCCTGTAGAAGACAAATTGATAACGCTCCAAGAAGCCGTGAAACTCGTTCCCGATGGCGCTCACCTTTTCTGGGGCGGTTTCGGCTTCCAACGTCCACCCATGGCTTTTGCACACGAGTTGGTCCGACAGAAGAAAAGAGGCTTAACAATCTACACCTGTGGCTCGGAATTGGACCTTGACATACTTTCAGGCGCAAGAGTTGCCTCACGCTACGAACTGGCTTTCTACGCGATCGAAGGAATAGGTCTCGTCCCCAACATTCAGAGAAGAATCAAGGATGGAACCATTGAAATCGAAGATTACTCAAACCTGGCGATGGTCATGCGCCTGTTAGGCGGTGCCCTTGGCGTGCCTTTCATGCCGTTGAAGAGCATGCTGGGCACCGACATGCTTGCGAAAAAGAAGTTCAGGGAGAAGAAGGCAGAAGTGATCCATTGCCCCTTCACAGGAGAGAAGGTTGTGCTCGTGCCTTCAATCCGCCCCGATTTCAGCATAGTCCACGCTTCACGAGTAGACCGTGAAGGGAACGTGCAAATAGACGGAATCAAGGGAGAAGACGTTGAAGGCGCCAGGGCGGGAAAAAAGGTCATAGTTTTGACCGAAGAAATCGTGGACACGGAATTCATAAGGTCCCAACCAGACCAGACCGTCATCCCCAACATTTACGTTACGCACGTCGTGGAACGCCCATGGGGCTCCTATCCCATGATGGTCTACAATTATTACGACTACGACATGGAACACGTCCGCATGTACTACGATCAGTGCAAAACCGAAGAAGGATGGCAAAAGTACTGCGAGAACTTCATAACGAGCGTCGAGAACCACGACGAATTCTTGCAGAAAATAGGATTACAGCGGCTCATGAAGCTGAAGGCGAGAAGACCTTTTCCGTACTAGGAGGGAGAAAGAATCATGTCAAGACTTGCAAAACCAAGCGAGTTCAGCACTCTGGAACTGATGGCCGTTTGCGGCTCGCGACAGATAAAGAACGGGGAAGTGGTGTTCGTCGGAACGGGGCTCCCCATGGTTGCTTCACTCCTGGCCAAACGAACTCATGCGCCTCGAGCGAAGATCGTTTTTGAATCGGGTTTCATAGATTCGAACGCGAAAGATTTGGCCTTGTCCATCGCCGATTCAAGACTTGGCTGGCGAGCGTCAGGAGCAATCGGACTGCTCGAAACGCTTGGGCTCATGGTTCAAGGAGGACACGTGGACCTGGGGTTCGTCGGTGCAGCCCAGATCGACGCGTACGGAAACATCAACACCACGTACATCGGAAGCTTCGAGAAACCAACGGTCAGACTGCCAGGAAGCGGCGGAGGAAACGACATGGTCTCTTCAGCCAAACGCATAGTCGTCATAATGCCCCACGAAAAGAGGAAAATGGTCAACAAGCTCGATTACCTGACAAGTCCCGGTTTCCTCGACGGACCTGGAGCCAGAGAAAAGGCAGGTTTAGTGGGCGGCGGACCCTCATTAGTAGTCACCAACCTCTGTCAGATGGATTTTGACCCGCACACAAAACGCATAAGACTGGCCACCGTGCACCCGGGTGTAACGGTTGAACAAGTCGTTGAGAACTCAAGCTTCGACCTGAAAACCCCTCAAAACGTTCCAACCACAGAACTTCCGACGCTCGAAGAGTTGGAACTGCTGAGGGCAATTGACCCCACCGGAATATACATACCGAGAACGAAGTAGTCGACGCGCTTCATTAAATCCACGTTATCTGTGGTTCTCTTCGTAGCGTCAACCTGGAAAGATCGACAGAGTCAGAGGGCAACAGTAGGAGAGGGAAAGACTGAGGATTCATTGGACGCAAGAACTCTTCGAAAAACATGCCTACGTGAGAAGAACTAAGCGGGGGCCGCGGAACCTGGCGGCTGTGGCAGCTTAGGCTTCTGCTTTGTAACTTGTTCGACAATTCTCCAAAATTCTTCCTCAGTAAGGCTTTTCCTCATTTCCTTCATGAGTTTCTTGACCTGGTAGAAGGTCATTTGGGCCTCACCCTTGTCCAAAGACTCTTGTGCTCCCCTGATTCTTTTCACGATGTCGTCTATCTGAATCGGCGTGGCGTTTATTTCAGCGATCTTCAATCGGTCCTCGACGACACGTTTTCCCGTTCGTCTGCCCATGTGAAACGTTGTTTCTCTGCCGATGATTTCGGGTGGGAAAGGCTCATCCACGATCGGGTTTGACAGCATTGTCTTAGTGTTTTCGTCCATCTCATAGGAGAAAGCGTTCTCACCGATGATAGGTTTGTGGAATTGAATGGGCATCGCGAAGGCCTTTTCCACCATCTGCGAGAGTCTGAACAGTTTTCCGAGGTCCACTCCGGTGTCCACGTCGTAAAGTAGCTCCAGAGCCGTGGTGACTTCCTCCAAAGGCGCACAGCCTGCTCTCTGGCCAAAACCAGCCACGCATGTATGCAGGTAAGTTACGCCCTCCTCGACAGCCGCTAGCGTGTTTGCAGTGGCGAGCCCGAAGTCGTTGTGGCAATGGACGGCTAGAGGAACTTGTTTCTTCACGCGTCCGTTCAGTTCGTCTCTGACGTGTGAGATGAGGTAGCGCATCGACAGCGGTCTCAGAAACCCAACGGTGTCTGCGATAACCAGTCGGTCAGCGCCAACTCTCACCGTTGCTTCGAAAATCTCCAGCATGTTCTCCAGAGGCGTGCGCGATCCATCTTCGAGAACGAGAATGACTCTTGCCCCATGCTTCTTTGCGTATTCGACGCTTTCAACAGTCTTCTGCAGCACTTCGGTTTTCTTCATTTTAAGCCTGTTCTGAAGCTGAAGCCCGTTGAATGCGGTTACGATTGATATGTCTCTTATGCCGCAGTCAAGGCATGCATCGATGTCGCTCTTCATTATGCGTGAAGAAGCCGCAATGCTTGATTGTTGAAAACCTTCGTTTGCAATTTTCTTGACGGTTGTTTTCTCCTGCTCCGAAAGACCTGGGAAACCGACCTCTATCACCGAAACGCCCATTTCGTCCATCATCTTCGCCAGTTTGACCTTTTCAACGTAGGTCAGAAAAACAGCTGGAGTCTGAGCACCTTCATAGATTGTCTCATCCCAGATGAAAACTTTTTCTGGAAGTTTCGGAGGCAAGTTTTTTCTCATGTGATTATAATTTGTAATCAGGCCTTGGGCTTCGAGTTTCTTGAAAATGGTCTTTCTCATACAAGACACAATCCGAACGTGGCAGACCTAGGCTATTCTTCTATTCTCGCGTCAATCATATAAGATTTGATATGATCGAGCATTCGACGAATAAACGCTAGACCTGGGGTTGTCCGTAAGAAGGCGAAATTCTTTAGTTCCCACATTCAATTAGCGATTCTGGTGTGACCATGGGCAGCGTAATGCTTGGAGCATTCACAGGTTTTGTGGTCACAGTTTTCCTTGGCATAGTTTTTCGCGCGCGCGAGAACACGTTTTCTCGCACAGCGAAAGTTTAAAATTCCATTGAGCCACCAGTCAATATCACTTCAGGTGCACGATTATGGAAGCATATTCATGGTGGAATGACAAGCAAAAGGCCTTAATGGAAGAAGCAAAAGCCTTCGCTGATAAGAGCATCCCTCAAGGCGAGGAAGTTTTCTGGACGAAGGAGTTCCCCACAGATTTGTTGAGACAGGTCGCTCATAAAGGATGGTTTGGAGCCGTCATCCCCGAGAAATATGGTGGAATGGACGCAAAAGTCACTGGAACAAGCATAATTGCAGAAGAGCTTAGCAGAGTCTGCTCAGCGCTTTCAGAAGCGTATTCGGTATCAATGTTCGGCGGAGTTGAACAACTATTGAGTTTCGGCACTGAAGAGCAGAAAAGTAAATGGCTTCCAAGAATAGCCAAAGGCGAGCTCGTGGGAGCGGTATGCATCACCGAACCTTTTGTGGGCTCCGACGCCGCTGGAATCGAAACGATGGCCAAACGTGAAGGAGAAAACTACGTTCTGAACGGAAAAAAACGTTTCATCACCAACGCGGGACTCGCAGACATCTACGTAGTTTACGCGAGATCAAGTGAGAAGCCGGAAGACAGAACGAAATATCAACACTTGACCGCGTTTCTCGTCGAAAAGAAGACACCTGGCTTTTCGATTGAAAAAATCAACGAACTGTCAGGGTGGATCGGCCTTCCAAATGGGTTCTTAGACTTTGACAACGTCAAAGTTCCTGCTGAAAATTGCATTGGACCCGAGGGCGCAGGTTGGAAAGTGATGATGGCAGGCTTGAATTTCGAACGCGTCGTATATTCCGCCGGAATGCTTGGACCGATGAGAGAATCCATACGGCACGCAGTGACTTATCGCAGAGAAGAATGCAGTTCGACAAGCCCACTTCAGATCTCCCGACAAACCAAGCGAAGATAGCCGAGATGATCTCACAACTGTACACTTCAAGACTACTGGTGTATCATGCTGCACACCTGCTGGACGAGCACGAAGACGCGATGGTCGAAGCTGCAAACGCAAAAATGTTCACTTCAGAGACATATGAGAGACTCGTCAGCAACGCGATCCAGGTCATGGGAGGAGACGGTTGGACAAGATTCTATCCTGTCGAAACGTACCTCCGCGATGCAAAAGTCAACCAAATCGGAGCCGGAACCAACGATATCATGAGACTCGTAATACTCCGTGGCGGACTTAAAGACATGGCCGAAGACCTGAAAATGCCCCACAGGCAATTGAACAAGAAGATCAAGGTTCCAATCTCAACGGCTGAATCACCGCTGAAACGTGAGCCAACCGAAGAAAACCTGCTGAAAATTCTCACCGAAGACTACGTGGTGAACCCAGGCCTCTACATGTCCAGGGAGGATCTCAAGGAAAGACTCAACGATGCAAATGATGAGAAACTCGATGAAATTCTGATGAAACTAGAATCAAAAGAACTCGTCAAGCTCTACCGTAACTCGAAGAAAACAATTGTCCTTGCAAAAGCAACGTACAACGGACTGCGAAAAGCTGAACCTTTGGAAAAATTGAAGTGGTACCCAGAGTGGCTCAGCAAAGACTTCATCTTCTGACATTCCAACTTTTCGAAGACAGTCAATGAGTGCAGAGTCGAATAGATTCCTTTTGCTGCTCAGATTGAGATATCTTTCTCAATACATAGCTGGAAAACCTTTTTAGCAAAAACGGTCGAGTTACTAATTCTAAAATGATGGGTGATGAAATTGACGGAAATCAAAACAGTCGCAGTTTTGGGCGCAGGTCTGATGGGACACGGAATAGCTCAAGTAGCAGCCCAAGTTGGACGGTACGAGGTCAACATCCGTGACGTTGAACAAAGGTTTATCGATGGAGGCATGGGCATGATAAACGACAGTCTTCAACGATTCGTCAAGAAAGGACAACTTTCAGACGCGGACATGAAGGCGATTCTGGGAAGGGTTCATCCTATGCTCAGTCTGAAGGAAGCGGTTTCAAACGCCGATCTAGTGATTGAGGCAATACCTGAGAACATCGAACTGAAGAAAACCACCTTTAGAGAAGTTGACGGTTATGCTCCATCCCATGCGATTATTGCTTCCAACACTTCTTCTGTGAGTATCACGGAAATGGCGTCAGCCACCAAACGTCCTGAAAAAGTGTGCGGAATGCACTTTTTCAACCCGCCGCAACTGATGAAACTCGTCGAGGTCATCAGAGGAGCCAAGACATCAGACCAAACGGTCGAAACAGTCTTGGCCGTTGCTCACAAGATGGAGAAGGAAACAGTTCTCGTGAAAAAGGACAGTCCGGGGTTCATAGTCAACCGTATCTTAATCCCCGCCTTGAATGAGGCCGTCGCTCTGTACTGGGAGGGAGTCGCTGAGAAAGAAGACATTGACAAGGCGATAAAACTTGGGTTAAACTGGCCCATGGGTCCCTTGACACTACTGGACTACATTGGTCTGGACACAACTTTGTCCATCGCTGACGTCTTGACAAAAGAGCTCGACCCGAAGTTCCATGCCACTGTAGGCTTGAAACAGATGGTCAGAGCGCAGATGCTCGGAAGAAAATCCGGAAAAGGCTTCTACGACTGGACGCAGAAATAGACGTGGAGTGAGATTCTATGGAATTCAAGTACATAATCTATGAAAAGAGCGGCGGCGTAGCCACAATAACACTGAACCGTCCTGAAGCACTTAACGCTTTCAGCAAAGAAGTCGTAGAAGAAATCCTCGATGCGCTGGGCGACATCAAAACCGACGAAGCAATCCGAGCCGTTGTGTTGACTGGAGCAGGCGAAAAAGCCTTCTCGGCAGGCGCCGACATAAAGGCCATGACTGGAATGACGGCCCTCAAGGCGAGAGAACTGTCGCTCATGGGTGAGAGACTGTGCACGAGCCTAGAAAATCTTGAAAAACCAATAGTGGCCGCAATCAACGGCTACGCTTTGGGCGGCGGTTTAGAAGTTGCGATGGCATGCGACCTTCGAATAGCCTCGGAAAACGCCAAAATGGGGCAGACAGAAATCAATTTCGGACTCATCCCTGGCTGGGGTGGCACGCAAAGACTGACCCGACTTGTGGGCATGACTAAGGCGAAAGAAATGGTTTTCACAGGAAGGATCATAGATGCAAAAACGGCTGAACAGATTGGAATCGTAAACGCGGTCGTGCCCGCGGACAAATTCAGGGAAACCGTCCGCCAGTTTGCCCAAGACTTGGCTTCAAAAGCGCCGGTGGCAATCAAAGTTGCTAAGGCGTTGATCAACAGAGGCAGTGACACAGGTCTAGAGTCAGCTTTGGCTCTTGAACGCGAAGGCTTTGGAGTTGTAGGGTCCAGCGAAGACCTCAAAGAAGGAGTCTCAGCCTTCACAGAAAAAAGAAAGCCAGTTTTCAAGGGTAAGTAGGCTCCACTGAAAAATCTGTGGTACTAAGCAAACAGACGCTGTAACATGGTGAAAACGATGAAGCTCATCATCTTTGGTCCGCCAGGCTCGGGCAAGGGAACTTACGCATCTCGCTTGCAAGCAGAACTTGGTGTTGACGTGTTTGCCACTGGAGACATGCTTCGAGAGATTATGAAAGAGGATAGCTCACTTGGAAAGAAAGTGAAGGGATATGTTGAAAAGGGACAACTGGTTCCAGACGAGGTTGTCATTCAAGTACTTCGGGAGCGCATGTCTCGCCTTTCGAACAAGAAAGGCTTCATACTTGACGGCTTTCCTAGAACGATCGAGCAGGCCAAGGAGTTGGACAAGCTCACAAAAATCGATGGCGTCATCAAACTGACGGTTCCAGACTGGATTATCATTGAGAGACTGTCAAGTCGAAGAATATGCAAAAACTGTGGACAAGTGTATAACACTAGATTTCTTAAACCTAAGGTCGAAGGAATATGCGATAAATGCGGTGGGCCGCTTTACCAACGTTCCGATGATACGCCTCAGGTTATCAAAGAACGAATAGGGGTCTATGAACGTCAGACCGAGCCAATTCTCAAATACTACTTGGAGAAAAAAGTGCCCTTTGTGGATTTCAAGGCCGAGAGCCTTGAAACAACTCCTGAAATGGCTGTCGAAGACATTCTTGAGCAGTTGAAGAAGCTGAAGCTTTGAAAAAATCATAGGAGCGGCGAAAAAGAGGTAGAAGAGGGCTTTAAAGCTGGCCCATTTCTTTCTTGTAGGTTTCGGACAGGTCTTTTCCCCAGTTGTCTAGGGCTCGGAGTTTTCCGAGGAAGAACCTGAGCACTGGTGGTTCGGACACGAATTTCAAACCTTTCACAAGTTTTCGGTGTGCATACAACCACTTTATTCTATCGATTGCGTATTCAATATGCGACACCGAGTACACTCTTCTAGGTAATGCGAGTCTAGTCAGTTCAATGTCTGCCATGATTTCCTTTCCAGTGTCTTTGTCTCTGTCGACCGAAATGGTTCCTCTTTCCATACTTCTGATTCCTGAGGAAATGTAAAGCGCCGCGGCCAGAGCTCCTGCGGGGTACTGCGGTTGTGGAACATGAGGCAAGAATCTCATCGCGTCGAGATGGCACGCCAATCCACCCGGCGGAGTGACAACTGGAATTCCAGCTTTAGAAAGTTTATTGACAAAGTATTTGATTTGCTCAACTGAACATCCAGCAACTTCAGGATCCACCATCTCCCTCATTCCAACGGCCATCGCGCCGATCTCGCGCATGGACATACCACCGTACGTAAAGAAGCCTTCGTACACAGGAAGCCAAGGTTGTATCAGTTCGAAGAGTTTCAGATTATTCGTTCCAATGCAACCACCTCTGACGCACGTGTTCTTTCTTCCGCTCATGTAGAAGATGTCAGGAATGCTGCACATTTCCCTGGCTATTTCTGCAACCGTTTTGTTTTCGTATCCCTTTTCACGTTTCATTATCAAATAGCAATTTTCTGCAATCAGGCTTCCATCCAGTACCAGAAGCAGTCCGTTTTCCGTACAGATCTGCTTTATCTCCTTGAGGTTCTTCATGGAGAAGGGTTGCCCACCGATCAGGTTAGTGGTTGCCTCCATTCGAACGAAGCCGATTTTGTCTTTTCCGTACTTTTTGATCACGTTCTTGAGTTTCTGCGGGTCCATGCATCCTTTGAATAGATTGGTGCTCTCAGTCTTCAATGCTTCATCATAATAGATTTCCAGAACTTGCATTCCTTGAAGCTCAATATGTGCCCGAGTCGTGGTGAAGTGGTAGTTTGTGGGGACTACGCCGCCGGGTTTGGCGAAGACTTTTGCGAGAAGGTGTTCGGCTGCTCTTCCTTGGTGGACGTTCATCACGTGCTTGTATCCCAGAACATCGTCCACTGCTTTGGCGAACTCGTAGAAAGTCATGCTTCCCGCGTAAGCGTCATCAACTCGCATCATGGCAGCAAACTGGTTGTCGCTCATTGCGTTTACGCCGCTGTCCGTGAGCATGTCGAGAAAGATGTCCTTGGTCTTGAGTAGAAACGTGTTGTAGCCTGCTTCCTCCATGGCTTTTAGACGTTCGTCAACGGGCACTAACTGGATTTTTTGAACCATTCGTGTCTTGTGCATTTCTATTGGGAACTCTTCACCAGTAGATAATTTTATAGACATGATGTAAACCTCGAGAGGTTGCAGTTATCTTGTCTGGATTTTAATAATACTTTCGGTTTGCCCATTTCGATATAACGTATCAACTTATCTTCACCAAAAGCTATATGTGAAAGACACAGACTGTCAGAACTTTCTGATCAGTCTGAGGAGAAGTTTATTGCCAGACATGAGAGTGCTGCTTCAAGACACTCCCAGGAGACGGGTGCTTCTACTCGGTAACGAGGCCATCGCGAGAGGAATTCTTGAAGCTGGAATAGGCGTGGTAACCACGTACCCAGGGACACCTGCATCCGAGATTGGCGACTCGATATCAGAGATTGCAGGCGACGCTGGTTTGTACATGGAATATTCTGTCAATGAAATGGTCGCTGTCCAGGTCGCCGCAGGCGCTGCTAATTGTGGAGTTAGAGCTCTGACAGCGATGAAACATGTTGGATTGAACGTGGCTGCGGACATGGTTATGACCCTTGCTTACGTGGGTGTGAGGGGGGGCTACGTAATTGTCACGGCAGACGACCCCGAATGCTACAGTTCGCAAAACGAGCAGGACAACCGCTTCTACGCATTGTTTTCAAATCTTCCATGCTTAGAACCGTCCAATCCTCAAGAAGCCAAGGAAATGACCGTCTCAGCTATCGAGATCTCTGAGAAGCTCGAGTTGCCAGTTCTTCTGAGAACAACAACCCGGGTCAACCATACTCGAGGACCCGTTGAATATGGAAGAGTGTTGAAACCGAAACTGAAAGGCGAGTTCATTCGAGACATGAAACGCCTAATCATGGTTCCGGCTTTCTCGAGACCGAAACATGAAGTTCTTCTCAAGAAAGTCGCGGAAGCCAAGGAACTCAGCGAAACGTCACCTTACAACACGGTGGTTGGGAACCACGGAGAAATTGGCATAATATCTTCGAGTTCAGCCTTCAACTACGCGGTTGAAGCCGCGAATCTACTGCGTTTGGATGCTGACTTTTTGAAATTGGGTATGACGCACCCGCTTCCTGAAAGAAAGATTGCAGATTTCTTACGAGGCCATGGTAAGGTTGTGATCGTTGAGGAGCTCGAACCTTACTTGGAGATGCAGATCAAGGCGGTAGCCAAGGATCATGCACCGAAAGTCCAAATATTTGGCAAAATGAATCTGCAGTTTTTCCCGAGAGAAGGAGAGCTTTCGACACGTTTGGTCGCGGTCGGACTCTCTAGGATAACGAGCAAGAAAGTGCCGATAGATTTCCAGAAGATTAAAGAAAGATACGTTGAAGCCACCAGAGACCTGCCATCCAGACCGCCGGTGCTCTGCGCAGGCTGTCCTCACCGGGCATCCTACTTTGTCATCAAGAAGGTTGGGGGTGACAAAGCAGTTTACCCCGATGACATCGGATGCTATGCCTTAGGGATTTCACCGCCATTGAACGTTGGAGACATCATGATCTGCATGGGAGCGAGCGTCGGCACAGCCCAAGGAATAAGCAGAGCAACGGGGAGACAGACGATCGCAACCCTTGGAGACTCAACTTTCTTTCACGCTGCAATTCCTGGGCTGATAAACGCCGTCTACAATCAAAGCAAGGTTGTGGTGGCTGTTCTCGATAATCAGGCAACTGCGATGACTGGACATCAACCGCACCCTGGCACGGGTGTGACTGGCATGCAAGCACCAACGGAAAAGGTCCTCATTGAGAAAGTGGCCGAAGGTTGCGGCGTGAAGTACGTAAGAGTCGTGGATCCTTTCAAGACAAAAGAAGCCACGGCAGTTCTAAAAGAAGCCCTGCAGCAACCCGGACCATCCGTCGTAGTTTTCAGATCGCCATGCACACTGATGAATCTAAGAGAGAAAAGACATCACGGCATAAAGGTAATTCAGGCAAGGATCACCGATAAATGCACGAACTGTATGGCCTGCGTCAAACTGCTGGGCTGCCCAGCAATAGTCCTAGAAGACGACAAGGTAGCCATCGATGAGAACACCTGCGCAGGATGTGGACTCTGTATCTCCATTTGCCCCTACAAAGCCATAGAAGGAAGCTGTGCTGAATGAAGGAGTTCAACATTGTTTTGGCAGGAGTAGGTGGACAGGGCACGCTATTAGCGGCTGAAGCCTTGGGAATTGCCGCTGTAAAGGATGGATTGAACGTGAGAGTCAGCGAGATCCACGGAATGGCTCAGAGAGGCGGCAGTGTAGTTTCAACGGTGAGAATTGGTGAAAACGTCCTAGCGCCGACCGTGCTAGAAGGTCAAGCAAACATATTGTTGGGTTTCGAGCGTCTGGAAACGCTGCGAAACGTGAAGTATGCCAGTGAAAAAACGATCGTGCTGATGAACACCGAGAGAATTCCGCCTGCGGAGTTGGCTTCTAAGAAGTTGAAATATCCAAGCGTGGAGGAAATCGTTCAGAAGATTCGTTCCTTCACGCAAGAAGATCGTTTTGGTTGACGCTTCACAATTGGCTAAGAAGGCTGGTAGCAATCTCACGCAGAATGTCGTGTTGTTGGGTGCTCTGGCTGGAACCAAGTTGTTGCCAGTGAAAACCGAAAGTCTTGTACTGGCGGTCAAAGAACTCGTTCCAGAAAAGCACGTGGACACGAATATCAGGGCGTTCAAGCTGGGCTATAAAATCACAGAAGAAGCTCGGCATGCGAATTAGGCTTCGTCAGATTCTTGGGGAAGCTGTCCCTGTTTTTTCGCTTTCGAGTATCGCTTTCAGTATGTTCTGGAACAGCTTCATGTCGGACACGTTGACCACGGGAATCTGAAAGCTCTTGTCGATCTCGTAGAGTTTCTCGTACTTCGGAAATTTCACGTAGCAAACTTGGCTGATCGGAAATTCTTTTTTCTTAAGCTCTTCCTCAAAGGATTTTTCGTAGACTTCCAAACACAGTAAGTACCCGTCTATCCAGTAAAGCCTGTTTGCACCGTAACTTGCTGCACACCATGCAATGTTGTCTTTCGAACGATTGTCCAGTCCTAAAACGGTGACCTTTTTCGTGGGATTGATATCGACATCCATTCTTGTCTCACTCACTGAAAGGCGTATTCAAGACATCCTTCGCCTTGGCACTTATTTTCGGTCCGAGCCCATGAACGGTCTCAGGCCAGTCGTTCACGTTTATCATGGCATTCAGTGGCGTTTGGTAGCATTTGAGGATTGCTGATGCTTTTTCTCTTCCCACGTTAGGAAGGCTTGCGACGAAATACAGTTGAGCGTCAGCCAAGGTATCCACTTTCTTGAATGGATGAACCGTGGGCGTTCTTTTTTCAACGATCTGCTCTTGACGTGCTGCTACGTAGAGAAAATCGACAGTTTCCTTGTAAGACGTGGTGTTCACCATGGCAATGCCATTTCTAGCCAGGTTGAACATCGCGCCCCAAACCGATGCGGGCTGAATTCTACTGTACTTGTAGATTATCGGCAGGTAACCCTCGAGCAGTATCAATGATCTGGGATAGACTTCTTTCAATCGGAAGAGCTGTTCAAATAGAAAACGGCGAGTAAGAGTGTACACAAAATCCTGCACAGTCTTCCTCTCTACGGCACAAACATCCGACAAAACGTAATCGCCCTTCTCCAACATTTCAGTACGTATGCTAACGCCTCGCTCCCTGAGACCTTTAACTATTTTGGGTGCGGAACTTGCCTCACGGCTATCAACAATTATGGTCGGTTGCTCTTGTCCAGAACCTTTCTTTTCGCGTAAGTAGGGAAGCAAACTCTCAGTTCCAGCCATCTGCTCAACTCACGGAAATAACGTCAATCAGTCCGTCTTATTTGGGTTTGCTGAGTTACTTGCACGCGCGTGAAGAAATGGATAGGATAATGTTGAGGTTTCGTATTCAAAAAGCTGTGAATTCGCTGACAGTTTTTTGATCGAATCGTTTCACCAGTTCAAGCGTGAGTTTGATAGTGTTGTCAACGTCTTCGAAGCTCAGTATTCCCACATGAGAGTGGATGTGTCGTGTTGGCACGCCAATGACTATGCTGGGGCATCCCGCTCGACTTATATGGATCCTCATGGCGTCCGTTCCACCGGCTGCCAAAATTGAGAGCTGATACGGAATCTTCGATTTCTTAGCTGTGTCGATTACGAACTGTTTTAGGGCTTGATTTGGAATCATAGAGGTATCAAAGGTCAATATCGATGGACCCTTTCCTATTTTTGTGGGAGCATCTTGAGGCTGAACTCCTGGAACGTCGCCTGCGATATCAACCTCCAACACTATCGCAACGTCCGGATCTACTACGTGAGAAACTGTTGCTGCGCCTCGAGCGCCAACTTCTTCCTGTACGGTCGCGGCGCCATAGACGGTGTTCGGATGTTTTGTCTTTGTTTCCGAGAGCTTTCGAACAACTTCCATCGCTATGAATGCGCCGATGCGATCATCAAAGGCTTTGCCCATTCCGAGTTTTCCATCGCGAATAGTCGTGAATATTGAGAAGGGCACCACTGGGTCTCCTATTCTGACGCCCATGGCTTCGGATTCTTTCCTGCTCGTTGCACCGATGTCGATGAACATCGTTTTTTTCTCAACGACTTTCTTCTGTTCGTCAGGCGGCAACAAGTGCGGTGGTTTAGCAGCTATCACGCCGTGAAGATCGCCTTTTTCGGTTCGCACGACGACTCGTTGCGATAGAAGTACCTGATCCCACCATCCTCCTAGCGGGTTGAACGAGAGAAAACCTGTTCTTTCGTCTATTCCCGATATGACGAATCCGACTTCGTCAATGTGACCAGCGAGCAGTACGCGAGGTTGCTCAGATGTTCCCTTGTGAGTGAATATCACGTTGCCTAGCTTGTCAGTCTTGACTTCATCAGCGTAAGACTTGACAGCTTTCTTGACGATCGTTGCCGTTTCAACTTCGAACCCTGCGGGCCCGAAAGATTCTAGCATTTCTATCAGAAGAGCCAATGACTTCTTGTCCATCGTTTGCTTCACCTTATTTGTGTTGTCTTTTCCCGGCGATTTTAGGCATTTCAGTTAAGAAATCCAGTATTTCCTGAATATCTGGAAGCTTACCCAAGGGGTAAACCTTGAAGAGACGCACTATTCCGTTTTCGTCGACGATTACGTTGGCTCGTCCCGAGGTTCCAGCATCTTTTCGGAATAGTCCATATGCTCTCGCAACTTTGCCGTGTGGCCAGAAATCTGAAAGAAGCC
Organism: Candidatus Bathyarchaeota archaeon; assembly: GCA_963775895.1. Classification (GTDB taxonomy): domain Archaea; phylum Thermoproteota; class Bathyarchaeia; order Bathyarchaeales; family Bathycorpusculaceae; genus DASPPK01. The sequence goes on along the minus strand of CAVZKL010000017.1, from coordinate 123,113 downwards.
GAGTACTCTTGATCCCTAAACTGTCTGCCCATGCCTTTTTTGAAGGCACCGTGTCGACACTCAATCCGACTGCTACGGTGTTCAGTGAGTCGAAAGCTGATTTATTCTTCTCCAGAGATTTCATTTGCTCCGAACAGACAGATGTCCACGCTAAGGGATGAAATGAAAGCAGCACGCGTTTGCCCTTAGCCTTTGCAAGTGTGAATTCTTTTTCGGACTGATCTAGCAGGGCGAAACTCTTTGCTTTGTCTCCGACCTTGAGTTTCCGTTCCAAAGTGATTCCTCAACGGTTCCTATTTTGTTTGATTCGTTATTAATTCTTCCGATGAAACATAGTTATATAGAAAAGGTGCAGATTCTACTCGGACTCTTGCGAGGCGCGCTTGAAATGCACAATCGCACGTTCTATGGCAACGAAAGAGAAAGACGGAAGTGGCAGAATCCAGAGGAAATACTGGCTGAATTGGGGTTGAAAAGTGGTTCAACCTTCATCGATCTGGGTTGCGGAGAAGGCTTTTTCTCCATTCCAGCGGCTAGAATCGTAGGCAAGAAGGGTCGAGTGTACGCATTAGACATTGATGAAGAAGCCATTGCAATTGTTCGCAAGAAGGCCGACTCAGAACAATTGACCAATTTGGTGACGGAAGTTGGCGCAGCAGAGGAAATCGTTTTCGGGGAAGCCTGTGCTGACTTTGTTTTCTTCGGCATCGTGCTACACGACTTTCAAAACCCACTAAAAGTATTACAGAACGCGAGAAAAATGCTAAAACCCAGAGGCCTACTCGCCGATGTTGACTGGAAAAAGGAACCGATGCAATTCGGTCCCCCGATGAGCATCAGGTTTAGTGAAACACAAGCAGCGGGTTTGTTGGACAAGGCAGGTTTCAAAGTGGAAGAGGCAAGAGAAATGGGACCCTACCACTACTTGATACTTGCAACACTACCGTGAAACACAGTTTTGGTTTTGACTTTCTCTGCAGTTTGTAGACTTGCGGAAACGTCGCTTCGAAAACGTGAAGGATTCTATAAAAAAGATGGAAAAGGAGATTTTTACGGCCCTTTCTTGGTGATCTCTTTGACGATGCCAGCTGCCACGGTGGTACCCATGTCTCTGACTGCGAAGCGCCCGAGTTCTTCGAACTCGGAGAATGTTTCGATTGATATTGGGTGCAAAGGTTCCATTCTCACCACGGCGGCGTCTCCTGTCTTTAGGAATGTGGGTTTTTCTTCCACGACTTGTCCCGAACGCGGGTCAATCTTTCTTATGAGTTCCGTGAACTTGCATGCGATTTGCCCCGTGTGGTAGTGCAATACTGGTGTGTATCCCGCAGCCACTGCCGTCGGGTGATAGATCACTATTATTTGTCCGATGAATTCTTTTGCAATCGTGGGCGGATTAGTCGTGTGTCCGGCAACGTCTCCACGTTTGATGTCCGTCTTGGCGACGCCTCGGATGTTGAAGCCTATGTTATCGCCTGGTTCTGCTTTCGGGATTCTCTCGTGGTGCATTTCTAGTGATTTGACTTCGCCTTGTTTGTTGGATGGCATGAATACAACGATGTCGTTTTCTTTGATTATCCCAGTCTCGACTCTGCCGACTGGAACTGTGCCGACTCCGGTTATGCTGTATACGTCTTGAATCGGAACTCGCAAAGGCTTGTTTGTGGGTTTCGAAGGAACTTCAAAAGTGTCGAGTGCCTCAATCAAAGTTGGTCCATTGTACCATGGCATCTTGTCGGTTTTTGCGACGAGGTTTTCTCCTGTCCAACCCGAAGTTGGAACGAACGGAATCTTCTCAACTTTGAAGCCGACCATCTTGAGCATTCTGCTGACTTCGTTCTTGATCTCATTGTATCGTTCTTGACTGTAGTTTACTGAAATGTCGTCCATCTTGTTTACGGCAACGACCAACTGTCGAACACCTAGAGTGAAAGCCAAGAATGCATGTTCTCTGGTCTGTCCACCCGGACCGATTCCTGCTTCGAATTCGCCTCTTCTGGCTGAGCAGAACAGGACAGCACCGTCGGCTTGGCTGGCACCCGTAATCATGTTCTTGACGAAGTCTCTGTGTCCTGGCGCGTCGATGACCGTGAAGTAGAATTTCTTGGTTTCAAATTTGAGGAATCGAAGGTCAATTGTTACTCCTCGTTCTCTTTCTTCTTTCAGATTGTCCAGAACCCATGCGAATTTGAAGCTTTCTTTTCCTGCTTTTTTGGCTTCTTCTTCGAACTTTTTGACATCTCTTTCGTCGACTGCCCCTGCAAGGTACAGTAAGTGTCCTGTGGTTGTTGATTTTCCGTGATCTACGTGTCCCATAATCACCAGGTTAAGGTGTGGTTTTCCGCTTTTGCTCATTTCTTCTCCTCCAATTCTTTCTGATTTCCTCTAAATATTGGTGAATTCGGTTACACAACTGTTCAATCAGTTATTTTAAGTTTATCATGATCGGCTGAACGTTCGTTTGGCGTTTAGGAACCATACGCGGAAAATCTTTTTGGGTCTTCGGTAATAGCCGACACACGTTTCTCCTATTCTGCGCTCATCGTATTTCTTAGCTAGTGTATGCCTATGAATGAGAAGTGGGTGGTCTGTCCGTAGATGATGTTGTTTGCGGTGTCGACGTACGCAGTGATGTTTACCCAACTGGAAGTCTGGCCAAAGCATGCGACCGCGAAGGCTATGTCGCGCATGTTCACGACGCCGTCCGGGACTCCAGTTGGTCCGTAGATGTCGCAGCGTCGGATCCCAGTTGGTGCTGTTGGGCGTCGTTTGAAGTGTGCTACTATGTAAGCTATGTCTCTCATGTTCACGACGCCGTCAGAAACGCCCGGGGTCGGACCGGACATGTCGGCAACCAATGGCGTGTACTGCATCATTTTCAGGCTGCTCTTTCTGCTGCTGAGTCATGTTTGAACCGTCAAAGGCTAGGCTGACCGTTACGTTGCCAGAGTAGCCCGCCGTCACCCTCACGTCGTAGTATTGTCCCACCGTGTTGTTCAATGGGGGCGCGGGAACCGTGGGTGTTTCGTTCTGCGATGACAACGCCTGCGACGGTGACGTTGGCGAAAGTCAGGCCAAGGCCGTTTGTCGGGTAAACGGTCATGTTTGTGCCCACCGTAACGTTTTCGAAAACCGTCAGGATCGTGCTGCCGCTGCTCGGCGCGTTGTTTGAGTCTCCGCTGTAGCTTGCCGTGATCGTTTCGTGGCCAGTGTAGTTGTCGGCTGTACGTGGTCGAACAGGTTCCGTTTGAGCAGGGTGCACGTTGGGAGAAGTGAATGCGCCCGTTGTGCTGCTCGTGCTCCAAGTGACCGCTCCCCGTCGGGTTGGAACCAGTAACGGTTGCGGTGCAGGTTACGGGATAGCCGATTGGAGACAGGGTTGGGTGAACAGGAAACGATCGTTTCGGACTTTAACGATGAGTGTGATCGTGTTTTGGGCCTGGACGGCGGTGTAGTTGGGCGGGTTGGCAGCTGCCGCCAGGTTCCACGTGCCGGTGAATGAGTAGGCGCCCAGAGCAAGGTCGTCAGGTTGAAACTGGAACCAAAATAGGCTAGCATTTCGTCTGCGGTGCTATTATAGTACGTGAATTGGGTCATAGATGGGTTTAGGAAGTGGGTGGCATTGGTCGCTAGGGTGAAGTTGCTCTGTGAAGGTCCAGGAACGCATTCTGGGCAGCCGTTGTGAAGCTGCTCCAATTGGCACTAACCCACCCGTGGATCACATAGAAGTAGTCCAAGTAGTTACATATTGAACTGAACCATTGGTGAATATTAACCTTGACTCCCACTCCCGGAAATGGTGGGTCTGAAGTGTTGACGTCTGGTACCATGATGGTCGTCCCATTCGACCTGACGGGCTGAATTTTGGACGCCAATACAAACGTGCTCTTGCAACGAGGAAAACAAGCATTACCTCAAAAACAGTTCTCTTCACCAACTCCAATCTCCTGAAACTAATGGTTGTTCCCTGGAAAACGCGGACGTTTCTCTATATTAGCAATGTGCGTTCGATGATTAAAACTTTCGGGCACGCGCGTGAGTCTATTCGTGTTGGTTGAAGTAGGCTACGGCTATGGCTATGTCGCTTCATGTTGACTACGCCGTCGTTGTTCACGTCCGCGTTGGGGTTCCAGTTTGGCGAGCCTGGTCTTGGTGTTCAAGAGTGCAACCATGTAGGCGATGTCCTTCACGTTATCTACTCCATCGTACACTCCTGGAATCGTGCTGGACACGTCGCCCGGAACGCCCACATGAACAGGAATAAGGCAGGTGTAGTTGTTGTTGGCTGTGTCGGTTTCGCCCGGAACTGGTCCTGCAGTGGCGCTAATGGTGTAGTTGCCGTAAGTAAAGCCCGTTGTGCTCCATGTAAACATGATGGTCGTGGAGTTTCCGCTTGACAGGGCAACATTCTGTGATGCAATAGAAGTTTTGTTGGCGTAAACTGTGACATTGAACGTTTCTGCGCAGTCACCAAAGTCTGCCGCTGTAACGGTCATGTTTAGGCTGTAGCCTTGTCCAACCACAGTTTTGGAAGACGTAATATTGGTGACGGCAACATCATCAACGTGCACAGCAACAGCCACAGTGTTGGACGGTCACTGCATCCCGACGCTGTCATTGACTAGCACAGAAACCGTGTAAGAACCTGCAGATGATGGAGTGAAGGCCCACGTCGCGTTTGTGGCGCCAGGCGCGAGGACTAACAACGACGGGTTTTCTGTCCCGAGCACCCATTGATAAGAGTAGGGCGACGTACCACCGGAGACGGTTGAATTGAACAGTTGAGACTGACCAACATCCATAACGACAGAAGCGGGCGAAACACTGACGGAGACCAGAGGATTAACAGTGATGTAGGCGATGTTAGATTCTGCCGTGAATCCAACAGTGTCAGTCACGTTCAGGTAGATGTTGTAAGAGCCGGAAGAAGAAGGAGTAAAAGTCCAAGTCGGGTTGGTAGCTCCTGAGACCGGAGTATCATTCAGGTACCATTGATACGAATACGGAGATAAGCCGTCGGAGACGGTTGAATTGAACAGTTGAGACTGACCAACATCCATAACGACAGAGCTAGGCGAAATGGCGACAGATGGGACAGGATTGACAGTGACGTTTGCGAAATTAGAATTTGCGCTGAAACCAGCATTATCCGTAACTTGGACGTAGACTGTGTAGGATCCCAAAGAACGTGGCGTGAAAGTCCAAGTGGAACCTGTGGCGCCTGAAACTGGACCACCATTCACACTGAACTCAACGTCATCAATCCAGATTATATAGCCACTTGAGGCGTTCCTTTCCAGTATCAATGAATCCACGGTTTTGTTTGCCGCAAGATTCAGAGTCACATGAGTCCAATCGCTAGACGCCCCCAAGCCTATGCTTGAAACGGACCCATCCGTGTAATTCACTCTGAGCCAATCTATCGAGGAAACACCATACTTGATCCAGCAACTAACACTAGTAATGAAGTCCGATAGGACGGTGGGCAACCTCTGCGTTATCTTAAACGGCAGGTACAAGTAATATGGCGACCCATTGTATGTTGACGTACAAGAGTAGCTTCCAGAATGATGTTCATCGTTTCTTATAGTTGCGTTGTTGATTCCCTCTTGGCTCCACCCGGTGAAGTTGCCAGTCTCAAACCCAGGGTTAACAATCGTGTTGCCTAAAATGGCGGTGGACAGATACCATTGGTAAGAGTAAGGAGACGTGCCGTCAGAAACGTTTGAAGTGAACAACTGCGATTGTCCCAAATCCATGGCGACGGAGCCAGGTGTTACGTTGACTGACGGGGGCAATGATGCGTAAGCGGCATAGGAGTCGACGTATATTTCAGGTGGCAACTCCATAGGGTTGTAGACTCCATTACATACGAATATGACGTAGTATGTGTCAGTCGAGTTTATCAGGCAAGTAACAGTCGTGCCCCAGTTGTCTAGTTTTATGAGATAGCCTGAATTTGTTTCCTCAAATTGAGCAAGCGGTGTCACCACCCACCTCCAACCACTTATTTGGGAACTATTGAGCAAGTAAAACCTCATCGAGATCGTCACACCCAGCCCTGAAGACGTACTACTCCATGAAACATTCAGACTCTCACCTGCTGTCAGACTATACCCTGTGTCACTGCCAACCAATGCGCGCGGACTCGTGTCACGCGTTGAAGTACTGAAACTCCAGCCGTTCTTTTGCTCCAACAGAGCGGAAGAAACCCCCATGTTTATGAAAAACACCAAGACCAACAACGCAGCAATCAAGCAACCAAAAATCGCTTCGCTCTTCATTTCTCTCTCTCCTCTCCCATATGCGTATTATTCAGCATTGAATTAGACATTTGCCATAACCAAATACTAGAAGCGCGCGCACGTTCTTCTCGCCCAGTTACAGAAAAACGACTTCAACCATGCCTAAATTGCAACGCGCGGACGAATGCTATGATTGATAAGACTGCGAAACCGAGTAACACGCCGTTCCAGTAGTCATTCCTCTTGTGTTTCCAAACTCTTCCTACGATTATAGGTGCGATGATGATGCCAAAAAGCACAAGCGGAATCGCTATTATACTCCAAGTGTCAATAACAAAAAAAGAAAGGACAAGTTTCCAGATACCGCTCAATTATGCCATAGGACAAGAGATCAATAAGGAACCCTGCAACGAAATAAACAGAACTTCCTAACTGTCTTCCAGCTCTGTGGGCGCGTCGTCCAAGAAAATAGGCAACCACTAACCCGAAGAACCCTAGAATTGTGGCTTCTGCAGCGATTAATGAGTCTTCATCGATTATAACAAAAAAGTCGAAAAGAAACAGTGACCGTATAAGCAAAAAGATGGCCAAAAGGACAATAGCAACTGCTACCAACGGTTCAAGATACTTTTCGCCACTTGCTTTCTGGGTCATAAGCCTCACGATCAAAATCGTGGAATACTGTATTTAACCTTGGCGCGCGCTAAGAGCGCTATATTAATACACGAGAACAAGAATTTGGTCTTGAGAAGTGAAAGGCAAGGCCACCGGGTTATGAGCAGGAAAACCGTCTATTTTCCTCACAATGCTTTGGTGTTCGCAGTCTTGGTAATTATTCTTGTCATAGTGATAGGCCTGATTTTTGTAGGAGTCATCGGAGCGGCCTTCGAGGATGTTGGATTTAGTCCAATCATCACTGCCTTGATTCTGGTTGGCACTTTCGTTGGAAGCTGGATTAACATCCCAATTTTGAAGCTGAAAACAAAGATCCCAGTGATGAGGGAGGAGTTTGTGAGTTTCTTTGGCATTGCCTATCGAATTCCAAACGTGGAGTACGGTGAGACAACAACGATGGTAGCCGTCAACGTTGGAGGAGCGTTGGTACCCACTGTTGTTTCAGCCTATCTGTTGTGGAAAGTGCCCTCGGTCATATTGTACGCCTTACTGGGGGTTGCCGTCGTCGCATTTGTGACCCACCTCGTTGCGCGACCAGTGAAGGGAGTAGGCATCAGTACGCCAATCTTCATTCCACCCCTAGTCGCTGCTCTCTCAGCTTACCTTCTTCTTCCAGCCGCACCAAGAGTGATTGCCTACGTTTCAGGTGTGCTAGGAACACTCATAGGTGCCGATCTGTCTAATCTTAACCGTATTCCCAAACTCGGTGCACCTGTCGCAAGCATAGGCGGGGCAGGCACGTTCGACGGCATCTTTCTAACAGGCATAATAGCTGTTCTTCTAGCCTAGCGCGCGCTAAGGAAAGGTCTTATAAGAAGACAACGACAAAAATACAGTCAATGATTTCGATTCTCTCAACCCTATTTCCAAGCGGAACCACGATACTAACTTTGCTTGAAATAATCGTAGCCTTGATAGTCATCTGGATTCTAGTTTCAATACCAGCGTACATCGGAGGCAAGTTGGTGACTAGAGGAAAAGCTACTTTCGGAGAAGCGATGGCGGCCACGCTCTTGGGCCCCATAGTCTACGTCATAGTACTCTTGGCAGTGGACTTCCTCTTAGGTGGACTACTGGGTTCTTCAGGCTATATCGCAGGTTTCATACTGGCATTCATAGCTTGGATCGGCGTGTACAAGGCAACCTTCAAGACACGCTGGCTAGGAGCCTTGGCAATAGCCATACTAGCCGCAATCATTTTCATCATACTATTGGTCATACTGGGTTTGCTGTTCGGCTTCTTCCTTCCCTTCACTCCCGGCCAATTAGCCTAAGAATGTAAAAGACGGTAGATGACTTCGCGCCTGCGCACAACCGGTGAAGACTCACCGCAACTTTCTTCTTGAACCGTAGGTCCAAGGTCCCATGAAGGATCAGATAACGCACACAGGAATCATGACTAACTCGATCAGCCAGTTCTACAACGGAAAAGGTGCGATGCAAACGTCGAAATCGGAACAAATATTAAACTTGGCCTTGGGAAATATCAGTTGGACGCGTTCAATTTATGCCTGCTAATTTGCCCCCTGACGCTAGGAAGAAATGGGCGGAAGTCGAAGAGACAAAAAACCCAAGAGAAAGAATCCAGCGCATGGAAGAATTTCTCAGCCTAGTGCCCAAACACAAGGGCACAGCCAAAACCTGTGCACAGGTCAAGAAGCAGATGGCTGCTCTCAAGAGGGAAATCGAAGAGAAAAAGAAGAAAAGGACTGGAAAGAGCGGACCCAAGATCTTCTTGGAAAAGGAGGGTGCAGCGCAAGTAGTATTGTTGAGTCTGACGAAAGCAGGGAAGAGCAGTTTGTTGAGTTCAGTTACCAACGCAAAAGTTGAGATCTCAGCCACCCCGTACGCCACGAGGCAACCCGTTCCAGGAGTCATGGATTTTGAGGATCTGCAATTCCAGATAATCGAGGCTCCGGCTCTGATGGAAGGCGCCGCGAACGGAAAGGCTTGGGGGCTCAAGACGTTAGCCATCGCTCGAAATGCTGACGGACTGATTATCGTGATCGACCTGTCACGAGATCCGATCAAACAGTTGACCAGAATATTGGATGAGATGAACAAAGCGCGGATTTCGACGAGCAAACCGAAATCAAGAGTTGATATTGATAGAAAGTACATGGGCGCAGGCTTGCGAATCGTGGTCCTAGGAAGACTAATCGACTGCACCTTCAGAGAAGTTGAAACACTGCTAAAAGGCTACAACGTCACGGACGCTTTTGTAAAGATCTACGGTGAAGCAACGTTAAGCGATGTGGAGGAAGCAGTTTTTGAAACGATGGTTTTCAAACCCACAATAATAGTGGGCAACAAAATCGACCTGGAAGGAGCCGAAGGAAACCTAAAACTGTTGAAAGCTTACCTCAGCGACCGACTTCCGATAATTCCAGTCTCAACGATAACGGGCGAAGGTCTCAACGAACTCGGCGAGAACCTTTTCAGAACATTGGAGATAATGCGAATTTACACGAAAGAACCTAATGAAAGAGAATTTTCAGAGAAGCCTTTCATCCTCAAGAAGGGAGCCACGATCTACGATTTGGCCAAAGCAATCCATAGTGATTTCAAAGAGAATTTCAACTTTGCCAAGGTGTGGTCCAAACGTCTCGTCTTCAGCCCACAAAGAGTTGGCACAACCTTTCATCTTAAAGACGGCGATGTCGTAGAAATCCATCTGAAATAGAACGATTTGCAAAAGCTGCTACCGCGATGCTTGAGCTACCCTTTCAATTTCGTTGCGCTTTGCAACTGCAAAACTCTTCACGTCTTTGTTTCCTGCCAAGATCAATTCGTCCGCCAGACATTCATCGATGGAACGTGGGTTGTTCGAAGAAGCCTGTCGAGCTCCGTCTGTAATATGTCTCAATGCCAAGTCAACTCTTCTCTGCGGGGCAACATCCACTGAAAGGTGGTAGACTATTCCACCGTAGCTGATCCTTGTTGTGTCTTCACACGGAGCAGAATTCTCTACGGCTTTGACCAAAACTTCAACCGGGTTTTTGCCCGTGCGCAAGTTGATTATTTCAAGGGCGTGCTTAACCATGTTTGTTACTTTAGCCTTCTTGCCAGCGTTTTTTCCAGGACGCATTATGTTGTTTGCCAAGCGCTCCACGATGTTGACACTCGCTTTGCGAAAACGTTTGTGCTCATGCCTTCCCATACTGTGAGGAATCACCACTGGCTTGAGCGAAATGTACCTTTGAAGCCCCGGATCAAGAACCGCAATACCTTTGAAACTCCATTTCCCGAAGAGCTTTATTTCTCTCGCCTGCTTCTCTTCTTGCTTCTGACTCAAAAAACTCACCGAGCCGGTTTCTGTTTCCGCCCGTAGACGAGTTCGTTCAAAGAAACCCCGTTAACTGTGATGACCTTCCAGCGAACTCCTGGAATGTCGCCCATACTTCTTCCACGTGAACCTCCTATTCCTTCAACGAGCACTTCATCGTGTTCGTCGACGACGTTCAACGCACCGTCTCCAGGAAGAAAAGCCGTGATCAAACGTCCATTCTTGATAAGCTGAGTCCTTACACACTTGCGAATCGCGCTGTTAGGCTGCTTGCTCTCCACGCCGACCTTCTCCAGCACGATTCCACGTCCCATGGGTGCTCCCTCAAGCGGGTCCGCTTTGACGTCGAGCCTCAACATTCGACGCTTGTAGTACATGCTGCTCCAGCGGAACCTCTTTCTCTTTTCGACGAGGGCTCTTGCACCGAATTCGCCTTTAGGGGACTTAGAACCCATGGATAATATCCTCTCGCTACGTCTAATCACAACTCTGATATTTAAAGTGAGCTACGATTCTTCAGAACGTTTTCCGAGAATTCAATCTTTCTCTATTTGATTGCCTGAAGGCGGTTTGGCTTTCCCAAGAATAGAAGTACCGAAGGCTTGATAGGCTGCAATGAATTCTTTGGCAAATCTGTTCGCGTATTTCTCCGTTCCTCTGTGCTTCTTGTCGATTGACGTTCGTAGGTGATGGTAAAACTCGTGTAGGATAACGGATGGATTCGTCAGTGTCTCACCATTGAGCAGATATATTGTCTCATTCTCTGGGATGTAGCAGCCAAGTGTCTTCAGTCTATGACGTTTGGGAAGACCAATCTTCAGTTTAGGAACACTAACCTCGAAATGCTTTGCAAGCAGCTCCAGCGCTTTCTCGACGTCCCCACTTGCGACAAGCCACACGATGCGTACCTTGAACTGTTGCTCCAGACCGTTTTCGTCGCTGGTTTCTTGCTTTCGCATAAATATCATGTCAAACCTGACAGCCTTATCGCTTTGTAGATATGGAGTGAAAACCAAAGTCCTTCAATCATCTTTCCAGTATGAAAGTCTTCTTGTGTACAGCTACTGTTGGAATTCTTTCCATCAACATTCTGTCCTCGGGCTTTTTGCTGAGGCCCAGTGGTTTGAGTTTGTTTGCGAGCATCAGTGCAGATTCGAGTTTGGTGCTCCTCTCGGCAAATATGTCCAGAATAATCTGACCTTTCTTGACACGATCCCCAAGCTTTGCCCTGAGCAACAATCCTGCACCCTTGTCCTTCGGAGCTCCGGCCTGTTTCGCAATCTTCGCGATGTCTTCATTGCTGATATACAGAACTAGTCCGTCATCATCGGCCTCCACTGAAGCCCGCTCCTTGCCGATTGCCAGATCTTCAGGTTTCACCCCGGGGTTCCCGCCTTGAGCTTCAATGATCTCTCTCAGTTTCTTCTCGGCCTTTCCCGACTTCAATAGTTCTTCAGCGATTTGCTTTCCGTTCTCTTTCCCAACCATCTCCAGAAGAATTCCTGCAAGACTGATCGCCTTCTCGCGCACGTCAACTGGACCATTTCCCATTATGGTCGACAACGCCTCTTTTGCTTCCAATGCTGGACCTACCGCGTTGCCAAGCGGCTGCTCTCCGAAAGTGACCCCGCATTGCACGTTCATGCCTAATCGTTTGCCCAGGTCAATAAAATCCGCGGCAAGTGCACCAGCCTCGCCTATCGTCTTAATCTTGGCACCTCTGCCCGTGGGGATATCTAGCACGACGTGCGTGGCGCCGATTGCCTTCTTCTTGCTCATTATTGAGGGAAGAAGCATCGGATCTATCGCCAATGGGTACTCGATCTGAATGAAAAGATCATCCGCAGGAGCCAGATCGAGCGCTCCACCCCAAACTAAGCAACCGTTCGTTTTTTCTACGACGGGTCGTATTTCTTCGAGGGAAAGGTTGACTGGACACAATGATTCAACCCGGTCAGCCGTTCCTGCAGGCGACGTCACTGCTCTGGAAGAAGTTTTCGGGATCGTGAAGCCAGCGGCGGCTATTATAGGTACCACGAGAATTGAGGTTTTGTCTCCAGGTATCCCGCCAATACTATGCTTGTCAAGTATAGGCTTCTTGCCAAGTGATAACGAGCTCCCAGTTTTCACCATCGCTATCGACAGAGCTTCGATCTCATCCATACTCAACCCGTGAATGTACAGGGCAGTAAGAAACGAAGAAAGTTCGATATCGCTGAGATGACGCTCCACGACATCCCTGATCACGGACATTATTTCATTTTCGCGCAGCCGTTCATTCCTTATTTTCGCTTGTATGTAACTGATTGACTCTGGAGGCGTGGCCGCTTCGACCTCAACGGCGTCTTCAGCGGTCATCCCCAGTTTTCGCGAGGTTTCCTCGTAGAGTCCAATTGAATGACTTGGAAAATTGGCGGCAACGTTGAGGATGGCGACAGCACACTTGTCTTTGTAGTTTATCTTCACACGATCCGATGAATGAACACCGAGTGAGCTTGCGTCGGCGTCATCAAGTATGGCAATGTTTTTTCCTCCGGCTTGAATGTTCAGGAGCCTAGCTCTCAGGTTCATAAGTATTCAACCTCGCAGATAGTATAATTGATCGGAATTAAAGGCTTTGAAAAGACCTAAGACTCTTTATTCAAAGACCCACGGGTATTTTCTGTGCATTACTTCCGTTATCGAGTGCGGGGATATCATTCCGTCTTCACAGATTATGCCGTGAATGAAGTCTCTACGAGTTACGTCAAACGCCGGGTTTCTAATTATCAATTCCTTCGGAGCATTCTTCCATATTTCATTAGGACTTCTCTCTTCAATCTTCTCGTAGTCACCCGAAACGGTTGCAGGATCAAACTTCAACAGCTCACTGACGACGTAGAAAGGCGTCCTAGCCTCATGGGCTATCAAAGCAACCATGCTCGTCCCGATTTTGTTGATCACGTTTCCTTCGGACGTTATCGCATCGGCGCCAACGAGAACAAGGTCAACGTCATTCATGAAGAACCGCGCGGCAGAATCCACGATGAACGTTGTTTCTACCCCCATCTCCAGCATTTCTTTCGCAGTAATCTGCCCTTGAAGGACAGGTCTCGTTTCCGTACAAATGACCTTAAAAACCTTGCCTTCAAACTTGGCCCTCTTCAAAAGGTCGGTAACCGTCGAAGAGTGGCAGTGTGTCAAGACAACAGAGTTGCTTTTGATCCTCTTCGAGCCTATTTCAGCAATTCTCTTGCTGGAGTTTTCAAGATCCCCGAGAAACTGTTTCGAAGCCTGATACACGATCTCTGCGAGTTTATTGACATTCTTTTCTTCACTCCTGTCAACCCGATTTATGATCAGTCTCAGGGCGTTTCGCATGAGAGGCTCCGTCGCTCTGGAAGCAAAAAGGGCATCCTTGGATTTGATCAGTTCTCTCAGAAAATCCTTCTTGTTGGAGGCTTCGGTTCGCGACGCAAGAGCTTCTATCGACTTGATAGCGGCAATGGCCACGTTTCTCGCACCTTGAATCTCGAGGCGTCTTATCTGTTTGACTGCTGTCTGAACTGGATCCGACAATAAACCCACCTGGTAGACTTGGTTAGCGTGTTTGTCCTTGAAAGTAGAATAACCTTTCTGTCAGTCACCCAATGAAACCAGACTCTAGCTCACGTTGAAAAGCGATCGCTAGTCCAAACATCTGCTTTGTCGCTGTAGCCTCGTCTTTCCCAGAACCCAAGCTCTTTTTCAACTGTGAACCGTATTTTCACGACCCACAAGGCACTCTTGTACGCGTATTTGTCTGGAACGACGAGTCTCAACGGAAATCCATATCCCTCTTCCAAGGGTTCACCGTTTAGCCCATAGGCCAAAAGAACGTTGTCCCCAGAAAGTTCATCCAACGTAAATGAAGTTGTGTACCCGTCTGCACAATGGAAAGTCACGAACTTTGCTCTTTCCTTCGGCTTCACCAGTTCGACTATCCTTTTGAACTGAACGCCTTTCCACCTGCAGTCAAGCACGCTCCATCCTTCCACGCAGTGGAAGTCACTCACCGACTCCACTTTTGGAAGTCTCAGAACTTCCTCCCAGTTGAGTCTGACTGGTCTTTCTACTTCTCCGCCTATTTCCAGCGTGTAGGTCTTCAGATCTATCTTGGGGTTAGAACGGGCGATCCCGGGGTGATCTTTTCCCCATCTCAAAAGTTCCTTTATAGGAGACTGCCCTGGAGGCAACCTATCGGACTTTTTCTTTTCAGCTCTAGAGGTCATACTGGTTCAATAGCAACGTGAATTCTTAGAAAGATAAGGCTTCTCCAGAAGCACACTGCCGTAAGCGAGCTAGTCTTGTGGAGAACCGAAAAAGCCAGTAATCTGCTTCTGACCCTTTCCAATGCCCGAAAGACCTGAAAGCTTCACCCCGACCCTTCGAAGTTCAATGGGGTTTTCGCTCAGGAACGCTTCAAAAAGCTCTCCGGCAACTTTCTCCATCATTTCCAAGCTGTTCGATGAGCTCTCAAGTGTTCTGGATCGACTGTAGACACTCAGGTCTTTGGCAATCAAGATTATGCTGACCGATTTGAACGTCAGTTTCTGCTCAGCGATACTTGCATACAGGTCGACACAGAGTTCGTTGGCCTTCTCAAGGACAACGCTCGAGTCGCTGGTGTTTTGCATGAGAGTGGCAATTCTACTCAGTGACCCTGCCTCACCTCTCTCTTTTACAGGCTCATTGTCAACTCCAATGGAGGCGTTGTGAAAGTACGTCCCGAGAGTCCTGCCAAACGTGGAAATCAGTCTCTGAACATCATACTTTGCAAGATCGCCAATCGTACAGATGTTCATAGCCGCCATTTTTTTCGCAGTTTTCACGCCCACGCCGAGAAGACGATTTGCAGGAAGAGGTTCTAAGAACCCTCTTGACTCTATCCGGTTCCACGATTGTCAATCCGTCAGGCTTCTTTTCGTCTGCTGCGATCTTTGCGACAAGTTTGTTCGGCCCCACCCCGATGGAACAAGTCAGCCCTAGTTGATTGCGCAGCTCACTCTTTATCGTGTTAGCGAGATTTTTGGCGTTTTGAAAACTCCGCTTGCACCCGTTTCGTGACGTCAAGATAGGCCTCATCAATACCCACTTGCTCAAATTCATCAGCGTAGACTCTCAGCACCTGCATCACTTTGTCGGATGTCTCCGTGTAAAGTTTCTCGTCAACAGGCAGGAATGCGGCATTGACGCTCTCGAGCTTCTTCTTCGCCAAGTAGATTGGCATACCGGACCTGACTCCATAACCACGTGCGATGTAATTCGCGGTGCTAACAGCACCGCTTTCTTCGGTGCGTCCTGAGAAGACACAAACAACGACTGGCTTGTTTTTCAGAGAAGGATTTCTGAGCTCCTCACTCTGGGCGTAGAAGTAGTCCAAGTCAACGAGCATTATGACCCTTGTCGGCAAAGCTTCAGCCCCATGATTATCACGTTTGTGCCCGCATCTTCCACAATTGCTTCTCAGGTCTCAGTTACCTGAAGCTGCACCTTTTCTCCGCTGCGACTGTAAACGGCAATGTTACTCTCATCGGCAAATGGATATGCCATGATCATAAGAATGCGTCCGATCAGATGGTTAAGATCCATGCTTGAGGGATTAAGATTTCCAGAAGGGTGAGAATGCACTGTTCCGACGATTGAAAAATCCATCGGCAACCTGTGAAGTTGGACTTCAGCAAAACCACGGCCATAGTTTGCGAGTGGAGGAACCAGCAGGTCCGTTATTTTGATCGTGTTCTTGCTTTTCTTTCCTCGGAGAAGCAGGAAGGACTCCCTTGGGTAAAGCCTTCTGGCACCCTCAAGAATCATGTTGACCAGTTCTCGATCCATGACAACAATGAAATCTGCTAGCATGTTTTCTACGCACCCGTGCCGTTATCGTTTGTCATAACGCTGAAAGATTATTAAAGTGGCCCTGTCTGCCTATCAAAATCCTTGATCCTCAGATTTTCTTACTAAATAAGCGCCGATGACACGCCTCAAAACTTGTCTTTTGCCGTGTTGAAAATGCTCAAGATGAGGAATCGGGTTCTGTAAAGTCTTTGTCGGATTTCTTTCGCTGTAAAAATTCGTCGGATAGGGGTTCAGTGTTGATTTCTTTGAGAAGTGTCATAGCTTTCGAGAGAAGAGACGCAAGCTTCTCTTGGTTAGGTAGGCTTGCATGGTTTTCTAGAAGATAGGCACAAGCTACATTTAATTCTTCAAGAAGCTCAAAATTCAACTGATGCATTCGCCTAAGCTCTTGGAGAGTATTGATAATCTCTCCAAGCATGTCACTCGACATATTGTTCTCCTGCTTTTTTAGATTGTTCGATATTACTTTTCACGAATTTTACGAATTGAGCAACTTCGGCGAACATGGGCTCTTGTATGGTCTTATGCAATGTTTCGACCTCAGTTTTTAGGCTGGAGAGGTCAACATCAACTTTTTCAGCAATTTTCTGCAACATTTCGTTTAAGTTATCCACTTGCACTTTCAACTTGCCAAGGAAAAGTTCGTCTCTTATGCGCTGGTCAAGGAGCATCAAGCTTATTGTGTATAATTCTCGAAAACGTTTCAGACGGCTCTTATCTTTTGAACTAGCCCATCGTGATGCCTTTTCCCTTTCCAATTCTGTCATTATATCTTTACGGAGACTATCTATCTCCGTAAGAAGCTCTTCCGCCTCTTTTTCACGCTTTTTCATTTTTTCTTCTTTTGTTGCTCTATCCAGCATCTCATCGCCTCTTCCATTGCTTCGGTCAAATTGCCCTTGTGCATTCCTTTTGTCTCAAACACGGCTTTTCTGAATCTCTCATCCAATTCGTCATCTATTAGAAGAGTCCATTTCTTTGGCATTCGATCACCTATCATTCTAGATACTGTTTACCGTATTTAAGGTTTACTGTTAAACCGTAAAGCATAAATACTATGCTGTATATACGGTTATATGGCGATAGAAATGACAACATCCCAAGAACGCGAGAACAATGCGGAAAAGAAATCGCACAACAACCAAACCAAATCAAAAGAATCGACTCAAACACCTACACGGTTAAATCTCAGTCAAATCATGGTAAATACAAGGTCTTCAAAGTCTCAGATGAATGGTTCTGCGAATGTCCAGACCACGTTTATCGTCACGTAAAGTGTAAGCACATTTTTGCAGTAGAGTTTTCAGTCTCACTCAGAGAGATCAGTCAGAAAAATCGAGCCCATAGACAATTTGACAGAATGCATCTTTTGTGGTTCATCAAACATCGTTAAAGACGGAGTAAGAAAGAACAAGCGTGGTGAGATTCAGAAATTCTATTGCCAAGACTGCAAGCACTATTTCACATTCAACATAGGCTTTGAAAAGATGAAACATAATCCTCAAGCCATCACCTCTGCCATGCAACTCTATTTTAGCGGAGAATCATTAAGAAACACGATGAAATCTCTCAAACTGCTAGGCGTTGAAGTCTCACACCAAACCGTCTATAATTGGATTAACAAATACGTCTCTCTGATGCAAAAACTACGTCGAGAGAATTGTTCCAAACGTAAGCGACACTTGGAGAGCAGACGAATTATACGTGAAAATCAAGGGAGACCTGAAATATCTTTTCGCCTTGATGGATGATGAGACTCGTTTCTGGATTGCTCAGGAAGTTGCAGAAACCAAACACCAGCATGATGCAAGAAGACTGTTCAAGATGAGCGAGACAATTGATGGGAAAGAAACCCATGACTCTGATAACCGACGGCTTACCAACATATCATGATGCGTACAAAAAAGAATGGCGAACCTTAGCTTATCCAAGAACCGAACACATACGACATATCACGATTAGAGGAGACAGAAACAACAACAAAATGGAAAGGTTGAATGGTGAAATCAGAGACAGAGAAAAAACTATGCGTGGGCTCAAGAAGAATGATACGCCGATTCTCACAGGTTATCAGATTTTTCACAATTACATTAGGGCTCATGAAGGACTCGAAGGTAACACGCCTAGTGAAGCTTGCGGAATCAAGGTAGAAGGAAAAAATAAATGGTTAACACTGATTCAAAATTCGACCAAAATTCAAAATGCGACCCAAAAAGACCTGTAAAATCCACTTTTTGCTGTGTTTAAATAGTCAAAGAGCAGAATGAGAATTGGAGAATGGCTCATATCATCGCCACTCTGAACTACTAATGCCAATAAGGACAATGCTAACCTTAGCATTTAAACTTATGCGCAGTTAGAGTGGATGAATGGAAGAGTCATTTTCTAGGAATAGAACGAAGTAAGAGAATGACACGACTGAGTATAAACCTGCAGAACCCAAAGACTTTCCTAGCGCTATTGCTGTTCTTCGGCATGACTCTTGTGTACATAGGAATCGGTATACGAAGTTTCAATGCAAACCAATCGCTTACTACGGATGGCTATATTCTCGTGGCTACGGCGATAATTCTTTGGGTCTACAAAGAATCCAAAAAGAGAAGATACAGGTACTAGTGCCTCGAACATTCGTACCTGTATCCCCCATTTTTCTACTGCCCTAATGACGAGTTCCTGTTACTTTTCTTCTAGCTTGTCTCTTCTGGTACTTCGTGTGTTTTCTTTGATAAGGCAAGTCTCATGTCGCCAGAAGAAAAATACAGAAAACTAGATAGGGGTCGCCACAATAACGTGCTAAAAGAGTGATATGAAGAAAGCTGAGTTTCTAGCGTTGTTCAAAGTTTCTTTGTTCATTGCCCTCCTGATATTTGTCACAGCGATAATGTACGATTTTGCTGTGAAAGCGTATTACAGTAGCACTAATTGGTTCATTCAGTTTTTCAACAGTTTAGCCGCTATAGTAGTCATAACATTAATCATAATGTTCTTTCTCGTATGTGTACCCGACATTCGGAAAGCAGTTAAACGAATGTTTGGACTTGATGAGGGTTAATAAGTGAATGAGAAAGGTAGAAAACGAGTTGTGCTCGCCATCATTCTCATAGTTGTCGGCTTGCTGTTTATGCTCATGTTCTATGAAGATTGGCTGGCTAACCGCAAGATAATGTACGACTCAGTTTACTACGCGATTCCATTTGATACTTTCGGATTTCTCTTCGGCTTGGCTCTAATGATTGCTGGTTTCGGACTTGCGGCGTACATCTACATTAAACTTAATAAGTTCAGAGATTGATCATGAATGGCTTCAAACGGCTTGTATCCGACGAATTTTTACATGAACCCTTTTCCGACGGAGACTTGACAGAACCAGGAATCGCAATATACTTAAGAGCAATCTGATTTTCCTTCCGTGGTTAACACTTTGACAACTTGGCGCTTGCTCGAAATCGAGACTCGCAACGCCTTCGAAAACATGGCAATTGACGAATCAATCCTGCAGGCGAGGATGAGAGGCCTTGCTCCAAACACGATAAGATTCTACCGATGGAACCCTTCCGCCGTGTCAATTGGAAGATTTCAAGAAGTTGAAAAAGAGGTCCACTTAGAGAACTGCAAAGCGCATGGCGTTGACGTTGTTAGGAGAATAACCGGCGGAGGAGCCGTTTATCATGACGCAGTCGATGAAATCACCTATAGCGTAGTCGCCGAGAAAGACGATCTAGGAACTGAGGACATCAACGAAGTCTACAACAAGATTTACTCGGGGTTGGTCGAAGCCGTTCGGACACTGGGCGTAAAAGCAGATTTCAACCGAGGCAACGAGAAGACCTGCCCAAACCTCACCATTAATGGAAAGAAGATTTCTGGCAGCGCTCAAGCCCACAAGAAAGGAGTCGTCCTGCAGCACGGCACACTTCTCCTGAAGGTCAACTTGACGAAAATGTTCACTTTTCTCCGCGTCCCTTGGGCAACTACGATTAAGACAAGTCGTTGACGTTGCCAAGAACAAGAATCACGTCGCTAGACGAGGAATTACGGAAAGAA
Source organism: Candidatus Bathyarchaeota archaeon (assembly GCA_963775895.1). Classification (GTDB taxonomy): domain Archaea; phylum Thermoproteota; class Bathyarchaeia; order Bathyarchaeales; family Bathycorpusculaceae; genus DASPPK01. Next base: position 102,986 of record CAVZKL010000017.1, on the reverse strand, counting down.
CAACAGTCGCGGAAGTCACCGAGGCGCTGATCGAAGGGTTCAACCGGGCGCTGGATATCCGACTTGCACCTGGAAAGCTGACGAGTCTCGAGATAGAGGTTTCAGACAAACTTTGCCTTGAGAAATACGGCACCGACGATTGGAACAGCCTGGGCAAAAGTCAACTGTGAAATTTGGTCTTAAAATGATAAATCTACATTGCCATTAGCCAGTGTTCACAATTTACGTTCATTGACTTTGCCAGTCTCCTAAAATCTTCGACGTTCATCCATTCGGTCTTTAGGTACTGGCAAATCCTGTCCTCACTCAACCCGAGTCTCTTTGCCTCAAGCACCGCTGCACGGTAAGCCTCGATCTCGGTCGGCCTTTCGGCATAACCGTAATGGACATCGAACAGCTCCTTTCCTTCCATAAGCTGCTTCACGTGGACGAGTTCGTGTATAAGGTCCAAGTATATATCGATTCTATCTCCCCTGTTGAGGTACCGTGAGCTAATCATTAAATGACCGTTAGCGTTGTTTACAAACATGTAACCACCGATGAAAGTGAACTCGACCATCAGGTTGTGCAGAACTTCCTCTGTCTTTTCGCCGAATATTTCTCTCACAGCTCCAACTTTTTCCATACCCTTGAAGTAATCCGTGAACCTGTACGATGACAACCCAATTCGAAAGACGCTAGTGACATTCAAGGCTCTTAGCAGCTGCATCATTTTCAACATCAAGATTTCAGCAGGGTTCATGCGATCCTGACTTCCTCAAGAAATCATCCTTCAAATACCCTACAGGATCAGCGGTTTTCCTTTTTCCATTTGACACCTTGCGCCGTATCCTCGATCACGATGCCCATGGCCTTGAGCTGCTCTCGTATCTGATCAGCGGTTTTCCAGTCCTTGGCCTTTCGCGCCTCTTCACGTTTGCGAATGAGCTGCTGCGCCTCGTCAGACAGCTCCTGGCCTTTCTCGACTTCACCGATCACGCCCAGAACCTTGTCAAACCTAAGCATCATCGTACCAAATTTCCTTTGCCTCTTCCCTGCCTAATAGACCTTTGTCCAACAGGTTGTTCACGTCCCGAACAAAGTCAAACAGATGGGCTAGAGCGACACTTATGTTCAAGTCGTCGTCCATCGCTTCTTCAAAGCCTGTCCGCACAGTCTCTACGAGCTGCTGGAGCGCATGGCCACTTGCTTTTCCATCAGCTTCCATCAAGCGATTCATGAAATTTCTCAAACGATCAAGCGTTTTCCCAGCCGCATCTAACCCTTCGAAAGTGAAGTTCAACTGCTGTCGATAGTGCGTAGATATCATAAGGTAACGTATTGCGATAGGATCGTAGCCTTTCGCGGTTAGGTCCCTCACCGTGAAATAGTTACCGAGCCTCTTCGCCATCTTCTTGCCCTCAACCAGCAAATGCTCGTTGTGGAGCCAGTAATTCACGAACTTCTTTCCAGTAGCCGCCTCGCTCTGAGCGATCTCGTTCTCATGATGAGGAAACAAGTTGTCCACCCCGCCGCAGTGAATATCAAACGTTTCTCCCAAATACTTCATCGACATTGCCGAACACTCTATATGCCAGCCCGGTCTGCCTTTGCCGATTTCCGTGTTCCAGAAAACATCGCCATCCTCCGGATCCCATGCTTTCCACAGTACGAAGTCAGAGGCTTCCTCCTTCTCATAATCGTCGACTTTCACTCTGGCGCCAGCCTTGAGTTCACTGACTTGGATTCTGGCGAGTTTGCCGTAGTCTTTGAATTTTGAAATGCTGAAATATATTGAGCCATCCTCACTTCGATATGCATATCCCTTATCGATAAGCTTCTTGACGAGTACAACCATTTCGGGAATGTGGTCTGTTGCCTTCGGATAGATGTCTGCTCTCTCAATTCCCAATGTCGTTACATCTTCGAAGAACACTTGTATGAAGCGTTCCGCATGTTGTTTGATGGGGATGCCTTGGATTCTGGCGGCTTTAATAGTTCGATCGTCAACATCCGTCAGGTTCATTACGTGCGTGACCTTGAATCCTCTGTATTCTAACCATCTCTTGAGCAGATCCTCGAAAATGAAGGCCCGCATATTTCCTATGTGACTATAGTCATAGACTGTGGGCCCGCAGGTGTACATTTTCACGTGCCCGTGTTCTATTGCGATGAATCTTTCTTTGGATCGCGCAAGAGTGTTGAAGAGATGAACGTTTTCAGATGACATTTCTATTTTCCGATAGAACTAGAGATGGAACGTATTTAAACATTATATTTCACAAGATCAACGCGCACAATTATCCACCCATTTTAAAAGGACAAAAGCGTCTCAGCTGGCTGTCCCCACAAATTCTTGTGACAATAGCCGAAGACACTGAATATTGAGGACGACGTTGGGTTCGAAAACCCAATGGTTAGTGGCCTTTAATCCAAGAATATGACTTTCATCGCGAAAAGGATATCAAAAAAAGGGAAAGACTGAGGTTCAATCTCCAAATTACCGTTGCTATGTCGGTGGAGGCGGTGGAGGAGGTGGACTAGTTGTTGCAAGAGGCTGTTTCAGTTGAACAACTGTTGTTCCTGCAATACGATCAGAGTACTTCTGGCGTTGGTCGTGCCCAGCGGTAACGACTCCCAATATCCAGTCCAGTAGGAGGAAAAGCCCATGTATCTTGCTTATGTTACGGATGAATGCTTTTTCAAACGTCACTTTGCTACCGTTTACCATTTGCACCTGTAATCCCAAGATTCTCTTCCCCAGCGTTGCACCATATGAAGCTTCCATAAACATGAAGTAAATGAGTTCAAGTACGCCTAAGAGAAAGCCAAGCAGTAGGAATGGCCCCCACAAGAACCACAAACCGCCGCCCAAGATGATGGACAGAGTTACGATGAAGTATATGATGCATGCTACGATGCCGATTATTATGCTGTCGATTATGAATGCAACGAGGCGTAAGAGCCAATGGTTTATGTCGAACTGTGAACTGCTTCCTGTTGACATTTTTCTCATCTCACATGGTTTGCTGATTTACAGTGTCTATTATTTTCTCTTAATGTTAATAAAGCTTTAAGACGGTTCAACTCGGTGGCCAGCAACAGGCAAAACCGGTCTCTGCAATCGCCGACCATTCAACATAACCTGGCTTTGGCGTTCACGGGTCGAAAAGGCGCGCCAGCCAACAGCCATCTCAGTTGAAGTGAATCTGGAGGTCTGAAAGCTTATTAATCGTTGGTCTAACTGAAATCTGTGTGAAGGTGAAGAGAAAAATGTCCAAACAAGAAAAGGCGTTGACAAAAGACCGACTCATAGGTATGCAGGTGATTGACAGCGAGGGAAATGGTGCTGGGACAATCAAGGATATCGCATTTACGGTTGGAAAAGTGGGCATGACCCTAATCGTCGAAACAGAGAAGGGTCAAGACAAGGAAGTTCCATGGGAACAAATCCAAGCCGCGGGAGACTACGTTCTTCTAAAGCCATCAACCGCGCAAACTTTCGGACCCCAAGCAGTAGCGTCAACCTCAGCAGGCCCAAACGCAGCAACCCATTTGTCCTACATGCGGAGGACCTTTGACTTACATTCAACAATACCAGAGATGGTATTGTTACAAGGACAAAAAATACGTGTAAAGAACGCAGGTCAAAAAAGCAGCGCTCTAAACCTCTTTTTCTATCCAGCTTCAATTCTGCCAGAAGAAACATCTTAATAACGTTTTCAAAAGTGCAACTGCAATTTTGGCGTGCAACGGCAACGCAGCTTATAAATAAGAAACACATAAAACGGCTAAAACCAACTAGAACACTGGACAAAATGTTTGCAGGAAACACCTTCGACAGCATCTTTCGACCGTTAGTCCAGCCTTGGTACAAATCTTTGGAAAGACCCGCAGCAAAGTCAGGAGGAAGTCTTATCTGCGCTTCTGAAAGAATACGGCAAAACACGTTACGGACAGAATCGCCATGCGTCGGAAGTACGAGACGTTGAGGATTTCAGGAAACACTTTGCAACGGTGGACTTCCGAGATCTTAACCCATACTTCGAGGACATCATGAAAGGCGATTACAAATCGATTCTTCCTGAGCCATTGTTGTGCTGGGTAATGACTAGGGGGTCAACAGGTCCCGCGAAAGTTCTGCCAGTCACGAAGAAGCATATTGAGCAGATCCTGACTGTGCGGGGCAAGGGGCTTGATAAATCATGCGCTCAGAACCGGGAACTATGACTTATTCACGGGAAGGGTCCTCAACCTCAATTTTCCATCGAACGTCCACTCGGTAGTTGTAAACGGACAGACCATGACGTACGGGTACAGTTCAGGCACCTATGCACGACTCAATCCCGCACTCGACCAGATCGGACTCATTCCTAGACAAGAGGAAATAGACGCTCTGGGAGCAGGCGTTAGAAAGCCCGATTGGGAGAAGAGATTCGAACTCGCATATCAACAAGCGCTAGACAAGAACGTGACCGCCGCCATGGGCGTGACGCCCGTGATTCTGTTCTTCGCCAAGTACGTCGAGCGCAAACATAAAAAGAAACCGAAAGACATCTGGAACGTTCGGGCGCTTTTCTGCACCAGTGTGCGCAAGATACAGTACAAGTACGGGCCGTTGCTCAGAAAATACTTCGGACGGGTTCCAATCGTCGAGATTTATAGCGCAACTGAGGGCGTTTTCTGCCAACAGCTTGACGACTTGCCCTACGTCACTCCTAACTATGACACCTACTTCTTTGAAGTGGCAACTGGAAAAGGAACCAAAATGCTGCACGAGCTCAAGCGTGGAGAATGGGGAGAACTAATAGTTTCTTCATGCTTGTTTCCAAGGTACGCGATGGGAGACATGATAGAAGCTGCTGGAAAGAACTATTTTCGAGTTTTCGGCCGACGCAACACCCTGACGCTTCTGGAACATCGACTTCATAGACTGCTGGTTGGATGGTCAATCTAGGGTCGAGGATGCCTCTTGGCCAAGACTAAGGAGACGTAGAGGGCAGCGATGATTATTGCGATGCCGACCAGTAGCAAGAAGAAAGACCATACGTATCTCGGGTCAAGCGTGCCGGTGAGTTCGAGCCAGAACGACACACCTAAGAAGATCAAAATCAGACCACCGATCAGCGGACCCATGAAACCGTATCCGTGTTTCTCGCCTTTCTCACCCTTTTCATGTTTCTCCTCTTTCTCACCCTTTTCCGACTTTTCGTCTCTTCGATATTGTCTGGGGCTCGTCTCAGGCGCAGGCTGCTGCATCTTCAAAGGTGCTCCGCATTTCGGACAAAAGCTCATTTCTTCACTGACTTCATTACCGCATTTTGGACACTGCGTCATCTCTTTAACCTCTGTTTGCTGCTTGTTTTATTCTGAACCTTTAGTATTTAAAACATGCTTAGGCTGAGAAATGTTATATATGCTCTCGCGACTAGAATGCTCTTGAGAGGTAATCTGATTGGTTTCGGAAGGATTCCCCCGTAGAAGCAGAGAAGGACTTTTGAGCGCAATATCCGCTGGTTTCTTCTTGGTTCTGGTCGGGTTCATCTTCATATTGACCCCAAATTTATATGACAAGACTAGTCAGTTTCTTCCAAGACCTCACCCTTGTGAACGTTGGAAATTTGCCCAACAACATTATGTTACCACAGCCGTCAATAATAGGGCAACACGTAGCTGTATACACGGCAGTTGAACAGTTCAGCCTGGTTTGGGGCGTATTTCTAGTCGCAATGTTGGTAATCAGATTTTTGGTGATTTCGCCAGTGCGCAGAAGAGCTGAAAACCTTTCAGACATTGTCTTCTGGTTTGGAACAGCGTATCTTGTTCAAACGTGGCTGATTGGGCAATCAAGATGGTTTGAATTCTGGGCCTTAATTTTAATGCTTCTTGGCATATCGCTAATCGTCAGAGCTGTCTTCCTGGCCGCAGCAAGTGCAACACGGAAATAACTACCGGCAACTGTAAGAGTGTTTCAAACAGTGTATGTGGTGATAGCCGTGCCGATAACCTACTCTGAAGCCCCCGACGTCAAGAAACTAGCCGACGAAATCGCTGAGAAACTAGGCTTCTTCCACATCGTCCCGCAGTTCGTCTTCTGCATTAGAAGCAAAGGATCCGCCTCCCGGCGCACGATCGCAAGGATCCACGGACTCGGAAAAGTCTGGCAGGAAACCCTCAACCTTCCCTCAGCATACGTGATAGAGGTCATATCAGAACGATATGACAGACTAGACGCAAGACAACAAAGAGAAGACCATCATACACGAGCTGCTTCACATTCCAGCTACGTTCGCGGGCGGTTTCCGTCCCCACAAAGGCTACATTGACGATGAGACGGTTGAACAGCTCCATAGGAATTTTCGGAGAAAGAGACAGTCCGAGGGACAAGTTTTTTAGGCAACTTTAAAATCACAAAAAACGCAAATATTGAGCTTCAGCGTATATGACGAGAGATAAACAATGAAATACCGTATGAAAAGCCTCGCCCACAACGGAATACAAGTTCCGCGATATGATTACAGAGGCTTTCATATCAAGATTCCAGGACAATCAGTAAAACTGTCTCCAAAAACCGAACAGATGGCGGTTTTCTGGATCAGGAAGAGACAGTCACCGACATCTCCTCCTGACAGAGTCTTTTACAAGAATTTCATTCAGGACTTCCTCGCAACGCTGAAGGCGGAAAATCCTTCCTTGGAATTCCTCCGTGCCTTCGAGAAAAGTCACTTGAATGGTCTAGACAAAGATCACAACGAATGGATGACCGACGACAACGGGCAGATAGATTTCTCAGAAGTGGCGGCCTACATCACGCAGGAACAGCAAAAAAAACTGAACATGCCCAAAGAAGAGAAGAAAAAGCTCACGACTGAGAGAAAGATAATACGAGAGGGGCTGAGAGAGAAGTTCGGATACGCCATCGTTGACGAAAACAAGCTTGAAATAGCAAACTGGACTGCCGAACCGTCCTGCATTTTTGCAGGTAGAGGAGACCACCCGAAACGAGGAAAATGGAAAGAAGGGCCACGAGAGGAAGACATAATCCTAAACCTTTCCCCCGAAAGCCCTATGCCTTCAGGAAACTGGAAAGGCAGGGTTTGGGAACCTGAAAAAATGTACCTAGCCAAATGGGAAGACAAGCTTACTGGAAAAAAGAAGTACGTGTGGTTCTCTGACTCCGCGTTCTTGAAGCAGAAAGCCGAAGAAGAAAAGTTCAAAAAGGCCGAAAAACTCGGCAGAGAAATCCCCAAAATCGAGGCTCACATAACAAAGAACCTTGATGCTGATGAATTGGACAAACGCAAGATAGCAACCGTCAGCTGGCTGATCATGAAAGTAAACATGAGAGTGGGAGACGAAAAGGACCCCGGCGAAGCAGACACCGTTGGAGCTATAACACTCAGACCTGAACACGTTAGTATTGAAGGAAACAAACTCAACTTCGACTTTTTGGGAAAAGACTGCGTGAGATGGACCAAGACCGTTGAAGCACCAGCAAGTGTGATAAGGAACATTCAGGAGTTCTCGAAGACTAGCAAAGGGTATCTTTTCGAAGGTATAAACTCGAGGAAAGTCTCACGGTTCCTGTCTGAGAAGATGGAGGGCCTCACAGCGAAGGTGTTCAGAACTTGGAAGTGTACGACGACCGTCAAAGACTTCTTGCAGAAGTGCAACGCAAAGAAAGAAGATCCTGATTATTCGAAGCAGTTCTGCGCCAAAATGGCGAACTTGGAAGCAGCCAAGATTGCCAACCACAAGAAGAAGATTCCACCAAACTTTGAGGACAGGCTGGCAAAAAAACAAGACAAAGTCAATGAACTTGAAAAGAAATTGAAAGAAAAGACAGAGCAGGGCAAAAACACTGACACAACGGTCAAAAGGTTGCAGAAAAGCAGGTTCGACTTGAAACTTTCCGAAGAGACAAAAGAATACAACCTCAGCACTTCACTGAAGTCCTACATCAATCCTTTGGCCTACGTAGCGTGGACAGAACAGGTAGGTTTGCCCGTGGAAAAAATCTATCCCAAAACCCTGCAGAAGAAGTTCAGTTGGGCATTCGGCACGAGATGTTAGAAGATCCAGCTTTCTGAAATCGTGCCTCTCAACTCTTTGTGATGGAGTGGTTTTTCATGGGAAACACTCGGAAGATATATTTCGGTTACGAGAAATTGCTTGACCATTTTAGGAGAATGGTAGAGCGCTTTTGCGGGGAAAGGGGAAAGGAAAAAAGTTTCTACCATCCTCCATAGGTATGGATTTGTTGTTTCTGCTCTTAACTTTGTCGGCAATTTCGGAACAATTCCGACATGAATGGTTTCTGAAAAGCATCTGGGAAAGGGGGAGTTTTACATTTGGCGTCAAATAAGACGAGTGTACCGTAAAGAGCTGAAACATGGAAACCGGTAGAAAAACGTTAATGTTTCATTAACATCTTACTGAAAAACATGCTCAGAAAAGCAACCTGAAGAGGAACTGCTTTTATCCAACCCTCGATACTTCTGTCAGACATACGAAGACTCGTGAGATCTGCAGAGAAGATGATGAGGAACAAGATCGACGCAACGAGTATAGCAACTCTTGTAATTGGGATAATAGACGCCTATGTTCTGCTTTTCTCAACAATATCGATTCTGTACAAGATATTGATAGTCGTCATTTCATTCTTCCTGCTTCTCCTAGTTACCGCAGCGTTGCATGGTCTAGAGACAATGCAGAAGCCTATGGACAGATAAGGACCAGATTCTGAGAAGCATGCCTACGGAATGAACAGAGGCAACAAAGATTTATAGCGCACGTGCAATGCTGTTGTGTAAAAGATCTGATAAAGCATGACGATGTCAGAAAAGAAAGCCGATTTGGCTGGTCCCGGAATCGGTAGTTACGATGAACTCGAGAAGGTTCTTCCAAGAGACTACAAGTCCATATTAAACCCGAAGGATACGCAGATCGCCATTTTCGCCGTCAAGAACTATATCGAGAAGTACCTGTGCAAGGAGCTCGACTTGATCATGGTCCAAGTTCCCCTTATCGTCGATGTTGAAAGCGGCGTCAATGACCTCCTAGACCGCGATGGCTCGCGCACCCCGATCCAATTTCACATTTCTAATGATTATGACAAGCATCCAGTAGATGCCCAGGTTGTTCAAGCTGCCACAAAATGGAAGCGCATGGCCTTGAAACAGTTCGGCATGAAACCAGGCGAAGGTCTGTGCACCGACATGCGCGCCGTAAGAAAAGACTACTTTCTAGACCATGACCACAGCGCGTACGTAGACCAATGGGATTGGGAGAAAGCAATAACGGAGAAGGACCGCAACCTGGCGTACCTCACTGAAACTGTGAAGAAAATCTGGAAGGTCATCAAGGGCGCTGAGAAACACGTCCAAAAAATCTTTCCACAACTCAAGACGGACAAGTATCCCGATCTACCTGAAAAACTTACGTTTATACACGCTGAAGACATCCTTGACAAATATCCGAATCTTCCACGGAAACAACGCGAGACAAAGATCTTGCAGGAATATCCGGGCATCTTCATCTACGGAATCGGCTGGACGCTCAAAGATGGATATCCACATGAAATGAGAGCCGCTGATTACGACGACTGGGTCACCGAGACAAAATCCAGGGACGGCAAACCTATGCACGGACTAAACGGTGACATACTCGTCTGGAACCCTGTAACAAAACGGCGTCACGAGTTGTCATCGATGGGCATACGCGTTAACGCCGAGACGCTCAAAATACAACTCAAGATGACAGGACAGCTTGACTTTCTCAGATACCCGTACCATCAAGCCATAATCAAAAACGAGATACCGCTCAGCATCGGCGGAGGCATAGGACAATCACGGACTCAGATGGCGATACTCAAAAAGGCACATTTAGGCGAAGTTAGCGTCACCGTGTGGCCTAAGATACTTAGAGAAATGAGCCGCAAAAGGAACATCTTCGTTCTAGAGTAGTACAAGTTTCTTGGTGGACGGGCCGGGATTTGAACCCGGGACCTCCACGATGCCAACGTGGCGATCATACCAGGCTGATCTACCCGCCCGAGTTTCTTTCGGAAAAGAACCTCGAGTAAGAAAGTTAATAGAGCTTTCGGTTTGTGTTTCTTGTGGAATATAGAAAAATCTTTCTAATAGGGCAGTATTCAACGCGCGCGCTCAAATAATTCCTGGTATTAACCTAATAAATAGAAAAAAGGAGGGAAGTGAAAAGAGCTAGAAAGGAGGGAAATAGAAGAGTTCATACGAGCGTGCGCGGGATCTGTTCGAGTCGCCAGAGGCAAACATTCTTATTACATTAAATAGCCTGTAGAATTGGGAAGCCAATGGGCTCTATACTCGACAGATTGGCTAGTTGGTTTCTCTCTGCCCTAACAATAATTATCCTGGGAATTCTAGCCTACTTGGGATGGTACAACTATCTGATTGCAGGCTTCTTCCTCATTTTTGGCACTGGTCATGGCGTTTTTTAGTGTGCAGTACATGCGTGGGCGTGTGACTTATTCAAATCCATTTAGAGCCGCTTCCCACAAGTAGAAAACAAACTGGAATTTCAATAATGCTTCTATTGATTGCGATATTATTCCTCACTCTGGGTATCCTGTTACTTGCTGGATTCATCAGATAGGAACAAAGGATATTAACTGCAAACTCGGCTCGGTGCACGCGTTAAAAATTAAGTAACAGTTAACTCTGCTATGCCTTTCAGCACTCCTTTTTCAGATCGGTGATTAATGCTGGGTTGAAGTAGTTCCGCACAGAACTGCCAAAGTCTATTTACTTATTGTCTATAGCAATGTTCCATTTGGCTGAAATATCATAATAGAAAATAGATAAGACATAAAAGTTTTTGAGAATAGATATAATTGCTGATGTCAATTGAGGAGTAGTATTCTCTGTTCTATCCTTATGCTTTTCCTTTTAAGCTCCAACTTTGCTTGGGCTGTCCCTTGGAGTGAGGTAACACGATTTACAGGCTCTGGGGATTATACAACCAACTATTTCATTTGTGACCATGCTGAATGGCGAATAAACTGGAACTATAAGCCAAACTCAACCATTCCAGAGATTGCAGTCTTCAATATCTACGTCTATTCAAGAAACGAAGCCAGTTTAATAGGCGTAATAACCGAATATGGCAATACAACCACAAGTCGGCACGACATATATTCATAATCGACAAGGCGAGTTCTACTTGAAGTTTCGCGTGGCAAACCTTGAAGGCTATAATGCAATCATTGAACAAGATATGGGGCTGTTCCGGAGTTTTCACCAATTATCCTGCTGTCGCTGCTCACGACTGGAATATTAGTAGTGATGATTATTGGCAAGAAGGCAAGGACATCTTCGCAGTCGAAGTCAGCGTTAGCTTAGAACTCTCAGGTTCGCTTTCTCACAGATTCGCTTCAGAGTCTCTCGATGAGTTCAATTCCATCGATAATATGTTGGGAAACCGATAATCTTATCTCGCTAAGGAAAAACAGAACTTCACAGAGATGGTTCATTTGGCTAGGGGGTTTTGTGCAAAGTGCGGAAGGGAAGTTGGAGGCTTTATGAAACCCCGAGCTTGGCAATGTCCATCGTGCAAGAGAGTTTATTGCGAAGCATGCTGTCCAAGAGTGGGCTTTGTATTCAAGAAGCCCGCTTGTCCAAACTGCGGCGTTGAATGTAGACGATAGTGAGGATTTCAATGTGCCTAACCTCGAGCATGATGAGCACACGATAATCGTTGAAACTTGCAGACACAAGGACGTTTTTGGGAATCTGTTTCTAACCAACAAGCGTCTAATTCTTGAGCATGAGAGCGGCATCTTCACGAAGAGAGTTTACGTAACACTCGACTTGCCATTGGATGGAGTTTCTAGCACGTCTGTCGAAGGAATGTTGGGAAAGAAACTTGTGGTTTATGTCAAGAAAGGGTTTGTTAGTGATTTTCCAGTGAGACTTGATTTTTCGGTCAAAGATCCTGAACAATGGCAAAGTGTGATAAACAGCGCCTCAGAAGCCCGATTGGCAACTATTGAAGGAGAGAGAAGAAGAGAGCACGTTCAGGTTGTGTTGGACTTTGGTTCTTTGAGGGAGTATATGGTTAAGGGCGGTCTAGTGTTGCAGACTATGAAATGTCCGGAATGTGGTGCGTCCGTTAGGCTGCCTGAATCTGGAAATCAAACAAAATGCGATCATTGTGGAAACAAGATATTGGCATCGGATATTTTTGAAAAAATAAGAGATCTAATTTGATCTCTCATGATATCATAAAAGGAAATATACGTGCGCGCGCACTGGATTCCAGCTTCCCCTAGCATATTCCACGCAGAACTACTTACTTTTTCCACGTAGGACCCTCATCAGATACTTCACTCATAATTCGTTCATTTCTTTGTTTATGAAAAAGCTCGCCTCAACCGATGTGTGATTTCCCCAAGGACAAAAATCAAAAAGAACATGAAAAAGCTTCCGATCAGCATTGCAGCTGGCCATAGCCTGAAGCTAATAGCGTTCTGCAATAACCAAAGTAGCCGATATTTGTCATAGGTATCAGAAAAAGCAAGGACAGAGGTCCTCGTCCATACATGGTGGAGTAAAGCAACATTCCAAGAACTGCTTGAATAACCATTGTGATCACAGCGTACTTTACTAACCGATGCCAAAAAATGTCTGGATGTTGTTCTTCAATCACAGTCTATTTCCTTCGTCCGTTTCGTAAACAAAAACCGCTCTCACATTCAGGACATGTCTTTGCTTTGTACATATCGAACTCTCTTTTCCAACGCGCGCAAGAATGCATGCCTACAGTTTCACTTCTACGTTATCCGTAGTGTAGGTATTGTGTTATCGCTTTTTGCAGTTCTTCTGGCTTTTCGAGCATTTCTCTCAACAGGTTTCGATCTTTGTAGTCGTCAAGTCTGTGAATGACGGTTTCGATGAGCCTTTCTGGAAAGACGCCGTCGACCTCGTAGAGCTTCCTGTCTTTCGCAAGATACTGAGCTGCTTCGCTGCATGACTGGGGCAAGATTCGAAACTTCTTTTCCTCCGCCCGCAGTGAACGTGCATGCAATTCTTCAGCAATTCTCAGTGATTCATTCGCGTTTTCCAGTCCCCAGTTTCACTGCGAGGGTCAACCCTGAAAGCAAGAGGCTTGGATTGGCAAATGCATCCGGAGCCCTGTACTCAAACGTCTCGCGACACGATTCTGTTCTTTCGGATGATTTTCTGAATCTCCACCACAAGGGTATGCGTATCAGGGCTAGGCGGTTCTGGGCACTCCAACAGATGTGCATGGGTGACTCTTTTCTGGCGACGATGCGGAGATACGAGACGGGTGTGGGGTTCCCAAATGCCGCCAGACTTGGAGCGAATTTTAGTATCCCACCGATCATGCTGAGTCCCTCTTTGCTGAGCTCTCGGCCTGCATCTACTATGACGTTGCGGTTGCGTCTGAAGCCGCAGAGGTGCACATGCATTCCGTTACCAGCGTGGTTCAAATCGATCTTCGGAATAAATGAAGCGGACACACCATGCCTAAGACAGACATTGCGGATTGTCCACTTCGAGATGGCTACTGTCTCAGCCATGTCAGCGAGCTTCTGGGGCATGAATTCGATTTCATGTTGCTCAATTGTTACTCCATCCGCGGTTGTTATTCGGCCCACTTCACTGTGTCCGTATTTTGTGGGGATACCTATGACGGCAAGTGTTGCTAATATTTCGTTTCGAATTTCTTCGAACTTTGAAAAGGGAGAACACTCATGATAGTTCTTGTCGGGCAGACCTTGAAAGAGTGATTCAGTCTGCATCCTCGCCATTATATAGAATTCGAGTTCGGCCAAAGCTTTCAAAGCAACGTTGGTTGAAGCCTTCAGCGTAGTCTCAGCTCTTGCCAGCACAGTCTGCGGCGCGATGTCCAGCGGCTTTCCATTCTCATCAAGATAATCGCACAGAACGTTCAACGTTGGCAGGATTGCGAACGGATCTGCAAAAGCCCGAGTGATGCGCGGCGAGATATAGATGTCACTTCTGCCAGGTTCAATGAAGGAGAACAGGCTTGACCCATCAACCCGTTCCCCATATTCCAACACCTCCTTGACTCGATCTCTGTCGGCGGTGGAAAAACTCAGAACTTTCAATCGACCTTCTTCAGGAATGTGGCAGAGGTTCAATATCTTACAGTTGTTTTCTGAGATGAATTTGAGAACCTCTTCCTTTTGCGAAAAATTCAGCATTCCATGCATAAGAGGCCTTCCGAGCACCTAGAGTCTTTGGAGGACTGATATTTTAACTCTCCCATTGAACCCCTGCGAAACATTACGATTTGTTGCACATGATTCCCAATAAGGATAGAAAGCGCGTCACAACGATACATTTTGAGGATTCGCTAAGTTTATTTATAAAGCTCGCACGTTATAGGGTGAGCGAAACAGCGGAGATGCAGTGATGTCTAGGAAGATCCCATCGAAGGACGAAGCACTCGAAGCGTTAGATTTCATCGTAAACGTCCTGAAGGAGCATGAAAAAGACCTTGACAGACTCATTAATGAGCTCGGTACGATAACCGAGAGGATGGGTGACACAGGCGAACTCAGTGGGAAGGTCGAGAAAGTTGAAGAACGTCTGTCAACTCTGCAGAACGAGATAACTAATCTAATCACTCATCTTTCAGCTTCTCGTGAACAATTGCCAACGCCGCAGCAAGCTTTGCAGACGCCAGCCCAGATCTCGCCCCCACCAATGTCAAGATCAAGGACCCAAGATTTGGAAGTCAAGGAAACACGGGGGCCTCCTGTCATTTTGAGGTGCAAAATCTGGGAAGACTTCCAAAGTATAGCTTCTCAAGCGCAGACGTTGTCATTCATGTACCGGGAACAGGAGAAACTGTTCCAAGTTGACGCAGTCAAAGACAACCAGATTATAACCTACAGCGGGCCGCTTCCGAAGGAAACGGCGTTGTTAAAGATGTGGCTTTCCAAACAGCTGGACGTTCCGGAGAAGAAGATACTGGAAGGCATACTGGCCATAGGTTAGAATCAGCTGCAAAGAGCACATGTTTTATTGTTTAACAAGCTTTTTATAGTAGACTTGACTCTTAAGTCTTACGATGTGCTGGAGGGCCGAGGTTGAAGGCATACCACAAGACCAATACGAATTTTTTTCCGTTCTCGAAGCCTTCTCCTTTCTCCTCAGTGACGGAAAATGGTTGAGTGGTCAGCCAACTAACAATGAACACCCTCAGCACCATAGAACCCGGAGACAGAAGCAATGGAACAGAGAGACACCGCGGTAGACAGAATATACGAGGAGTTTACAAACTTCCAGAAAACGATGGAAGAACTCTACGTTCTCAAACGAGTCGCTTCAGATCTGCGACACTACAGGAAGATGATCAGGCTAAAAAAATACGACTAGATTGAAGAATGCGGTCAGAACGACTTTCCATTTCTAACAACATGACTGGAAAACACCAGTTACCGCAAGCATTAAGCGACGACGTAAGACGTACGGAACTGGCAGTTATGACTTATGCAAAAACTTAAAGAATTCCTCATTAAACGATATTGAATGATAAGGTGAACGACCCCATGAAAGAGAGAACAGCAAATAACGTGCACGACGCGTTCGTGGGTGAAGCCAAAGCTTATCAACGGCTTCTGATGTTTGCCAAGAAAGCCGAAGAAGAGGAACTGCCACAAATAGCTCATCTTTTCAGAGCTGTTGCTGCGGCTGAAGGAGTCCATTCGCGGAGACACTTCGGCCTTCTTGAATCGGTTTCAGACACACAAACGAACCTTGAGACAGCATTCCAGTCTGAGAACGCAGTTAACGGCGTTCATTATCTCAGAATGCTGCAAGATGCAGAACAGGACGGAGAGGAAAAGGCAGAATTGGTCTTTTCACAGGCGCGAGACGTTGAAGCTGAGCATGCCAATCTCTACAAGAGAGCCCTCACCGATTTGATTGCACAACGCTCCACAGAATACTATGTGTGCACAGTCTGCGGCCACGTTCATGAACGCGAGGCTCCAGAGAACTGCCCGATCTGTGGCGCATCGAAGAAAGCCTTTGAAAGAGTACCCTAAAGAAAAGCCGCTTGCGCAACCGATTTTTCCATCTGTCTTTACGTAGACTTCTCTTTTGAAAAACTGAAGACTGAATAGGCTTGTTTGGAAAGCTATAGTAGAGACTTCTGCGTCTTATATACTGAACACCCACGTGAGTCGGCATGGAATTCTGCGAGAAATGCGGTTCCCGCATGATCATTACGAAAGAAGGACTTCTGTGTCCGAAATGCCAGAACATGGTTAGGGCCAAGCCTGAACTTCAGCTGGAAAAGAAGAAGCAGGAGAATGGGTCCGATGGCATCTACGTATCAAGCGATTCGGCCGAAAGCTATTCGAAAATCTCGCGCGTGTGCCCCCAATGTGGAAACAAGGTGGCGTTCCATTGGTTTTCGGATGTTCTAGGTGAACACGCGGGCGTTCGGCAAGAGAGAACCATCGAACATTTCAGATGCAGCAAATGTGCTTTTTCATGGACCGAATAGTCTCGATGCGAACAAGAACAATGCAAACTGAACCCTGGATATAGCAGTGCAATTCGTTGGTGGTAGCGCCTCCAGAGTTATTTGTTCGAGTTCTCCGATCTCTGACCCACCGATCATCATTGTTCCACAGGAGAAAGCCGACCTTCTTCACACCACTAGGCACACTGTTCTAGGCGGCCAGCATATCGTCTGTAGAACCATACCTTCAGTGTTTCTACCATAGTCAGGTAACTCACGACGAACGCAGCCAAGAATCCATAGAAAGCGAGCGGAGGCGTTACGAACCCAAACAATGAGACCAGTGGCGTAAATGGAAGTATCAGAGCTGCGGCGACGACAGTTAAGCTGGCGAACAACAGAGACTTACTCGGTCTGCTTCGGAAGAACGGGGATCTTCTCGTTCTGATAACAAAAATGACGAGGGTTTGCGTGCAAAGTGACTCGATGAACCACGCCGTCTGGAAAAGCATATCAAAGTGGGCGTAGCCACCGAATATGTATATCATTATGAAGAATGTCAGAAAATCGAAGATGGAGCTGATTGGTCCGAAGAAGAGCATGAAGTTTCTGATGTACGTGGTATCGAGTTTCTTGGGTTTCTCGATGTACTCTTGATCAACGTTATCGGTGGGGATGGCTAATTCGGAGAGATCGTACATGAGGTTGTTCAGAAGAATTTGGGTAGGAAGCATCGGCAAGAAAGTCAGGAACAACGAGGCTCCAGCGGCGCTGAACATGTTCCCGAAATTTGAGCTGATCCCCATCAATATGTACTTCATCGTGTTACCGAAGGTCTTCCGGCCCTCCATCACTCCGGCATTAAGCACTTTCAAATCTTTCCGTAACAGAATAATGTCTGCTGACTCTTTAGCCACGTCGACCGCGTTTTCAACAGATATTCCCACATCAGCGGCCCGCAAAGAAGTTGCGTCATTAATTCCGTCTCCAATGAAACCGACCACGTGCTTGTTGTGCCTTAAAGCGCTCATAATTCTGTCCTTCTGGGCTGGGCTGACTCTCGCAAAAACATTCGTCTCTTCAACGATCCTTGCAAGAGCACTGTCTTGAAGCTTGGCAACGTCGCCTCCCAGGACGACATTTGTAACCTCAAACCCGATTTGCTGACATACCTTTCTCGTGACCAGTTCGTTGTCCCCGGTCAAAATCTTCAGTTCAATACCGGCTTGATTCAAGAGGCGCAGGGACTCCATGGCAGTTTCTTTTGGAGGGTCCATGAACGCAATGAAACCGAGAAACACCATTTCTTTCTCATCCACTATTGAATAATTCGGCTTCTCCTCAACCAGCCGATAGGCAACTCCCAGCACCCTGAACCCTTGTGAACTCAATTTGTGATAGTCGTTCTCTATCTTTTTCTCTTGCTCGACCGTCAGGTCGAGCACTTCGTTCTCATGTTCGAAATGAGAGCAAACGCGAATAATCTCTTCACCCGCTCCTTTGGTAATCATGATGCGTTGTTTTTGATAGTTGAAGACAACTGAAACTCGTCTTCGATTGAAATCAAACGGCACCTCATCAAATTTCTCATAGCCAGTCACATCGAGATGTTTGTATTTGAGTATTGCATCATCAAGAGGGTTTCTCAGTCCGGTCTCGAAGTTGCTGTTTAGAAACGCGTAAAAAAGCGTTTTATCCGAATCCTTCCCTTCAACGTCCACGGCCAGCTCGAGGTTGATCTTGTTCTCTGTCAGAGTGCCTGTTTTGTCGGTGCACAAAACATCCATGTTCCCCAAGTTCTGGATGGAAGCCAAGCGCTTCACAATCACATTCTTCTTGGACATGGCAAGTGCACCTTTCGAAAGATTAACCGAGATAATCATCGGCAATAGTTCAGGCGTCAACCCGACTGCCAGAGCCACAGCGAAAAGAAGTGAATCCAAGACTCCACGTTTGAAGAGCGCGTTGATGAAAAACACGAATATCACGAGAACCAACGCGACCTGCGTCAGGAGAAGACCGAATCTTCTGAGACCTCGTTCAAACTCTGTCTCGGGTTCCCTCCCAGCAAGTCGTTTTGCGATTTTCCCAAACTCAGTCGCGGTTCCTGTCCTTACCGCTACGGCATTTCCTGTTCCACTCACTATAGAGGTTCCCAAGAAAAGCAGGTTGTCAGCTTCGGTCAGTGATTCACTCTTTGTCGTAACGAGGCGTTGGGAATTTTTCTACAGGAAAAGACTCGCCAGTGAGCGCCGACTGGTCTGCGTACAAGTCTTTTGAGTTGATGATTCTCGAGTCAGCTGGGACAACGTCCCCAGCAGAGAGATAAAGTATGTCACCCGGAACCACGTCAGTGAGGCTGACTTCCTTTCTTGCTCCATCTCTTACAACGGTGGCGGTGGTAAGAACTTTCTTTCTCAGAAGTTCAGCTGACTGCTGAGCCTTTGATTCCTGGTAAACATCCAAGAAGACACTCAGGAGGACTATGATGAAGATTATCGTTGCGGCTGGGACTTCGCCCAGTATACCGGAAATCAGCCCAGCAAAGAGCAGTATAAAGACCAAAGGATTCCTGAGATGGTAAAGGAACTCTACAAAGCCGGTACGTCTCTTTCTTTTTGCAAGCAGATTGGGACCGTAGATCCGCAGGCGATTTTCTGCTTCCTGCGATGAAAGTCCTGTTTGTGAAGTGTTCAGTCGGTCCAAGATCGTTTCATAGGGTAGACTCGTAAGTTCTTCCATGGTTGCCGATTCGTACCATGCAACTTTGTCTTCAGCATCCTTCTTATGGGTGAACTCTGAACCGCTCATTTACTTCACTATTTCCCAATGCGAATCTTTACAGTGAAACCTATTTCCCCTTTCCATTCCTGATTGTAAGATTAGCTTATACGGATATTGGCGAGTCTCTTGAAGGAAATATCCAAATCTCTGTGGCTTACGCTTTTTGTCAAAACAGAATCTTGCTGAGTATACGACTGTTTTGGCTTTTGACAGCTGAACATGCGCATTGTATTCTGAGAATCAAAACAAGGTACGACTTTCGGTTCACTTGGACTCTTTTGGTTTCCTGATCCTGCACGTTCGGCTTGGCCTATTTTCTTCTGCTGAAAGCGATTGTTCCGATGATCATCATGATTATGTCAAATCCGCATACTACCACGAGGTCAAAGGACAGTGGTTGAATTGGTGTCCATGCGCTTCCTAGGATAACCGTTCTCAGAGCGTCCACGCCGTAGGTCAACGGGTTGAATCTTGACACGATTTGCAGCCAGCTGGGCGCATCTCCTCCGATCGGGAAAAGCGCACCACTCAGGAAGAATAGAGGCAGGTTGATGAAACTTTGGATCACGCCGAAACTTTCTAGACTCTCTATGAAACTAGCTACCGTTAGCCCTATCCCCACGAGTCCAAAAGTGATCAAAATCATTACGGGCAAAGTCTCCAAAAAAGTCCGAGGGTCGAAGCCTATTCCCAGCAGCAGACCCAGCGCGAAAACGATTGTTCCTTGGATTAATGCGTCTGTGCTGTCGCCCAACATCTTCCCCAAGAATACTGAAAGGCGCGAAATGGGTGCCACCAATATCTCTTTGAGAAACCCAAATTCTCTGTCCCATATGACGGATATGCCCATAAACATCGAAGTGAAAAGGAGCGTCTGCCCAAGTATCCCAGGAAAAATATACTGTTGATACGTTAGGTTAGGCGGTAATCCAGACACCACGCGCAGTCCACTACCGAAGATGACCAGCCATAGCAATGGCTGTACGAAGCTGCTGATGATTCTTGCTCTATCTCGCAAATAGCGTTTGACTTCACGCAGCCAAAGCGTGTAGACGCCCCTGAGTTCGGTCATTTGATGCGCCTCCTCCTGATGGCTGCCAGTCCGTGTAGTTCATCGCCACCTTCAGGACGAATCGCACGACCAGTATAGTGCAAGAAAACATCCGCTAGGTTCGGCTCACGCAAAGACACGGACTCAACGAACACACCGTTTTTCGCAGCGGTTTCAACAATTCTGGGCAAAAGAGCCCTTCCGCCTCGAACAGTGACGTCGACCCTGTCTTCAGCGACCACGGTCTTTAGAATCCCAGGCGTCCCAGCCAGTACCGAAGAAAGCCTGTCAGCCTCCTTGGTCTTCACCGTTATGACGTCCCCTTCGAGGGTTTCTTTCAACCCAGAGGGCGTGTCTGAAGCCACGATTTTACCGTAGTCCATGATGGCTATCCGATCCGAAAGTCTGTCAGCCTCCTCCATGTAGTGCGTTGTCAGAACGATCGTGATGGCGTGAGCTTTCCTCAGTTCCTCTATGTATGACCAAATGTGCTCCCTTGTCTGAGGATCAAGCCCAATTGTCGGTTCGTCTAAGAATAAGACCTTTGGATAATGAATGAGACCCCGAGCGATCTCCAGCCTACGTCTCATCCCGCCCGAGTAGGTCCGCATAAGATCGTCAGCCCTGTCTTCAAGCTCAACCAACTTCAGAATTCTGTCGATGCGTGACTTCTGCTCCCCCGTCGGAACGCCGTAGAGGTTGGCGTGCATGTAAAGATTCTCTCGTCCGGTAAGTCTGTCGTCGATGCTCGGATCCTGAAAGACTATGCCGATCGACTTGCGTACCTGTGTGTCCTGCTTGACAATGTCAAAACCGTTGACTCTCGCTGTGCCGGAAGTGGGTTTCAAGATTGTGCAGAGCATGGAGATAGTCGTCGTCTTGCCTGCACCGTTTGGCCCCAACAAACCGAAAACTTCGCCTTGTTCGACCGCAATGTTTAGGGCGTCAACTGCCACGAGTCCGTTGAAGCGCCTCGTAAGATCACTCGTCTCTATGGCATTTTCCAAGCAAACTTCACTTTCGCCGTCGAAGACGTTGCCGTAAAGGGAAGCCTATGCCACAATAAAAGCTTGTGTTTGCCTCGTCAGGGAGAACACGAACGTTAGGTAACGGTCAACAAGAGGCGGTTGATCGATGCTGTTCGATTCCGTATGCGCCAACAAGTATTTAGGAGACCATGTGCAAAAAACCTCAGACGTAAGTTTCTGAGTTGTCAGATTGCCACAAGACGATTCATACACAAAAGAACAGTTTTCCAGAACAAGCTGGCGAAAGTCAGCACGATCACGTATCTATCGAAAGAGACAAATTGCCGTGATGAGGTGCAGTGAACTTGTACTGTCCTAAGTGCGGAACCCAACTTCCAGATGATGCCGTCTTCTGCATCAAGTGCGGAACCAACCTTGCCACTGCACAAGCAAAGCAGACCGCAGCTTCGACGGCACCGATCATTGCCCCTTTGGGAGCAAAGGCGCTGAAGTGCCCCAATTGTGGCGCACCTATCACGCCCAAATTCGGCGAGATGATCATAACCTGTGAGTACTGTGGAACTGGTATAACATTAGGAAACGACGGTTGGAGGGGCGTACAGAAACAGACGATGCTTCCGCTCAAGTTTGCAGAAAAGGACCAGGTCGTCGCCGAGGACCCGTGACCTCATGGACAGAGGACTGCTCCACAGACATCTTCAGGAGAGTTCAACGCTCGAAGAGATAAACCTGAGCTTTGTTCCATATTGGATTGTTTCTGTCTCAGCAAGGACATCCGTCGTGGCCAGTGACATGGCAGTTCAAGCTGGAGAGATCGCCACCACCGCCGCTCTCGCTGGCGTGATGGGGTCGGCGCTTCGGCGGCAGACGCGGTGGGGAGGTTTCGCAGGGCCTCTTCTTGCGGGAGCGGTGCTGGGCTCGCATGATGGGTCCTGGTCAAGGCTAACGCGAGGAAAACCTACGAGATGAACAACAACTACAATTTCCCGATAGTAGCGCTCAAGGCTCTGACTGAGCATCAGCCCAGAAATTACCAGTTCAACCTCGACGACAGAACACTCTTTGATGTCTCGAAGGTCCCAAAGGGTATAAAGATCCTGAACGGTGACGTTGGAGAAGAGGCAGCCAAATATCAGGCAAAGACGCTCGTCGACCAGTTGCAATCCGAGAAGGCGCACGCGCAGTACCATATGATCCAGCAGTTACACACGGATGTGGACGTCGCAGATTCAGAGCTGCTTTACGCGCCGATATGGTTTGCCCGTTACGACCACAAAGGGAACAAGATAGTCCTGGTCATCGATGGCAACTCAGGCAGCGTCATCAACAGCATCGGTCTCTGAGCTCGCACGTGACATACGCGCACGGCAAGTTGGGCGATCGTTAATGCTCTAGTGTCTGAATAGGAATCAAGCCAAAGGCTTTGTATCGAAACGGGAATTGTGAATATTACGGTTCTTTGAAAGTGTCCTCAGCATATTGTTTGATAGCTTCGTAGGTTTCATGGCGTACGTCGATAACGCTAAATACGCTACGATTATTTTCAAGCAAATGGTGGGATCGCTTTCGTGTTGAAGAAGGAAGCTAGGAAGAAAATAATTCTGCTCTTGATCGTAATAGTTGCGATCCTCCTCAACTTGTACACCTTCATTCAAGCATATCCCGAGACTTTCATCGTGGATCCTGGATGTTGTGCTAATCAAATTCTCGCGAAGGATTTTTCAGCCTACTACACGGCCTCGTGGAGGTTCCTTCATGATCCGTCGAACGTTTACACTCAAGGCGCAGTTAACGACGGGGGACCTTCTATCTATCCGCAACCTGAGCCTTTCAAGTATCTGCCCTCATTCTTGATTTTGCCTCTCCCCTGCTAGCCTTGAATTACCAGCAGGCTTTGATAGCATTCGACTTGATACAATTGCTTCTTCTACCCGTCATGGCGTTCTTGATCTACGAGTTGCTCAAAGACAGAAGCGCCCTTGCAATAGCAGTCGTAATCATCATAGCACTACTTCAACCATCGCCAGTCCCGCACTGGGGATTGTCGGTGAGCTACTATTGGCAGTGGGCCGAAGGACAGGACAAAGTGTTAAACACGACTCTTCTCTTGCTCTCGTTCTATTTGGGTCGGACTCGCCGACCGATCCCGTCAGGAATCGTGCTGGGCCTAGGAGCTTTTGACCCGAGGTTTTTCTTACTCTCGCTTCCCTTGTTCGCCTTTTACAACAAGCTAGACTTGAAAAGAGCAGGATTATCATTGGTGGCCAGCCTCGTTTTGCTCAATTTCCCACTTCTGATCGACGGAATAGGTGCGGGATTCTTGCAGATGGTAGTCCAGCGTGGAGCTTCGACGCCGCTTTATTATTACGCTTTGATCCCGCTCCTAACGCTAGTATCGCTAATAGCCATCAACGTAAAGGAGATGTACCTTCTTCTAAGAGAATTTCTTTCCAAGACACACCATTATTCCGGATGGACCAGAACTCCAAAGATTATTACAGAAGAAGCTGTGAAATGAGGCACGTGACTTAAGCTGGACCCAAATTGTAGTGCGGGGGTGGGATTTGAACCCACGTCAAGCTGGCGATATTGAAGCAGAACTTAACATCTCCCGCAAAACCCCCTTTTTTCCAATTGACATTACTGCTCTTGGGTTAGCGCGCGTGGGCTTCTGAATATCTTTGTCTTAGTCCAACTTCGAAGGCAGCAAAGTTCTTAAATTCCGTCCACCGGTTTGATTTTATGGATTTAGAGAAGAGAGTATTCGTAATTCCCCATTTTCATTACGATGTTGCATGGATTAACACAGAAAAGGAATACTTGAAAAAAGTCTACAAAATCTTGGGTAAAGTCATGGAAATAATGGAAAAAGATAGGAGTTTCAAGTATGTTGTTGATCAAGCATTCTATCTTGAGAAGATGAAAATGGAAAGGCCAAAATTATTCCTTCAAGTTGCTGATAGGATTCTTGAAGGTAGGATAGAAGTTGTTAACGCAGGATATGTGATGCCGGATCTTAATCTTATTTCTCCATTTGTAATAAAGAAGAATTATGAAATCATGAATGATTTTGCTAAAAAAGAATTTAACACAAAACCTCAAGTTGCCTGGATGATTGATTGCTTTGGACATCCGGGAATCATGCCCAAAATAGCGAGAGAAGCAAACCTAAAATATTACGTTTTTTGGAGAGGGATGAATGAACCTGACTCTACCCAAGAATTTTATTGGACTGGAACAGACGGAACTACCATTCTTGCCCACTGGATGAAGCATGGTTATAGCTTGTTCGGGTATTACTTTAACAGTTTAGCGAAAGCTACACATGCCCTTAGAGCCTACAACAGACCTTGCTTTCATACCTTTTGGAGGAGATTTCTGTGTCCCACATGAAAAACTCATTCAACAGGTTCATGAAACTAAAGGAGCTAAATTCGCTTTACCTTCAGAATTCTTCAGGGAATTAGAAAAACAGCAAGTTACCGACGATAACAGGCGAGATGTTATCCGATTACGCGTAATTTCAAAGGATATTATAGCAGCAGAATCAGTTTCAAGCAACTCTATAGAAGCGCTGAAAAAGAAGTATTAAACAAAGAAGCTGATGATGAAGAATGGAAGAATTTACTCTATGCAACATTCCACGACCTCATCTGCGGCACTGGGATCGACGAAGTATATCCAAACGCGGAGAAAAAGCTAAAAAATATCCAAATTGCCAAAAAAGCAGTAACGAAAGGAAAAGCATACAAAGGAAATTTCCTGCGCAAGATTTCCTTCGAACTTAAATCTGAAGAGGGAGACCTATACCACACCATACCATCAGTGAAAGTTGCCCTTTCCCAAAACTCCGTCAAGTTAAAATCACGTCTTAACGATTCCACCTTGGATCTGCTGGTCCAAACAAATTTCCAATATCCCAGACACGTCCTAAGGCTCATCGTGAACACTGGTATAAGAAATGGCAGATTGATTCATCATCTTTGCAAAGACGTTTTCGTCGAGAGAAAACTGAACACTCCGCATGCCCTCAACGATTTCTTCGAATACAAAGATCAAAACGGTAATGGGCTTCGCTTCAGTAGCGACGATTGCTTCGACTATGAAGTCAAAGATAACGGAGACGCCTATTTCACACTGGTTCGCAGCGTTCAGATTCTAAGTCACGGAGACGCAGGCCCAAGAATACCCTGCCCAAAGGCTCTGGAGCTTGGAAAACACAGTTTCAAAATATCACTCTTCCCTATTGGGAAGAAAGCATTCTAATAGCGTGCGCGCTGCGATACATCCACCTTGCCCAAGTGCTATTCAAAAACGAACAAGAATACGTTACAAAGATAGCTCACAACGTCAACGAAGCCTGCGCTCTCATCGAAGACGGATAGAAGTACTGTACCGGTGAATACACTGACGGTGGCAAGATCTTCGCAAAACCCAAAGATCCCTTGGCTTCCGATCAATAAACCGTTGATTTCAGGACCCCCGTCATCTTTCAACATGTGGTGCGGGGGGTGGGATTTGAACCCACGAACCCCTGCGGGATAGGCTCCTGAAGCCTACGCCTTTGACCATGCTCGGCGACCCCCGCATTATCTATCTGAATGTTGTGCGGAAATGTTTAAGAGTTGCTGTGGGCTTCTACATGAAAAAGGTGCGAAATTATGCCCACTCACGGTTCACTTTCAAAAGCAGGAAAAGTTAGATCTCAGACTCCCAAGATTCAGGCTACTCCTAAGAAGAGTCCAAGCCCGCGTTTCAGAAATAAGCGGAACTACGAGAAGAGGGTAATCCTCCAGAGAAAGCCTGGGCAAAACTGGGTTTAAGGCTGTAACTCTGGTTTCCGAACATTCATGAACGTTCCAGAGTCTAGTATCCTGGTTCTTAACGCCAATGTCATAACCTTGGACCCTAAACACCCTAGGGCTGAAGCAATCGCAATTCATGGCGAAAAGATAGTTGCCGTCGGTTCCAAAGCAGAAGTTCTCAAACTCAGATGCAAAGACACAAAAATCATCGACTGCAAACACAACACAGTCGTGCCGGGGCTGGTCGACTGTCACGTCCACATGAAAGAATTCGGGTTTTCACTGCAAGAACCGAATCTAAGGCACTCAAAATCGATAAAAGAAATGCAGAACAACCTTCGTGAATACGCCGAAAAGAACCCTGAGCAAGAATGGATCTTAGGTGGACGATGGGACGAAGAAAAATTCTCAGAAAGACGCTACCCAACCAGATGGGACCTCGACGCTGTAGTTTCAGACAAACCCGTCTTTCTCAACCGAGTCTGCGGACACTTATCGGTCGCCAACAGCAGGGCTCTCCAACTTGCAGGAATAACCAAACGCACCAAAGTCAAAGGTGGAGTCGTAGACTTAGACGAGCACAAAGGAGAGCCTAATGGCATCCTAAGAGGCAACGCGACCGGTCTCGTTTGGAGACTAGTTCCGAACCCAAGCAGCAAAACCTACGAGGAAGCATGTTTTTTGGCCTGCCAGAAAGCGGTGGAATCAGGTTTGACGGAGGTTCACTGGCTTGTAAACTCTGCTGAAGAAGTGCGTGTTCTACAAAAAATGCTCTCGGAGGAGAAACTGTCCCTGAGAATCTACCTTGGCATACCAGTGGAAATGTTGGACGAAATGGTGCGTCTAGGTCTCGTCACAGGATTCGGGAATGACATGCTGAAAGTAGGCTTTGTCAAGATTCTGGCTGATGGCTCACTAGGCACTCGCACAGCAGCCCTCAAGGAAGGATATACGGACGATCCAAAAACGAGGGGAATTATGCTTTACGCGCAGGAAAGGCTGCAAGAACTGATTCTGAAGGCACATTCAAACGGATTACAGATAGGGGTTCACGCAATTGGTGATCGTGCCATAGAAAACGTTATTCAGGCCATTGAAAAGGCGCTAGAGAAGTCGCCGCGAAAAGATCACAGGCATCGGATCGAACATTGCTCAATTATAAGCGCTGAATTGATCTCGCGGATGAAACATCTAGGTCTCATCGCATCAGTGCAACCTCATTTCGTAGTCTCAGATTTCTGGACTCTTGACCGTGTCGGGCCTCAAAGGGCAAGATGGGCCTACCCCTTCAAAACGCTAATTGATCGAGGAATAGTTGTGGCTTCTGGCTCAGATTGTCCTGTCGAGCTGATCAACCCATTGTTGGGGCTCTGGGCTGCAATCGATAGGAAAGATAAATCAAATGAAAGCCTTGCCTTAGAAGAGGCATTGAGAACGTACACCATCAACGCTGCGTACGCGTCGTTCGATGAAAACAAAAAGGGAACGATTGAAAAAGGCAAGTACGCTGATCTGACGATCTTTTCAAAAGACTTGACCCAAACTCCGCGAAACATGATACGAGACGTCACCGTGGACGCGGTAATCGTCAACGGTAAGATCACATATTCCAGACAACGTGACTGATTAGCGCGATTTATCTACGTGAGTGACGCTAGTTCAACCAATGGCGGCCCCGATCTTGGACGAGAAAGAGCCAGTAGAAGAGATAATTCGAAGCCTGATGCTAATTCCCTCACCGACCAGTCGAGATTTGAGTCGCGCAAAAGCGCGGGCAGCATCCAAGTACCATCTTGAAAAGACAACCTCAAACTCGGAAATAATCCGCTTGCTCAAGCCCAGCGACAAAGGCAAACTGCTCCCACTCCTGACCAGAAAGACTACCCGTACAATATCAGGCGTGACAATCATAGCTACCATGACCAAGCCGTACGAGTGCCCCCAAGATGAACCCTGTGCCTACTGCCCAGGAGGGCCAACACAAGGCGTTCCACAAAGCTACACGGGACACGAGCCAGCAGCAATGCGCGGTCTGCAAAATCAGTTTGACCCGTATAAGCAAGTGAAGACTCGTATGGAGCAGTTGATGGCAATCGGCCACAAAGTGGACAAGGTTGAATTAATAATCATGGGGGGAACGTTCCCGGCAACGCCTCCAGATTATCAAAGCTGGTTCATACAACGATGCCTCGACGCGATCACGGGAAAAATATCATTCAGTCTGGAAGCGGCAAAGAAGAACGCTGAATCAAGCAGAATCCACAACGTCGGAATAACCGTGGAAACTCGCCCTGATTGGGCTAAAGAAGCACACGTAGACAGCATGTTGGCTATGGGTGTAACGCGTGTTGAGATGGGAGTGCAACATCCAAGCGACGCAATTTATCGTATTGTCGGAAGAAAGCACACGGTATCCGACGTCGTTGAAGCCACACGAATAACGAAAGACTCAGGATTAAAAATCGTTTACCACATGATGCCAGGACTTCCCGGCACGACCCCAGAAAAGGACCTGAAGATATTCAAAAAGATCTTCACAGACTCAAAGTTCAAACCCGACATGATCAAGATCTACCCATGCTTGGTTCTCAAAAACACGAAGACCTATGAATGGTTTAAGGAAGGCAAATATATGCCCTACACGACCGAGGAAGCGGTGAATCTTGTTGCTGAAATAAAGAAAATTGTTCCACCATGGATTAGAATAATGAGGGTTCAACGAGACATCCCTGCCCCCCTGATATTAGGAGGAGTGGATAAGAGTAATCTACGTCAACTCGCACTAAAGAAACTTGAAAAAGAAGGTTCCAAGTGCCGCTGCATCCGCTGCCGGGAAGTCGGTCACAAGGTCAGAAGTGGAGCACCGAGGCCGGAACCAGCAGAAATTGAAATCCTAAGAACACAGTATGAAGCTTCTGAAGGGAAAGAGATCTTCATTTCTGCTGAAAACACAGAGCGAGACATTCTGATAGGGTATCTGAGACTGAGAGTTCCCTCAGACAAAGCCCACAGGCCGGAAGTTGCATCGGAACCATGCACAATGGTGCGGGAACTGCATGTTTACGGCACGCTAGTTCCTGTCGGCAAACACCTGCGAAAAGCTTGGCAACACAGAGGTTACGGTGGCATTTTGTTGAACGAGGCCGAGCGCATAACCCGGAATGATTACGGTTTTGAGAAGATTCTAGTTATAAGTGCCCTTGGCACTAAACAGTACTACAAGCGGTTCGGTTACGATTACGATGGAGTTTACATGTCAAAAATATTGGAGAGCCGAATATGAGTGACAAGGAAACGGGGTATCGAGGCGAAGCGCTTGAGGCGATTAAGAAAGCTAAGGCAGAAATTGGCGACCTGATCCGCGTGACCAAAAAGGGCGAAACTTTCGAGGGAATATTGATTCCTCGTTCCGAATACGGCGACAAGACTCACGTTGTGGTCAAACTCAAAAACGGCTACAACATAGGCATATCGGTCACGCCAGACACGATAATCGAGAAAATTGGAGAAGGCGCAAAACCGACCTTTGCGCCCCCTCCAATTCCTAGAAAAAAAACCTGGACTCCCCAAGGTGACCATACTCAGCACAGGAGGGACGATAGCCAGTCGCGTCGACTACCGAACAGGTGCCGTTCGCCCCGCACTGACTGCAAGCGACCTGTACAGCGTCGTTCCTGAACTCGCAGATGTCGCGGACATAGAGACTCACATACTCCTGAGCCTGTTCAGTGAAAACATCACGCAGGACAATTGGACCGAGATTGCCCAAGCGGTCGCGAAACAAATCTCCGAAGGCGTCGATGGGGTTGTCATCGCTCACGGAACAGACACAATGGGATACACGGCTGCAGCTCTCAGCTTTGCACTGCAAGACCTTCCAGTACCAGTTGTGATCGTGGGTTCGCAAAGATCGGCAGACCGACCGAGCTCAGATGCAGCCACTAACCTCTTGGGCGCTGTTTTAGCCGCCTCAAATGGACCATTCGCTGAAGTCGTCGTTGCAATGCATGAAACAACGTCAGACGATCACATTGCCATCCACAGAGGAACCAAAGTGAGAAAACTCCACACAAGCAGAAGAGACGCATTCAAATCGGTAAACACGATGCCAATTGCCAGAATAGAAAACAGAAGCATATCAATGCTTACAAATGATTACCAGAAACGGGATTCGTCGAGAAAACTAGCTCTGAAGCCGAAATTCGAACAGAAAGTCGCTTTAATCAAGTTCTTCCCAGGAATGGACCCATCTGTCATAGATTTCTACACAGAAAAGAACTACAGAGGCATAATTCTCGAAGGGACCGGACTAGGACACATAAGCAAATACTGCCATCAAGCCCTGAAAAAAGCGATTCAACAAGGGCTCGTTGTCGCAATGACGTCTCAGTGCATTTGGGGACGAATAAACATGAACGTCTACTATTCCGGACGTGACTTGCAAGCCCTGGGAATCATCCCTCTAGAGGACGTCCTTCCAGAAACAGCACTTGTCAAACTGATGTGGGTTCTTGCACAAACCAAAGACAGCGAGGAAGCAAAACGACTGTTGACCACGAACGTAGCTAACGAATTCTCACCTCGAAGCATCCCGGAAAAAATGAGCTATAGACGAGAGCAAGGTGACCGCATTGGAATTTGACTATGAGAAAATCGGTCTGAAAGTTGGGCTTGAGATTCATCAGCAATTGAACACCGCCACGAAACTGTTCTGCAACTGCAAACCCGCACTTTTTAAAGAAGAACCAGAAGTAACTTTCCTGCGCAGATTGAGACCGACCCAAAGTGAACTTGGGCAAGTTGATCCAGCGGCCTTCTTCGAGTTTCAGAAGGGAGTCAAAATCCTTTACGAAGCAAACCGTGAAACGGCTTGCCTCGTAGAGATGGACGAAGAGCCGCCTCACGCCTTGAACATGGAGGCAGTCGAAACGGTTCTGACCGTCGCGCTGATGATTAATGCTAAGCCCGTGAGCGAAATACACGTAATGCGAAAGACCGTCATAGATGGCTCGAACACTACCGGTTTTCAAAGAACATGCGCCATTGCTCTGAACGGAGAAATCAAAGTAGCCGACAAGATCATTCCCATTCAACATGCGAGCCTGGAAGAGGACGCTGCCAGAAAAATTGGCGAAATAGAAGGAAACACGATAAAATACCGCATAGACCGCCTCGGGATACCGCTCATAGAAGTGGCAACGGGACCAGTGATAAAATCGCCTGAAGAAGCCGAGGAAGTTGCTCTAGCAATAGGAAGAATACTCAGAGGAACGGGCAAAGTCATCCGTGGTCTCGGCTCAATCAGACAGGACATCAACATTTCAATTCCGAACGGAGCCCTGATCGAAATAAAAGGACTGCAAGAACTGGAACTCGTCTCACTCGTCGTAGAGTACGAAGTACAACGCCAGCTGAACCTCATCAAAATCCGAGACGAGCTCGAGAAGAGAGACATCAAAGAAGAACAGATTGAAGACAAGTTCTTCAACGTCACAAACGTGTTCATAGGCACCACGTGCAAAGTCATTCAAAAGGCACTTGAGAAGAACCAACAAGTTGTGGCCGTCAAGTTGCCAGGATTCAAAGCTATGCTAAAAACAGAACTCGCGCCGCAACTACGTCTTGGGACCGAGATGGCTGACAGAGCTAGGTTCTGGGGCAGAGTCGGCGGTTTGTTCCACACAGACGAACTTCCAGCCTATGGCATAACGGAGCAGGAAATTGAAAATGTGAGGAGGCAGGTCGGAGCTGGAGCAGAAGATGCTGTCGTCTTCGTTGCTGACGCGAAGGAAAAAACCGAAGATGCTTTGAAAGCTGTGCTCGAAAGAGCACGCGAAGCCTTGAAAGGGGTTCCGCAGGAGACGAGAGCGCCAAATCCTGACGGAACCACGCGGTACATGAGACCGAGGCCAGGAGCCGCAAGAATGTACCCTGAAACGGATATTCCTCCAGTTGAAATCACCAAGGAAGAACTGGACAGAGTTTACGCGAACCTGCCTGAACTGCCAGAACGGAGATTGGAGAGACTACAGAAGGAGTACAAACTCAACGACAAACTGGCAAAACAAGTTCTGAATTCCGAGTACAGCGAACTGTTTGAAACTATTGTGAAAGGAAGTAACGTTTCACCGACGACAGTGGCCGCCTTCTTGACTGAAACCTTGAAAGCTCTCAAACGAGATGCTGTGCCCGTGGAAACAATCACGGACGACCAACTGCGTGATATTTTCAAGTCTGTTGATGAGGGAAAACTTGCAAAAGAAGCGCTCTCAAACGTCGTAGAATGGCTCTCAAAGAATGAAGATAGGACGATTCAAGAAGCTCTCAATGCACTTGGATTGCAGTCCATTTCACGTGACGCGCTTGAAAAATCAATTGAGAGAATCGTCGAAGACAACAAGGATCTGATCAAGAAACGTGGTGAAGGAAGCTTTGGCGCACTAATGGGCATAGCGATGAACAGTTTGAGAGGCAGAGCCGACGCTGCAGTCGTCAGCAGAGTGTTGAAGGAAAAAATGAAGGAAGTTACGAAATAGAAAACGGCTCTATTTGCGCTCGTCCACTGAAACCAGCGGAGCCGGAGCTCTCAGGAGTTGAGAGTCTTCACCGCAGTACGGGCAGATTTTGAATTCAGGAAGCAGGGGCTTCCCGCACGAGCGACACACGTACGTGAATTTCATTTTGCCCTCAAGCTTCTCCACTTCCTCGACTAACCCGTTCAGTTCGTGCCGTATCAGGTCAACGGTTGATGCCAACGGTTGAAGCTGCTTCACTTCGGACCTCACGTTGAACATCATGTCCTTGACCGTGGAGATAGCTTGGCTGCCTGACTCCAGGGTTTCATACATCGCGTCCAATATCTCGGCCTTACTGTCCACGAGCTGTGATTCCACGGTGCTCTGTCTCTTGGCGTCTGAGAGCACTTTGTTAAGGAATTGTTCCATTGGATTTTGAAAGGCGATGGCACAGGTTATTCCCCAGCATACTAGGCTAACAAGGATGGACAACCAGAGATACGCGATGGGGGATATCGTATTCAGCTTGTCACCGATGAATGGGTACATTGCAAGAAGTCTGATTGGACTCCCAGAGATCACAACGTAGATAGATTCTACAAGATGAGCCACGGACAAAAACGTTAAAGAACTGAAAACCCAGACTGCGAGCCCCTTCTTTGCCAAGCATTCTCACTGTCCTAGTAGAAGTCGATGCGAAAGATAGTATGGTATCTTAATATTTAATACAATGTTCCCTTACAAAACATATATCGAAAACCGACATACCCCCGCTAGTCGTTGAAAAGATTAAATATCACGTTATCTGTCAAAAAGACCTGCAAACCAGAGCTGAAGACACATGGCAGAAAAAAACAAGTTGGCTGACGAACTGATAAAAGACATCACCAAGAGAATCGATCAAAACGCTGAAAAAACGAAAGGTTGGGGCAAAGCCATCAAGCTCGTTTTCACAGACATCCAGGTCGCTTACTGGGCCAAACTTGCCATGAACGGTACAATCGAAGCAGTTGAAAAGGGAAGCCCGAATCAATTGCAAACGAAAGAAGCGGTCGCGACTCTCAACATGTCCACAGACACCCTCGCGGGACTATTGAACGGTTCAATTTCCCCTGTGGCAGCCTTTCTCAAGGGAAACATCAAAATTGACGGATCGATTGATGCCCTAATGAAACTGGCCACAGCGTTTAGCGTGACATAGAGAAACAAGACAGCTTCTTCTGAACTAAGAAACGCGAAAAACAGGACTCCGAGACACACTCAAATCGTTAAGAGTGGCAAGCGAAAACGGATACGCAAATCCTAAAAGCAGTGACCACTTTTCTATATCGTGGGAATGGGAGTTGCCAAGTAGACAGTCAAGTAGTGTTCATCAGAGTTTTGCCTTCCGTTTGAAAATGGGCGAATATGAGATAGAAATAAGCGGAAACCACGAAGAAGTCATGAAAACGATTAAGGGACTTCCGGAGATAATTCCGAACATTGACAAAGCGTTTGAAAAGATAAGACCAAAGAAGGTGACCACGCTGACGGTCAAAACTGAACCAGCTGGCCCGCAGAAGCCCCCAACGCAAGAATACCCTCAGATATCTCGAACGGAAAAACGAGACGAAGCAGTGCTCAACCTTCTTGCCACCGACTGGGGTAAATGGCGTCCTCGAACCATCGATGAGCTGAGTGAAGCACTAAAGACGAACCGAATGGAAACGCCTTTGCGCGCATTGGGCGCAATCTTGCTGGATCTGGCAAAGAAAGAGAAGATAGTACGCTGGCAGACCAACTCGGGATACGTTTACATCCTCGCTGAGAAGGAAACGATCAAACAGAAAGGAGAAGCCGAAGCAGAATGAACAGAGTCGAAGTGCGCATCAAGACACCGTTCGGCGAAATACTGGTCGAAGCCGAAAGTCCGGCAGAGGTTCTTAAGACACTCGAAGACTTTCCAGAGGGCTTTGTGGAGAAGATCTCAGAACTTGTTTCAAGTCGTTTAACTCCCTCGGGAGTTCAACTGAAAGGGATAGTTGAACAAACGACTGAAGGACCCGTAATAGTTGCCCATGAAAGCCTCACACATTATGAGGCCATAGGACTCACCCTTTACGCGTCGGAAGACAAAAAGGGTACCGCGGCGCAGATCCAGAAATTGTTGGAATCAAGCGGAATAAAATGCATGGTTCCGGCACGATTGAACGAGATGACAAAAAGGGGCCAAGTGTTCAAGCCTGACCCAAACAAGCCCGAGTTCAAACTCACGATACAAGGGGAGCAATGGATCGAAGAGGAAGTTCTGACCAAGCTCCGAGGTAAAATGGGTTGAGCCCAGAACAGGATCCTATGACCGTCCAAATCAGATACAGAGACCTTGAAAAAACAATCGCAGGCTCTCCGGAACAGGTTTGGCTGCTTTTGAACAAATTCTTCGAGGACCTCCTTCCATCATTCGCGATTGCTGAGAAGCTGGCTCTTGAAGTTGACCTGCAGAACCTAGTTCGAGACTGCAACGGGTTAATCGCTCTTACCGAAGAAGGACCTTACGTGCTCGTGCCAAGAAGCAAATTGACGGATAATGAGACGTTAGCACTGCTGTTGCTTGCTAGTTATGTAGGACACAAGCTTGGAAGGACAGAGGCGATTGGACTTTCCAAGGAAGAACTGCAAGCAAAACTTGGCAAGGATGCAAAGATTACGAGCACACGTCTGGGAGAGCTGATCAAGAGTGAAATGGCAATGAGGACCGCTGACGAGAAGTACAAAATCACGACTTTTGGGCTAGTTCAAATGCAGAGAGAGATTCTGCCAAGAATCAGGACCAAAGCAAGAATCTGAACCCGGCTAGTTCTCAGAAGGAGAGATTGTCTCAGCTCGGAGGCCTTTTCTGTGCATACTGGTAGCGTCGAGGTTTGCCTTCTCTTGTAAGAACCCCATCCTTGACTAGGTCGATCAACGCGTGTGCGACTGCCGTGCGGTCATAGTGGAAACCTCGTCTTGCGAGCTCGTCGTGCACTTCGCTGAGACCTTTAGCGACTGCAAACCAGCCTTCTTCCCATAGCTTTTGTATTACGCCCTTGCACGTCTCCGCTCTTGCTGGTTGAGGCGCCCTTTCGAACATGAGTGGTGTTTCTTTGAGCTTTTCAGTTACCGTCGACAGTATCTTGTCTACAGTGGCTTGAAGTTGGTCTTCTTGGCATTCTATTTCGAACTCGATATCGCCGATTTTCATTCTTACGCGGATCGGCGGTCTTGATATTTTCTCCGTCAAGGGCTTACCTCATTGTTTATTGTATTGTGCATCTTGTACATGCACAACACTTAAATACGTCCTCCTTAAACAATTGACTATTGGTGAATCTTGGTGATTGCACAATACCCTATTGCAACAACACCAAAATATAATTTTCCACAATCCACCATGGACACGCTGCTTCCAAAGCAGTTTACGGAACTCAGCCTGCATTCATTGATGCAAAACCATGTTCGATCCCTTCAATTGAACGAACAAGTGTTTCAACAAGTGAATCCCGAAGAACGTATGCAAACGCTGAGAATAAGGCTGGAACCAATATCGCTGAGACCTCTTCACGAAGAAACGATAGTTGCCGCAGTAGACACATCGACGATGAAAATAGCAGAAACAAGTGCGGGAATAGTCCTTGCTATCAGAGGCGCAAACGTATGGAAACAGAGAGAAAACTACCGTTACACGAGACTGGGCCCATTCATCTTTCACGTAACGGACGACAACAAAAACGAAGTCTTTAACGCACTCGAAAATTCGTATTTTCCGTCGATGCACATGCAAAGTCGCCAGAGTTCACCTAGTCTGCTGCAGATGCCCACCCGAATTGCGACTCTTCTCGAAAGATGGCAACAATCAATGCTCACAAGAACCCTTGAAAACGGACTGATTCTTTTCGACGGTTCACTCACCTCAGGAACGCCTGACACACCGACTCAACGATTGAGAGAAACTTTGAGGGATGGAAGAAACAGAGGCAACACGATACTGGCTTTCTCAAAAATGACCAGCCTGAGAGTCAACGGATGTCTCATAACAGAACTCAAGCTCGACCAACGCCCTCCCTACTTGCTCGAAACAGTGGGGTTGAGGTTGAACCCTCCGATGGTCACTCTCGGAGCGGTGTACGTTGCCAAGCTAAGCAAAGGAAGCTGTGCTTTCCGATTGGACATCGACCAAGAAGTTCCATCTGACTCGAGGATCGAAGCAGTACAGAGGCTTCTGGGAAACGATCTCGTATCACAGAGTTATCCCGAAACGCTCCGTCTCGCACATATCTTCTGCACGTTCACAGCCAACGAAGTTCTCGCTATGCGGCACTTCATTACGCGCAAGTGTGGGCTTCAAATCGTCAACAGACCAGACATGCATAAACTTTTGTTCGGACCCTTCGGCAAAGGAGAGAGCTATTCATGAAACTGTACCGGAAGGAAGGAAACATAGTCCAAATACTGAGCTTCCCAAACGAGACGGTCGAGAAAGGAGACTACCTGCTCGTTGAAGATGCAGAAGCAGGAAGAGGTTTGGTAGTTCAGGTGATCGACGTTCAGTTTGCCACTATTCCCGGAGTCTTAGAGGAGCTGCTTCGAAGTCTTCCAGATGGCGGAGAACTGATTCAAGGCGAGGACATCGATCCATTAGAAATCACTCCGCACATCACTTACATTCAGGATGCCAGCCTCCTGATCTGCAAAATACGGGCCACGGTAGAAAACGACACTCTCACTCCGAGCAGTTCCTGGTTGCCCAGCCGCTCGCAATCAACGATAAAGAAACTGCCAGTTCCAACGTTACTCAATCTCGCAAAAATCCATGGGAAACTCCCGATAACCATTGGCACCACAAAAGACTCCTCACTTCTAACGATTGACGCCTCAGCTATAGACGGAAGGCTGAACATAATCACTGGAAAAAAAGAGACAGGCAAGAGTCACCTTTCAAAGCTTCTAATGTCCAATCTCGTGGGGTACAAGGCAACGATCGTGGTCTTCGATCTTAACGGTGAATACCTCAGCCTAGGAATGACTTCTGACGGTAAGAGGAACATCAACTACGATAAGATACACGTTCTTACGCCATCACAGAACTTCAAAGTAGCCTTGAAACAATTGAGTCTGCATATATTGTTAGGCATACTCGTTCATGCACTTCATCTTCCGGGCACATCAACACGCGAATTCAGGCGAATATGGAAAGAACTTCGAGAAAAAGACAAGCTCACCTTGAACGAGTTGGGAGAGACAATACCCAACTGGAACTGCAACCAACACGTTCGAGACGCGCTTTTTTCCCGCTACCACGCCCTCGTCAACTGTGGCTTCTTCACAGACAATATCGCGGAGGCAACTCTCCTTGAGGAGGTCCTGTTGAGAGCGAAGCAGGAAGGAGGGGCCATAATCATCAACCTCAAGAACACGTCAACGATCGACCGACAAATAGTGGTCGAGTACATGCTCGGAAAACTGCTGGACACATTAACGGCTGGCAAGCTCAAGGCTGCATTCCTCTTCGCCGAAGAAGCACATCTCTATCTGCGAGAGACCTACTGGGACGACATCGTGACTCGCATGCGTCACTTCGGAATCTTCACGACGTTCATAACGAACCAGCCTGACACTATCAAGGAGAACATCTACCGTCAGGCAGACAACATTTTCCTCTTCAACTTCACTAACGAGCATGACTTGGACGTCGTTTCAAGAGCTGCACGCGTGGACGCAGAAACCGTAAGGTCGATAGCGCGAGACCTTCCACCGCATCACTGCCTCACGCTTGGAAAAGTTGTAGGAGACTTTCCAATAGTTGCCAAGGTAAAAGCATTGGACATCAAAACGATGGGAGAGACCAGACTTTTCTTCACAGATACAGACTGACTGGCGCATCTCAGATTTGCAACGAGTTTGAAGAACCTGAAGAGAGTTTTTTCAGTTTTTCATGATTCTTGACAAAGAATTCACGGAAAGTTTCCGTCAGGTCCTTGGTTTCAACTGCATCAAGCGGAACCCATTCCAGTGCCGCAGCATCGCTTGAAGCTTCAGCTTTTCCGCCTTTGAGTGTTACCAGATAATCGATTATGACGAAATGAAATTTCACCTTTCCATTTTCGTCGAGGGTGATATGGGTTACAGCGTCGATGATGACTGGGTTACCGACGATAAGGCCTGTTTCTTCTTTCACTTCTCTGATGACGGTCTGTTCCAAGGTTTCTCCGACTTCCACTATTCCGCCAGGAACACTCCACTTGCCTCTTCCTGGATCATTCTTTCTCTTCTCAAGCAGAATCCTGTCATCACGTATTATTATTGCGCCGATTCCGACGATAGGTCGGGAGGGGTACAATCTGCTCAAAGTAATAACACCTGCGCTAAGCGTTGTCTAAGATTTTGCCATACTCAAGCTTAAGCTTTGATGCGCGCAGAGCTGTAACCGTCCAAAGAAAAGAGTTTATTCGTACCTCAACGCGTCCACAGGTTTGAGTTTCGAGGCTCGCCAAGCTGGATAAAGCGCAAAGACTACGCTGACGCCTATGCCAAAGGCTATGGCGCCAAAGAGCACCGTTGGTGTTAGGATTGGGGTTATCGTCATTCCTGTCCTCCTCTGGCTGTCTGGTTTCCCATGATGCCTCCGTTTCCCCTGAAGATTACTGCAACGACGTTTGCTAGAACCCAGCCTAATCCCACGCCTATTGCGCCGCCCAAGAAACCGATGATCACTGCTTCGCTGAGGAAAATCAGGAGGACGGTTCGACTCTTCGTTCCCAAAGCCTTGAGAATGCCTATCTCTCTTGTGCGTTCCATTAACGAGACTATCATGATGTTCATTATGCCCACGCCGGCCACGATGAGCGAAATTGCAGCAATGCCGCCCAAGAAGAGCGTTATGACGGAGAAAATGCTGGAAATAATGTTAAGGACTGCCGTGGCAGACAGCACTGATACTTCACCATTGAAGGCGTCCTTGATGGATTTGGACGTGTCATCGATGACCGTTTGATCACTGCTTTTCAACTTCACAATTATCGTGTCACATTCATTCGTCCCAAAAAGCGTTTCAGCTTGGTTGATCGGAATGTAAACGCCAGAATCTGATGGACCTCCCACGCCGAAAGACCCTATCTGCTTAAGAATACTAGTAATGTTCCTATCTAGAGTCACAGTTGTGGGTGGACGTGCGGTCGCGTTAATCCAGGTTATGACGATCGGATCGTTCGCATCTGCGAGCGTTGTCCCATTCAGTCTAGGGTCAACGACGCGCTTTCCCACCACAACTGTATTATTATCAGGGTTTGCGGGAATCGTTCCCCTGTCAGCTACAAAAGTGTCACCGTAAATTTGGCTATACTGAGCAAAATCAACGCCAACTATCGTGACGAGCTCGTTTTTTCCGCCGACCGTGACGTTGCCAACTCTTTCAATTACCGCTACGGCTATGTCAACGTTCTGCAATCCTCTGATTGTCTGCGCGTCGCTGACGAACAACTTGAAACCAGTGTCTCCGCCCCCGCCTAGACCTCCTCCGACGCCTAAGCCTCCTCCCCTGCGGTGACAATCAACGTGTCGGTTGCGAATCCTCTTTGAAGTTGCGCCGTTATGGTGCTTTGCAGTCCTTGACTGATTGAGAGAAGGGCGACGATTGCGGCTATGCCGATCACCACGCCTAAGGTCGTTAAGCCTGCGCGAAGTTTTCTCAGTCTTATTGCGCTGAATGAATAGGAAAGAATGTCTCGGGCTTTCATGTCAGTTCACCGTTTCTTGAACGATTAAACCGTCAAGCATCAGCACTGTCTTCTTTGACTGAGCGGCCAAACGCTGATCATGAGTAACCATGATTGCTGTAACGTGCTTCTCTTCATTTAGAACCTTGATCAGTCCAATGATTTCATTCGCGGTCTTGGAGTCTATGTTCCCGGTGGGTTCATCCATCAGTAGAAATCGAGGATTGTTTGCCAAGGCTCTCGCAATGGCAACGCGTTGTTGTTCGCCGCCGCTCAGTTCGGCGGGCTTATGAGCCATTCGGTCTTTCAAGCCTACGGTTGCAAGAAGGTCTTCTGCTCTTTTTCTTCTTTCAGATCTACTTATGTCTGATATCGATAATGAGAGTTCAACGTTTTCTCTCGCTGAAAAGCGTGGAATGAGATTGAAAAACTGGAAAACGAAACCGACTCGACGTCGGAGGTCTGTCAGTTGATTGTCATTAAGTGTTGAGATGTCAACGCCCTCTATGATCATTTTCCCCGAAGTTGGCTTATCCAGAGCTCCGATCAGGTTAAGCAATGTCGATTTGCCGCTTCCAGATGGGCCTAGGATGGCAAGGAAATCGCCATCCTCAACTTTCAGGTTGACGCCTCGAAGTGCGTTGACAGGGACTTTTCCGAGCAAGTACGTCTTCTGAAGATTCACCGCTTCAACAATCGTTGGCAAATAGATCACCCGCTTTGTTTTGTTCGCTGCCTGCCTATTTGTTCAGAAATCTCCACGAGAGCAGTATGCCAATCATTGCGACTATCACCGCAAACACTCCTACGAACGCGAAGTCCTTCGCAACCACCACGAAATCAGTAGTGTTGTATATCAAGAGCTCTCTCACTGCTTCTGTAGTGTACGTCATAGGGTTAACCTGTGCAACTGTCTGAAGCCAGGAAGGCATTATGCTGGTCGGGAAGAACGCATTGCTGGCAAACATCAGAGGCAAGGTTACCAGGTTCATAACGGCCATCGGAGTTTCTATCCTTGTCGATCTAATTGTAATCGCGATGAACATTGAAGACAAACCGACGCAGATTAGGAACAGAATTGCGAATACGCCGAGTACGTAGACCGGATTGAAACTGGCTCCAAATTGAAGACCGAATGCAATGGCGATGAGTATTATTACGCCTGCTTGGAACATCGACCGCAGAGTTGCAGAAAGAACTTTGGAGAAAATTATGACCCCTCTTGACACGGGTGTACTAAGAGCCTTGTTCAGGAAGCCTAAGCGTCTGTCCCAAACCACTGACATGCCGCTGAATGCCGTTGTGAAGAGGGCTGTGAAGGCAATCATACCAACAGCCATAAAGGAAAAGTAATCACTCGTATGGAACGTATTCTGGATGATACTTGTCTGCAGACCTTGAAAGAACACACCGAATTGTTGAGTTTGCGTTTGGGTCAGAGGTGGGGTCAAAACTAATTTGCTCATTAGTTGCTCCAGTGAACCGCTTGAGAAAATAGCACCGATGTTCATAGCTTTTCCGAGCAGACCCATCCAAAGAATCGGCTGAATTATAGAGAGTATGAATATTACGGGGGCTTTGTACCATTTCTTGAGCTCTCTGTTCGTCAAGGCCCAGAGACCGTGCATTTTGTTCTTTGAATTGCCGTTTGTTTCGCTCACTGTCGAGCCCTCCTCATAGTCATTCTTTGCGAAGCAAAGGCTTCTCTAGACTCTTCCGCGTCGCGCATAGACTTGCCCGTGTATTCGAGGTAAACTTCGTTCAGAGTAGGCTCCGTCAAGAGAAAGCTTCGTTACACTGTAGCCTTTCTTCCGCAGAGATTCAATTATGAAAGGTGTGGTTATTTCGCCAAGTTCGGCTTTGATGCGATAGGATCCATTTTCTTTGCGGACCTCTTTGACGTTTTCAACTTTCTTGATCAATTCGCTCACGTCTTCATTTTCCTTAATTGAAAGGGTTATCAAATCGCCGCCGAGGTTGTGCTTCAGTTCTTCCGGAGGACCTACGACAACTATTTTCCCGTGATCGATTATTGCAATGCGATCGCAGAGCGCGTCAGC
Source organism: Candidatus Bathyarchaeota archaeon (assembly GCA_963775895.1). Classification (GTDB taxonomy): domain Archaea; phylum Thermoproteota; class Bathyarchaeia; order Bathyarchaeales; family Bathycorpusculaceae; genus DASPPK01. The sequence continues at coordinate 60,570 of CAVZKL010000017.1, read as the reverse complement.
TTCTTCAAGATAATGGGTTGTCATGAACAGAGTCATTCCATACTCGTTCTTCAGCTTTCTAATGTAGTTCCAAGTTGCAGTCCTAGTCTGTACGTCAAGACCCAGCGTGGGTTCGTCCAGGAAAAGCATCTTCGGCCTGTTGATCAGACCACACGCAAGTTCAAGTCGACGACGCATTCCGCCTGAAAATGTCTGGACCCTTTTGTCCTTGAATTCGGTCAGTTCAACTAACTTCAACAGATCCATTGCACGGTCTTTCGCGACATTGCGCGGAATACCGTACAAATCAGCGCACAAGAGGATGTTCTCCGTAGCTGTCAAGTCTTCGTCAGCAGTGTATTCCTGCGGGACCACCCCGATGACGTTTCTGACTTCGATGTTCTGTTTTGATATGTCAAAACCCAGGACAGAAGCTTTGCCTTCGGTTGGTTTCAGGATAGTAATCAGCATGTTGATCGTAGTCGTTTTGCCGGCGCCGTTGGGGCCCAGAAAACCGAATATTTCACCATGTTTAACGCTGAAGTTGACGTGGTCAACAGCCACCAGGTGACTGTTGAAGACTTTTGTCAGTCCTTCAGCTTTTATTATATCTTCACTCATTTTTCTTCACCTTGAGTTTTTTGTTTATTTTTTCTAGTTTTTCTGAAGTTTCATCCAAAACTTCGCGAGCCTGCTCCAGAACTTCTTCAGAGAATTTCTCCTCCAAGCTTGCTCCGAGCTCAAAGAATGCCGACATCAACCTGTGCATGGAGTCTCTGACATGGACCGTTTTTTCGGGAGGTATTCTGAACCACAATGCGCCCAGAAAAGGAGGAGTGAACAACTTCGCTTGTTTTCTTAACTGCTTTCTGATCTTTCTTTGCTCGTCGAGAAACTTCTTCCCCTTTTCTGTAAGCTCGTATCTTTTTAGACCATTTTGGTCTGTCGGCAGTTCTTTCAAGTAGTCATTTTCCTGCAACAAAGCTAGGAGCGGATAGACAGAACCCGGACTGGGTTTCCACCGTCCATTGGCCCTCCTCTGAATATCATCCATTATCTCAGAACCAGACATTGGCTTCTCCGCCAGGGACTCAAGAACGTGATAGCGTATGAACCCCTTAGGCACCATTGCCGTATGTTTCATCCAATGTCCTTGTTGCTCGCGCATTTTTTATCACTGTTGATATCGCCGTCGATATCAATGGTGATATTTAAACATATCGGACAAAAAGAGTGAACCCGCCTATTCAATCACAGTTCCAATATCGCTCCCGTTGACAGCTGCTAAAACGTTGTCGAGCTTGAAGCCGTTTACAACCACGACTTTGACGCGGTGCCGCATCAGAATTCTAATAGCTTCTGGATCCAGAATCTGATGGATACCAGCCTTGTGCTTGTCCTCCGAGAAAACACTCGACAAATTATCAAAGCTCAAATGATCTAGTTTCACGGCGTCAGGGTAGATTTTCGGATCCTTGTCGTACACGCCGTCTTGATCGGTGGCTTTCAAAACTAATCCTGCTTTCACTTTTTCAGCCACCAAAGCTGCGACACTATCCGTCGTCATTCCGGGCATGAGTCCTCCCATGACCACCACTTTTCCTTTGGCCAAATAATCCGCAGCTTCTTCCACGGTCGTCGGAATCACTCCACACCCTGCCTCACCGAGTTTTTCCATAAAAAGCTGGGCAAAAACCCTTGAAACCGATATTGCAATGCGGTCTTGCGCTGACTCATCTAAGCCGATCTGTTTGCCAACCAAGATCAGCTCTCTTGCCAGTTTGCCGCCTCCAACGACGACGGCTAACTCGTGCTTTTCTCCTCTCAGGCCAATCAGTAGCGCGGAGTATTTCTCGATCAGTTCGGGGTTGATTGGCGTGGCAATCACTGATCCGCCTATTCTGAGTACGACACGCATGAAGCTTGCATCCTTGAACCAGCTATACAAGATGGTTAGTTAAATATCCTTCACATAAAATTCGTCAGATTGCTCGAGTCTGGTTTTCTTTGGGCTTGAACCCCTATGCTCGCGCCGAACAGCAGCACCATGCCATCTACCGCCGCAATCGTCCGGACACCCGTCACCTCTTGAATCTTTTCAGCTTCCTTTTCAGGCCCCTGTCGAAGCATACTCATGCCAAGATGAGTCATCACGGCAAGTTCAGGACGCACCACGTCGAGAATTCTTATTGCATCATCGGTTGACATGTGCCCTTTCCACGGTTTTCCAGAAGGACGCATGACACAGAGGAAGAGCAGACGGACGCCTTGATAATATTTGACTATAGCCCTCGTAATATTCGGAATCACTTGTGTAAGCAAAATCTCCAAATGCAGTCACGAACCTGAAACCGACGGCACCGGGATCAGTATGTTTAGCATGCGTTGTCAGAACGCTGATGTTGTCCATTGTGAATTCTGAGCCTGGAGCAACCTCTATCTTCCGCTCTACCATCTGTTGATGGTACTTTGAAATAGAGGCGTCACACACATCACTTCCTTCCAAGACGCTCTTGGGCGCAGCTAAGAGTCCTTGTCTGCGAGTCATTCCGTGCGTCATGGCTTCAATGAGTATTTCCGCGTCAGTGTAATGATCAGGGTGGCAGTGTGAAACCAGTACAGCGTTCAGACGTTGCGGGTTCAACCCTTGCTCTATTGAATGTACAAGAGCTCCCGGTCCGGGGTCCAGGTGGAGGTTTAGACCCTTACCCATTATCCTGATTCCCGCGGTGCGTCTCTTCTGAGTCATCGTGACAAAACGGCCGCCGCCCGTTCCGAGAAGGACTATTCTGAAATCGGAGTCCATGAATTTCCAGAACTAGAGCAGTTTGATTCGCAACTTATGTTTTTCTGCACTCGTCACTCAGAAAGTGTTTTAGTGTGTAAATCAGATGGTTATGCAACCATCTTTCGAATGGGAGTGAAGCATTTGATTAGAACGCTGACCGTGAAATGTGTGCCTCCGTTTGATTTTGGTCTGAGTTTCAGTCTTTTCTCAGACGGAGACAGACAGATTCGCAGATACGAGGGAGGAAAATTCTGGCAGGTAATTAGAACTGATGACAAACTAACTCTCGTTACCATCAAGGCTTCTGGAACGGTCGCAAGGCCGACAGTCTCGTTAGAGCTGCAATCAAACGGAATCCTCAACGATGTCGATGAACAAAGAATCAGTCAATTGGCTAGCTCCCTCGTAGAACGCTAATTTTGATCTTCGACCTTTCTACGCAGATATCAGAAAAGAAGAAATCCTGGCTGAAATTGCCACGAGATTGAATGGACTCAAGGTTCCCTCGGCAGTTACCGTTTTCGAAGCGCTCATCGATTCAATAATCGAACAGCAGATTTCATTAAACGTCGCCCACGTTCTGCAAACGAATCTTATCAAAAAGTTCGGCGACTTCTTGCGCTTGGATTCCAGAGTCTACTTCGCTTATCCGACACCGAAACAGCTTGCAGAGGCATCCATTGAAGAACTGCGAAAATGCGGTTTGTCCGCAAAGAAATCCGAGTACATCAGGGATATTTCCAAAATGGTTGCTGATGGAAAGTTGGACCTCGAAGCTTTCAAACAGTACAACGACGTCGAGAAAATCATCAAGGAACTTGACGAGATAAGAGGCATAGGAGTTTGGACGGCTGAACTGACGATAGTTAGAGGCATGCAGAAGTATGAAGCGATTCCCGCTGACGACTTGGGACTCAGAAGAGTGATCTCTCACTTCTACTGCAACGATAAGAAGATAACAGGAGAACAGGCTCGCAAAATCTCCGAGAGATGGGGAAAGTGGAAGGGACTCGCGTCTTTCTATCTAATAGTCGCCGAAGCAATCGAACAGAACAAGTAGTCTACGGATATCCAATTTTCGTCTTGGAACAATAGGTTGGCTTGCGCAAACTCGCGAAATTCGTGACAATACGTTTCGATGAGACTTATTAGTTGAAATGCTTCTAATCCAGTGTGACATGTCTTCAGCAGAAGTTGCGGTCAAGGTCTATCGGGAACTTCAAAACGAAGACCTTCGAGTACTTCAAGCAATCGAGACTCTGATGAGCCAACACGAATACGTGCCTAAAGAACAGATATCCAGGTTCACGAAGTTCCATCTCGACCGGGACACAGATTTTAGGCTGAGCAGGTTGAACAAACTCGGTCTGATCTACCGCATGAGCGGCTCTTACGTAGGCTACACGATGAACTATGCTGGGTACGATTGTCTCGCCATCAACGCTCTAGTTAAGTCTGGAGTGCTTGAAGCGTTCGGCAAGCCTCTGGGCGTGGGAAAAGAAGCAGATGTCTTATGATGCTTTGAACCCGAAGGGAGAACGCATAGCCGTCAAATTTCACAGACTGGGAAGGATCAGCTTTCGGCAGACTATTCGAAAGAGAGGCTACACTGCTCAGCACAGTGCAGGGTGGCTCTACCAGTCCCGACTTGCTGCTGAAAGGGAGTTCCAAGCCTTAAGGCTTCTTTTTCCCTTCAAAATCGCCGTGCCAGAGCCCTTCAGTCAGAATCGACACGTGGTAGTGATGGGAATGATTGAAGGCGCTGAACTGGCAAACTGGAAGAGACTCTCGAAACCGGAGAAGATCCTGAAAGAGATCTTGCGGAACGTTAGAAAAGCATTCTTGAAAGCAGGAGTGATTCATGGAGATCTCAGTGAATACAACATAATACTTCAGCCGAATAAACACATTTTGATAATAGACTGGCCACAGTTTGTCACAAGAGAGCATCCAAACGCTAGAGAAATGCTGAAACGAGACGTTCAGAACGTCCTTCAGTATTTTGAAAGAAAGCACAAACTGCACGTTGGGCTCGAAGAAAGTTTGAAATACGTTGTTGGAGAGGACAGGGCGCTTATCTTGTAGGCACGTCCAGCATTATGTAGAGGACGTTGTTGCCTCTCAGCAGGACGCTTCCATAGTTGGTTATCAACTGATCGTCTTTGGACTCAGTCGCTCCTTCCAAGAGTATGTTCATGTGCCCGTCGCACTTGACCATCTTGCCCTTATACTCACCGCCGTTCTTGAGCACGACCGCGATTCCAGCGTTCAATTGTTTGATAAGCACGTTGAGTGGCTTCTTGCTAGGCTCCATGCAAGCACCTTAGTCTTTGAATACAATTACTCATAACCACAAGTCATCACATATAAAAGCCTTATGAAAAACAAATTGCACATCGAAGACACAAACACACCTTTTCTCTTGTCCTTCGGTTTTGTGCGCAAATCAAAAATAACATTCACACACACTTCTCAAATCAGGGAACCACATGAAGTACGAAATAAAATACAAGCCATCCTACTCAATGCTCGTCGCCACATTGGAACAAGGGGAAAGCATCGTCGCAGAGGCAGGATCAATGACCTACATGGACCCCAACATCGAGGTCCACACTCGCAAGAGAGAAAAGAGCCTTCTCGGCAGCCTGGGACTATCGATAATAGGCAAGCAGTCCTTCTGGGTAAACGAATACACAGCCTCGCAAGGATCGGGAGAAGCCGCCTTTGTCGCAGCGCCCGTTGGAGACATAGAAACCTTGGAAGTCAAACCGAACCAAGGCTACGTGATACAGAAGTCGGCTTTCGTGGCTTCGACAGGAGACGTCGATCTGGACGTCAAATGGGAAGGCTTCACGAAAGGACTCTTCGGTCAAGGACTGTTTATGCTCAAAGCAACAGGAAACGGCAGCCTCTTCATAAACACTTTCGGAGCAATTGACAAACACACGCTAGCAGCTGGACAGACGATGATCGTTGACAACTTTCACCTAGTGGCTTTCACCAGCACTTGCAGCTACAAAGTCACGAAGTTCGGAGGATTGAAGGAGACGCTGCTCGGCGGAGAAGGCTTGGTGACGCAGATCACCGGCCCCGGGGACATTTACATACAAACCAAGAACTTGAAAGAATTCGTGGACTGGCTGTGGACGTTGATGGAGTCAAAGGTACAATCAAAAGCCAGGTAAAGACCAACCTTCTCTTTCCACCCGTGTTCGCCGCATCGCGACGAGATTCAGCTCAGCCGCAAAAACTTAAGTAAACACGCATCTCACTAACGAAGTGAATCAAAATGAAAATAATTGTGATAGACCACGTGCATCTAGAGGACAAACATATCAAGATTCTTAAATCACTAGGTGACCTTGAAGTTTTCAAGGAAGCGCCCAAGACGACCGATGAGCTCAAACAGAGAATAGCTAACGCAGACGTTGTCATAGTCGGTTGGACGAATCTGACGAGGAACGTAATCGATTCTGCGAAAAAACTGAAAATGATCGCGATATGGGCGACCACTTGCCATTACGCTGACCTTGAAGCCGCAAGGCAAAAAGGGATTCTGGTGACTCACGTGCCAGGCTATGCAACTGAATCGGTTGCAGAGTATGCAGTCGCTTTGTTATTAACAGCAGTGAGAAAGATCACACTGGCAGACAAACATGTCAGAAGTGGTGAATTTGATTACAGACACTTCGAAGGACGAGAGCTTGCAGGAAAGACCTTGGGTCTGATAGGCACTGGAGCAATCGGACTTCGCGTGGCAGAAATAGCCCGGACGCTGAAGATGGAGGTCATCGGCTACGACAAGTATCCTAATCTCAAGAGGGCGAAGGAAATAGGGTTTAAGTATGCTGACTTGAAGACTCTGCTCAGACAAAGCGACGTCATCTCGGTGCACGTCACGTTGAACCCTGAGACAGAACGGATGATTGGAAAAGCAGAAATCGCCCTGATGAAAAACGGCGTGGTCATAATCAATACTTCGCAGGGCAGAGTGATAGACGAAAAGGCGATGGCTGAAGCGCTGAAGTCAGGCAAATTGCGTTCCGCAGGGTTGGACGTCCTTGAAGAGGAGCCACCGCCAAAAAACAACCCGTTGTTCAAGCTTGAAAACACTGTGCTTTCTCCTCACATAGCGTTCAATACGGTGGAAGCGGAAGCGAGATGTTCCGATATCTGCGTTGACAACGTCGTGAAGTTCACAGAAGGAAAAAAGCAAAACGCTTGTTAAACAGCAAGGAGTTTCCACCTTAGAAAGGTGAATGGGTATGCATCTGTCAAGAGACGAGGAGAGAATACTCAAAGGCGAATCAGGAATCGGAACACAGAATGCCATGGAGATGCTCGTTGCGATAGGAGATGCGTACGATTCGGAAAAAATGGTTCCCATAACCCGTGCGCACGCAGCCGCGAGCGGACAAGAAGGAGATCTGTACTGGGTTGAACTGCTTGCTGAAGGAGGCGCCAAATGCAAAGTGCCCACGAGCACAAACCCAGTTTACGACTTGAAGTACTTCCACAAAACGTTCAAAGACATCCCAAAAGACGAAGCTGAAGTCGCCCGAAGAGTGATGGAAGCCTACAAGAAGTTAGGCGCCATAATCAGCTGGAGCTGCATACCTTACCTGTGTGAAAACATTCCCCTTCGCGGCGAAACCGTTGCCTTCTCAGAATCAAGCGCCACCCCTTTCGTGAACTCGGTAATAGGCGCGTACACAAACCGAGAAGCGGCCCAGAGCGCACTTGCCGCCGGAGTCATCGGGAAAGTCCCAAAGTACGGATTGCTCATCAAACAGAACAGGAAAGCCACGTTTCTTCTTGACGTGAAAGCAAAACTGACAGACGAGTTCGACTACACTCTTCTCGGATACCACGTGGGGAAGATAGTGGGTTACGGAATTCCTGCGTTGACAGGGATAACCAGTGCGCCGAGCACTGAGGAATTGATAAACTTCTGTGCCATGTCAAACACGAGCGGGGCCATCTCGATGTTTTACATTCCTGGATACACCGTTGAGGCTTCAACAGTGAAAGAAGCCTTCCACGGCGACATACCGAAGGAAAAGGCAACGGTCACGGACAGAGACCTGAAAAAAGCTCAGGAAGAGCTTCAGACGACCAGTGGGAAGATAGATTTCGTGCAGCTGGGATGTCCTCACTACACTCTTAAGCAGATTGCAGATGTTGCACGAAGGTTAGAAGGAAAGAGAGTGCACGAGGGCGTCGCATTCTGGGTCTGCACGTCTGCTACTGCCAAATTGCTGGCTGACAGGATTGGTTACACGAGAATTATAGAGAAGGCGGGGGCACGTTTGGTGGTTGACACCTGTATAGATGAACCGTGCTGGATCGCGTACAAGCAGAAGGTGGGCATGACCGACTCACCCAAATGCGCCTACTACAGGCGATTCAAAGATGTCATGGTAGGAAGACTTGAAGACTGCGTAGAAGCCGCGTTGAAGGGCAGGTGGAGATAAACAACATGGAAACCACGGTGAAGTGTCACAGAATCATAGGAGGCTACGGTGAAGGAGAGGCGCTCATTTCGCACGAGCCCATCTGCTTCTACCTCACCGACCCAAAGACTGGAGTTGTGAGGGAAAAAAACCATGAGCTTGCTGGCAAGAACATCGCGAACAAAGTCTTGGTATTCCCATCTGGAAAAGCAAGCTCGGTCGTCCAAATAGACGGCCTCTTCAAGCTCATACAGCACGGTTTGGCTCCGAGGGCTATGATAGTTAAAGACGTGGAAACAGTGCTCGTAGTGAGCGCTTTCATAGCGAAAATCCCTTTGGTAGACAAACTGGACAAAGATCCATTTAGGATAATCCACAACGGCGATTTCGTCAAAGTAGACGCAGACAAGGGCACAGTCACGATCGCGAAATCGAAAGCGTAGCATCTTTTCGTGTTTTCAAGCAGCCAAGATCACTGTATCGCATAAGCTGACAGACAGATTTTACTAAAGAGCAAACCTATGTGATAAGCTCCATTCAAAGAGATCGAAAGCTTTGGTCGGGCGGGCAGGATTTGAACCTGCGACAATCCGGTTTCTGCGTGTTAGCCTGGTAGGCTGGGCGACACCCACCGTGGGTAGGCATCTACAGCGTCTCCGTCAGCCAAACATCGATTCTGAGCTGACTCGGAAGCTCTGCCAGGCTGAGCTACCGCCCGTTGCCAAATCAGAAAACAGAAGACTGAAAACGAATATATTAGCTTTAGTCACTCTCCATCCGCAATTCGATTCAGATGGAAAGCGATTGTTGAAAGCACGTGCAGGAAGAACAAGGCTTTTAACCGAAAATCAGTTCTTAAAGAACACTATAACGAATAAACAAAGGCTGATCGACATGAAAGGCGCTTTAGTATTTATCATAGCTTTCATACTGTTCCTAGCGGCAACTTTAGCGTACGCTGACTTGCCACCTGGCAAACAGATCTACGACGCCCTCAACGTACCAAGCACGGATTACCCAAGTGTTAGGAATTCCAGTAGCGACACTTGTTAAAGCAGTGTTCAACGGCGTGATCTACGGCGTAATAATATGGCTAATCTATAGTCTGGCAGCAAGGGCACAGAAACCCAAACCGAAAACACAGCAACCGCAAAAGACTCAATAGTGTGTTCCTCAAATGGGAACGCATTTTTTCTCTTATTACAGCGTTCAGACGCGAAACTGAAGGAATGAAGGACGGAAGCGACGCGATCGCAGACTGCCAATACTGAACGCCTTGATAAACGCCGTCAGCGGTGCAACGTGGGTCAGCGTGCATCACGGAGGAGGCGTAGGCATCGGCTACAGCATTCACGCCGGCATGTGCCTCGTAGCAGACGGAACCAAGAAAATGGAAAAACGAATAGTTACCGTCCTCACGACTGACCCTGGAATAGGAATCGTACGCCACGCAGACGCAGGCTACAAAAAGCACAGAGAATAGCCAAAAAAAGGCATCAAGATGCCCATGCTAAAATAGCCCACACGAGCGCCAATCAGATCACCAGAGAAAAACAGAAAACCCAATTCATGCCCGCATTACAAGTCACGTGCATATTTGGATCCTAATATTCATGATACATTGAAACCGAGGAGGGGAGGTACACAATAAGCCTTTTTTCAGCGAATAAACACCTCTCCTCAGCGCCCGCATCGTTGTGACGTACCACGCGCGCAATAGACATCCCTAAGGGGTGCCGTTTCAACCCGAGATGCCCCTACACGGAAGACAGATGCAGAGTCGAACCCGAACTGACGACTGTAAAACCTGGCCATCTCGTAGCCTGTTACCGAACAGAAGCTTGAAGAAAATTGACCTGCAAAGTATTTAGTTTCAGATTGCTCTTCTGCAAAAGCGTGCTCCAACAATGCCGCCTACCAAAATCAGGATCAAGAAAGTCCAGAACAGTGCAATCAGAGTGTGGGTCGACGCGTAAATCAAAGCCTCAAACATTCTTGATCAACAGTAACTACACCACAATGTCTTAAGTAGTATAATTGCGCAGTCTGAAATGAGCTTGAAAAGAACATACGCTGGGACCTGACATATGCCCAGAGAGGCAGTAAGCATTTTAATACAGATCGACAATTGTTAGTTCTTGACCTGAGAAGGAGAACAGGAGAAGGCGGTCATCAACTCTAAGACCGAGTTGATGATCGTCAATTAACTCTTCAGCAAACATTTTCTGATATTCACGAGTTTTGAAATCCTGCAGATCAGAATCTCAACTTTCGAAATGCGTTCTTCGGCGGAGGCTTGGGCTTGTCCGAATAAGAAATGACCTCGCAGAACTCCAATATGGCCCCGCAGTGCTTGCATTGGGCATAGCTCTTTTCTCGGTTTGCTGCGAGCCAAAACCCTTCGTTTGAGCCGCATTTTGGGCAGGTTTTCAAAGAATTGGCAAATTCCTCGATTTCTTCAAAGCTCAAGTCTTTTCCCAATCCTTGTAAGCTCTTGTGCTTGATTTATGTTTTACGTACCACTATTTCAGGTGGAAGGAAGCAACATATTGTCTCTTGCGACATATTACATATCTGAAGTACGCCTTTTGTACTCAAGATGATAACAGAAAGAGGTGAAGGCAATGCATCGACTGAGGCGTACTAGAATAGTGTTCCATAGCAGTCTAAATAGGGCGCTATCCAAAGGCTTCAATGAGAGTAGGGAGAAGCTCCTCTGGATAACATACGGTAGCGTCTAAACATCAAGAACATATGTAAAGACGCTGGTTCAAGAAGGAAAAGACCAATGCTGGGGAGAACGGAGAAGGCGAAATACACAGTTTTCCTAGGCCTGATTCTCGCGACTTTTCTAGTATTCTCACTTTTCCCGACTACGCGACTGGTGTCAGCCGAGACTCAAGCGGGCGCAGTCATCGATCTTTTCACGGATAAAACGCCCTTCGACGGGAAGGGAGCGAACGTTTCCTGTGACGCTTTTGAACCGCAAGAACTGGCTGTTTTTCACGCGCTCGTTACTTACAATGGAGGACCGCTGAGCAAGATGTTAGTCGCTTTCGAGGCGGATGGACCAAGAAACAAGTCTGAGAACCTGACAATAGTTGGGTCAGCAAACACCAGTGACACTGGGATCGCGGATTTCTCCTTCAGAATTCCATGGCCTGGACAGAACTCACTCTGAAGCAGAAATCTTTGGCCAATGGGTCGCCTTCGCCACAGTAAAAATCGCAGACAACGTCTCCGTTGATACGATGCCTTTTCAAGTTGGCTGGATAATCAGGATTGTCCAAATTGCAACTTTGAATTCAGGACTCAAGCCGCAATCCGTGTTTGCTCAGGCAGGAACCAATAGTCTTCAATCTGACCGTGGAAAACATCGCGAGGACAGCGAAGAACGCGACTATAAATGTCGACGCCAAAGACTCCTCCGACTATCCTATCATCCACGTTGAAATGGACAACATGCTGTTCCAACCGGGCAAAACAAACGTGAAGGCAAATTCAGAAATACCCATCCTAGCAGAGAGCGGCGTGGCTAACGCTTCTGCTGAACCGTTCACGGCAGCGCCTGATCAGGGAGGCAGACTCTACAGTCCTGCAATCTACACGACGTTCAACGTTTCTGCAGGAGGAGACATCGCGATCACGAACGTGGTACCTTCAAGCAGCCAAGTCTCACTCGGCACGACAGTAACCATAAGCGTCACGGTGCTGAACGATGGCAACCAATCGGTGATGTTCGATCTGAGCGTCTACGACAACGCAACGTTGATTGAAACTCGCCAAGTCACCGAACTTGCGCCTTCATCGCAGAAAACGCTTGCGTTCAATTGGAACACGAGCGCAGTGAACCCTGGCTTCTACCAGATAAGCGCTTCCGCACCATTACCTGGAGATCCAACACCTGCTGACAACACTTACGTGGACGGATTGGTTGAAGTCAAATCCGGAAAACCTCCGCAGAACGCTCATGATGTCGCGGTTACGCATGTTGTTCCATCGCCCACAGTTGTAAAAGCGGAGAAATCGTAACCATCAACGTAACCGTGAAGAACGAAGGAATGTTCAATGAGACCTTCTACGTGAACGCTTATTATGGGCGAGTTCTGATCGACAGAAAACTCGTTCAAAACTTAGCACCGTCCGCAGAGAGACTGATGGTGTTCGCATGGAACACAAGCGGCGTGTTCCCATTGAAATACGTCATAAGCTGCAGTGGCCGACAAAGTCGATGGCGAAACTCACTTGTCGGACAACACCTTTGTCGACGGAACGGTGACGATTTCACCGTACCCACCTTTCTTCCCGACGTTGGACTGGTTGATCATTTACATAGTGATAATCTTAGGCGGCTTGGCAGGGGTAATACTGCTGTTCCTCGTAATGGCCCTGGGCAGAACGCGCCGAAGAAGACGACCAAGAGCAACCTACACGGTCATAGCTCATCCACACATCTAGAACGATTCATCAACGGGTTTAGCTTCAATCGATTTTTTGGCTTTCTGATGGATTGACTCGTATCACACATCTGCTCGGCTGCCGAAAGAACCAAAACAAACTTGCAACCACGGGATTGAGGACTCTGCTCGCTTCAGACAAGGATGAGTTTAGAGTGCAGCCTAGCCCTCGCACCTCGGCAGAAAACACGATAAGTACTGTTCCTCAGAGAAAGAAAACTGGGTGTTCTACCTGTGATCTACGTAGTCTCCCATCTGGAGGAGATGTGCCAAAGTACTATTACCAGGTAGACTGGAACGGTAATTATCAGAACCAAACCGAAGAACAGCACGATCAACCATTGCCAAGGCTCAACGAATACACCTTCGACCGTTCCAAAGGATGGGTTGCCCATTGCCAGCACGACTATCAGAGCGATTATGATTGCGATAATCGTCCATATCAATGCCACAGCCTGCTTAGCGTTTATCGAAAACTCCACACGCTCACCTCCTTGCCTGAAGCCTACTTGTCTGTCTCCCTCTCCTAAGGTCTATCAGTTTTCTGCATAGATAAATACTTATGGAAAAATCTTCTAGAGCGAAACTAAACAAGCAAAGCCTTGATCGGCAACGAAAACCACGTCACTTGAAGCCATTACGTTCGGCGCCTGCTGGTCCTTTGAGAGGCGCCGCAATTTCGTTTGGACTGCCACTTCATGGACTCGATCCGTTCTTCCAAAATCCATAATACATCGTCTGAACTGATAGAATTCTGTGGTCCAATGGAAGAGCAAAAGCAGAGCAGCAAGGCGACAAGCAGCAAAAAAAGACTTTACAGCAGTTGCTGTCATCATCATCGCCATCCATAACTATCGCATTCATCGATCTATTATTGGCAATCAAGAACCAATTTCGTCAAGATAACAAAGTTTATCAAGTCAGGTGGTGGGCAGACTCCGGATGAGATGATCTACGATTTCGATTTGAAAGTCGCGAATCAAGGGATTAATGACGTGAGTAACTTGACATTGACCGTGAAGGTTCTTGGCAACGGAAGCGAACTCGGAAGGGAGAGCCACTATCCAGTCAATCTTCGCAGTGGACAAGAAGTAGATCAGTCGTTTGGAATATCGGTGGACATGAACGCAACGATTGGTCAAGTTATCAGCTACGTTGCAACGGTCGAGTTGAACGGAAACATTCTTGACAAAGCATGAACAATACAAGTGCGCGTGAGTTATCTTGACAACGTGCGCCTGTGATGATGCTTGGTCTGGCAACTCTTATTAGTCTTAGACCATTCCGTTTCGGGAGGTTGGAATCTTGGACATTCGGAAAATCAGTTTTCCTCATCAGAATTATGAGGCGACATTAACGAAATTCGTTGACTTATTCGCTGAAAAAAGCTTATTGTGTACCCTCCCCTCCTCGGTTTCAATGTATCATGAATATTAGGATCCAAATATGTCTCATCTCGAGCGTTTTCAGCATCTGCGTCCAGCAAAAAACCATAAGAATCGAGCTGATTTGAAGCGGGCCCGCCGGGAATTGAACCCGGGACCCCCGGATTTCTCCGCAACCCTCGTTGCCTAAAAGTCCGGTGCTCTATCCTTACTGAGCTACGGGCCCATCATACGCCGATCTTTCGTTTCTAGAGAGTCTTGGAAGGTGTTTTTTAGGGTTTCTATAGACTCTTGAGCATCATCCTTTCCACGCAGAAGATTGGTCCTATGAATCGCAACTTTTTTGGCCCTCAATCTTTCCCCCAAATGCGAAAAGAAGCCCCACCAAATACTCTGAGATATATCTGCATGTTAACAAAGGTTATTTGCCAGTTCTAAGGAACAGAGATGCGCGGTGTACAAATTGATCTCTTGGAAACACTCTTTTAGAAGATTAAGCGAAGAATTCGAAGTGGCGAGGAAAAAGAAACAAGCCTTGGACAATTTACTGAACACCGGCAGAATCTCGCAGTCCACGCACGACATGTTCAAGAAAGAAATAGAGGACGGCATCGCAGACATCGAGAAGCAGCAGAAAGCCCTTCTTGAAAAGATGGCCGCCAAAGTCTTCGAACTTGAAGGCCAGATCAAAACCTTAGAGATCCTTGTCGCGAACTTCGAGATTCGACACGTCACGGAAGAAATAGACGATGAAACGTACCAAAGAGACAGCAACCTTCTCTCCGTCGGACTTGAAAACGCAAAACAAGAACTGAACCAGGTCAAAGAAGCAGCAGACCAGCTTGCCGTAGGCGACTTCACGATGGACGAAAACAGTGAACCACAACCTGACACAAATCAGAAGCAATGAGCCAGAAGTCAAATTCCTAAACGAAACCGAGACTGCAGAGGAAAAAAGTTCAGAAGAAACAGTGGTCCAAGCCGTAACAGTCGCAGAAGCCACTCCAACAGAAACCGAAAACAAGGTTGAAGAGAAACAAGAAACCTAACTCTTCCACCACTCACCTTTTTTCTTCTTTCACACTTCGTCACGAGACACCATTTTATATCCGCCTGCACTTCCTGAATTCTGGCGAACCGCAAATTGATCGACGTAACAGGCGTAAGCTTCCACGAAAAATTCAAAGGCTATGATCTTGGGAAAGGCCATCCGTTCAGAGGCGACCGTTTTTCAGACGCAATGAAATACTTTCAACAACAAGGACTGCTGTCCAACCCGCAGATCAGGCTGCTTCAGCCACAACCCGCGTCCAAGAACGATCTGCTCAGAGTGCACGACGAGAAATACGTGAATTTGATTTACAACCTCGCAAAGCAGCACAGACCCTACGACATCGAAACGCCGGTCACACCTGAAATCCTCGAGGCCGCACTCTACATCTGCGGAAGCGCGATGGAATGCGGGAAAGCAGTCATGAACAACGACGTAAGCAGAGCCGTCTCCGTTGGCGGAGGCTATCATCATGCAGGAAGAGATTACGGCGGAGGGTTCTGCCTCTTCAACGATGTCGCCGTGCTTACAGAGTACTTGAGAGCCAAATTCAAAATTGAACGATTTCTGATTCTCGATTACGACGTTCATTTCGGAAACGGCACGAGCGACATTTACTATCGGGATCCAACAGTTCTGTACATCAGTCTGCACCAAGATCCCAAGACGCTGTACCCTGGCACAGGGTTTGCCTCTCAGATCGGAGAAGGAAAGGGAACAGGCTACAACGTAAACGTTCCATTACCGCCACACACAGGAGACTCAACCTACCTGTATGCTCTGAACGAGATTTTCGTGCCGCTGGCCGAAGAGTTCGCGCCAGAAATCATCATCGCCAACGGCGGGAGCGACTCGCACTACGCCGACACGCTCGGGCAATTGGCATTGACAGCCAACGGCTTCTTTAGATTATCAAAGGTGATCAGACAGACAGCTGAAAGAGTGTGCGACGGAAAGCTCGTTTTCTTGCTCGGAAGCGGATACAACTCAGAAGTCCTGCCCCTATGTTGGTACGCGCTTTTGGCAGGAGCGGTGGGTCTCGAACAGATCAACTTGGAAGACCCCGGAACCGCACCCCATGAGCCTCCTGATTGTCGGAGGATTGTCGAGAGCACGGTGGATGAGCTCAAACGAACATTGAGAAAACATTGGACGTGCCTAGATGGCTTTGCGATCTCGGGTGTCAATTAGAAATGACATCAGGCTCCACACTTTAATAGCCCAACGATGAATAATCTACACTCAAATCGAAAACATCCGGTGAACCGTGTATGGAAGACATAAAGAAACTCAGGGAACAGTTTCCCGTCACAAAGCACAGGACTTTCCTGAATCATGCCGCCCAATCTCCGCTTCCAAAACCCGTAGCCGACGCGGTTCGTAAGTACGTAAATGAGTATTCAAAATTCGGAACCAGTTCCCTAGAGTGTGACCGCAACGGAAAACCCTGCTTCGCCAAACTCATCGGAGCCAGGCCCGAAGAGATAGCCCTGGTTGAGAACACCTCAACCGGAATGAGCTTAGCAACAAACATGCTTCATTGCCCCAAAGGATCAAAAGTGGTCACAACCGACATGGAATATCCCTCTGTCGTTTACCCTTGGCTCCGCAAGAACCTCGGAGTAAAAGTTCACTACGTCAAAAGTGATGGCTGCAGAGTGTCTTTGGACGAAATGGAAAAAGCCGTCGACGACAAAACAGTCGCCGTCACAGTAAGTCACGTGTCATATTTCAACGGATTCCGGCAAAACCTGAAGATTCTAAGCGAAATAGTCCACGAGCACGGAGCGTACCTAATAGTAGATGCCATACAGTCCGTGGGAACTATGCCGATCGACGTTGTCAGAGACGACGTGGATTTCTTGTCAGCCGCTTGTTACAAGTGGCTCTTAAGCCCGCCTGGCGCAGCCTATTTCTACGTGAAAGGCGAACTCATCGAGAAACTTGAACCACCAATGGTTGGATGGGCGAGCGTAGACCAAGACGTTTTTGCAACCGAGAACTTCTGGGAAATATGGAGCCTCAGACTCTCGAAAACTGCAAGCCGCTTCGAAACAGGCTCCCCAGCGACGATAAGCTTCGTGGGCGCAGAGGAAGCCATGAAAATGCTCCTCAGCTACGGAATCGAGAACGTGAAGCACAGAATCATGAAGCTTACAGACCATCTAATAGATCGCATCAAGTCTCTCGGACTTGAACTTCAGACACCAGAGGACAAGCAATGCCGCTCAGGGATAGTGAATTTCAAGATCAAGGCTCCACAGAAGCTGACTGAGAAATTGAACAGAAAAGGCATAATCGTGTCAGCCAGAGCTAACGGCATAAGGGTTTCTCCCCATTTCTACAACACCGAGGAAGAAATCGACAACTTGATCGCCGAAATCAAAAAAGCAAAGAGTTAACTGACAAGCCTAACCCACCGTTCGGCCGATGAATTGATGATAACTGTAAGAAAGGTAACGAAGGCGCAAGTATAACGCATCGTTGAATATCTGAAATCAGACATAATCAGGCACGTTTTTGCCTTCTACGACATTCAGCACGAGTTTGACCGCACCACGATGCACGTTGCTTTAGAGAACAAAGAGGTTGTCGGATACGTCCTAGTGTATACGGCAACAGATGTTCCAAGTGTAATCTTAGAATGTGAAGAAGAAACTGCAAGAAAACTCGTGGAATACGCACCTGAGAACGGCTTCATTCTGCATACCCCGCCGAAGAACGTTCAGACCGTATTAGAGAGATTTCCGAATGCCAAGAGCTACGTTGAAAACTGGATGTTAGTAAGGAGAAGCCAAGCTAACACGTTTAGATCACAAAAGGTGAGAAAGCTTGAAACAAGATCGGATGCCAAATTGCTCTCTAACCTTCTCCTTGACAGAAAGGATCGCCCAAGACGAAATCTTCGCAGGTATCAAAACTGGATAACGAAAATGCCACTGTACGGCGTTTTCGACAATGACCAACTAGTCTCATACGCGGGCTCCTTCATTCAGCTTCCTCAAGTGTGGATGATAGGAGGAGTCTATACGGCACCAGAAAAGAGGAACAAAGGCTACGCACTTCTTGCCACGTCAGCGGTTACTCAAGAAGCTCTTAGACAAGCTGAGTCGGCTGCTCTTTTTGTTAGATCAGACAATTACCCTGCCATAAGGGTTTACGAGAAAATCGGGTACAAAAAGATTGGCGAGAAGACCTGGGTGGACGTTGGAACTGGACTGATGCCCTAACCTAGTTCCTTTCCAACAGGTCTCTGATAAGCTTAATGGCTGACCAAGCTGCCAGTGCGCTCGTGCCCGGATTCTCGGGATGAGGATCGTTCTCGAATCGGAAGAACATGTCTCCGTGTTTCCAGACCAGTTGAATCTCGTGAACGTTTCGTATGACCTTAGGGTCTGAAATTACCTTGACTCTCACTTTGTGGGGTTTGACGGTCAACGCCAAAGTGGCTGCAACATTCATTTCTCTCGGAAAAAGCTTGGCTGCTTCCTCCGCGAACCCTTCGTAAGCGATTTTCTCCAAGTCGCTGCTCGTGTCAAGAGTCTTCGGGTTTTTCCTAGTCGTCAAAGTTATTTCTTTGATTCCCGCAAGCGAAGCGGTAGAAATAGCGTCCAGACCGCCGATGGCCCCGGATGGTATGTGAATCTTGCCACTCTCCAAGTCCATGTCCAAGAGCGCGCCCACGCTCATGATCACGACTTCTATGTCAGCTGACAAGATTTTGTGAAGATACTCTCTGACGGCCTGTTGTGACGCGGCTTCAACGATGATTGCGGGTTTTGCCCTGATCATCTCATCAACACTGTTCACAGGCGTGATCGGAGCCTTCAATAACGCTTCGTATTTTCTGCGCTTTTTCAATGTCTTTGTCGAATAGGATTAGTTCGTCACACGGGATCAGTCTTTCTGCGAATGACTTCGCAATGAGTGCCCCGATTACGCCGCACCCAATGACACCGACCTTCTTCACGGTAGATCACTCTTGCTTCGGTTGAAACTCCGTTCTGAAACGGATGTTGTACGGTTTGATTTCTCGGCCTGCACCTTTTTCGGAAAGGATCTGCATTTCTGCGACTTTGCAGGTTCCTTTGATGTCTCCTTTTCCCTGATTGATAGTTTCCGCTATGTCCTTTTCTTCGGTGAATATCTTCAGATTTTTGATCTGCGTATTCAGCGGAAGATGTTTCTCAGCTTTTTCTTTTCGAAGTTCGGCTATAATTGCTATTATGATCTCGCCCTTTCTTTCTGCGTCTGCGTCAATTGTGGCTTTCCTAGGTTCTGGCCAAGCGGAACTATGAATGCTTGTCTGTTCATCTTCTTCTGCGTAGAGTATGGAGTACACTTCCTCGGTCACGTGAGGTATCATCGGTGCAAGTAGCAAAAGAATCCTCTTGAGAACCGTATGCAGCGTATACTGTGCTGCCCTTTTCTTTGGCTCACCGTAGACTTCCGGTCTGTAAAGTCGATCCTTCACTGCCTCTAAATAACAGTCACAGAACGTATGCCAAGTAAAGTTGCGCGTTTCCTCAAGGGCAATGTTAAACTGACACGTTTCCAAGGCCTCGGTCACTTTCTGCGTGATTTGTTCAGTCTTGCTTAAAATCCACTTGTCCAGTGGCTGAAGGTCTGGATCAGAGTCTTCGGCCCGCTCATAGTCTTTCAGTAGATTACTGACAAAGCTCGACGCGTTCCAGAGTTTGATCAAGAAACGCCATCCATACTCTGCGTCGGGCCACCTGAAAGATATGTCTGAACCTGTGGCCCCTCCAGCTGCGGCCCATTGTCTCATCGCGTCTGCGCCGTATTTTGAAAGAACTTCAACTGACGAAACATAGTTGCCCAGAGACTTGTGCATTTCACGTCCATCAGTGCCGAGAACCATACCGTTTATCAAGCAACTCTTGTAGGGTTTCTCGTCGAACAGAGCGAGATGCCTCACCATTAAATAGTAAGCCCATGTGCGTATGATGTCGACTCCTGAAGGATGAACGTCTGCAGGGAACAGTCTCCTCCAATCTTTCCTGTCTGGCCATCCTGCGTGGACCGCGCATGTTATCGAAGAATCGAACCATGTGTCAAGCACGTCGGTTTCCGGCTTGAAATCATTGCCGCCGCATTTTGGGCACTTCTGGATTTTTGGCTTTTCAATGCGCGGGTCAATCGGCACCCAATCGGGTTTGGCAAGAATTACTTCGCCACATTTCTTGCAATACCAGATCGGTATTGGCGTAGCAAACACGCGTTGTCGAGATATTACCCAGTCCCATTCGAGTGATCGAGCCCAATCGATCAGCCGGTGTTTCATGTAATCAGGATACCAAGTGATCTCTAGAGCATTCTTCTCCACTTTGTCCGTCAGAATTCGAGTTTTCATGAACCATTGTTCTCTCTCGAGAATTTCGATCGGAGTCCGGCATCTCCAGCAGATGCTGACTTCCTGCTCCAGGCTTTCGGTCCTATCGACCAGCCTCTGAAGCTTCAGGTCTTCCAGAATAGCCTTCTTGGCGTTTCCAGTTGACAGGCCCGCGTACTTCCCTGCGTTCTTCGTCATTCTGCCTTTCTCATCTATGCACATTATCACTGGCAAATGATGTTTCATGACTGTTTTTACGTCAGCCTTATCACCGTAAGTGCAGATCATCACCACGCCAGTTCCGAATTTTGGATCGACCATATCGTCGGCCAAGATTTCAACAGCTCGACCTGTTGTAGGTACTTTGACCCGTTTTCCGACGTACTTTTTGTAGCGATCGTCATCAGGATGAACCGCAACGCTAACGCATGCGGGAATCAGTTCAGGCCTTGTCGTGGCTATTTCAAGAGAACCGCCGTCCTCAAGCTCAAATTTGACGTGTTGTAGATCGGCGTTTCTGCGATCATACCGCACTTCAGCGTCGGCTATGGCAGTTTCGCAGCGAGGACACCAGTTGACTGGGTGCGTTCCTTTGTAGATGAAATCTTTGTTGTACAGCATGATGAATGAAAGTTGCGTGCGCCTCCAGTAGTCAGGGTCCATCGTCTTGAACTCTGTTGTCCAATCCATCGAAAAACCCATGCGTACCATAGAATCTTTCATAGAAGCTATGTTCTCGTTCACTAACTGCTCACAGAGTTTACTGAACTGGTCTGGTGGGACGTCGGTTTTCTTGATGTTGTGCTGTTTTTCCACTTCAACCTCAACTGGCAAACCGTGGCAGTCCCAACCTTGAGGAAAATGAACGTTAAAACCACGCATACGTTTGTAACGTGCCACTATGTCGATGTAGGTCCAGTTCAGAACTGTTCCAACGTGAAACTCACCGGACGGATAGGGCGGCGGAGTGTCGATGCTGAAGCTAGGTCGTTTATGGTCCTTCCAGTCAAAAAGGTAAGCGCGGCGTTTTTCCCATTCATTCTGCCATTTCTTTTCAATCACTGGAATATCGAGTTTTGGCAGTGCTTTCTTCACGTTGACAACGTCCTGAAGCAAATTGGATTATGTCTAGGAAAAGTAAATGTACGGCTAAAAAAGCCTTCTGGACGCACTTCAACACTAACACGCAATCCTCACTCAATCCAAGCAAGAAGCAACGAAACACATATTCTAGCGCGCGTTAGGTATGTGATCGAGCGAAGCCGACAACTATGGCAATGGCTACGGCTATTAGCACTATTATACCGAGAATTGCGCCAAGTGGATTTATGGAATTAAGATACGTCATTATGGTTATTCCAATCACTATTATGGACACAGCCGCTAGAACACCGATCACAGCACGCGCGTCAATTCCCATTTCACCACACCTCTAAAGTCTATCATTTACCTGAAGAATTGTAAGAACGCTCTGTTCTAAAACGTGGAATTATAAGAGAATCGAAGTATATTCTTCAGATGGGGTTTTGATAATGGTTGATTCAAAAGGCAACTCTGTTAAGCACATGGGCATATTGAGAATGGTCCTGCTCATACTTGGATGCTTGCTTTTCCTAGGCTCAACCATTTTTCCTTTTCTTCATGAAATTCGTCCCGCAAGCATTATTCCTGAGGATTCGGATCGAACTAGTTATTGGTCGTTAAAGTGTTCCACCCAACAGGTTAGATCCCTGTTCCTTAATCAGACTGTTGAATATTGGTTCTATGACTATTGGGTCAAAGAATATGCCTATAAATCCGAGCTTCCATTGGTGTTTGTATTCATGCTTGTAGCTCAAATCCTGACGTTGATTACTGGAGTAGCTTCTGTTTTTCTCAACAAGAGGATTCTGGCTCTTGCCCCAGCAATCCTATGCCCAACGGTCACTGCATTAATGGTCTACGTGGGCACGAGTTTTAGATCTTGGGAAATCTCCTATCAACAAGGCTACTGGCTTACATATCCCTCAATGCTGCTCTTCATAGCCGCCTTCACACTGAGTCTATTGAGCCACGAGAAAAAGACAGATCTCCAAGCTTCCAAAAACTGAGATTTTCGGAGCAAAGATTCTGGGTGATACCATACTTCTAAGGAGTCCCTGAAATAGTGCGCGCGCGCCCAAACCAAAACCCAAACCCAAACTTGACATGTACGAGCAAAGAAAACGGAATATCTCCCGCAAAGTCGGGTTTTCGTAGAAACTTGCCATATCAAAAGAACAACATATGAGTGAAAGCAATTGACTAGGAAACAGAGACTCCGCCCGTGTCCTAATCTCTGGATTTTCTGTTCTAATCTCTAGGATTATACGGGAGCCAAGCTAATCATTTCTTGGATGGGTTAAAAGCCGTGGATAAGATGTTAAGGTTGATGGTAGTCTTCCTAGCCATAGGAACTGTTGTTTTGACAATGGCAGTAGCCTATGTAGCTGGTGTAGAACAGGGGGTTAATTCACAGCAGCCAGAGATAGTTGAGTTGTACCGAAAACTAAACCCTGACGTCCTCATAAATTGGCTTCCATATATGCATCCACTAAGGAATTTTCTCTTCGGCTCTGCCCTCTTCATCGGAATCTGTTGGATAGCTTTCTTCATTACCATACCTCTACAAGGAAAGAAGCAGAGATTCTTCTGAACGAAAATCTTCACAGTGCTGTCAGCGCTCGCGAAACGTTAGACGTTAATATTCATAACGCTTAATAGAGATGGAGAAGCTCTGTGATCGAAATCTATGTGCGCTCATATTCCGAGAGCGTAGATATGGATGCGTACCGAGAAACAAGCGCACACTCCCACTGCCGTCCAGGCACATCGGAAGGACTCGTGAAAGGTCTTGCATCATCTTTTAAGGGACGAATTCTTTCACCAGAGGATTTTCAAGCCTTAGAGCTGTTGGAACCATTAGTGAAGGAATCTGGTGAAGAGGTCAAATTGCTTGATACTTCAAGAACGATTGACTTGATCAAAGCGTTTGTACGGGGAATTCGGAAAACTCCAACAGCAATAGTTCAAGGAAAAAAATATCAAGGCATAGAGAAAATTCGACAGTACCTTGACGAAACACGCGCTCACACTATGAAATCACGCGTGCTATGAAAAGCTGATCTGCAAGCGCGCGCTGCACGACAAACAGAAGACAAACTAGGAACTAAAAGAATGAGTGAAAACCAGAAACGACAAAACCAAAGAGAAAACCAGAGACAGAACCAAAACTCTTCCCAGAGTGGTGGGTCACGTACTCATACTCATCAGAATCTTAACGTGTCTTGGAACAATTCTTTTACTAATAGAGTATGTGTCTGCTGCTTCGTTTGCTAACTTGCCTCCAAACAATGTTTCATTGATGACCGTTTTCTATGGTATAGGAGCAGTATTTGGAGTATTGGAAATAATCATGGGACTGATCCTCTAGCATACGTCAGAACCGCGCGGAGTTTGAACCCTGAAGAAGTCTTGACCAGAGAGGCCTTGACCCGCCCATACACAGCCTGTACAGGTCCCGCATCGTGCGAAGAGGAACAAATCGAAAACTTAAGCGTAGCCCTGAAAGACATGATGAGGAAAGAACTGCTCAACGCAAAAGACAAACCATGATACAGAGTATCACCCAGAAGCTTTATTTATGGATAGATAACAATTGTCCTCATAGGTTTAAGGGGGAGCTGGGCACGTGACCCGGCTGAGAGGACGATTGAGCATCGTCGACCCATAGAACCTGATCCAGGTAATACTGGCGGAGGGATAGAATTGAAGTTGAAGTCAGAAACAAGGTTTGATCCAAGAATTCTTGCCGAAGTAGTTTCTTTTGTTGCCTTGGCAACGGTTTTGTTTAACATTAAACTGTATCAGTTTCCAAACGGAGGAGAAATAACTCTTGGCTGCATGGTTCCCATTTTCGTGCTTTCTCTTCGAAGAGGCGCACTAATCGGGACTTACGCAGGAGTGGTTTTTGGTTTTGTCGTGATGGTTTTTGAACCATTTCTTGTAAGTCCCGTGCAGGTGTTATTGGATTATCCGATTGCGTTTGGAGCCCTAGGATTGGCAGGTTTGTTTAGAAAGTGGCGAACAGTAGGGCCAATCATTGGAGTCGTAGTAGGTGTATTCGGTCGTTTCATTGCACATTTTCTTTCAGGTGTCTTCTTTTGGTACATGAACGCAGGATCCCTCAACCCCGTGATATACTCCATAATCTACAACGGAGCCTACCTCTTGCCAGAGTTGGGAATAAGCTTGGCAATCATGACTGCCCTCTTGCTTTCAGCGAGGAGCATATTTACCTATGGCCGTTGACAATTTGCCGATCGATAACACTACACCTTAACCGCGTCTTACCTCGAAGGTGGAAGGTGCAAAAAACCTCTTGGATGGAAGGCTTTCACACCAACTAATAAGCGCCGCATGACGCAATAAATGCAGAGAGGCCAGACGTGAAATGGGAAAGCTTGCCACTGAAGACCTTGCGAGATTACTCAGTTGCATTAAGAAAGATCCCAACGTGGTGGTGCCTCCACTGCCCGGTTTCGATTCGGGCGTCCACCGACTACCTGGCGGGCAGTGCTTGGTTATCTCGACTGACCCTTGTATCGGTGTTCCCACAGAGTGGTTCGGCTGGTTACTGATACATTATGCTTCCTCGGACGTCGCCTTGTTCGGTGCCAAGCCGCAGTTCTGCACTGTCAACCTTTTAGGTCCACCATCGACGAGTCCAGAGACTTTCCAGAAGATCATGAACCAGACGTGCAAGGCTGCTGACGAACTTGGAATGACAATAATAACAGGACACACCGGAACTTACCGTGGTCTGCTTGTTCCAGTCGGAGTCTGTACGGCCTACGGCATCATAAAAGAAGACAAACTGATTACTCCAGCCGGTGCTAGACCAGGTGATCTAGTACTGTGCACAAAGCCCATAGGCTTGGAATTGGCCGTCAACTTCGCAATAACCCATCGAGAATTGGCGAAGAAGATCTTCGGAGCAGAAAGAGCAAGAGAACTCAGAGGGCAGGTTACCCTGCAAAGCTGCGTGAAAGAAGCACTGCTGCTTTCAAAGACAGGCTATGCCCATGCTATGCACGACGCGACCGAAGGAGGCTTGACTGCTGCCCTGAACGAGATGGCTGAAGCTTCCAAAGTCGGTTTCAGAATAGACTTCAAGAAGATCCCCATTTGCAAAGAGGCAATCAAATTGCAGGAGTACTTTGACCTGTCAAACGAGCAGCTGCTTTCAATGTCTTCAACTGGCACCATCGTGGCTAGCATCAGCCCTGAAAAAACTCTTCAGATAGTGAAAACGATGGAACAGAACGATCTGCAGACCAGCTTTTTGGGCACTTTCACAAAGATGAAAGATCGAATTCTAGTCACGAAGGGAAAAGAAGTCTCTTTTCCAGAAGAGGCACAAGACCCTTACGAGAGGATTCTTTCAGCGAAACTGTAGACGTTCATGCGCTTGCCGCGAACAAAACCCACTAAAGTCAAATCAATATCCTTTGCTATATTGATCCCAGAATCTATTGCTGCAGACAAAGAACCTACGATAGGAATGCCCATCCTTGCAGCCTTGAAGACGATGTCGCCTGTCAAACGCCCGCTGAGGGCTAAGAAGCATTCGTCAAAGTCGACCTTCTTCAACGCACAAATACCAATAACCTTATCAACCGCGTTGTGACGACCGACATCCTCCGCTAAAGCCAAGAGATCCCCGTCGCGCGTGTAGACAGCAGCGACATGAGTCCCACCCGTTTTTCTGAAAGTCTCCGCAACATGATTTAGGTTGGCCACGCAATTCAGCAAAGTCTCAGCTCTGACCTTTAACGTAGATTCGATTTTGTGAAGCCGCACGGTTGGCCGGAAGGGTTCTTGGCTTCCGCACGCCGAGAAAATGATGCGAGAGAACTGTTTCGAAAGTTTCAGCCTTTTTGGAAGTTCGACTTCGTCTTTTAAGCGCACGCGACAGATTCCATGCTCTTCCAGAATGATCTCTTCTATCTCCTCTGGAGATTTCACTATTCCCTCAGATAGAGCGTGTCCAACCGCGAGTTCCTTAAGGTCAGTTGGAGAACAGAAAATCGTAGCGTAATGGGTCCGGTTCAGAAACACGTGAAGCGGTCTCTCTTCGGCCACAAGGTCTGTCGTTTTCTGAACCATCTTAGTTGAAACGTCGACTCTAACAACCTCAACCTCTAACATACCCTTCACTTCTTCAGCTCTGATAGTACGAAGGCAATGATTTCGTCTGCAATGTTGACTGTTGCCACTGATTGTAATCCTCTCCATCCAGGTTGACTGTTGACCTCGACGACAACGGGCCCTGACGGACTTTCCAATATGTCGACTCCAGCTATCTTACAGTCTATGGCTCTTGCTGATTTGATGGCGAGATCTTCGAGGGTTTTCTCAAGCTTGGTACGTTTTGCTTTGGCTCCTTGGCTGTAGTTCGTTTTCCAATCCTTAGCAACACGCCGCATCGCGGCAACAACCCGGTTGCCAATCACGAAGGCACGGATATCCGAGAACCCGTGATTCACAAACTCTTGAATGTAGATGACACCATGATAGAACAGTATTGCCCGAAAGACTGTTACAGCCACCTCGGCGTCATTCACTCTCGTGGCACCAACTCCTCTCGAGCCGAACAAGGGCTTAACCACCACATCATTTCCAAGCTCTTTGAAAGCCTTCAGTGCCTCGTCCAAGCTTTCGGTTGTCGCAGTGCGTGGCACAGGAATCCCATTCTCTTCCATGAGCGTAAGTATGTCGTACTTGTCGACGCAGTGTTCAATGGCTTGCGGCGGATTCACGATGTACAAGCCTGCACGCTGGAGAGCGTACAGAACATCCATTCTGAAAACCAGCTCTTCAAGAGAACCTCGTCCGATCGGACGAATTATGAGCGCATTCAACTCGCTGATGTCAAGTTCGGCGACTTTGGCCATAGGTTTGAATCCTACGTGGGCAATCAATTTTGGGAACGTAAAGCATACGCAGTCAAGCCCACGCCTTTTCAAAGCTTTCTGCAGCTGAGATGAACTGTAGGCTTCTTTGTTTCGAGTAACGATACCGAATCTCAGAAAACCACTCTCCGTTGTCTTGAGTCTGTGAAAAATGCGTTTCGCGACGTTCTTAAAGTTTCCGAGGTTCAATGAACAATCAAAATTCGTGAACGTACGGAATCATATGCGTCGCGTTTTGGAATTCTTTAGACAACATGAGGTCCAAGTAGGCGCCATGGACGTTGAAATAGGGTGGACCCTTTCTTGAAAACAGCGTTAGTACCCTGTCATCGTGATCGATTTTGAAACCATCGTTACAAGATTCGTGACCCCTCACGAGAATCCTGACTTTGAAGATCTTCAAAAATCTCGCCGTCACGTCTTTTCCGAAGAGTTTGCCAGCACCTCTAGGGGAAGGATAAACTCCTCTGATAGAATCTGAAGGATCGCTCCAAAGAATGTCTTCGAGCATGGAGGTTTTGGGATGACTCACATGAGCGTAGGCTAGATCTTCAACCGTATGGACTTGTTCGGATGGACCGCCGTGAACCATCAGACACGTGTTCCTCACCAAGACCGAGGTGTAGAGATATCGAAACAGCTCAAAGATTCTGTCATACGCAGCAGTCCAATCCTTGCCGAATCTATACTTCAGTTGAGATGGCAAGTCATGAGGATAGGCCATAATGTCTTTAGGTCCTTCATGGTTTCCTCTCATCAAGATGACCTGGGCCGGAAAATGAAGCTTGAGTTTCAGAACGGTGCATATTACTTCTGAAGAAAAAGTCTCCTCGATCCCCATAGTCACCTAGAAAGACAAGATGAACAGAATCGGATTTATCCATTCTTTGAAGAATGCTGCTCTCTTGCAGAATGTGAACAAGACTCTCAAGATCTCCGTGCAGATCGCCTATTATCACCGCCTCGCCCGACGGCTCCATTCTAACGAACCGCCCGATGATTTCGAGGTTTCCAACTTTGGCGTTTTCGTCTCGAAGCAGCTGAGTTGCGTCCTCGACGGTCTTATTGAAGCCAGCAAGAGGAGCTTCCATTGCCTCTTTTACTATCTGAGAAAGATCGGCCTTCAAACAGAGTGCCTCAGGCCTATTCCACGACGATTTTCTTGGCTGTGAAACTGAAAACGTTCTTTTCTATGTCGCTCCTGTGATTTCGTATCTTTTCAGCTGTTTCCGTATAGTTCCTTCTTATTGAGAGTTCTTCAGATTCTAGGACTCCCTTGTTCCTTCTCAAGGCGTCCGATTGTTCATCGAGTTTTGCAAGGTCCTTCAGTGTTGCGGCCATTTCCTCTGAGGTAGAAAGTCGAGTTCTCTTGGTCATAGTGTCCTTGCACTTTTGGTGCACATTTGCGAGCGAATTGTTGTTGATGATGCTGTTTATGGTCTGTTCTGCTTTGCGAGCTTTTT
Source organism: Candidatus Bathyarchaeota archaeon (assembly GCA_963775895.1). Lineage (GTDB taxonomy): Archaea > Thermoproteota > Bathyarchaeia > Bathyarchaeales > Bathycorpusculaceae > DASPPK01. The sequence continues at coordinate 31,649 of CAVZKL010000017.1, read as the reverse complement.
CAGGTTTCAACTTGAGCTTGTCTTCCGAAATCGCTTTGTTCAGTTTCTCGAGGATTCCTTTTAGAATGCGATGTCCTGTTTCTTCTGTCGCGAGTGCTTCGAAGGGGTTGTCCAAATATTGGGCGAGTTTCTTCAACTCTTCAGGCGTCAAACCGCTTCCTTCGCCGTGGGTTGCCAAAGACTGGAGCTTGATGAAAGGCTTCTGAAGATGCTGCAGATTGTGCTTCAGTTCTTCGCACAGGCTTGCGATTTCGTTGCTAGTCTGGCTGAGCTGGCCCATACTACCTATCGTCTTCATCTCGGTGATTCTCCGTTGCCAGCTCATCAATCTGGTTCTCAACAAGTTTCCTATTGGCTTCGGCCTTTGCCTTCTGATCTCCGAGTTCTCCGAGTTGTTTCTCAAGGGCGGCCAGCTTGTCTATGAGTTGAAACGTGTCTTCAAGCGTTTTTGTCTTGATATACTCTTTTGAAACGAAGCCTTCCAGTTCTCTCAGCATCTCTTTCGCTTTCTCGAAAACTGCGAGGAACTTTCTTCTGTCAAGTATAAAGAAGGGCGAAATCCTCGGAAAATAGTTTCTCACGTCAATTTCGGTTACCATAAATGCTTTCTGCACGTCCTTCACAAAGCCTTCCAGACTTTCGTAGGTAACTTTGTTCGGAATCTTGAGTTGACGTAATCTGTCAACGAATAATTTCGCAAGTTTATTCAATGCTCTCGCTCGTCCATAGGTCTTCATATTTCTTTTTTCAATCTCTTTTCCACTGTTTTCGAGAAGCATCTTCGAAACATCTTGGAGATTATCAAGAGCCTTGCGCATATCGTCGAACAGTCTTTGTGCTTTCGTGTGGACTGGAACGAAAATGGACTTTGTCTCGCGTTCAAGCCACACTTTTAGGCTTGTCGTTGAGAATTTGAGAGCTTCAGACAACGGTAGTTCCCATTATGATGATATACAGCCTAGATATTTATGTTTCAAGCCTCATTACTTGTACCCTTTTGTGAGTAGCTACTCTTAAATAAGAATTAGAAGGTATCATGGGTCGCCGAAGCGAGTTGAAAAAGATGGATGCCAAACAGACTGCTTTCGTTGCGATGCTAAGTGCGCTGGGAACCACGCTGTCTTTGATATCTTTGAACGTAGCTCCATTACTCCCTGTCGGACAGGGAGGCGCAGCGTTGGATCTTTCGCATATTGCGACATTTGTGGCGGCTTTCTTCGGCGGACCTTACATCGGCGCGCTCGTTGGGTTCTTGAGCGGAATTTATGCAGGGTATTACTTTGGCTATGTATTGGGCACGTTAGGCCTGCTTTCAGTGATAGGCGTACCTATTGGAAAGGCGATAACTGGCTTATTGGCCGGATTTCTCTACAGGAGATCGGGACTGGTCAGCGGTTCAAGACGCTCTGCCTGGGCGCTGCCGTTGACTCTGTTGGCTTACGTTCCTGAATCCATTTACACAGTCTTCTACTTTCTGTTCGCAGTTCAGCTGGTCGGGATACCGGCGATGGCTTTCATGATTCCGCTGGTCATTCCAAAAGCGTGGATAGAGATATTGGTCATGAGTCTTCTCATGGGCGCACTTGCTGGAAACACTGGGTTCCGAGAATTCGTCGGAAGAGTCTTCTATTTCAAAGCAAACAAGAAATCAATGAATACACAATGAGACCGAGTTCAGTGCTCTCATATTTCAAAGGATTTTTTTAGTATTTGAACGTTGATTTCGCCGCTTGCGAAGGTGTTGCCGGTCTTGATATTGTTGACAACGACGGTCGCAGGTGCAAAAAGATCCGAGTCTATCTTGTAGAAATCGTGATTGGCTTCTTTGAAGACTTCGAAGAAAGGTTTTCCATAGGCCTTGGAAGCCGTTGATGGGGCCTTCTGGACAATCTTGTTCAGCTTCTCTTCGTCATCTGACTCAACAGCGTAATATGATACTCCGCCGTACAGAATCGCATCATTGGTTCTTCCCATTGCCCTTGAAAACTTCGGATGAAGCGGCGGTATAGGGGCGCATCCACACGCGTAGTGAACCTTCTTGGGGTCTAATCCCAGTCGCCTCAGCTTGTGGAGCCCCGTTTCTACGATTCGTCCTGATATTTGAATTGCTCCAATCAAGCTTGCCGTGGGAGCCAGAATAATTGCTAACCTCGACGGCTTGACCTTGCAGTCCCTGGCTATGCGATCGATCAATTCTGCGGGCGGCGGCTTGTCGCTTTCCATTACCATAACTGCACAGTCGCTTTCATCGCAGTACTGGATTTCTTCAAACAATTCCCTAGGTTTCAAGGCCAAAGCTCTAGCCGGACCCGAGCCTATTGCAGAATAACCTTCTTGGCTCAATTGCCACCCTGCAAATTGGCAACCGAGTGCTGCGACGGCGGGGTGATCCGTGTACACGAAAATCGACGGCAAATCCAAGTCATCGTATTTTCTCAAAGATACTCGCGCTTGACCCATTCCGCCCAAACAGATTTCAGTGACGAGTTCCCCAGCCCGAAAACCGCCCCTTGCAGTTGCGCCAGCGTCCAGAATGACTGTTCCTTGAGACGCCCTTTCCGTCTGTACGCCATAGAAGACGTGATTTTCGATTAACTCCTCCAATAAACGCCATGCCATGCGATTTACGCTGAAGGGTTTTTTCAAGCAGAGTTGCTCCTTAAAGGAACTTTTCGTAAGAGCTTAGGTGCGGATTTTTCGGTTTTGAAACGTGGAGTCTTCCGTTTCCATGTTCCGTTAGATCCCCTATAAAAACATAGAATGGCCCTTGAGCTGTCTCGTTCTCCTCGATTTTTGCCTTGGGCTTGACGCTGTCAATGGAGAAACTCGGCAGAACTGACTGCAGGCTTCCCCCTACGATGATCTTGCCATCAGCCATGCATGCGCCTACTCTCTCGTCACAGTCTCCTTGAACGTAGATTGTACCGTTTTGCATTCGGAAACCAGTGAATTGTCCCGAGTTTCCGTAAATCTTGATCGTTCCTTTTTTCATGTGAGCCCCTGCTTCGTGTCCAACGTTTCCAAAGACCGATATTTTTCCGTCTTTCATGCCGGTGCTGCTTCCGCGGTACGGCGCAGCCAAATAGCTTCCAGCGTTCCCATGGATCTCGATGACCCCGTTTTTCATCATCGAACCAGCCCAAGCGGCGACATTGCCGTAGACCGTGATCTTGCCGCCTTTCATTTCCTCACCCAAATGCATACCGACGTCGCCCTTGATGATGATCTCCCCGTTTTTCATGCCACATCCAATTCTTCGGACCTTGCTGACGTCACCCTCAATTTCCACTGTTGAATTGCTTTCTGATTGAGACTTGTCTTTGAGCTGCTCGACTCTGAAAAGTTCTGTCAGCTTTCTTTGTCTGTTCCCTTCCCAGACCTTCAATTCCTCTATTTCATTGATGCTCTTCCCTTCCAGATCATTCGGAGTAATGCACTCTGCAATTATCGGATACCTGAACTGGTTCAACGGACGCAGTCTTATCATTTACACACTTGCCCTGACAGCTATTCGGTGTGGAACTTTGAGATATTCTTGGCCCACCGGATAATTCTCGTACTCCACGGTCCAGTAGTCTCTGAACCGTTTCTTCATGTCATCCGATATTTCCTTAGGTTCGGACACTTGTACGTCGAGCCACATCGTTGCTCCGTTCTTGTGCCTCACTACCTCTCCTGCTTTCGCGACGATCTCTCCGCCTTTTATCGTGTAGGCAGCTTTCTTGAACGCTCTTCTCACGGTCTTGTACTTCCTCGACGGGTCGATTTTCTCAGGGTTAACATCGTAGATGGCTATGTCCGCGTCTGCCCCAGGAGCCAGATGTCCTTTTTGTCCAAGCCCCAAAGCTTTGGCTGGTCCAGCCCTAGTCATAATCGCGATCTCGTAGAAGCTCAACTCTCGAGTTATCGAAGGAAGCAGACTTCTACTTCTCGATCGTGAGTTGATCCTTTTCATCGTTGCTTCCCTCGCCTTTCGGCTCATGAGCCAAGCGATGATTCGCGGGTACGAGGTGAAGGGTCCAGCGTTCGGGTGATCGGTGGTCAAGAATATTTTCCAAGGATCTTCAATGAGTAAGGCCAGCTCCAAGCCTATCGACCACTGAGTTGCGTGCACGTAGCTCTTGCGGCGATAACGGAAGGGGACGATTCCGGCGCTTGTTTCGGTTTCGACGTCATGATTTACCCATTTGTTTCCTGTGATACCGTACAGGTCGTATTGAAACGGGCCGTCAGCGGTCATCGTCGTGGTGTCAGTGAAGATGATTTGCCCCATATCCATCGTGACGTGATTGTGATTGTTGACGTATTTTGCTATGTCATCTGCACCTGATTGGAGAGTTCCCCAGTCGTCTCCTTTGTAAGCTGAGAATTGGCAGTGTGTTATGTGGATCACGGGTTTGTTGTCAACCGCCATGTCATCGACGCATTTCATCGTTTCCAACGCGTTGACGTAGTTTCCTGGTTTTCCAAGACTGTTCGTGTGAACATGAATGGTGTGCGGAAGGGCAAGCAACTTGTTCACTTTGCACAGTCCCCGAACAATTTCTCGAGGAGTGATGCAGAAGTAAGGAACCTGATCATCGAGTCTTCTGACGTTGTGTCCGAAACCCCACGCTTCTAACCCACCTGGGTTCACGACTTTTATGGCGTATCCTTTGGTGGAATTCATTATCCAAGCCACGTGTCTCGCGCACTCTTCAATGTCTCCTCGTGCCAAATACTCGAGCACAAACCACCAGTCACCGAGAAGCGGGTACGTGGCCTTGTCAACCATAGGCGTATCGTTCAGTTCTTCATGAGTGTGTTTCGCCTCTAACGGAGGCATTGAGGGGTTCATTATCGTGGTGTAACCCATTCTTGCATAGCGGTAACCAGTCGTGAAGGTGGAGGGAATTGAACGCCCGACGCCAGATCGTGTGATGGAAGTCTTTCGTTCAAAATCCCTGAAGTGATCTTCGGGCCTCAACAGTCTACCAGTGTTGACTTCTGCCCCTGCAATGTGAGTGTGAATGTCAACACCGCCGGGCATGACCAGCATTCCAGAGGCATCGATCTCTTGTGCACTCCTTTCATTGACTCTTTCGACAATCTTCCCATCCTTGACCGCAATGTCCTTCTTTTCGCAGTTGATCCCGCTTGAAAGGATCGCACACGATGCCATTACGGATCAGCAATTCCGTCTAGTATGCCCCCTTTTCTTTGTTCTTTATTCTTCTGACTTCCGCGAGTATTCTCTTCAAAATCTCCTCGTCAGTAATCAATCCTTCTGGCGGATCAAGGATCTTCCTGAGCGCGATCGGAACGTGATCCATACGATACGCGGTCCCACTCGTCTCTATGCCGACGAATGCGGACGGAAAAACCACGTCAGCCATCTGACTGGTCGCGTTCATGTGCGGGTCTATGACGATCAGCGGGTTCTTCACCAAGTGTTCAGCGGCGGGTCTCGGAAAGTTCGAAACAGGGTCAGAAGCAATCACCAACGCAGCGTCCGTGTCTCCTCGCATGAGAACGTCCACGGCTGTTGTTTCTCCAGGGTTGTACCTCGGATAGCCCATCGAAAAGTCGATGGCGTAAGGATAACCAGTCTGCCACGTAAAAACAGTGTCCGCACCCGACACGTTGAAGTGACCTCTCATGGGCATTATCGCAAATTTGGTGCGCATGTTCAAATCTCGCGTCAGGGCGATCGCAACGTCCACATTTCTATTCTTTCCCTTGCTCATCGTCAACCCCAGCCCGAAGAAAATCACTCCAAAACTACAATCGATCATTGCTTCTGCGACTTCTTCCAAGTATTCAACGGGCACCCCTGCAACCTTTTCGACCTCGAGCTCCTGATCTCGAATCAATGCCCTCAAAGCTTGAAGAAGCTCGTAATCCTTGTTCGGTTCCACCTGTATGAAGTAGTCTGCAATCTCCGCAGTTCTCGTCTTTCTAACGTCTACAACGACGAGTTTCCTGCCACCTTTCAAAATGGCGGGACACGGTCCCTCGCTAGAAGGCGGAGGAGCAAAGAACTGTTGTTTCGCCTGAACCATGTCCAAGGCGCGTTCCACTTTTTTTCGGGCGGCTCCAGCCTTTGTTTTCGAAACGTATTCTCTCCATTCGCTCTTCTCGAATTTCCCCTCGGATAGACTGGTGTATCTTTCGATGTGTCTGGGATGCGAACTCCACGGGTCGCTAGCCCAGTAGACCACCAGGTCTGCTCTATGTCTGATCTGCCCGAGAGTGCATGATGGAATTCCAACGTCTTGTATGGCTAACACGGATGGACCGTGGCAGACTGTTGAAGTGTTATCGATCACTCCTCCAACCTCTTCGGCCAATTCAACACCGACGCGAATAGCCTCACAGCTGGTGGAGCTCCACCCGTAAAGCAGAGGGTATCGGGAATTCGCCAGAATCCGTGCGGCCTCTGAAATGGCCTCATCGAGTGGCACTTCCACCATTTTGCCGTTTTTTCTGGCAAGAGGACTCCTCACTCTGTGTCCTGCATAGTTGAGGAATTTTGATTCGGACATGGAACATCCGTTCTTGACTTTGACTATTTTTCCATCCTCAACTGTGAGTTCTATGTCGTCGCACAGGCATCCGCAAACGGGACAAGGAACGGATTTGATGACTACCATGTCAATCCTTCCTAAACTGTTCCGAAAGAAGATCGCGAAGATCAAGCACCGGCTTTTCCGAGGCCGCTTCTATCTCCGCAGGGATCCCTTTGAACGAAGGCATTCCGATATCGTCTGTCACTGGACTGACGATCACGTTTGCCCATGGACCGTAAGGAATGTAAATCACCCCAAGATGTCGCCCTCTGGGCGATTTCAAGGCCTTAACAACCACTGAACCGTATTCTGTGGAAACACATACGTTCGTGTTGGACTTTATGCCCAGTTTCTTCATATCGTCTTGGTCGATAAAACACACCGAAACACTGTTTCTGTATTCATCTGAAGATTTGCCGCGCTCTTTGCCCACGCCTTGGTCTATCGTCCGCCCTGTCAGCAGAGTCACGCGCAGCCTAGAGGTTTTTGCCATCGAATTATCACTGTTCGATCCTAACAGATTGCTAATTGAAGTTATTGTTGAATTCATGAGTCTATTTAAGTTACCTGAACAACTACCCCTGTTTCAAACACGTACGCATAGTATCAGTAAATCAAGGCCTGTAACCATTCAGAACGCATACTGCCAATGCAGCAGCCATAAGGTCCGCTGTCGTTCCAGGATTCAGCAAGTTACTGAACGACCTAAGTCTCCCGTCAAATGCGCGCAGGCTTTCTCTGCCTTTGGAAGTTTCAATTCCGCCTAGCTGCACTATTTCTTTTGCCTCCAACGACACTTCGCGAGCTTTCTTCATGCTTGTCTTCCTAGCTATGAACGTGTCTGGAACTTCGGCAAGAACTTCTAAGAAAGTCTGAACGATAGCTCTGCTCGGGTCTGCATCATTTTTCAGTCGCTTAGCAAGAGAAGGGTAGGCGATGTCGAAGGTTACCCGATAGTTACTGGTCCACTCTGAACATATCGTATCGTATTTTTCAGCTATCTTGAATACTTTGTAAAGAGAGATTTTCTCATCAAGTATCCTTTTCTCAGATGTCGGATCGGTGACGTCCAAGTCAGGTGCTTTTCCGAGTCCTGCAGGATTGGCTATTTCTATGGCAGAGTACACGTCGACCGCGTCTTCTGGTGTCGTTGATTCGACGACGAGCTTCAAATTCTTCCTGAAGGAAGGGATATCGAAGTCTCTTTTTCGCAAAGTCACGCCAGCAGCCGTTGCCATCGGTGATAGCAAGATAATGGTCCCGAGTAGCGTGTTCCCACCGTGTTGCCATGCTGCAATGTCCTCGACGCATTCTTTTATTGAAAGCCCTACGCTGAGATTTGTTCCCTTTTCAGAAGCGTTTAATCCTCGCATGGCTGCTGATTCAAATGATGAAGCTGCTGCCACGGCAGATGCAAGAAAATGCTCGTAGCGCGTATGGTCAAAGTCTGTGACCACACTTACGTTGCCAGGTTTGTGTGCGCTCGTTTCTAGAAGAATAGCAAGTTCCAGGCACCTTGCAACGTTCTTCGCGTCATCAGTTGGATTCATCCTATTACCCTATCAGTCTTGGCCTTTACTGAGAGTTTATTAAGATTGTGTAAAAGCTTACACTGGTAGCAAATAAATTACACAAGGTGTCGCGCGGGCGTCATTACCGTTTGATGCAAATGAGGTTTACCGAGTCGCTCAAATAAGACTTGAGTGAATGATCTTCATTGTGAGGAAAGCGGGTGATGTCCTTGAAGACCCGTGAAGGAGACCTGATCGAGACCATAGAAGGCTTGATTTTTGACGTGAAGGGCCTAGTTCATCCTTCAGACCGAGTAGTCGCGTTCATCCGCTATTTCCCTGAAGAAACAGGCGACAGAATCAGAAATGGGTCGTCGTATGGCAAGGTCTATTCCCTTTCAGATCGTTACGCATTGCTGAAGGAGAATTATCCGCAGTATCTCGTTCTCGATCCCGTATTTGATGAAAGAATGTGTGAAGTACCCATTGACTGCTTGAAGGAAAAATACGACCCGATCGCAAAGCTCCAGCAGTTGGAAAAAGGTGAGAGCATGGATGCCCTTGAAAGCAAAGCTCTGAACCTAGCCTTACTTCTAGGAGAAAAAGCTGGTACGCCTCGGAATAGCATCGGGATTTCTGGTTCTATCCTGGTCGGCTTGCACAGAGCCAATTCTGACCTAGACCTGATCGTTTATGGTTCAGCGAACTGCAGAAAAGTCAATATCGCACTCAGAAAGATGCTGAATGATCTTGATTCGGCTCTCAGACCCTACGATTCAAGCGATTTGAAGCGTTTGTTCGATTTTCGTTCGAAGGACACCGCTATGGGTTTTGAGGACTTTGTTCGAACCGAATCGAGGAAGGCATTTCAGGGAAAGTTCATGGACACCGACTATTTCATCCGGTTCGTGAAAGACTGGAACGAAATTGACGAGAAATACGGTGATTTTCAATACAAGAACTTGGGATGCGCAAAGATCAGAGCTACCATCTCGAATGATTCAGAATCAATTTTCACTCCTTGCAGATACTCAATCGAAAACATGACTGTTATTGAAGGGCTGAAAAATGTCGCGATTACGGAGATCTGTTCGTTCCGTGGAAGATTTTGTGAGCAAGCCAGAAAGGGAGAGACCGTGATGGCTCAAGGAAAAGTCGAAAAAGTCATGGACATGAGAACAGACCGCGCACACTTTAGACTGTTGATTGGCAACCACCCGGCTGACAACATGATACTCATCTAGGCTTGACCTTTTACTTTCAGAGCCTGCTCATAATACCTGGGGCAATAGGTCAAAGCAATTTGATAGAAACTGCTGGTGGAAGTTATCACTTGTTCCAGATTACCCTCTACGTACACTACTTCACCCGCCGTAGCCTGTTTCCGAAACTCTTCAACATAGGAGAGGATTCGCGTGGCTTGCGCGGCTTCACTTGGTCCTTCAATGACTTCTCTGGGTTCAACGCCATAAATCGACGGGATGAAAAGCGCTTGTTCATCTTCGGTCACTTCGGCCAGAACTTTGACCCAGCCCATCTGTTGAACCCTAGTCTTCGGGTCGTAATCGTTGTTGATCTCTTTCCAGTCCCTCACTGGTTCAAACTCTACCTTTATTTTCCTTCGGCTCGTCTTATCGTCAAACACCGCGTACATCAATTTTCTGCGTTGATGCCGCCAGTATTCTTCTACGACTGAAGTTCCGAAAACGCCAATCCTTGGCTCTGACCGATTCTTCGCTTGCAAACTCGTTGGTTAACGAAGATGTAGACTGGTAGACCTCATTCAACACTTTTGAAAGTTTGAGAGCATTCTCTTTTCCGTAAACTGTCAAGTCAATGTCCGAATACTTGGGATGATAGAAATCATGCAGCAAGGAACCGAAGACGCCGAAGTTCTCAAGCTTCAATCCTGAATGTTTCGTTACGGTGCCAACCACCTCTTGGGCAGCTCTTAGCAAATCATCTTTCGCTACTGTTGACATTATGGCTCGAAGTTTTTCTTCGGGCTTTCCAACTTCCAAAACGTCCTGCCTATCAACACCAACGATCTGCCTCTGAAGCATGGGGTTGAACAGCAGGTACTGCGGGAAGGTCTTTTTGAGGAATCTCCATCCCTCATCTTCGTAGAATTTGTACCAGACGTTCTGCGCACCGTTTCTAGGCGCCTTCGGGTTACTCGACGTGAAAATACGTTCGGAAGCATATTCAACGTCGCAGATAAAGGATTTTGCTGGGTGTGAATAGCCGAATACACGGAAAATCAGCCCTTCTTTGGTGACTATTGCATCTCGATCACGAAGCCTCAAATCGGCCAAATCCGCTCATCCTCGCTAGTTCCCGTGCCAACGGCGACCTCATGATGGATCTCTCCTGTTTCGACGTTTTCCACACGTTCAAGTGTTCCTGAAACGCGGATTCTATCGCCGTTGCATGCGACGTTTCGATAGCATCCTATCATCGAAACCACAGCGTGCGGAGTTACTTCGTTGCCAAGTTTGGATGCTGCAGACTCAGGTTCGTAGTTTTCGATTTTGTAGATCGCTGGGCGAAACATGGTTTCCGAGTCGTCTCTTACGCTGCAGGTAAACTGGATGTGAGAAATTGGGGAGTACTTGAACAGGCCATATTTGGAGTTGATTTCATAGGGTTTTCGGACGGCGTTGTACATGAAAATTCTGCCTTCGTATTTTCCCTTGAATCGCCTAGCTGCTTCGATTCGATTCTTTGACGCATAACTGAGCCTTCGACTCTTGACTAGACGGTCTATCGCCGCTTCTAACCTCCGAAAATTCTGCGCCCCATAGACAACCAAGTCGATGTCTGACTTTGACGTGTGCATGTTCAGTGCGATTGAACCGTGAAGCCCGAAATCGTCGACTCCAACATCAGATTCATCAGACAGAAGTTTGACCAAGCTGAGTGCCGATTCTTGAAGACTGTCTCTTTCATGAACTTTGGTTAAACGATCTAGACATTCCTTTGGATCGTAGACCCGTCGTATTGAGCCTACGGGCGAGCTTATGACTTCTTTTCCTCTGAAAGGGCAGAAGTAGACGTAATCTGGAAAACTGGTTCTGAAGGTTGCAAGGAAGCTTTGATAGTTATAGGCGGTGTAGAGCTTCTCAGCTCGAAAAACTTGCTGCCCTTCGTATTTCCACGCGTTTTCAAGATAATTGATGCTGAACAAGGTCTTGAACTTTGCCGGTATGTATTTCAGAAAGGCAAAAACTCGATTCTCAGGATGTTCGTATCCAAAGACGTTGAAAATGAAGCCATCACCGGTTTCGAAGGTGTCCCCGTCCTCAGGAACCCAATTCTTCAAGTTCGTCCCAAGCACCGCGGAAGAATGAGACTGAAACATTAAAAAACCTATTGCAGAATTGCAAAACGTTTAAGACACGCCAGTGTCAGAGCAGATTGAAGTGAACAGTGTGGATGAGAGTTCACATCCCTATGTAGTTTTCCTTCCAGCCGAACACAAGACCAGAATCCTGAGCGCGATCTTCGGCTCTAAAGCAGCCGTTGACATACTGAAGTTCTCTTTGAGGCAGGGCATATCCAGAAAAATCTATCAGAAAGATCTTGTCAAAAGACTGACGTATTCAAACAAAACGGTTATTGAAAACCTCAAGTCTCTAACAAAACTCAGAATTCTGGACGAAAACATGGAAAAAGCCCAGATGAAGGGAAGAATTACGTGGATCAAGACTTACAGGCTGACCGACGCTGGGAGATGGTTTGCACTTTTACTTGCTGAAGAAAAGGACCTCAAAGAAGCAGAAAAGGCAGAGATACTGCAAGATCTTTTCAGAACGTACGTTCGATGGGTGAAAGATCTGTCAGAAAGACTGCACATGGACCGGGCGAAACTCGAAAGAGCATTCGAAGAAGAGATGAAGTAGGAGGGATACGAACATGAAGCCTGTTGTCATAGCAGTCGTGGGAGGCAAGAAATCCGGAAAAACAAGGACGATAGAAATACTGATCAAACATCTCGCAAAGAAAGGATACAAAATCGCCGCCGTAAAACACATCCCAGAACAGGATTTTACGATTGATAAAGAAGGAAAAGATACATGGAAGTACGCGCAGTCTGGAGCCACAACAGTCATAGCCGTGTCGGCATGCGAAATCGCGACGATAGAAAAGATAGATCTTAGAAAAAAGCCTCTTGCGGAAATCCTGCGAAAATGCAGAACATGCAACTTGGTCTTCCTGGAAGGTTTCAAGGATCGTGTGGCTAAGAACAACAGGGTTTACAAAATAGTCGTAGTGAACTCTGAACAACAATTCGCAGAAAGCTTGAAGACTTTTGAGCCGATATTGGCTTTCACCGGATCTTACGGTTTGGTTCCATCGAACAACCAGGCTCCTTACGTGGACGTTTTGAAAGAGCCCGAGAAGCTTGTGGACCTTGTGGAAAGACTTGTTTCAAGAAGAGTTGTGACATGAGTCGTGTTGGCGCTGGGTTGTGGGGTCTGGAGAGATTAATTGAGGGGGAGATGGGAGAAAGGAGATTGGTAAAAGTACGTTATGACTCTCCAAACCTTTCCACCCCGCACTTCAACACGCCTTTTTGTGTCATCCTCCTTTAGAGAGCTTTGAAGGCGTCGAACCATCGGTTGTACAGGGCTAACATGTCAAGGGACACGCTTGGTTTCCTATCTTCTAGTATCTGCCTGAAATCCTCCATCGTCAACGCACGAGGCTTCGCCATTTTGTCACTGGCCTTTCCGGATTCAAAGAATTCGCCTATTAGTTTCAATTGTGCAGACTGGTTTACGTCCCTGATGTCGCTTCCTGAGAAGCCCTCGGAGAGCCTTGCGAGTTCATGCAAGTCAACGTCTGGGGCCAACTGAAGATTGACCGTGTACAGTTTGAACATCATCAATCGAGTGTGATGATCCGGTAGAGGAACCAGGATTCTCTTCTGAAACCTTCTTATGAAAGCCCAATCCAAGTCCCACGGTTTGTTGGTCGCACCTATCACGTAGACGTGGAGGTTCTTGCCTTTGTCCACGATTCCGTCCATTTCTTTCAAAAACTGATTGCGAACGCGTATCTCGCCGCCGACCTCGTTCGAGTGTTTACCCATCAGCGAATCCAGTTCGTCGACGAAGACTATCGCTGGTTTTCCTTCCTGCGCAGATTTTCTGACATTGCCAAATAATCGGGCGACGTTCTGCTCTGCCTCACCGAGCCACTTGGACATGACTGAAGCTGCGTCGATGGAGAGGAAGGTTGCGTCAATCTCGGTAGCTACGGCTGCCGCCAACAGTGTTTTTCCGCATCCGGGTGGACCGAAGAGAAGAATGCCACGCGGCCAGCCCAGCGGAAACAGATCTGGCCTCTGAACAGGATAGATTATTGCTTCCTTGACAGCTTTTTTAGCAGGGTCGAGGCCGACAACTTCTTCCCATTTCACATTCGGCTTCTCTGTCAGAATCAATTCTTCGTAGGTGGACTTGCTACCATCACCGTTCTTGGGTTCCACTTCGGAATCCCCATTTTTTGTCTCCGTGACATGGGGCATTTCACGGGGACTGACGGCACCTTGAATCGCCTTTATTCGTTCCTGATAGGCTATGGCTCTTTGCACATAGACCTTGTTGAGACTGTATTCGGGATAAAGTTGGACAAGCTGAAGAAGATTTTCGATGGCCTTCTGATACATGGTTATCGCCAGGCCCTTAGAGCCATGCTTGTCCAAGCGCACCGCTTCCAACGCATAATTGGTTGCGGATTTTTCAAGTTCTGATGAAGCACTCAACGTGTTCATTCTCCTGTATTCAATTCAATCTTTATCTTACCTTTCGACCCCAAGTTTTGTAGGGCCTTTTCTATCTCCTCATTTGAGGTTTCCAAATCGACTGAACATCTCGTCATGTCGATTTGTCCATTACTCTTCTTGACGTAATCGAGGAGGATGTCCTCCAAGTCTCGATTCTCGACCTTTAGGGAGATCTCCTTGATCTCCGCTTTCTTATAAGAAAAGAGGGTTTGAGAGGAATCTTTTTGAGAAGACTCAACGGACTTTTTGCCCGTGGCTTCTGCAATGTCGGAAGCAAGCGCCACCATTTCTCTTATTGCACTGTGTTCAGTTTCGGAAGCCTTTGAAGTGGCCGGAGGCTCTGGCAGATTCTCAGCAATTTTCTGTTCAAGATAGCACGAGACTTCTTTCAGTATCTCTTGTCCACCGACTGTTTTGCATTCAACGGGAATTGTGGATTCATCCGCTGTCAATTTCGTTGAATACAGAGTTTCGCTTATCGTGTCTTTTACTAGGTCTAATTCTGATGAAACGTCAGGCAGTACTGACATGAGTTCTTGGGACACGCCTTGCAATAATCTCAAAGCGGGTTTGAGGTCGACAACTATTTCGCTGAGCTCTTTTATTGTTTCAAGCCTCAGAACGACGCGTTCTATCGCTAGTTCGACGTTGCACAGAAATTGTATCAGTTTCCGCACTTCAGAGAGTTCGTTCGCGCATATTGAGGCCTTGTCTCTGTTCTTGTTTTTCAGAGCGTTGACACACGTTTGGAAGAGAACTCTGTCTCGCTCTTTGAGTCTATGAGTTGCAAGTCCGAGTTTGCCTTGCTGCACTCTTAGAGTCTGAATGGATTGATTAACGGTCTCTCGAAACGGCGGAGGGCGCGGACGAATAAAGCCTTTGATAAACGGTCCCTCCGCGCGTCACTCTCTCGTTTCAGTCTTAGATACCGGTCTTCCCGATTTCTTTCACGTAAACGACTACTGGTGGTTCAGGTAGCTCTGGAGCTGATGGAACCGCGCTTGGCGCTCTGGGCATTTCGACTCCTCTGATCTTACTAGACTCACCTAGCACGATGTTGGAAAGTTTGCCTCTTGTAAGTTCCAGGTCGGTCTTTTCGTTGTTGATTCTTTTGAGGTTCGCTTGAATCATCGCGAATGCGATTTCATAGTTTTGGTTGTCGATCTTTCCGATTTCATGCTCGATTTCGAGGTTGACGAAAGCGTAATTCAAACCTTTGATTTCATCGATGCATCTTGCGGTTTGGTCGTCTATGTCCTCCATTAGAGCCTGAGCTTCTGTCTTCAGTTGCGTCAACAAACCTTCGAAGCCAGCGTGCAACTCAGAGTAGAGTTCTCTGGAAATCTTCTTCTTGTCCGTAAGCTCCTTCAAAGCTTGGTCCTTTCGCCAGATCAGAGGCAATTGATCACTGAGAATAGCTGCTTGAGCCTTGATGTTTGAAACTAGTGTTATGTCAGCACCATCGATCTTCAGGTGCTCGGTAGAATGTTTTGAGAATCGTCCATTGCCTAATTCAATGAAGACAGATTCGAATTTTCCACTTGGAGTTACTGCAAAAGACGCGATCTTTCCTATTGGGCATCCGTATTCATCTTTCACTTGTTTTCCGACGGAAAGAAAAAGATTGGAGTTTTGAGACATAGTCATTCAACTCCGAGTCTAGGAACTCTCTGTAGTCGATTTTTCGCTCACTGGGGCTGTTGGTAGTCCTGGGATTCCTGGTGGCAGGTCTGGGAACTTCTCTTTGATTCTTTGCTCTGCAACTGTTGAAGCTTCTGTGAGAATTTTGGCTGCATCTTCGTTTACGCTGTCGAAACTTAGTGTCATTCCTGAGGAGCCTTGTCCAGCTTCGATCATTATGCCGCTGAGCATGTTGCCGATTTCGCCAAGTTCGCTTTCGGCCTCTGGGAAGACGCTTACGAGGCCCGTCTTGACCGATCTCAATACGCTGACTGCTGGTCCGAGTGTGGATACTACGTCTCCAAGCTCTGAAACGGTGCGTAATCTTAACACTATTTGTTCAAGCGCTAGTCGGGCATTTATGATGAGTCTTTCCATCTTGCGAATTTCGGCTAATTCGTTTGCGAAGACGTTTGCTCGTGACGTATCGTGTTTGGTGTAAGCATCGACTATTCTTGCAAAGATTGTCTTGTCTCTTTGGGAGAATCTCTCCGTAGCCTGATCCAGCTTCTGCACCTGCAATTCTATGCGTCGAACGGCGAAGTCCAATCTTGGTTTCAGAGGACCCGGTGGCCTAACTGCATCTTTGACGCGGTTTGTTAGCGGTTGTTCGTCTCTTCTCGATTCCCACTTTTTGCTAAACCTTTCTGACAAATTAATTACCTCCTGAAAAACACAAGTCGCGTAAAACGATCTTATGCATTGTTAACATGACTAGAACATGCACGTATACATGTAGGAGTATATGTCCGAGTCAGGGCGGCTTTGGGCTTTAATTTTCCAACTAAAAGCCAATGTGTCCCCTTTTCCGAGAATAGACAGAAAACGTGTAAGTTAAACTAAAAAGCGGCTGAATTCATTTGCTAACCAAAAGGTGAATCAAATGGGCGAAAGGTTAAAGGTTTTCGTCTTTGTCGCTATCCTAGGTTTCTTCGCAGGCGTCATCGCAGACTTGGCCTCCACCTACGCAATTCCAGCACTCGTACAACTGTTACCTGCCTTCCTGAACGCCAGATACCTGCTTTCAGGATTCGCAGGAGCTTGTCTAACACTCGTCTTAGTCAGCGTTTGGGCCTACATCAGCGGAACACCACAACGGTAGCCTTCTCCCCTCCCCTTTCTTTAATCATCCTACCATAAGTGACGCGCTCAAACATTATTTTGTCTCGTAATTCAAGGAAGGAGAGCAGTCATTCTGTTCTGGACTCAGGAGCGGAAAAAGATGTCATCCGCAAAAGCGTACTCGTACCTCGATTGTCTTCATATGTCCGAAGAAATCAATTTTAAGTGGACTCAGAAGCGGAAAAAGAGGTCATCCGCATAGCGTTCCCGTACCTCGATTTCGTCATAGTCCATTTAAGGTGTCATCTTCTTGAAATTTCAGCCTTTCGGTTGCTGAACTTGCGTTAGTGGAGATTTCACGGTCCCATGACCTGAAACGATAAGAGTTTTAAACAGCAAGCAACAGCTTTTCTCAAGTCCAGAATTGTTGCAGGGAATGACCTGAATGTGTGGAATATTCGGCTTTTCATTGAAGAAAACCGTCCGAATGGACAAGGCTTTCAGAATCCTTCAGAAATTGGAGGTTGACCAGCTCCCAGAGGAACCCTTACCCCTTGGAGGTTATGGAGCTGGAGTGGCGGTTCTTCTCGAAGATGGCAACGTGTTGGTGAAGAAGCTCGGGCAGATCGACGGATCACCAGCCAAGAGGCTACCTGAAATGGTTGATGTGGAAAAAACATCGGTGCTGCTTGGACACGTTAGAATGCCGAGTCCAGAATTCATGAAAACAGCCCGTCATATCGAAACTGCGCAGCCCTACATAGTGGCAAGAAATCCGGAGTTGACAGTCGTCTCCGTTCACAACGGCAAGATGGAGAACTACAAAGAGATCAGAGCAAATCTAGGTTCGGATCACGTGTTTGAATCAGAGAAGTTTGGGCTCATCGATTCAGAAGTCGTTCCTCACTTCTTTGAAGAAATGGTCAGCGAGACAGAGGACGTGACGAAAGCACTCTACAGTTACTTCTGCAGCTTGCAAGGGCCAAATGCACTTGCCATTCTTCAGTTAGGCGAGGAGAACTCGTTCGTTCATTTGATACACAAGAAAAGAACAAGGGGGCTCGTGGTCTGGAAGAACGACAGAGGCGAACTCATTTTCTGCTCAAGGAGAAAGCCTGTGATACAAGAGTTCGACGAAATAATCAAGAAAGGCAGGTTCAAAGAGAAGGTCACGATAGGATACCACGAAGACGCCGGCCTCATTCTTTCCTGTCCACTAGTCACTGGATAAGGAATAAAGCCTTGAGCAACCCATCAACATTGGATTACGAAAATGCACGTTCAGAACTCTGATAACGGGCCTTTCGATCTTCTGGCCAAGCCCATACGTCGTTCTCTGTCAGAACTCGGGTTCACCGAACCGACACTCCCACAGCGGATGGCCATTCCCCACATCCTCAGAGGAGAGAATATTCTTCTAATCGCACCTACCGGAAGCGGCAAAACCGAAGCAGTGCTTCTACCGATCTTCTCAAAACTCGTTCAAAAAGCAAACAGGAAAGGAATATGCGTAATCTACGTCACACCTATGAGAGCTCTGAACCGTGATCTGCTGAAACGCTTGTCTTTCTGGTCTTCAAGACTGGACATTTCTATCGAAGTCAGACACGGCGACACCGAACTCAAACTGCGCCGAAGACAAGCCCTGTTTCCACCCGAGGTGCTTGTAACTACGCCTGAAACACTTCAAGCCATTCTGCCAGGCACGCGCATGAGACAACACTTGTCCAACGTTAGCCACGTTGTCATAGATGAGGTCCATGAGCTTGCATCAAGCAAGCGTGGTGTCCAACTGACTTTAGCTCTAGAGAGACTTCGCGGACTAGTTGGCAAGGAATTCCAGAGAATAGGCTTGTCTGCTACCGTCGGCAACCCCGATGAAGTGGCGCGTTTCATCGCGGGTTCAAAAAGAGACATTGAAGTCATAGAAGCCTCCTTTTTCAAAGAATACAAGTACCACGTTGAAAACCCCACCCCGACTGCAACAGATTACGATCTTGCTGCGAAACTTGACACTTCGCCTGAAGCTGCCGCAAGAATTAGGCGCATGCTGGAACTGGTCGACAGTCACAAATCGACTCTCATATTCGTGAACGCCAGAACCATCGCCGAAATGTTGGGTTACAGATTTCACCAACTCGAACGCAACGATATCGCCGTTCATCACGGTTCATTATCAAAAGAAGAGCGTGCACAGATCGAAGACGAATTCAAAACGGGCAATTTGAAAGCGATAGTGTGCACGAGCACGTTGGAGCTGGGCATTGACATTGGAAGTGTTGATCTTGTGATCCAATACCTTTCTCCGAGGCAGGTCAGCAGTCTGATACAGAGAGTGGGGCGAAGTGGTCATCGTCTGGACACATTCTCGGAGGGCGTGATAATAACGGCTTTCCCAGATGACACGCTAGAATCAATCGCGGCTGTGAAAAATGCGTACAAGAACAGACTTGAACCTGTGTCGATTCACGAAAACGCGCTGGATGTACTAGCGCACCAAGTTGCAGGAGTGGCAATGGACAGGAACTCTGTGAAATCAGAAGATCTGCTGACGATGGTTAAGCAGGCGTACGCTTACAGGAATTTCTCACTTGAAAGTTTCTTGGACCTGGTAGATTTTTTAGTTCGTCTAGGCAACATAAGGGTTGAGGAAGAAGGCAAAGTCCTGAAAATGAACCGAAAAACGAGGAGCTACTACTACGGGAATCTATCGATGATACCTGACGAGGTGCGCTATCCCATCATTAACGTGATTTCTGACAGAAGAATCGGAACTCTAGGCGACGAGTTCATGGCATTGAAAGCCCGAGTGGGGTTAAACATTATCGTCAGAGGTAGAGTCTGGAGAATAGTCCAGATAGAAGAAGAAACAGGCAACGTCTACGTTGTTCCCTCAGAGGACCCTATGGCTGCTATTCCAGGATGGGACGGCGAAATGCTTCCCGTTCCTTTTGACCTGGCCAACGAAACCGGAAAGTTACGTGAACGAATCGCAGAGCAACTTCAGAAAACTCCAGGCGTTGAGGCAACTGCAGAAGCACTTGCTCCGAGATTCGCAACCGACAAGAAGGCATTTACTCGATACCGTGAAAGAGGTCGAGGAACAACTGAAGATTGGAGCTCCCCTACCGACGAACAACCACATAGTTGTGGAATCCTTTGACAAGTACTTGATAGTTCACGCTTCATTTGGCGAACTCGTGAACCGTACACTAGGCAGCATTTTTGACGCTGTTCTTTCAAAAGAAGAAATGATAGTCGGCTGGTGGAATGACGGTTACCGTATACTGATTGAAACACCCAGAAAAATGACATGCCCAGAAGTGATGAGGATCACGTCAAGACTGTTCGATTTGACAGGGGAGGAAGTGGACAAAGCTTTCCAAGACTACATGGAGGCCAAGTTTCCCTTCTCCTACAAAATGAAGTTCGTGGCCGAAAGATTTGGAGCGTTGCCACGCGGGAAAACAATGAGCTACGAAAGGCTAAGTCATCTTCCCAGCAGATTCGACAGAACGCCCATTTATGACGAGACTCTGCGGGAAGCTATGGTTGAAAAAGTCGATATGAAGAGAGCCAAAGGAATATTGCATCACGTCAGATGCGGCAAAATAAGGGTTAGCACTTTCTGCAGTGTTGACAAACCCACGCCGCTGGCCTATCACATTTTGTTCAAGTATTCAGACATGTCTGAGTTGATGGCACCCGAACGGTTACTGTTGAGTAACATCGACAGGATGAAAAAGGCAATTGAAGCCCGAATTGTGAAGGTTTTCTGCATGTCCTGCGGCAACTGGTCCCTCGAAGAGAAGGTGAGAAATCTCGCTGAGCAACCTGCATGCCAGAAATGTGGGTCGAGACTCCTTGCAGTTCTCTATCCAAGCCAAGATTTGAATCGTTTGCGTGACACTTGGAAAAAGAGGCACGAGGGCAAAGAAGTCACCGAGGAGGAATTGAAGGAACTCACGCATGCGAGACGCGAGGCCGACTTAGCGCTGAGCTATGGAAAAAAAGCGATCGTGGCCATGGAAGTCAAGGGGGTTGGTCCTGAGACAGCTTCGAGAATTCTCGGTAAAATGCACGTGAAGGAGGACGAATTCTACATGGATCTTTTGAAGGCGAAGATTCAGTACTTGCGAACAAGAGCCTATTGGGAAGACAAAGAGAGTCAGACGAAGATCGGTTGAAACTAGCGCGCGCTATAAACTGTTCTTTTTCATCCCACCCTCGAAGGGCGTGGGGATTCCCGCTCACATGTTGGCTAAGGCCCGGATGCTTTCATTCGCTTTCGTCTAACTAGCAAAAAGGCAACAAGCCACATCGTCCCCAATACCGCTACTATGACTGGGAGAAAACGCCGCGTGATCGTGACCAGGTCTTGATTTTCAGTCGCGTAGGACTCGGTTTCATTCTTGCTGGTTCTACCGACGTCCCAAAGAACGGTGCCCGATGCCATGGCGTGCGTATCGTGAGAGAAAATGATCTCGTAGGGGTTTGGCAAAGGATGTTGATAGTATTGTGCCCCCACGCCGGGGTACGCTGCGCCTCCCCACATAAGGTCATGATCGAGGTATGAGTGGTCGCCTTGAAGTGACCATGCCTTGTCAACAAGCGTCCAGCCTGTTTGCGTGAGCAGTTCAGGATCTTTCACGCTCACGTGCCAATGAGTGTTAGATATGATTTCGCTGCTGATGACGCCGAACTGGAAATAATTGATGTATCGGCTGAACGGGAAGGGGTCGATGACTACGTTTCCTGCATAGAACCTCGGTATGATGTTTTGACAGTTAGGCATGGCAGACACGTTCACTTGTGTCAGCGTTTCAATGCTTCCCGAGACGGAGATAGAATATTCCACCAAACCGCCGTCAATCCAACTCTGCACCAATGTAATCGGCGTTGACCTGTCAATTCCGCTGATTTGCCAAGTGTAAGCGTAAACAAGAGTTGACATAGATGTATGAATCGGCGGTGTCATCTCCTCCGTTTGATGCAACCCCAAATCGATGAACAAATTGCCAGTGGCGTCGAGCACGGCCATCATGTAAAATCCGTAATCTACGTTTCGAAAAGCGTGATCTTGAGCCTGAACGAACATTCCGCCGCCAATCCAAGAGTCAGATGGGAAATATCCAGATTCAGTGGTTAGAAAACTGATCGTCACAGCGGTGGCATTAACAGTCTCTCGTGTGCTCAGATCGTCAGCGATCACGTGGAAACCTGCTACGTATGGTAGATTGGAGTTGAGTGCAGCAACATGATGTTCAGCCACAAGATCGAAGGCGGGCACATCGGAGCCTTTCACTCCAGAAACGACCAGCGCCCCAAAAATGACTATTAGAAAGGCTCGTGTAAACCCGCTACCTTTCACTAATCTAACCCCTACCGTGAACACTTCTGGGCAGAATTTGATAAGACTTGCGCAAATCTTTATCTCGACAGGTACAGATCTATGGTCATGTCTGCGCGATGTCCAAAGTGCGGCAGGCCAGTGTCGGCTGATGCGACCTATTGCGCCTACTGTGGACATGGGCTTAAGCCAAATGCCACGACTGTTTACACGAGGGTTGCAGTTGCGCTGATGATCGTAGCCACGGCTGGTTCGTTGATCATTTTCATCCTTTCGGTATCCGCTTTGCAGGGCGTTTACAGCTGGTATCCTCAATTCGTTGCTCAGCAGTGGTTCGTTTTTGATCAGTTAATCACAGTCTTCTCATTTTCAGGACTGATATTTGGGGCACTGGCAACTGCGTTAATATCCAGCAAAAAGAGTCAAAACGGCGCAATAGCCTCGGCAATGCTCTGTACCTTGTCGGGTGCAGGTGTTTTCATAGTCTCGTTGATTCAGCCTTTACCGGTGTTGTGGCAATCAATACTCTACTATTTCCTTCCTCTTTTCGCAGCACCCTTGGCAGGAAATCTACTGACTTATCTACGGAAAGAAGAGATAGAACGACCAAAGCAAAATAATGTCCAAAACTGACATTCCAAAGCGCTAGGAGCACACCGATGGAGGAAAATGTGGTGGCCACTTTTCACTTTTGTTCTTTTCGTTTGAGCATGTTCTCGAGTATCGGGTGCAGCTTGGCGTTTTCAGCCTTGATTTTTTCTTTGCCTAACGCGTTCATCTGAGCCGCCATTTCCTTGATTAGTTCGGCAAATTTGATACCCTCGGCAGCTGAAACGTACTCGACGCGCAGTCGTTCAGGACTCATGCCGAGTTTCTGCAGCATCGGTGCAAGAGCATCCATTCGGGCTTTCATCTTGTAGTTGCCGCTGATGTAGTGACAGTCGTAGGGAAGGTGGCACGCGCCCACGAGAACCATACCTGCCCCGAGTCTCAGCGCTTCGAGTACGAAGCTGCGGTCAACTCTTCCCGAGCACATCACCCTGATGGGCCTTATTATCGGCGGATAATCAAACCTGCTGATGCCTGCGAGATCCGCACCTGCATAGCTGCACCAGTTGCACAGGAAAGCAAGTATTTTTTCTTCAGGGTTCGTTTCGAGCGCGGCTCGTATCTGTGACATTATCTGAACGTCTGTGAAATGCTTCTGAGTAAGAGCACCGCTTGGACATTCTGCGACACACGTACCGCATCCATGGCACATCGCACTTATGGGTTCCGCCACCTGGCCTTCGGGCGCGCGAATTGCTCCATAGGGGCAGGCTTTGGCGCACAGTCCACACTTGACTTTTGTGTTTCGGCATTTCGCTGGGTCAACGACTGCAACGATAGGTTGGATCTTCCATTTTGGCTGTGATAGTATCGTCGCTGCTCTTGAGGCTGCTCCCATTCCTTGGGACACGCTGTATGGAACGTCTTTGGGTGCTTGGCAGCCGCCAGCCACGAAGACGCCGTCTGCTGGGGTGTCGATGGGTTTGAGTTTCGGGTGGCTTTCCATGAAGTAGCCGTCGCCGTCTCGACTGATGTTGAACAGTCTCGCAACTTCCTCCGACCCTTTGCTTGGTATTGCAGCAGTGGCGAGCACGACCATGTCGCTTGTCACTTCAACGGGTTCGCCGTTCTCTTTTTCCGCGCGGACTGTGAGTTTTTTTGTCTGCGGATCCTCGGTGACGTTTCTGTTTGTCAAAGTGACGCGTATGAATTTGACTCCCAATTGCTGGGCCTTTAGGAACAGTTCTTCGTAGCCCTTTCTGTTGGCTCGCATGTCGGTGTAGAGCACGTTGATTTTCAGTTTGTCGCCGTATTTTTCTTTGAGGAACACGGCGCTCTTGAGTGTGAGCATGCAGCAGAAGCCGGAGCAGTATTCGAACTTGTTGATGTCCCTTGAACCGACGCATTGTATGTACGTGAGACTCTCAGGCATCGTCCTGTCTGACGGTTTGTAGAGTTCTCCGAGAACCTGAGTGTTGGAGTCGATTATCCTCTCGAGCTGCAACGCCGTGATGATGTTCTTGCTCTTGCCGAACCCGTAGTTTGCGAGGTCGTTTGGCTCGTATATTTCGTAGCCCGTTGCAACGACCAAGCATCCGACTTCAAGCTTCTCTTCAATCGGCTTTTGTTCAAAGTCCACCGCGCCTTCGGGGCAGATTTCCTGGCACTTCTTGCAGCTTCCGTCCTTGAAGTAGAGGCACGTTTCTTTGTCTATCGTGTACGTGCTGGGGGTGGCGTTGGGAAATGGAATGTAGATTGCTTTTCGCTTTTTGATTCCGGCGTCAAACTTGTTGGGCGTTTCGACTGGGCAAACTTCCGTGCATTTGCCGCAGCTTGTGCATTTGTTTTCATCGACGAACCTGGGCTTTCTTTCAACGGTGACTTTGTAGCTTCCGATCACGCCTTCGACGTGTTTCACGTCTGAGTAAGCGAGAAGGTTGATCTTCGGGTTAACGGCTGCGGCGCCTATTCTCGTGGCTACGCATGAGAACCTTGGACAGTGTATCTGTTGCGGGCAGTTTGAGCATTCGAACACTGGGAAAGTCTTGCCGAGCTGAGCCATGTGTCCTCCGATGATTTCTGCGCGATCCACAAGGTAGACTTGGTAGCCCATGTCTGCGAGGTCCACCGCTGCGCTCGCGCCGGCCACGCCTGCGCCGACGACTAAAGCTCTGTTTGTTACGGGGACCTCTATGACGTCTAATGGTTCAAGAAACCTGACTTTGGCAATGGCCATTTTTACTATTTCTTTGGCTTTCTCGGTTGCTTCTTTGGGCGTGCTTTGATGGCACCATGAAGCGAATTCACGGATGTTGGCCATTTCAAACAAGAACTGATTCAAACCAGCTTCCGAGACCGTTCTTCGAAAAGTGGGTTCGTGCATTCTTGGTGAACACGCGGCAACGACGACCCGGTTCAAGTTGTGCTCTCTAACGCCTTTCCTGATCTCTTCTTGCCCAGGGTCCCCACACGTGTAACGGTTAGTCTTGACGTAGACGACGTCTGGAAGTGTACGTGCGTAATCAGCCACGGCTTCAACGTCAACCGTTCCGGCTATGTTGAGACCGCAGTAGCAGATGTACACGCCGATGCGAAGCTCCTCGGTTTTCTGCGGTGTTTGAACTACTGCTGCCTGTTCGGTCATTTGCTCTTCACCTTTTTCTCCATGACGGCTTCGATCTGGGCGACGATCTGCTTGTCAGAGTAGTTCGGCATCGTTACAGCGTCCATTGGACAAGCTGAACTGCATATTCCGCATCCTCGACAGAGCCCTTCTGCGACTTTGGCGATTGATTTTTCGCCGACTTTTTCGACATTGATTGCTCTGTAACCGCAGGCCGATTCGCACACTCTGCAACCGCTGCACAGGTCTTCGTTGACTTTGGCTACGATGGGTTCCACGCTCCATGAGTCCTTGCTGAGGATTGATGCTGCTTGAGCGGCAGCGGCACTGCCTTGGGCGACGCAGTAAGGAATGTCTTTGAGTCCTTGACATGCTCCTGAAAGGAATATTCCTGGGACCGCAGTGTCTGTAGGTCTGATTTTGGGTTGGCATTCGACGAAGAACCCGTCTTTGCCCAGAGAGATGCCCAGTAGCCTTGAGAGTTCACTCGCTGTTGTTTGCGGTATGGCGGCGTTTGCTAGGACGACCATTTCCACGTTCGCGGACACGGGTTGCCCTTCTTCGGTTTCGCCACAGACCGTTAGGTTGTTGGTCTTCGGGTCTTCGGTTATCCGTCGGTTTTCGAGTTTGACTCTGACGAATTTTACTCCGCCTTTTTTGGCTCTGTTGTAGAATTCTTCGTAGCCTTTGAAGTTGCTTCTCATGTCGTTGAAGAAAACGTGGACTTCGATTGCATCTCGGTATTTTTCTTTGAGCATGACGGCGTGTTTGAGGGTGTACATGCAGCAAAAGCTTGAGCAGTACTCGTAGTGGTTGATGTCGCGTGAGCCGACGCATTGGATGAAGGCTATTGAGTGGGGTTTTTCACCGTCGGAGGCGCGGACGACCTTGCCGCCCGTGGGTCCTGCTGCCAGTATGAGTCTCTCAAACTCTAGGGCGGTGAAGACGTTGGTGTATTTGCCGTAGCCTGTCCATTCCAAATCTTTGGGGTTGTACATGTCGTAGCCGATGCTGACGATTATGGCGCCGACGTTCAATTCGACTTCTTCTGGTTTCTGATCAAAGTTTATCGCTTCACGAGCGCCGCACGCGTCGACGCACTTGAAGCATTCGATGCAGTAATCGCGATTGATCGTGTGAGTGAGCGGAACAGCCTGTCCGTACGGAGGCGAAATGGCTTTTCTCACGCCGAGGTACATGTCGGCGTAGTTCGGGTATTCTATCGGACATGCGTCTCGACATTCACCGCAGCCCGTGCAGTTTGCTGCGATCACGTACCGGGGGTTCTTGCGGACTCTCACTTTGAAGTTGCCGACGTTTCCGTCGACTTTCAAGACGTCCGCGTAAGAGATTATCTCGATGTTTGGATGCCTGCTGACATCGACCATTTTGGGTCCTTCGATGCATATGCTGCAGTCGAGGGTTGGAAAGGTCTTATCGAGGAGCGCCATGTACCCGCCGATCGTTTCGGTCTTTTCAACCACGTAGACTTTGAAGCCCATGTCTGCGAGGTCCAAGGCAGCGTTGATGCCCGATATTCCTCCGCCGAGGACCATGACTTTCTTCGTCATTGGAAGTTCCAGGGGTTTCAGCGGTTCAAGGAGCCTTGCTTTGGCAACGGCCATTCTGAGCGTGTCTCTTGCTTTTTCGTTGGCTTCTTCGGGCGCGTTCTTGTGGACGTAGGATGCGAATTCTCGGATGTTGGCCATCTCGAAGAGCCATGGGTTTAGATCGGCTTGTGAAACGCAGCTCTGGAAGGTGGGTTCGTAGAGTCTGGGTGAGCAACCGGCTACTACGACTCGGTCGAGTTTGTTGTTTTTGATCGCTGCCTTTACCTGTTCTTGGCCCTGGTGGCTGCACGGGTAATTCATGTTTTCAGCGTGTACGACGTTTGGCAGAGTCTGAGCGTACTTTGTCAACGCGTCAACGTCTATCACTGACGATATGTTTGAACCGCATTGGCAGACGAACACGCCTATGCGCGGACCTTCAAGTCTTGGCAACGCCTTCTTCTCTGCTGCGTTTTCTGGGCTTCTTTGCGGTGGCGAGTTTCTTTCGAGTGGTTTTCCTAGGCAACTTGCTCCTCCTCCAATCTCATCCTTCTCTTCACCGATTCTCTTGCCCTCAGAGAACCCTTGGTTTTCAGTTCTTTCGTCATGTCGATGGGTGAGGTAAGGCGCTCGAGAGCTTTGTTCCAAGCTCCTGAACGCACGGGTGAGTGGTTGATGCGGGTTCGTTTAAGCTCCAAGGCTCCGTCGACTGGGCAGACCGTCTTGCATGCTCCACAGTACACGCAGAAAGTTTCGTTTGTGTGCACCTTGCCGTCTTGGTTGGATAGGTACAGCGCGCCCGTGATGGGGCAGACGTCTAGGCAGTCTGTGCAGCCTTGCGGGCATTTTGGCTGGTTAATCGTGATTTTTCCGGAGAGAAATTTCCGTACTTGAACGGCTCCTTGCGGAAGTTTTGATTCGCACACGGTGCAGCAGGGGCAGTGTTCTTTGTCGATTTTGACGTTGAGGCTGACCCAGCTGCGTTGGGGCTCGAGCAATGAAGCGAGGTCTTGTACCGTTTTTCCGTCGGTCGTTGAGTAGGAGGCGGTGATGAGTTTGAGAGGGCAGGCTTCTTCAGCTTGTTTAGGGTTTGCGGGAAACTTCTTGGGGTTGGTTTGGATGTCGCGGGTCAGAGTTGGGAAGCTCTTCTTGTCCACGACCGATAGCACGTGTTGCCCATCAATGGACAGCTTGATTGCTCCGTACGGGCAGAGTATGTCGCATATGCCGCAGAAGTTGCATTTGGAGAGGTCCACGTCCACTTTGGCCTTGCGTGCCTTCTCCCCTTGATGTTTTGGGAGTCTTTCGGTCTTGATTGCTTCTTTAGGACAAGCTAGGCTGCAGATTTCGCAGCCAGTGCATCTGTTCTTGTCCAGGTCAAGCTTGTAGTTTTTGATCTGGAGTATCCATTCCAGTGAGAGTGAATTTGACGTGTCTTTCTTGACGGTTCTCAATGGCATTGTTCAACACGCCCTTGGGTTTTGCCGGTCTGCGAAGCTGAACAGATCGATGCCGTGTTCCGGCTGTTACGGGCCATTAACAAACGTTTCCAGCTTCCTTCAGATTTGGTTTCAGAGGCGGTGTTTTGGATATAAAGATTACTTAGTGATTTTTAGAATATGCTCATACGTTCGGCGCGCGCGTCAGATCAACCGTGGCTTCACACTTTGTCTAGTTTTCCCGTTTTCTTGATGGATTCGATGAACGCGTCAGGGTTCTTAGGAGTGATTAGATAGATGCCCTGTTTAGCTTTTATCAGCACACCGTCCCTGAAGTTAGTCATCACCACGAATGCCCTGCCGATGTTAGGGAAATAGAAGTATCCGCCGTAGCCGCTTGCGCCGAAAAGCCTGATGCCGAAAGGAATGAGCGTTCTTTCAGCAGATTCTATCGTGTCCAAGGAAATCTTTTTCGTGCCACCGATGAATATGGATGCTCTCAAAATCAAATCATTCTGTGTCAAAGTGTAACGCGTCGTGTATAAGGAAACCACTATAGAGACGATTATTATCTCCACAACGATGATGACAACTAAGCCCAGAAGACCTCCAAGAATTGGTGTCTGCAAGTACAGATAGACGAAGAACAAGGCCAAAGCAGCCAACTAGCGTAGCCGTTCCAATGTAGAACCATGCAAGCGGTCCCGAAACCTCAGGCCTGTTCACAATGCTCATTTCAAACCAGCAAGAACCAACGATCTATCCCTAATTAAGGATAGCGTGCACGCTCTTGCATTAATGACGAACTGGGAGCACTTTGTCCGCGCTTTCATATAAAAGGAGAAGATCAATAGAACTGTTAGTGAAGTGTGATTGGACGTATGATGAATCGAAGAGTGTTACAGTTGGCTAAGGCGTTCTCCCGCAGGCTGATAGATCAGGGAGCAGAAGCAGTAGTCCTCTTCGGTAGCTGGGTGCGGGGAGACGCTTACGAAGAATCGGATGTCGACATCCACGCCTTGGGCAAAGGAGCGCATTATACGCTTGAACGGTATCAGGGTTATTTAGTGTCAGTATCTTGGGCAACCTCAAAGCAACACTTGAAAGCCTTCAAAGACCCGAGTCAAGTTGGCGGAGTCATCCCAGCGTGGCGTAATGCCTTGATCATTTATGATCCGCAAGGAATAGCGAGGGCACTGAAGCAAGAAGCTGAACGATGGGAATGGGACTCCATTGGGAAGCAAGCAGACAAATGGGTCGCTGAAGAACTCACGGGATACGCTGAGGAGGTCCACAGATTAGTCGGAAGCCTACAGCTGAGGAGGAGAAGCGCCGCTTCAGTTGTACGGTCTCTGCTTGCAATCCGCATGGCACCGATATTGGCTGTTCATCACCGAATTTTCTATGATTCAGAGAATCAGTTATGGGATCTTGTCTCTGCAAGAATGGGAACAGAATGGAGGCGAGTGCAGAGTGTTGCCTTAGGAGAAGGCGGAGAAAGCTTCGAAGACACTTGCAAGGCCTCGCTTCAGTTGTTCGCGTTGACAGCGCGAGAAGTCAGGCACTTGCTGAACCCGAGACAGCGTGAGGTTGTCTTCCATGCTTGTGAGATTGCAGGCCAACCGCTGACAGGCAGGGAGTAAAAAATGGTTCCTAGCGCGCGCAAACGTTCTCCAAGTTGCTCTCGCCGAGATCTTGCTCTTTTTCATCTTTCTCTAAGTGAGCGCGTTTCTTGTAGACAACGCTTGCAAGCAATGTTACACCCACAAGCAGGGGTAGAATCAGGAATGGTGGAAGTTCTGGAACTGTTGCGGGGTCCCATAGAGCGTGATGATCTGTGTTGTTCTCATCGATGACGTATGGTGTAAGCCATGTCTTCCATGGAAGAATTCCTATGGCTTTTGGATATCTTGTTTGATAGTCGCTCCAGTAGTTTCCCATTAGACTGTCATCCCAAAAGTTTGCCGACCCGTCCTGAATGCTGACTTGATTGAAATTGTCAACGAGATCATTGAAGACAAAGGTGTTGTTAGAACTGCCGGATTCGAGGTAGATCCCTGTGTTTGTGTTCTGCGAGATCATATTGTTTGAAACGTTGTTCTGGCTTGATCCGTGAAAGAACATGCCGTAGTCGTTGTTGGTGATCTTGTTGTTTCGGAAAACGTTTCCGTTGGAGAACCAAAGTCTGATTCCATCGTATATGGCATTGGTGATTGTGTTGTCTATTACGCTGCAGTTCGAGGAGTCTGAGAGCATTATTCCTATGTTGTCCAGTCCGTTTCCAATCATTATGTTGTCTTCTATCGTTACATCGGTCGAATTCTCGGAGTCAATACCTTGAGCGTTAAATAGGATTTCTGTTTCCGACAACGATCA
Organism: Candidatus Bathyarchaeota archaeon; assembly: GCA_963775895.1. Taxonomy (GTDB): domain Archaea; phylum Thermoproteota; class Bathyarchaeia; order Bathyarchaeales; family Bathycorpusculaceae; genus DASPPK01. The sequence continues at coordinate 1,170 of CAVZKL010000017.1, read as the reverse complement.
CGCCAGTTGTCTCGTTTATGAGGATGTTCTTGAAGGACCCACCCTTGAGTGTAAAACCGTTTATCTTCACATTGTTTGCCGTTATGGTTATCAGTGGATCAATCGTGGTTTCGTTCAAGATTGTTGCGTCTCTGCTCCCTCCTGTTAGGGATATAGTTTTGTTCACGACCAAGCGCTCTGAGTACGTTCCAGTTCGCACGAATACGGTGTCGCCACTGTTGGCAGCATTGATCGCCGCCTGTATCGTCGAATAATCATCTGGAACAATTATAGTCGCGGCTTTGACTGATTTAACGCTGAAAAAAAGCAGACAACCCATGAAATGAGTTTAGCCTCGGTTACTGCACTAACCATTTTGAAAAAATTGTCCCATACATTTCCGATAGCTAGATTGAACATAAACTATTAACCGCTCAATTATATCGCGAGTCTCGCGCGCGCCTAGCGGGCGGCAAGCCTGAACAGAACGGTTTTTTCCTGGTGTGGTAGAGTTTTTATCTCCACATTCATCATTTGAACTCTGAGGGCAATCAGTTGGGACTTAGATTCCCTGAGAACACGCCAAAGGCTGTGAGAAAGGTTCTAAGAGAGACACTTTCATTCGTTCAGTCCACTATCCAAGGTAATCTGATTGGGCTATACCTGTATGGTTCGCTTGCAATGGACTGCTACAATCCGCGGTCGAGCGACATTGACATCATAATCGTAACGAAGCAAAGACTGTCGAAAAGGAGAGAAAGAGGATAATCGATATTTGAAAGGAGCCTGCTCAAAGGACAGACGCATTGAATTGAGCGTGGTCTGCGAGGATGCTGTTCGTAACCCGCAATATCCAATGATGGTTGACTTGCACTATGAACACTGGGGAGGGATCTTCGAAAATGAACGAGACAAAGAAATCCTATCAAACCTGTACACGACGAAGGAGAGAGGGTTTTGCGTTTGGGGAGCCCCGATACGTGACCTTTTCTCAGAAATCCCCGCTCAATACCACCTCATGTCGGTGATAGAAGATATCCAACACACTAGAAGATACCTGCATGAGAAACCAGAGAATATCGGATATGACGTAACCGTGTACTGGATACTCGGTTCATGCAGGATTCTGGCTTTCATAAGAGAGGAAAAGGTGCTCTCGAAACTCGAAGGAGGACGCTGGGGAATCGCCAA
>CAVZKL010000016.1:0-73440 GCA_963775895.1 Candidatus Bathyarchaeota archaeon | reverse complement strand
GCCTCGACCGAATTCAGACCGAGCTTAAGCGTTCGGAGATGTCCGATGGCGAAAAAGCTTACGACGCTTCTTCGCTTCAAACATGTTACTACAACAGAACACTTGCTGTTCAACCTCCGCAACTTCAATTTCTTCAGGAAGAGTCGACGAAGGAAAAGCAATCATGTTTTTCGGAACGTCTCGGTTCCTCAATTCGCTTATTGCTATTCCATACGTCGTGTCATCAGAGTTTGTGTTCTTCAGAGCCACTCGGCTCTACGCCGTGCTCAAAGAGCAGGTAGCGGGCGTTCTGGTCGTTCGCGAAGAGCCCGATACCTTGTATATTGGCAACCTAGCTGTCGAATCTGAGTATCGGGAACATGGAATCGGCATGGCCATGCTGAATTTCTGCGCTGGAATGGCGACTAGAGACTGGCAAGAGCTGGCTTGAACTGTCCGTTCTCAAGACTAACGTGACTGCAAGGCGTCTCTACGAGAAAGCGGGCTTCACGGTGAAGGAAAACAGAAGATGGTCACTGATTCTCGTCAAAAAAGTGACAAATCATTGAAAGCCATGGCAGAATCCTTCAGCTGAGGAACTCGTTCGCTTCATCCAGATCATTTGCTCTCGCGCACAGCTCCTGTCTCTCGATTCACTAGTCAGATTTTCTCAGTCGCGAAGTCGCCCGTGTAGAGAAAGTCTTAAACAATTTATGACCTGACTTGAATTGAACCGCTTTTCGTGAGAAAGACTTGCTTTCATCATGCCATTTGTGATTATTATTGTCTACGTTGAACATGTTCTGACTCGTGCGTTTTCACATAAATTCATCATTGTTGTAAAAAGGATTTAAATAAGCAGACACTAGATACAGCGTTCGCTTCAGTTGTGAAACACTAAAGACTTGCGGAGCGCACAAATGGTGATCACGTGAAATGCCCGTACTGCGGGTCCGAAAACCTCAAGACCCTCGAAACGAGGGACTCGCTCGACAACACCGCCAGACGGCGTAAAGAGTGCGGAAGCTGTGAAAGGCGCTTCACCACGTACGAGTACATCGAAACCGTCGAGCTGATGGTGAAGAAGAAAGATGGAATGTCGGAACGCTTCGACGTCAACAAAATCGTCAGAGGGTTGCAAAAAGCCTGTGAGAAAAGGCCGGTGACGATGGAGCAGATCCATGAACTGGCAGAACGCGTAAGACAAGATGTGGTCGCGCTGGGCAAAGACGAAGTGACGTCCCGGGAGATCGGGGATCTAGTCATGAAGCACCTGAAGAAGGTTGACCGAGTGGCTTACATCAGGTTCGCCTCGGTCTACAAGGCGTTCGAGGAGCCTGAAGACTTTCAGAAACTAATCAAAGAGGTAAAAACATGAAGTGTGTCAGAAAACGTGATGGAAGATTAGAATCGTTTGATCAAGAACGTATAACAAAAGCGCTTTGGAAGGCTGCGAAAGCCGTAGGCGGAAAGGACCGTGACCTGACTAAGAAACTCAGCGATCAGGTCCTGGACCAGTTGAGGCTCCGCTTCGGCGAGGACGGCGTTCCAACAGTCGAAGAGATTCAGGATCTGGTTGAAAAAACACTCATCGAGAACGGACATGCAAGAACCGCTAAGGCCTACATCCTCTATCGAAAACAACACCAGGACCAAAGGGAACTGGCCGCTATCTTGAGTGATGCTGACCTCGTAGATCAATACTTGGAAGTTGAAGACTGGCGCGTGCGAGAGAACAGCAACATGAGCTATTCGCTTCAAGGTTTGAATAATTACCTCTCTTCAACGGTCATCGCGAAGTACTGGATCAGCAGAATCTACCCACCGAACATAGCGGACGCGCACTTTTCCGGGGACATGCACATCCATGACCTCGGAGTCTTAGGCGCTTACTGTGTCGGCTGGGACCTGAGAGAGCTTCTGATCTCCGGGTTCGGCGGTGTTTCAGGAAAAATCGAGAGCAAACCTGCCAAACACTTCCGGACAGCCCTGGGACAAATCGTCAACTTCTTCTACACGCTTCAAGGCGAAGCCGCCGGAGCCCAAGCGTTCAGCACTTTTGACACTTACTTGGCGCCGTTCATACACTACGACGATCTGACTCAGAAGGACGTTGAACAAGGGTTACAGGAATTCTTCTTCAACATGAATGTTCCCACTCGTGTCGGGTTCCAAACACCGTTTACGAACGTGACCTTGGACTTGAAAATCCCCGAATACATAAAGAACGAGGCCGTCATCATCGGAGGAAAACTGATGGATATGACCTACGGTGAAATGCAGCCTGAAATGGACATGTTCAACGCCGCCTTCGCTGAAGTGATGAGTCAAGGCGACTCCAAGGCAAGAGTGTTCACTTTTCCAATTCCCACCTACTGCGTCACGAAGAACTTTGACTGGGACTCGCCCATCGCTCAGAAAATCTTCGAAGTAACGGCCAAGTACGGAGTACCCTACTTCTCCAACTTCATCAACACCGACATGAAACCGGAAGACGTGCGAAGTATGTGCTGCCGACTCAGGATCGACAACCGTGAACTTCGCAACAGAGGCGGCGGCTTCTTCGGAGCAAACCCGTTGACAGGATCGATAGGAGTCGTAACCCTCAACCTGCCAAGAATCGGTTACCTCGCAAAAGACGAGGACGAATTCTTCGAAAGACTGGAAACCATGATGGAAATCGCCCGAGACAGCCTGGAAACAAAGCGCAAGGTCCTTGAAGCGTTCACCGAAAACGGCCTGTATCCGTACTCGAAACGTTATCTGCGAGAAGTGAAGAAGGGATACGAACACTACTGGCAGAACCACTTCTCAACCATAGGCATACTTGGCATGAACGAGGCAATCCTCAACCTCTTCGGCACCAACATCGTCACGATGGATGGAACCGAGTTCGCTGTAAGAGCACTCAAGTTTATGCGCCAACGGCTGCTGCAGTACCAGGACGAAACAGGCAACATGTACAACCTCGAAGCCACGCCAGCCGAAGGAACAAGCTACAGACTTGCAAGGATCGACAAGAAGAAATATCCAGAGATCATCGTCGCAAACCAGAAGCATTTGGCAAACGGCGCGGAACCGTTCTACACCAACTCCTCACAGCTACCAGTCGATTTTGAAGGCGACATTTTCGAAGCACTCGAGCATCAGGACAGACTGCAGACTCTCTACACAGGCGGAACCGTCTTCCACGTCTTTCTCGGTGAAAGACTGCCCACGTGGAAGGCCTCGTCAGAGCTCATCAAAAAAGTCGCTCAGAACTCGCATCTGCCGTACTTCACGCTCACGCCCACGTTCAGCATATGTCCCACCCACGGATACGTCAACGGAGAACACAGACAGTGCCCAACCTGCGGAGCCAAGTGCGAAGTCTACTCAAGAGTCGTCGGCTACCTGCGACCCGTGGATCAATGGAACGACGGCAAGCAAGCAGAGTTCGCCATAAGAAAAACCTTCGACAGATCAGCCGTGATGCCAGCCGCACCAACCCCAGTGATAAGCGCATGAAGTTCTGCGGCATCCAAAAAACAAGTCTGCTCGACTACCCAAACCGAGTAAGCTCAGTGCTCTTCACACCGGGGTGCAATCTTCGCTGCCCATTCTGCCACAACTGGAGAATAGTGATCGACCCAAAACCCCCATTTCTCAACGAAGAAACCACGCTGAAAATGCTTGAAGAACGCAAGAAATACGTCGACTCCGTAGTAGTCACAGGTGGAGAGCCGACAATCCACAAGGAACTGCCTAGGTTTCTGAAGAAACTGAAGGAAAAAGGCTTCGCCACAAAACTGGACACAAACGGGCTTGACTCACGAATGCTCGAGGCGTGTCTACCGCACTTGGACTACGTGGCACTGGACGTTAAAACCACTCCGGAGAAATACGCTTTGTTGGGGGCAGAAGAGACCGCGCAACTGATGGAAACCGCTGAAATGCTGAAGACGGGAAAAGTCGAATACGAATTCAGAACAACCGTCGTTCCAGGCTTCGTCGACCCCTGCGACCTCCAAGCCATGTGCGAAATCGCCAAAGGCGCGAAAACCTGGGCCCTACAGCAATTCATTCCAGGCGACACACTGGACTGCAAACTGAACACGGTTAACCCGTACACTCCAGAAACGTTCTCAAAATACGCCGAAACCATCAAGGACTATGCTGAGAACATAGTCCTCCGCATCTAAACTTCAAACAACGTTCTCTCAGCTTTTCCAATCGCAACAACACACCAGTCGCATCGGGCGCGAATGATGCTCGCAAGAATCCTCACGAAAAACCTGAAAAACCAACCGACTAAGTCGAATTCCACCGTATCCACGTTCATATTTGGATCCTAATATTCATGATACATTGAAACCGAGGAGGGGAGGGCACACAATAAGCCTTTTTTCAGCGAATACGCAGAACTCGAGTCCTCAGTGCCAAACCCAGCTCGACTTCGAAGCGTAAGGTTTAAGGGCACACACGTCGTTTAGGTTTCGAACATTCTTGCAACGAGGGTCCAAGTTTTGAGCAAGAAACAACAACTCATGAGCCTAGAAGAAAGAAAAGCCGACGTCCTAATCAAACTCAGAGCATACAAACTGATCAAGAAACAGAAGCACGATGACGCCATAGGGTACATCGTTGAAATTCCAAAGGAAAAACAGAAAGCCCTGATATGGTGCGTCCCAGGAGAAACGACCGTGGGCATCAACAGCATCAATCGACTCGCAAAAGCCATGAAAGACGCAGAAGTCGAAAGGGGAATAATAGTCACCGACGGACGATACACCCACGCCGTCAAACAGGGTGCCAAGAAAAAGAAGATCGAACTACTGCCCAAAACTTTTCCCGCATTCGACATCTTCCAGCACAAGCTCGTCCCCAAACAGGAAATCCTGACCGACGAAGAAAGAGAGCAACTCCTCCAAAAATACAGGGTTCACCCGTACCAGCTCCCGCAAATAAGCTCTGTGGATCCAACGGTGAAGGCAATAGGAGCAAAACCAGGCGACGTACTCCGGGTAATAAGAAAAAGCTCCACGGCCGGTGAGCACATGGCCTACCGGTACGTGGTAGAATAGTCTACTTAGCGATCATCACTTCTGTCGACTTTATGACAGCCTCGACTTGATCTCCAACCTTCAGGCTAAGATCTTCCGTCGCATCCCTCGTTATCACCGCGGTCACATAAGCGGGCACAGACACCTCGATCTTCACCTTCGCCATCAACCCGTCCTTCTCAACGGACACAACCTTTCCCTTCAAACGGTTTCTAGCGCTAATCTTCAAACACATCACCCCCTGAAACCTCGTGAAAGCAACTTCGAGACCTTCCGTTCTAAGGAACGCCTCTCCTGATAATCTTGAGATGCAAGCCTTATAAAGGTTAAAACGATTTGTGCCGCACGCCTGAACGGATACAACGATTGGCAGCACAAATTTACCTGAACAGAAAACCAAGACATCAAAGCCAAAATGGACGCATTCAGAGTGGAGGAACATCTTTGCGTGCGCGCAAAATAACATCTTAAGAGACACGTCAAGAAGACGCAAAACTTAGCTGAACTACCGCTTCTTTCCTTCCTCCGTCAACTCATACAGGATCACCAAAGCCTCCCCGACAGGCATCTTCAACCTCGCCGCCAACTCGGCAGGTGCTATCTCCGGTTTTTCAGGAACAATGGCCTCCTTCGTATACGCCTTGTGGTACGAGTACATGACAAGAGAGTGAACCGTGTCAATCAATATCAGCCAGAGTCTGTCACCCACGTATTCTTGAAAGCTCATAGCGCATCAAGAACACACATTGCAGCAGGTTAAATATTCAGTTTACTTCTCTAGCCCCTTCCACTCTTGCTCCAACATGGCGTAAAGGAAAGAATCACGCCACTTTCCCTTCGACCACTTGTGCTCTCGAAGACGCCCTTCTCTTTTCATTCCCAACTTCTCCAACACGTGCGCAGAAGCAGTATTCGCTGGGTCACACGTGGCGAATATCCGATGCAAACCCAGTTCAGCAAAACCAAAATCCATCAGAGCCCTACTGGCCTCGGTCGCATACCCCTTTTCCCAAAAACCTCTGCTAAAGACAGTAACCAAGCCATCCTTCGCGGTTTTCAGGATTTGAGACATGAATGCCGCAACTTCCGATCAACCTGCCTTCTGTCTTCGTTACTATCGCGAGCGTGAATACGCGGCGAGGTTCATCCCTCAAGTTTGAGAGCGCCCTCTGAATGAATTCCTTAGTTTCATCTTCCGTGTTCGGACCCCAGTCCATGTATCGAACAACTTCGAGGTCAGAAGCGTACTCGTGAACTGCTGGCCAATCCTCCACCATCAGATCACGAAGAATGAGCCGTTCAGTCTCGATCGTTTTCATGAATCGCTCATCCAGAGTCATAGCCAATCCGATTCCGACTTAAATGCTTTTTACTTGCAGGCTCTTGCCATCCAAATTCTCCTCGTTTGCTAGCCAAGATTGGCTATGATGGTTCACCGCAAAGTATATCTCTTCTCAAGCGTGAGTACTGCCTTCAAAACTAATCACCTCAGATGTGAACCAATGGTCGTCAAAGCTGTTATATTTGTGCTCGACGGCACGATCGCGACCTTCAACCTAGATCACATGACGATCAGAGCCGAAGTCAGAAACCATCTAGCAAAGGCCGGCATTCCAGTTTCTGTCCTATCCATGAATGAAAGTCTGTTTGACATGCTGAAGAAAACCGAGATCTTTCTGAAAAACAGCGGCAAACCCCAGAGAGCAGTAACAAAAATACGCAACGAAGTCTCAGAAATATCTGAACAATATGAACTCGAAGCCGCAAAAACCGCGGAACTGCTTCCCGGCATCACTGAAGAATTAGAGACTCTAGATAAGGCGCATCTAAAAATCGGCTTGCTCACCGCATACAGCGAAAAAACCACAAACTACATTCTGAAACGGTTTGGACTGTCCAGATTCTTCGACGCCGTAACACCGAGAAACAAGGTGAAAAACGTCAAACCCAACCCTGAACACCTCCAAACCACGCTGAAAGCTCTCCACGTCAAACCAGAAGAAGCGATACTGATCGCCGACAATCACCATGACGTGCAGTCCGCGAAAGAATTGGATGTCCTCACGGTCGGGCTTCCAACAGGGTCGTCATCTGAAAAGGAATTAACGACCGCAGGCGTGAACTACTTGGTGGGTTCCGTTTCAGACGTGTCGCGATTGGTTGACACGATTGACAAATCGTCGAGATCCCGCAAAAATTGAGTATTTTTGAAAGTTTGTTCCGACTTAATAACTTGCGGCTCCCCTTCTATCATTGAAGTCGTACCATTTCCATATGGCTTCCACTGTCTTCTCCGAATACCCGTTTCTTTTCAGCAAAGATCTCAGCGACGAAGGCGGCTTCATTGAGGTTGTACCACCGCAACTCGTTTCAGAAACACATTTTCACAGAAAATAAAGATTCTGAATTCTGAATTAGGTTTCTGTAGACAGGAACAACAGAGATACAGTAGATCGCAGAAAACATGCCTATCTTAAATTCTTCGATTCTGGAGCTTCGGCCATTCTGTTTTGAATGAAATCCATTAAAGAAACTTATTTTCTTTTTTACTTCCTTTGCGTTCATTGAAAGGTTGACCAGTTTGTCTCCAGAAACGCATGGACCAGTTTTTTAAGCAGGATCCTACTACTTGTCTGCTAATTGAAGAGGAAAGATTGTCTTGAAAGATCTTGAAGTGAAATTGATTGCCGAGCTTATGAAGAACAGTCGCAGAAGCGACAGGGAATTAGCGAAAGCACTGGACGTCTCGCAACCGACCATTACTAGAACCCGACAGCGACTCGAGAAAGAGGGCACAATAAAAGAATACACAATGATACCAAACTTTCAGGAACTGGGATTCCAGATCATGGCGGTCATCTTCTTCAAACTTGCGCACACGCTTTCTCCTCAAGAAGTTGAAGAAATGCAAAAAGAATCCCGAAGAATGGAGAAAGAAAATCCCACCACGTTTCTTCTAGCAATGAATGGGATAGGTATGCGAGAAGACGCGATAGTGATTTCATTCTTCAGGGACTACTCGGAATATGCAGAGTACATGCGAAAGGCTAAAGAAGACGCGATGAAGCGACTTAAACCCTACGTGGACGCTGAGAGCATCGAAGGATTCTTGTTGAATCTAGAAGAAAGTACTCACTATCTGCCCATAACATTTTCTAGAATAGCTGCTAACTTGCGCAAAACGAAAGACTAATGGTCAAGCGACCTTTCATTCTGCCAGAGTCTCTGCTGCATACATCAAATCGGGCGCACAGAAATATCTAGGCGACATGAGCGAAGCAATAGAAGACTTGATGAAGAAGGCAATCATTAAAGAGCGCGCGCTCTAGCCTAGCGGCAAAGCCAAGACCTGTAGGGTACCAGTGGAACCGACAGACATGGCCGCGGCAAAAGCGGTGGTCGCCACCATCCATTGAATCGTCACACTGTGCGTTCCTGGAATAACCGTCGTGTCAAAGACGAAAGCGCGCATCGGGTCATGCGTGGGCTCGCCCATATTGATGTACAGAGCTTCGACACCGTTGGGCGAAGTCGGAATACCATCGACAAACGCTCTTAGGTAAACGTAGCCTGAAAAATTCTTGCTAGATTGACCATCAAGCGCGGCACTAAAAACGATTAGCAGGCTGCTGTTCTTCTCCGTGACTATACTCAAAGACGCCCCCTTAATGTCCCCGTATATCGTAGAACTAGTACTGTCCGGGGCTATTCCTTCTACGCTAACGAATGACACGTTTGATATTCTAGACTCTCCTGGAGGCCCCTGCAAGCCAGTTGCCCCCGTGTCTCCTTTGTCTCCCTTAGGTCCCTTGGCTATCGGAAGTTGTGTCACAATTACTGCTGAGATTAGGCTAGAAGCCAGAATTGCTGCGATAAGCCCAACTACAAACAATGTTTTGGATATCCCAACGCTCTTCACTTGAGTCATTTTATCACCTAATGCATGACTCTATGTAAGCTGAATTGACAGATATAATTTGTGGAGCGCATCTACTTTCTAGAACAAGAAAAAAGCGCACGCGTCAAAGGTGTTAACATGTGCGACCAAAAGCTATTTGACCAGAGAACTAGTCTGCCGTAGGGAAGTGTGGGCCGTGAAGATGGAGACCGTAAAAGGAACATTGATGAATGCCATGCCTTGTGGACATGGACGAAGGGGACGCCAAGACATTATCATGGGCATCCTGAGGATTGCGAAGCATGGAAGCACAAAAGGCAGGATGATTGACAAGTTAAATTTGAGTTCAGCCCAATGCAACAGATATCTCGTGGATCTGAAGGAAGCAGGTTACCTTGCTGAAGCCGGTCGCCTCTGGGAAACGACCAACAAAGGACGGCAAGTTATTGATGCCTGCAAAATCTGTCACAATCTCATGAGTCTGACCGCACCGCCCACCCGCTAGGCGCGCGCTTTGACCGTCCATTCCTACCCTCCTCACGCGCCGTGTGCGTGTGTGTTGTATGGATAAGTATGGGTATAGAGGTATAGGCATTGATATTGGAATAGTGATTGGAGAAGTGATTTGTAGGGAGAGTTAGTGAAATTAGTTGGTTGGGGGTAAAGTTTTATCCCAAACTCAAACCGTGAGTGCGAATGAGCGCGCGCGAACTCGTCTCGAAAGCTGGCTAGCCTTCGTAGCTCAGCCTTTTCGCGAATTCACATTTCAACCTTATGAGGTTGTCAATGACTTTCTCAACATCAACCTGTTTCGGCATCGTTTCAAGCGCTACAGCGAGAAGATCTTGCCTTTTCCACTGCTCATAGCGTTTCGAGAACGACTTGCTGAAAATTCCAAGGACTTGTTGTTCCAAATCCCTTGTTCTATCTTCATTCATTTCTCTGCTTGCCTTCTCCCCACTAAAATTGATAGTCTTTGCTTATTAAGTGAATATGATAGAAGAATCAAGAAGATTGTTCTACAAGTCTTGTTTCTTGAACCATAATAGCAATCTGTCGGGATGCCCTATATTTTAACCTAGTTTTTTCAGTATTCATCTCTTTTCCAAACGTTGTATGGACACTGTCGCCAGCAGTAAGTACCTCCTTTGAACTGACAGTTACTGCATTCTATTCCATCAAACATTCTACGCCTGCTTACAATCGTCACCTCCCTGCACAATTCTACGTGACCGAAATTTCCTAGTTAAATCTACTTTGAGCTTGTAATCTGAGAAGACTTTTTCTGACGCTAATCCTAATGCACGTCCCAACAATCATAGATGCTTGTCTACTCGCGTCTGAGAACAGCACATGGAACACCTTGAAATTTGCTTTGCAAATCATTCGGTCTTCTGGCCTAGAAGAAGGAATCCGAGAAGAAGCATGACTATGCTTCCAAAGAACAAGACTACGCCCAGATCAAAACTGCCGTTCAAGAAGGGAACACTGTATTTCTGAAGCATAATAACAAACCCGATGATAAACATAAGTCCAGCAGTCATGCTCCAAATTGTTCCTACGTTCATCCTAAATCAGCCTTCCTGCATAAGAGAAGCAGGACGCATTCTTGAACTTTGCGGAAGGCGTCATCGCAATTATCCTTGATATGCTGACCGAACGAGGTTCTTGAGGCGGTATGTCGAGTGACCGACTTCCGCCCTACAGAAAAAGAAAAGAGGCGCTGGCCCAACTTTGCGCGCTCTTACTCAGATTGCACAGGCTTGAAGTAGTATCTAGGCCACTGAGGCCAAGGCTGCGTACCAACCGTTGTTCCGAACTCAATTTTCAGATCCATTCCTATCTTCACTTGCTCTAACGCCGTTCCTTGAATCATGCCAGGCATTCTCAGTCCCTTTTCAAGCTCGATGATGCCCATTGCGTAAGGAGCCATCGCTTGGAACTGCGGCGGCGCAATGTGAATTATAGTGTAAGACAGAAGCTTGCCCCTCGTTGGAACAGCAGTCCAGTCGAATTCCTTCGAGAAGCAGTGGTCGCACAGTGGTCTTGGCGGAAGATGGACTTTTCCGCACTTCAGGCATTTTGCGCCTAGGAGTTTTCCCTGAGAGATGTTCCTGTAGAACTGCTCTATCGTGAAGGGAGTCTGTTCATTCACTCTTACGCCCTCCTGTATATGTGCACCGTTGCGGTTGCACCCGATCCGCCTACGTTGTGGGTAAGTGCTGTCTCTGCATCTTTCACCTGTCTTCCACCTGCACGACCAGTGAGCTGCAAGAAAATCTCATAGGCCTGTCCAGTTCCAGTTGCGCCTACAGGATGACCTTTTGCTTTCAAACCTCCGCTCGTGTTAACAGGGATCCTTCCGCCGAGCCTCGTTTCGCCAATTTCAGCGAGTCTTCCGCCTTCTCCAGCTTTGCAGAATCCCAAATCTTCGTAAGCCAAAATCTCTGCGATCGTGAAACAGTCATGGACCTCTGCTACATCAATGTCTTCAGGTTTGACGTTTGCCATTTCGTAAGCCTTTTTTGCAGCGATCTTGGCGGCTTCGAGAGAAGTGAGAGTCTTACGCTCGTACAGGCCGATGGTGTCACTCGCTTGACCACTCCCGATTATTTGTATTGGTGTGTCTGTAAACCTGTTTGCCAGTTCAGGCCTCGTTAGAATCAGGCAACTTGCACCGTCAGTGATCAAGGAACAGTCGTACAACTTCAACGGCCAGGCAACAACTCGAGAGGACAAAACATTCTCGAGGGTTATTTCCTTCTGCATCTGAGCTTTCGGGTTCATGCTGCCATGAAAATGATTCTTTACGGCAACCGCAGCCAACTGTCGCTCGGTCGTTCCGTATGCATGCATGTGCGCCGTTGCCATCAACGCATAAAGCCCAGGAAAAGTGATGCCATTCCACTGTTCAAAGGGATAATCAGAGGCCATGGCAAGGTATTCAGTCACTTCAGCAGTCGTTCTGTGCGTCATTTTCTCCGCACCGCCCACCATCACCACGTCACTTAGCCCGGAACGCACAGCGCAGATCGCAGCCCTCAAGGCAACGCCAGATGAAGCACAAGCAGCTTCAGTACGAGTAGCCGCGACATGTCCGAGACCTGCCCAATCCGCCATCGTTGGCCCCGTGTGCCCTTGATGTTCAAAAGACTCTCCCATGTGGCCAACAAACAATGCTTCGATGTCCCTTTTCGGATCCAGTTTGGGACAGTTGTCGAACGCTTCCTTCGCAGCATCCGCGAAAATCTCTCTGGCGTACAATCCTTCCAGCTTTCCAAACTTGGACAAGCCTGCAGAAACTATGGATGCAAGAGGTTTTCCGTTCATTTGAGACCCGTCTCTAACTAGTTTGCGAAGAAAAAGAAACTCTGTGAGCGGCGTATATAAACTTCGCCGATTCTGTTGGTATTGGAACACGAGGAAAAAGGGAGAGCAGGGATCGTTGAAGGCAAAGTCGCATTGTGTGGAATGCTTAAGACTTACTTAGGTCCGAAGGTTTTCTTGACCCAAGCTCTTGTTTTGTCCATGTCTTCTCTGAAGCGCTTCAGTTCTTCTGGTGTTCTCTTTGGAGCAACGGGTTCTTCAGCTGGAGTGGCATAAACGTCAAGTAGATCGCCTTTGGGTTTCTTGACGATGTTAATGTTGACTTTCAAGGCCTATGTTGACTTTCTCAGGATCAACGTCTCGCATCGTCATCGGCAAACATGTGTTCGTTCCTTCAATTCGTACCATCGCTCCCACCAAGGGTTGCAGATGCGCCATTGAAGGCCACGCAATAGCCATTACGGTGTACGAATGAACCTCTCCTTTTTTGGGAAGCTCAACCCATTTCGTTTCTTCAAGTCTGCATTTCGGGTTGAAGCAGTGCGCGCGTGGCGGGCAATAGACAAGACCGCACTTTGGGCATTTTGTGCCTTCCAGTTTTCCTTCCAGCAGTCCTATGAAGAATCTGGACACTTTGCCGTAGCTGTGATGGAACATGCTTCCGTGTGGTCTATGCACGACTAGGAACTTTTCAGGTTTCAAGTCATTCAACGTGGGACCGTCATTCATCTCGACAATTTTCCAGCCTTCAGGTCTCCACCCACCTTTGCGTTCCCAGTCATCCCACCATTTCCTGTCGTAGGATGATTCTTTGATCATCTTTTCTGGTCCTGGCTGCTTCATTCTCCTACGCCTCCAAAACTACTGCGCCTGCTTGGCATCCAGTGCCTCCGTGCCCATGGATGAAAGCTCTCTTGGGTTTGCTCAGCTGTCTGCCTGGCGCCCCCCATTTCTTTCCGATTTGATTGCTCAGCTGCCAGTAGCTGTCAACAACTTGTGCGATTGACGTTGAACCCACAGGGTGCCCTTGAGCTGTTAAGGCACCGCTCAGTTGACATGGAAGCTCGCCATGTCTAGAAATCACTCCGTCACGTAGAAGTTTCTTTCCTTCACCTCGCTTGCAGAAATCGAAGTCTTCGAGTCCCGCCAAGACTACGCCCGCGTAAGGGTCGAAGATTTCAACGAGGCTTATCTCTCTTCGGGGGTTCTTGATTCCAGCGTCCTTGTATGCCATTCTTGCAGATGTTCTTAAGGCGCCGAAATTGAGCAGGTCCGGATATGGTGACATTGGCTTGGGAACGCCTTTCGGCCATATTTTTTCGTCTTCAGGGTAGACTCCTTTCCAAGCTGGATTGTCGGGGCGGTCTCCAGCCCGCATGGTGTCAGAACCGAATCCCACGCCTGTTATCCACACTGGGTTATTGGTCATTTTGTTAGTCATCTCTTCGTTTGCCAAAAGTATTGCTGAGGCTCCTTCGCTTGTCATTGCACACTCGTGAGTCCTATAGGGCCATGCTATGAGCCGGGATTTGTACACATCTTCAACCGTAATCTTGCCAAACCCATGCTGAGCTGGCCATTGAGCGTACGGATTTTCAAGCGAGTTGTTGTGGCACATCGCCGCGATTTCAGCCAAATCTTCCTCGGTGTCTCCATAGACGTGCATTCTCCTAGCTTCCATCGTGGCGTAGAAAGCGTTGTACGTGAAGCCTGAAACAAAATCCCAATCGGTGTCTCCTGCGATAGCGATAGCTTCGTTGACCTTCTGGATGGGCATTTCATTCATCTTTTCCCATCCAACGACCAAGACGACCGGAAACATGCCTGAACGCACCCACAGCGCGGCATTGACTATCGCATCGATAGGCGTCGCACCGCCTGATTCCACACGGTAAGACGCAACGCCTGATAGACCCAAGTAATCGTTGATTATCCAGTGCATGCACTGTTGCTGTTCGAGAATGTCGCTGAAATAAGAGTAGCAGCAAGCGTAGCCTTTCTTGAGAAAATCTCCAAGTTCAAGCTCGGGAACGTCGTCGAGTATCATTTTGACTGCTTCGGCGCACATTTCTTCTTGCAGAGTGTGTCTCGGGTTGTCGAACCTCGAGATGCTTCCTGCAACTATTCCGACCTTCTTCAACCTTTCACCTCAAGCTTAAAAGTTGCTTAGCTAGTGGATTTCACCCACTATATGACATTTGTGATGCCACTGGCAACAAACAAATATCGCCCGAAAAAGTTCATGAGCTGGCCAAATCCTTTTATAACTTTCGCGTCTCACTCTGTGACATGAACATAATCCAGATTTCCACGGCTCTGCCTAAGAACGAGTACACGACCGAAGAATTAATCGAGGCTTTTCCGTGCAAGATTCCACCTGCAGTAAAACAGAACGTCCTGAATCTGGGCGTTTCCAAAAGATCCTTCATCAACCAGAAGCTTGCAGGTTCAAAACTGAAGGATCGTTCGGATGAGGAAGGACTCCTCTCGCTCTGCGTTGATGCTTGCAACAAAGCACTCGAGAGAAGTGCAGTGTCGATAAACAAAATTGGCTACTTCATCGCAACGTATGATGCTAACCCTGTTTTGAGCCCCGGGTTAAGCCAACTTCTCGTAAGGAAAATAGGGTTTGGTCCATACATCAAACACGTAAACGTTCAGGGAATCGCCAGCACTGCTTTTCCTAAAGCTCTGCAACTCGCAGAAGATCACTTAGCCGCAAATTCAAAGGATAATGTGCTCATTTGCGACAGCGGAGTCAGTTCGTTCTGGTTCCAGAACCAAGTCAACGGCATCAAAGAAGTTCAGGAGATTGGTCGAATCAACGAGATCAGAGACGAAAACAAGCGACAAATTGAACTTGACAATTGGGTGGCAACGATGGAGTATTTCTTGTTCGGCGACGGAGTAGCCGCGACCGTCGTGGCAAACAGCGGTGGAGGTTTGGTTGTCAAGAAAACAGTCGAAGTCACCAACCTGGGAGAAACAGATCATCTGCCGGCTACGCTAAACTCTCCTCTTTGCCTGAAACCTTCAAGTTTGGATTCCATTCAAACCTCGGCAGAGGAATACCGACGCTTGGAGTCAAGTACACGAGTGCAGCACTGAAAAGACTCCTTGGCAAAAACTTGAAGAAGACGATCATGCAATCGAAGAAGTGGGCAGTTCACACGGGCAGCGAAAAAATCCTGGAGGCCCTGGCCGAGAACCATGGAATTCCCCGTGAAAAACTGCAGGAATCGCGTGAAATATTGAAAGAACACGGAAACCTGGCAGGGGCAAGCCTGCCCTTCATACTTGAAAGAATAACCTCTGCCAACAGACTCTCAAAGAGCAACGTCATACTGATGCTCGGCTACGGATGGGGATTTTCAGCTGCGGCATCGCTGTTGGAAGCTCAATAGAGCTTGGAAGCGGATGATTCTTAAGGAGCAATGAGAGAAGTGTCATTCGCGTGATTTCGCCCGCGCGCGACCCCCTGAAGCGAGCCATGAACCACTCCAGCTAAAACTTTGCTGGACCAATCTAAGCATTTTTAGTAATCAGATAAGATGAAATGACTTTTTGGACCGATAGGAAAATATCCTTTAAGCTTCAATGATGGTACTATACTTTCAAACAGCTTACGTTCATATAAGGAGCAGGATGAGACGGTGTTTGATGAGAAAGAAAAATCGAACAAGTGAAGAAGGAACGTGAACGCTGGGAACAGACAACTTTACCTAACTGGATTAAGCAATCCAAGGAAAGGAAAGGTGAGTTCAAGAACACTTCGAATATATTGATTAAACGTTTGTACACACCAGAGGACATCAATTCAACTGATTACGTGCGCGACATGGGTTTTCCTGGCGAGTATCCGTACCTTCGCGGTGTTCACGCAACGATGTACAGGGGACGCCTGTGGACAATGCGTCAGTTTTCAGGGTTCGGCACAGCTGCGCAGACCAACAAGCGTTTCAAATATCTACTCAAGGAAGGAGAAACGGGTTTAAGCATCGCGTTTGACTATCCGACGATTCTTGGTTATGACTCGGATCATCCCGTCGGCGAAGGGGAAGTGGGCATCTGCGGAGTTGCCGTCTCTTCATTGAAGGACATGGAAGTGCTCTTAGATGGAATCCCGCTTGACAAGGTTACCACTTCCATGACGATTAATGGTCCAGCAGCTATGCTGTTGGCCATGTACGTCGCCGTCGGCGACAAGCAGGGCGTGATGAGAGAGAAGCTCGGAGGCACAACCCAGAACGATAACCTCAAAGAATACTTCGCTCAGAAACTCTGCATCTATCCGCCCAGACCTGCGGTCAAACTCACAACCGACATAGTCGAATACTGCGTAAGACATTTGCCAAGATGGAACCCAATAAGCATAAGCGGCTACCACATCAGAGAGGCAGGTGCAAACGCCGTTCAGGAATTGGCCTTCACGATCTACGATGGAATAAGCTACGTAGAATCAGCCATGCAAAGAGGACTCAAAGTGGATGATTTTGCTCAGCGGCTGTCCTTTTTCTTTGCTTCTCACAATGACTTCTTCGAAGAAATAGCAAAATTCAGAGCTGCTCGAAGGATCTGGGCAAAGTTGATGAAGGAAAGATTTCACGCCAAGAACCCGAGATCGATGTGGATGCGAATGCACGTGCAAACTTCGGGTTGTACCCTCACAGCCCAACAACCCTTAAACAACATTACCCGCACCACAATTCAAGCTTTGTCGGCCGCACTTGGCGGCACTCAATCTCTGCACACAAACTCCTTCGATGAAGCCTTAGCTTTGCCCAGTGAAGCAGCGGTCAGAGTCGCAATAAGAACTCAACAAATAATAGCTCACGAAAGCGGAGCAACAGACACCATAGATCCTTTGGCAGGCGCATATTACGTCGAAGCACTGACGAACGAGATGGAAAAAAGGACCTTCGACTACATTCGAATGGTCGACGAAATGGGTGGAGCAATAGTGGCGATCGAAAAGGGATTCTTCCAAAAAGAAATCGCCGACAGCGCCTACAAATATCAGAAAGAAATCGAAGAAATGAAACGCACAATAATCGGCGTCAACGACTACAAGATTGAAAAGGAAGAAATCCCAATAGAACTATTGCGCGTGGACTCGAAAGTCGAGAAAGAACAGATCGCGAACCTTCAAAAATTGAAGCATGAACGCAACAATAAGAAGGTCCAAGAAACACTCGACAAGCTACGTCACGCCGCAGAAAAAGATGAAAACCTAATGCCATCAATAATAGACGCAGTGAAAGCGTACGCGACGCTGGGCGAAATCTGCGAAGTGTTACGCCAAGTTTACGGTGAGTACAAGGAGTTAATAGTAATTTAGAGGCGATGAACATGCAGAAAGGAAAGAAAATAAGGGTACTGATCGCCAAGCCGGGACTCGACAGCCACGACAGAGGAGCAAAAATCGTGGCAAGAGCGCTCAGAGACGCGGGCATGGAAGTCATTTACACTGGCCTCAGACAGACACCTGAGCAAATTGCTGAAACAGCACTGCAGGAAGATGTAGATGTAATAGGCCTGAGCATACTCTCAGGAGCCCACAAGACACTCTTTCCCAGAATAATGAAGCTTCTGAAAGAACAGGAAATGACAGACGTAATGGTTTTCGCGGGAGGCATCATTCCGGAAGAAGACATAGCAGAACTGAAAAAGCTGGGAATTAGAGAGATATTTGGACCAGGAACGTCGACGGAAACCATAAAACAGTATGTTTTGGATAGCCTCTCGAAAAAAAGCTAACGATCAAGATGTGCAGAGGCGTTGACAAAAACCGAAGAAATAGTCAAAGGCGTACTCGCAGGCAACCGAAGAAGCATAGCCAAGGCAATAACCATCATTGAAAACAACAAGGAGCCCATGGCTCAAGAGTTAGTCGCTGAGATATATCCTCACACAGGCAAAGCCCACATTATAGGCGTGACAGGTGCCGGCGGTGCAGGGAAAAGCACGTTGATCGAGAAAATTGTGAAGGAGTACAGACGAAGAGGCAAAACGGTAGGCGTGGTAGCTGTCGACCCTACAAGCCCCTTCACCGGCGGAGCCCTGCTGGGCGACAGAATTCGAATGCAAGAGCTTTGCATGGACAGGGACGTTTTCATACGGAGCATGGCTACCCGGAACTATGCCGGGGGAATAGCCAAAGCGACGAAAGATGCGGTCAGAATCCTTGACGCAGCTGGAAAAGACATAGTCATAGTTGAAACCGTCGGAGCGGGACAATCGGAAGTCGAAATAATCAAAGTTGCCCAGACGATAATCATGGTTCACGCACCTGGACTGGGTGACGACATACAGGCAATAAAAGCAGGTATAATGGAGATAGCCGACATCTTCGTCGTAAACAAGGCTGACCGTGAAGGCGCAGACAAAGCAGTTATGGACATTCAGTCGAACCTTCAACTGAACAACAAAGAACAACTGTGGAAGCCACCAGTGCTAAAAACGATCGCATTGACAGGCGAAGGAGTCTCCGAAGTGATCGAGAAAATCGAGAAACACAGATGCTTTCTAGAAGGAAATCGCGAATGCAAAAAAGCATCTATGAGTACGAGGGCAGAGACCGAGCTCGTAGAAGCTATTAGAGAGATAGTGACTAATTCTCTGATCGAAGAGTTGAAAAGAGATGGTCATTTAGACCAACTCGTCCATGAGATAGTGGAAAGGAAAACAGATCCAACGTCTGCGGCCCGAAGACTCTTGAAGAAGGTTCTGAAAAATGAAACTTGAAAGGGGACTCGTTCAAGTTTACACTGGAAACGGAAAGGGCAAAAGCTCCGCGTCTTTTGGACTGGCCCTTAGAGCCGTGGGAAGAGGATTGAAGGTCTACATAGTACAGTTCATCAAAGGCGGTTTCGATTACGGCGAATTATACGTCGTGGACAAGCTGCCTGGACTGACACTTAGAGCATTCGGGCGGGGCAGATTCGTTTCAGAAAAGAAACCTGACAAAGTCGACGTTGACTTAGCAGGACAAGCTCTTGAAACGGCTCGAGAAGCTGTCATGAAGGGCGAAGCCGACATAGTTGTACTGGATGAAATCAATGTTGCGCTCAATCTCAGGCTCATTAGCGTAGAAGAAGTGCTCGAACTTATCAAGAAGAAACCAGAGCACGTTGAGCTCGTTTTGACCGGTAGAAATGCGCCACGCGAGATCATTCAAGCGGCTGACTTGGTCACAGAGATGATCGAGATAAAGCATCCGTACAACGCTGGTTTCAAGGCACGGAAGGGAATCGAGTACTAGACTTTCTAGGTCTCTTCTTTGGTCAATGAAAAGATTTCTTTTGCCACAAATTCGAGGTAAGGCTCTTTTTCGCTTAGGTTGAAGATTGTTATTGACGCATCTCTCGTTATGCCAACAACGTAACCGTAATTCCTCGACCTTGCGACCACGTACCACAAGTCGCCGTGTTTTCCGTAATCTTCGAACAATGACGTGTTTATCAGGTCTGGGCCGTAGAGAGAAAGCTTGTCAACGTTTGGAATGTCAACGTTATCAAAGAATGTTATCTTCGTGTCCTCAGGATTCTTGAGGTGAAAACTCTTCAGTGTCTCCGGGGAAATCCTCGCTTCCAAAACTCCCCCCACCTTCTCGAACAAGATTTCACTCAGCTTGTTTGCAATGAAATTTGCAGTTCGTTTCTTTTCAACGACCGTTAAGAACGTGGTACCTTCATACTCAGCAAAGCTAAAGACTGCTTCAATTGTGCGTGGTGTAGGCAGGATTTTTCCTCTGTGAAAAACCTGAGTGACAAAATCATGAGAGTATATACCCCTTAGCATCCTCACTTTCGGAACGAGCCCAACAACCTCTGTCTGCAGCGTGAACTTGTGGTCTCCCTCTTCGTATTCTTCCTCGGTTCGATATCCTTCGAGCCGTGTCGCGATATCGGCGACAGGAAGCGGATCGGAAAGCCTGAATACTTTTCCAGCAACAACCATCTTCGGATCCTCTCAGCTTCTTAATGAGTTCTTTATCTTAAGGTTTTAGTTTCGTTGCTCTGAGGCGGACAGAGTTCCAATGGAAATAGCGTCCGAAGACTAACAAGGAAAAAAGGCGACAGGAAGTCAGAGTTGGCCGATAGCGAAGTGCTTTTCGAACACTTGACTGATATTTTCAGGTTTTTCCAGCAGAAAAACACCGTCCATGCGGGCGAGTTTTCGAGCATTTTCAGCATCCTCTTTCCTTATTCTCAGTCGAAGGTCTTTCTCGTTAGGAAGCTTGGTGACTAAGGTTCCCTCTTTGAAGTCACTGGGCATAACGTAGACGGGAACGAAGGCCTTCAAGGCCATGATTGCCGAATTGCAAAGCAGAGTGTCACAAATTCCAGTAGATAGTTTTGCCACCGTGTTCGAAGTTGCTGGAGCGATAAGCAGAAACTTGAACTTTCCCAGTTCAAGTTCGCCAGCAAGAAAAGGAGAGTTCGGGCCTGATTCAATCCAGACTTTGTCGAAGCTTTGCTTCAGAGGCTCGTACAGTTTGTACCATTTGGTGACCTGTTCTCCTGCCTTCGAAAGATAAACGCGTATGTCGACCATGTTTTTGTATGTTTCTTTCATCTGTTTCATAACGGTGATTGTCTCGAACAACCTGTCGCCACTGCCCGTGATTCCCCAGGCAACCTTTTCCTTGTTCTTTGGCTTGCCAATCAAGTTATTTCACTTCAGGAAACTACTTTGACTTGTTCTGTTTGAGCATTTCAGCGAATCTCTTGATTGTTTTCTTCAGACTTCTGAAACCTTCTTCATCCAGTTGTGTGTCTTTTAGCGTGTCTTTCGACCAGAAGGTGGCACCCAGGTTCGCACCGAAAGCTCCGCCACTGACGGGAACAGTTCCGTTCAGAACGTAAAAAGTCGTGATCTGCTGAATAGCCAGTTCCTGACCGCCAATTCTGTCCCCGCCCACTGCTATCGCCATACCGACCTTATGTCTAAATACGTTAGGATCTTGTGCAAGTAGAGCCCTGCACCTGTCCATAACGACCTTTGTTTGTCCACTCAGTCCGCCGTTGTAGACAGGGGTTGCAAATATGAGTCCTTCTGCTCTCTTCAACATAGGGTAAAGCATGAACATGTCATCCTTAAGTCTGCATTCCTTGTTTCTTAGACAGTAGTCGCAGTGTTGACAGAAACCGATGTTCTTCCCTCGCACCGTGTAGAGCTCGGTGTCAAAGCCCATTTTCTCAAGCATGCGCAAAGCTTCGGTCAATACGAATTCTGTTGCCTTCTTCCGCGGACTTCCACAAATGCCAAGGATCATGGCAATCTTTGAGAATGTATGTCATTGAGAATCAATAAAGCTTGCTGACACCTGGTTGATCGAAGGAGTCACACGCTGCAGCCTCTTTTTGTCACATAGTCTTTCTCCTGGAAAACTGATGGAGTTTTATTCACTTCAACTCACCTCTCTGCTTTGAAAAAGTGTTGCTTTAAGACTGACCTTTTAAGGCGTCCGCACCAAACCGATTTTCAGGTTTGACGAGCCGCGCCAATCCCTCATTCGAACTTGGTGGTTGCCAATTCCGTCCAAGATAATAATTCCAAGTTCGGATTCTCTGAGCAGGCTCGTCAAACTTGCTAACACCAACTGGCGACGACGGCATGAACAAACAGAAGGGGCTTGCATCGTATCTTCAGGAGAATCAAACGGTTGATCTGACGAGGGATGACATCTTCGTCAATATCACTTTGTACCGTGTTCCTGCGAACCTAGTCAGAGAATTCGCGCTGAGAATTGCGATTCATTATCCTGGTGGAATAGGCGAAGCGATACAAGACATGATGAAAAACGCAATCAAATAGCGATTGATAATTCTACTCATATCTCGTGAGGAATAACGGCTTTCTAGCCTCAGTTTTCCTGAGCTCCCTAGGAGCGTCGTCTAACAGATGAACACTGCTAGCATTTCTCTTGGTTGCATTCTCAATTTTCTTCATGCTTAACCCCACTCTTCCATCGCCCGAGGCAGATATTTGATTTATGAATTCTCAATAAGGATTCAGAATGTCTTTTCGGTCAATGATTCATTGATGCTCGCACGGTCAACGTAAATAGCGCGCGCACGAAGGCAGATGGGACATTTATTTTTTGAACATTGCACCCGAAAGGTCCTTTTCGGCTCCTGATACTCTGCGTGTTTCTTCCGTTTCAGCCCTTTTTGCCGCTGCCTTGTCCCTTACCATTCTCTCTTTTTCTGGCTGGATTAGATCGTTCAGTTTGTCAATTAGTCGTTGAGCCTCTTCTCCTTCAACAGGGATTGTGAGGTCTCTTCGCGTGGGGATTGCCACTTTCACTCTTCCTTTCTTGTCCAAACCTACGGACGATATGTCTCTCAGGCGGACATCAAGAGGAATGATTGTTTGGAATAGCAAGCCCACACTTTCACGTAACGCTGGCTTCGCTTCTGCAAAGGCTTCGAGTTCTCTTCTAATGCCCTCTTTCAAATCCACTTTCAGCAAATCCTTGTAGAGCTTCACCGTGAAGTGAGGCTTGTCGATTGTCATGACTGGATCTTCATCCACCATTGATGAACCTCAAAGAACTGTAGGTCCAAGCATGATTTAAGATTTATGTGCGCGCCCGCTAGTGAATAGCAGTGCGCGTGATTGCTATGGATTGCTGGGTGGTGGCGGTGGTGGCGTTGTCTTCCGTGGTGAATAAAGAAATCCCTATGCTATGAACGCTATTCCGGCCACATCTAAGATTATGCCTGTAGTTTGATAGGGATATGTTGTTCGTCCATAACCTCCAGGTAACTCCGTTTGAGAGTAAAAAGAAGCAACCAGACCTATCGCTAAGAGAACTATCCCGAAAAGTACTAACCCTTTGTTTCGTTCTTCCATATTTTTTTCCTCATGATTCTTATCATTCAGCATTGACTATAAGTCTTTTTTACTTTGACTTGTCTCTCTGCTTTGAGGAAATGTTGTTTCGAGCGAACCGCTTTCTACTGTTTCGTACAAGCATAGCAAAGGTGACTGCGATGACGCCTCAACCGCGCGCGCTTTAATTATCACTTTTGTTGCAGCGCCGCTTCCTTCAATTTGATGGCGAGTTCCCTTGCGAAGTCTCTTGTTCGTTCTATTTCGCCTTCCACAAGCGGTCCCTTCCAATCCAACACGAGGGCTTTCAAAACGGGCGACAGTTGGTTCATCTTCTTCTCTTTAAGCCTTTCAGCAATCTTTTCGGCTGCGCTCCATTCTTTGTTCTCAAGGCGTGACCGCTCAATGTTTTCAGGATTTTCGGTATCAAAGGCTATGAAAGGTTTGTTAATCCATTCCTCACTCTTTACCTTGCCCAAAAAAGATCTGACTGCAAAGCTCATTGTGCCAAATTTGGTTGGAGAACCGAGAACCAAGAAATCGTAGTCCTTTGCGCTCAGCTTTTACATCTTTTACGTCGAAGAGGTCAACTTCTATTCCAGACTCTTTCAGTGTCTCTGCAATGGTTTCTGCGATTTTCTTGGTGTTTCCGTAGGAGGTGTCATAAACAACTATGCCCTTCATTCTCAAATCCTCCGCTTAAAAAATTGGTGTTTTCTTCCATTTATCCCTTTTTCTCTATATTCACCGAAAACTAGCACCAAAACCACAATCTTACTAGTTTTCGCGTGGGGCTTCTAACATGCTATTTCATCCTGATTGCTTCCCAGTAACGCAGAACATTATTGTCCGTCTTGGTTTTGGATAACTAACACTTAAGGCCTATGAACTGGCGTTTTATTCTCAAAGTTTATCTCGTTTGTTGAGCAATAGCTTAACTGGTGGGTTCTTTGATTCCATTGGTACTCGCTGTTGGCGGTTTCATCACCATCCTTGGTGCTGCATTTCTCTATCTCGGAATGAAAACTCCGGAAGACAAAAAGGTGAATATGGGATTCGGAACGTATTACGACCGCACGGGTATCTGCTGGAGAGCAATCATGGTTCTGATTATCGGTGTGATAGCTTTGGTAGTCGGGCTCTTCGGGCAAATGACTTAGAAGCAGTATCAAACACACCAAAAAAAGGAATTGCGCTGGAGACTTCGCCAATGGTCTTGATATAACCTTTTTGAAAGATTTTCGGCATATATTGTACTACTTTTTTCCATGCTTACTTCCTCTTTCGAAAAATCATCAATTAGCGTCGCGCTTCTCGCCATAGCGCTTAAATATGCTTGACGTCGAAGTCTTGACAGAGTTGAAAAGATGTCAGAACCTAAGATGGTCACGACAGCAGTCATCATCTCACTGGTGGCTGGTATCTTGATTATTCTGGGCAACATCTATACAGGCAGCCTCTATGCAACGATTTAGGAGATCGGGATGATTATCGGAGTAGTGTCAGGGATACTCGTATTGATTTCTGCCATCATGCTCAAGATTCGTCCTGGAGAAGGTGAGCGCGGCTTACGTGCGTGTTGCAGATGGTGGGGAAGTCTGATACTGGTCTTCTCCATCGTTAGCCTCTTCGGAGGAACTGTAGGCGGATTCATTGGCGCGATACTCGGCATCGTCGGCGCTGCACTTGCACTGGTCGTCAAGGTCTAGCGCACGCTATTATGGTGTCCCTTGAATTCTTTTCTGTATTGCCTTCCAGGAATTTGTGGTCAGGAAACTTTCTTCCATGTTGCGAACCATACGCTCGAACTTGCGCATGGATACAGAAAAGGAAAGCGTGTTCTCTGGAATAAAGGGGCGCGCTGAAACATCAAACAATCCTATGACAGCTCTTGGGCGGACAGAATCTTTCTCAAGAAAGGGATACTGAACGATTGAGCCACACCCTGAAGTCCACGGAGTGAAAACATCGCTGGGTTCCGTCTCTTCAAAATTTGCCAATGTGAAGAGGCCTGAAAGGACATCGGGGCACGCGAAAAAGATTACGACGTCAGGTTCATCCGACTCATTCAATGAGTCCCACTTCTTGAACACTATGAACTTTGCTGGAGCCTTGAACGACGGCATAAGCTTAAGCCACTCGGCAGCAATCTCAGGCGTCTTCTTGTAACGCTCACCTTCAATTTTTCCAGGAATTCCACAGGAGAGGAAGTATTCATCGTCAGGTTCTAGCGTTTCACGAAAGCCCAGACACAGTTGCCCGCCAGAACAGCCGATTGACTCTGCATCAAAACACAAAGCTCTCCCCTTCCTTACAAGTGACAGCGCTGCTATGACGCATCTGCGCGCTATTGTATCGGGCTTCACGAGTTCCGCATGCCCTTCTTCATTCGTGTAGTAGAAGGCGATAGGAAGTTCCGCTTCACCAAAGAATTTTTTCCAGAGAACAATAAAATCCTCTTTGAATTTGATGTTCAATAACAACTCCTCTTGGTTGCTTCAAAAAAAACCAGGGCTAAAATAGTTTTCTGTTCGCGCGCGAATTCGGGAAGAAAGTCAATCTTTGGTTTTGCGGGAAAAAGAAAAAAAGGATGTAGTGGCGGGAGATGCTTCCACACTCAGACAGCTTTTTGGATAGAAACAACTGCTTTGGGAAGTAATTGAACTAATACATTCATAGCTGTCGTTGGGTCACCATGGCGATGAACGAGCCTCCAGACCCCCTTTTCGAGCCGAAAGATGCTTGTAACCCGCAGAACATCGAGGGTAACGTCTTCACTTCCACCAAGTTTGGATTTGTAACGCTCTATCTCCACGATGTATCCCATGTCTTGGGTCGCAACTTTCGCCAAGTTCTCGAAACTAATCTTCCCTTCCTTGAACTGTGTTGCTGCAAACTCGATAGCCTTTGCAACCTGATCGTAGCCGTGTGTGAAACCGCCAAAGCCACCCGCAAGGGATGCATCGTTTCTGTGAGAAAGGAGTGCAATAACGGGCTTAGGATTCCCTTTGGCAAATTCAGCAACCGTCAGATGATATTGTTCCACAAATTGGTCAAAATCCATCGCGTGTGTTACCTCCATTCAAATAATACCTTCCCCAATTCTTAAGTGTGTGTGATAAAACTCTACTCCAACAACAACTTTTGGCGATCCGGAAAAGTTATACCTGAACCAGCTTTGGTTATCCTTGAAAGGTGAGAAGCACGAGCAAAGAATCAGAGAAGTGGGCAATAGCGTTTTGCGGTCTGAACTGTGCGAAATGTGACATGTACGAAGCGGCTCATGGAAACGCAAAATTGATGGAAGAGATAGTGACCTGGTTCAAAGAAGAACGTAAGGAAATAATCAAGCCAGAACAGATAAAATGCGAAAGATGCAGAGGACCGCTTGATGTTCATTGGAGTTCCGACTGCAAAATCATGTTTTGTGCAAAGAACAAGAAGGTTCAATACTGCTTTCAATGCGGCGAGTTTCCATGCAGTATTCTGAAAGCGTTTGCTTCAGATGGGGCTGCCCACCACAAGAAGACAGTTGAGAACCTTCATAGGATGAAGCAAATCGGAGTAAAGGCATGGATTGCCGAGCGAGAAAAAAACGGGAAATACTCGTTCTGCCCGTAGACGCATCGTAGAGCGCGCGCTACCCGGCAAAGTTGGCTATGATATGTCTTTTCTCTCCTTAGAAAATCTCTCGTACTCCTTTTTCTCGATTATTGCCTTTAGGTGTTGAACTATCTTCCAGACTTCGTGGTAGGTGTTGTAGAGCGGCGTGGGGGCAACCCGAACCACGTTTGGGGGTCTGAAATCAGAAACCACGTGTCTTGCTCTTAGCGCTTGGCTTATCCTCATGGCTTCGGCATGCTCAACTGCCACGTGTCCACCTCGGCGTTCGGCTTCTCTTGGAGTTCCTATGGAAAAGTCGTATGGAGGTTTAGACAGGGTCACATCGACTAGATGAATAAGATAGGAGGTTAGCTTCAACGATTTTTCTCTTATGGCATCTATTCCGGCCTCAAGTATAATTTTGAGCGAACCTTCCACGGCAGCTGCACTCAAAATCGGTGGAGATGATATTTGCCATCCCCCTGCGCTCTGTGAATGCTCAAAATTGATGGATAGGTCAAACTGTTTCTCCTTGACATATCCAAACCAACCTGCCAGGGATGGCTCTCGGCAGAAGTGTTTTTTGTTCACGTATAGAAAGGCTGTTCCGCCCGGTCCACCGTTCAGGTGCTTGTAGCTGCACCATACGGCGAAATCTACCTTCCATTTGTCAAGGTAATGGGGTAAAACGCCTACTGAATGGGAGCAGTCAAAACCTATGGGTATTCCTCTATCATGTGCTTCTTCCGTGAGTTTCTTCATGTCAAGAAGCTGTCCACTTCTATACAATACTGAGGGCAGAAAAACAAGTGCAACACCTTCGTCCATCAACTCAATGATATTATCCTCGCTCAAGAACCGACGGTTCTCGCTTGGGGCAAGAATTAAGTCTCGACTTGGATCGAAACCTCTCAGTCGAACTAGACTTCTGAGAGCATAGATATCGGTGGGAAAAGTGAGTTCATCTGCAAGTATCTTCTTTTTCCGACCGGGCTGATAAAAAGTGTTAACAAGCGAGTGAATGTTGACGGTGGTTGCTCCCGTGGCAACAACTTCCTCAGGTTCGGCACCGACAAGCTTGGCACACATGGCTCCAAGAGTTTCAGCAAAGTAGAACCACGGTTGTTTCGCGTCAAGCCATCCTCCGATGGCAAGCCTCTTCCACTCGTCGATAACACGCAAAACTGAGGCCTCCGAGTCTCTCGACAGAAGCCCTAAGGAATTGCCATCCAAATATATCGTGTTTGGTTGAACGTAGAACCTGTTGCGATAATCTTTCAGAGGGTCTTCAGAATCGAGCTTAACCGCGAAATCCTCACTTTTTTCCAGTCTGCAATTTGCCATAGGACTTACCTCATCCGCTTCAGTTACAAGGCAATTTCAAAAAACAATGATAGTTGGAACCCCTACCTAAGCCTTTTCACCTGCACCCGGGCGTAGTAGCGTTCAAACAGTAAACCTTCCAATCCCCATTATCCCACATAGAAAAAACCACCAACAACAGCAGGAGAAGAATCCACATAGTTACCTCTCGTGTAGTTCCAAACGAGCGCTCGCGCGCGCTAAGCGAATTAAACTCAAGTTTCCATGTTTGAAAGGAGCTTCCTTACGCCTCGCATGCAGTAGGAGCGCGTGAGTGGGAGAATGACTACGCCAATGGCCACTGTCAAAATGATGGCCAACAAGATTGATCCCATAGAGCCTCCGCCCAATGGCGAGGAGAATCCAGTCACTAGGTACACTGTCAATGGGGCAATAATCGCCAAAGTCGCCAGTCCTCCTATAGTGAAGGCGACAATGAATCCTGTAAATGTGAGGTATCTCGCTCTAGGCCCGACGGTGAAATTGGGGTAACGCGAACCTGCCCCAAGACCCACATATCCTTGTACGAATACATTGAAGATCACCGCAATCAAGGTAGCCAAGAACAGCAACGCCGAAAGAGGAGCCAGAAACTGCAGCAGCAAAGCAATCACCAAGACTCCTACGCCTGAAACGACCCATGAAAGAAAGAGCTTCCCCTTCACAAACTCATCGACTGATATAGGAAGCATGTAGATGTTAGCAATCGAACTTCCCTCTTGCCCTATGGAAATGGAAGAGAGCATCATCGGCATGATAAAAGATGCTTCAGCCATAAGAACCAAACCAACACCCGACAATGCCTTACTTGCACTCTCTCCACTCGTCACCGCGGGGAGAAAAGAAGCTACCACGAGCAACACTGGAATAGCGAGAAACCTCGCCATATCCCTCCGTCTCGCAAGAGACCTCAACTCCTTCAAAGCCAATGCAAACGCTGTTGGATCCAACCACCAAAAAGACTCCCCCTTGGGGACGTAAACGGTTGAAGTGGACACCATAATTGTGACGGGCACAGGCGACCAATACCTGGCTCTGAGCCTGGCTGCACCCTCAAAAATCAGCAAAGTGAACAAGAGAGAAAGCAACGTAAACGCGGTCGCCCTCACCGCGTCGGGAACAAGCGAAGAAGCAACGGCAACTGAAGGCCAAATCACCGGCACAAACCAAGCCACGTTGACGCCGTTGACAATGCTTGAGAGTGCGGTGTAAAGAATGTAAGGGTTAAAGGCTATCTGCACCGCAACGAGTAGCACGACAACGAGGACAATGCGAAGGATGACACCGAATCTTCCGCTCTTCTTGTAAAGACCAGAGGATATGCGGTTCATCACCGCCCTCAAAGCCTCAACGAGCACAGCTCCCCAGATGAAGGCAAGGAGCGTTATCGCGACGAAAAAAGGAACAACCCACAGCATGCCAAGGCTCAAGGCGAGAGGTATAGCGACCCCAAGACTAAAACACAGAACTGGCGAGTAAGCGAACTCCAATGAAAAGCTGGAGGCCACAATGTATTCATTCGGAGACACTGGAAGCCAGTTCACCGCTTCGCTTGTAGACAGGCTTGTGGTCTGCCCAAGCTCAAAGAGTATACCAGCCAAAAGTACAGCCGAAGTAAGGATAACAGGCAAAACAATAAGCGCCTGCATTGCAACCATTCGAACCGTGCTTGCATATTCACTCGGAATCAAAGGGAGCACATAAGAAAACAGCCCTAATGGAGCCAAGAAAACGATTGCATCCAAAATGACCAGCGCGATAGGTCTAGATAGGAAGCTCCTGCGCCCACGGCTACTAGCTCTGAAATACGATTTGTAGAGAACACTTGCAAGGCTAACGATCGTTGACCGATTCATAGCCGTAAAGCCTCAACAATCTTTTCAGCATCTTCGCTACCGGTAAGTTTCAGGAATATATCCTCCAACGTCGAACCAGGCATGCCAGCTTTTGCCCTCAGTTCTTGCACAGTTCCCTCAGCTATGATGCTCCCTTCATTCAATATCGTAATCTTGCCGCACACAGCCTCAGCGATTTCCAAGACATGAGTGCTAAAGATGATTGTGACGCCTTCCCCGGCAAGGCGCTGAAGGATATCCTTAACGATCCTAGCCGATCGAGGGTCCAGACCGTTCAATGGTTCGTCCAAGATCAAGGCTTTAGGTCGATGAAGCAGAGCCGCTGTGAACGCTATCTTCTGCCGCATGCCTTGAGAGAAACCGGCCATGACTTCATTGATTTGTTCATTCATCTGCAAAGCCTGAAGAAGCTCATCAACCCTCTCCCGCCTGCTCTTCAGGTCGATGTGATATGCCGTGCCCACGAAGTCAAGGTATTCCGAAGCCGTCAGGTATTCGTAGAGATAGGGAAATTCTGGAACATAACCAACGAGCTTCTTGGCCTCAACGGGTTGCCGCAGCACGTCTATGCCGCAGAGGTTTATCTTTCCGTGGTCGGGCTTGACTATGCCCATAATCATCTTCATGGTTGTACTTTTCCCTGATCCGTTTGGACCTAGAAGACCATGTATTTCCCCTGGTTCGACGGAGAATGTCAGGTCTCTCACTGCAACCTTGTCACCAAAAGATTTCTTAACAGATTCGAGCATTATTCCTTCCATTCGCATCTCAAACCTTTCCTTAGTTCCAATACAGTCCAAGACCAATTAATCAACACTTATTAAGATTGCCAAAGCCAATTCAGTATGTGCCCACACAATGTTCGTGCGCTATTTTCTAAAAAAAAGAAAACTTAATGGCCTGTACCTCGCGCGCGCCGCCGAGCCTGACACAAAAAAATGGGAGTTTAGGTTATTCTTCTTCTATATCGCAGAAGCAATCCAGATGCGGTTGCCGCGAATAAAGCAATCAGCAGATACGGAGCCAGTAGTTGCAACACGTTGACGGATATGATTTCGCCGCCAACTGTGGTTGGGGGTGCTACCACGGTGGATCTCTCAAGAACGAGAACCGCCATTATGTCTTCAACTGTGTGATAGTAATATACGCCTGGGAATGCAGTGCCAGTCGCCGCTCCCATATTGCGTCACTATCAAGTGTTCCGAGAAGTCGAAGTGCCATCCTCTGTCTCCTGCGACACCAGGGTTGGCCGCCGTTGTGGGGTCCATCACTCCGCCGACTTGATTCGTGATGCCGCAGAAAGTGAGTGCTTTCATTGCACCATAGAGATAGTAGTAATACGCTCCTAACCAGTCGTACCCAGGGTTAGTTGTGTAGCTGAAGTTGTTTTTGAGCCAAGTGATGCCGCCCTGAATCGATGAATCACCTAAGGGGACGCCAGCAAGGGATAAGCATATGAGTGCTGCACTTGTCCCTGCCCCGCTAGAAGTTGTATAACCATAAGTGCAGTAGCCGCCATCAACGTTCTGTTGAGTTTTCACCCAGTTTGCGAGTTTAGTGTACGGAGTCGAAGATGGTGGAACCCACCCTGCAAGCTCTGCAGATTTCAGACCCAGAATTGAGTATTGCGAGTTAGAGAGATCTCCACTTCCAGCTCCTGCGCTGTAACCGAAAGACCCGTCCGGTGCCTGCGACGACAAGACATAGCTTGCCGCATTACTTATCGTTGGCAGCAATGTAGAATTCTGAAGCGCTTCCAGAGCCATAATTGCGCCAGCCGTCTCATAGTTTGGTTCAGACTGGTAGATGGATCCATCGATTTGTACTCGCGACAGAATGTAATTCGTGGCGTTTAGCACGTGAGGATCATTCTTTGAAATGTTGTGATCGAGCAACGCAAGAATGTAGAGGCCAGTCTCGCCCACGTACCAGCTTTCGCCGATATGTCCGTCAGGAGCTTGAAGCATGTTAAGATAATCGATGCCTTTAGTTATGGCCGCGTCCATGGCAATCTGATGTGGTGTTTGCGCGTGAACCATGCTAATAGCCCCAATGTTTGCGAGAAGCAAGAATACAATTAGAATCGCCAAAGTCTTATGCAATCTTCTCCCTCTTCAATTTGTTTTGTTTCATTTTGTCCAATTTCGTATTTATGACTTTCGAACACTAGTCTAAGGCGTTTCCAATTCACATCACCCTGAGGCTCTTGAAGGTCTTCAGTGAGCTGTAATGGGCCGATGAAATCATGCGCTTAGAACTTTGCGGAGGCAACATAGTGAGGGTAACCACGATGACGCTTCCGCACAATAACATCGAAGACGTGCTTTGTTCAAAGACTAAGCTGAAGATGCTGAAAGTCTTGATGCGGTCAGAACTCGTCACTGTTTCCGAGTTAGCGAAAAGGACCACTGTCAATTACGTGTCAGCTAGAACTCATTTAGAAACTCTGGAAAATGAAAACATTGTTACCCTTGTCATGTTTGGAAAGAGGATTCGATACTACAAGTTCAAAGATTCCCAAATAGCAAAAGCAGTCAAAGATTCCCAAATAGCAAAAGCAGTCAAAGATCTCATTGAAGCCTATTCAGACCGATCAACCACAGTATCGCGTATGCGGATAAAGCTTTACCCCAAACCAACCCTTGTTCACTTGCCAAGTCCTTGAGAACCCGGTTTCTATGTGTGTTTTTGGACCACGCAGAAGAGGTTGCCATCAGGGTCCTCCAGCACGACGAAATCATCATCAGGCTCATACGTCTGGGGATGGCGGGTCGCTCCGATTTTGAGTAATCTCTTTACCTCATCCTCTCTGTTGTCAGTATAGAGGTCGAGGTGCAACCTATTCCTGCCTGAGCGCTTCTCAAGGACTCGGTTCAAGGAGACGTTCGGATTTCTTCCCTCAGGGTCACGAAGAACGACCCAACCGTCCTTCGCAGGCTCTCGGGAGACGTAATGTAGCGCCTCCTGCCAGAATGCAAACATCTTGTCGAACTCACTGCAATCGATAACGATCGAGCCGATTTTCATTTCCCATTCTCTACCTTGTCTCGGGCAACTCAGATTGAAATATCTTGCGATGCGACTCCAAATGATTACTTTTGGCATCTGCTCGAAATTGCTCAATGGTGTCGAAGCTTGACCGACGACTTTGACCACATTTAGTTTGGATAAAACTTTACCCCCAAACACACAGAGAACTCACTTGAATTTGGACTACTCACGTTTCTTGAAGAAAATGCCCAAGTTGCGAGGAAGACTGTCGAGGTAGTCCACTAGACTCAGACGCTCCAGTTTCCTTTGTGCTGTGGCCGGCAGTTTGTCATATGGTAAACCTTCTAAGAGCAGAGCGGTCTCTTCCTCGGAAAATTCCGCTTCTTCTCCTGTCCATTGCATAACTTCTTTGTTCTGTGGACAGACTCTTTGGCAGCGCACACATCCTACGACGCAGTTATGCCACGAAGCATCCATCCTCTTTGGAAACGGAACGTCGCCTTTCTTTTCATTATGATACGGAATGCATCGTTCAGCACGCAGAAGGAAGCGGTCAGAAGGAATAGCTTCTGTGGGGCAAGCTCGGCGACACAGTTCACATTCCTCGCAGCTCTTCATCATCGTTGCTTCCTGCCAAGAGTCTTCTTCACAAGGCATATCAGAATAGACGGCTACGAGCTGGAGAAAACTTCCCAGCCCAGAGACATAGCAAATATTGTTCCTGCCGTATTGAACGAGACCACTTCGAGCTGCCAGTAGTTTAAGGGGTAGTGCCGTTCTTGCAGATTTGTAACCTTTTTCTCTGAATATTTTTGTCAGAAGATTTTCAACTTGTTTTGCTATTTCATCATATGCTGTGTAAGTAGGAGGAAGAATCAGTGGACGTCGCTGTCCATTCCAGATAAAAATCGCTCGAGTCTGGGGTCTTGGGACAGCTACAACAATCAAGGATTGTGCTTTCGGCAGGTCTTCAGGAATTTGGAAGTTGAACCAAGCAAGGCGGTCTTGATAGAACTGAGCATCAAGGAAGGCGTGACTACGAAGGCTTTCTATCTCTTTCTGCATCTCCTGCAAATGAGAGACAGAGACAATTCGTGCCTGAAAGCCACGCACTCTTAAGCGAACAAACAAGTTATCGACAAAACTTTCCATGAGTGATGACAACATGTTCATTTTTATAAAAGTTTGGTTTGGGGTAAAGTTTTATCCCAAACCCAAACGACTAAGAATCAGAATAGGGACCTACGATCAAAGGAAATTGGTGGCTTCATGTCTGAACGAGCAAGCGCGCGCATAGTAGCCTTTCAAGAGAAAATCAGAGAAGAACGAAACAAAGCAAGGGGCTTGCGTATTTTTAGCCTTGTCGGATTCATACTTTTCGTTGGGTTTTTTGGTCTGTGTTTTGTTCTGGACCAAGGAACAGTCACTCTTGCTACGGCAATTATGAATGATGGCAGAACAAACGGCAATGAGAACACGTTCACTTCTCTTGCAGTACACGAAGTTTAGCCTTGTACTCCTCTTCGGATATCTCCCCTCTGATGAACCTCATTTTTAGCTGATCTAGCGGATCCTCAGATGGTTTAGGCTGATCGGAAGACCGTTGCCGGACAATCATCTCTGCGGGCTTGTTGAACTCCCATGTCGCCTTGCCGAGCAGATCCTTTTCATGTTTTATTGATATCGGCTCCACGGCTATGCTGTTATATGCGGTTTCCAGGGCGTCTATGAAGCCTTCTATGTCGCGGCGCGCGACCCTCTCCAATAGAATCACGGTGCCATCCTCGCTCTCGAAGGAGATTTCTCCCCACAGCACGGCACCTCGACCCGCCCTTATTTGGAGTAGCTTCTCGAACGGTATGGACTTGAAGACGTAGCGACCCAGATGTCTCTCATCGAAATAGGCAACACGGAGGTTTGTGAGTATGATGTAGTCGGGTCTTTCAACTACTTCGAAAGTTTTTAGGTAACGGATCACTTCCTCTCCAGAGGAAAGGTTCTCTTTCACTGCGCCTGGTAACTCATCGATTAAACTTTTACTAGGTGATTTGTCACTCATTTCTTACACCGCCTCTGACATTCGTATTTCGCGCGAGCGTCTCTAGATAGTCTCTTCGGTCAAATATCGTTTGTGGAGAGATCTTGCGCGCGCGCACGCACTTTTTCTGCCTCATGTTCTTTTCGTGGGTTATGATGTAGTCTTTAATACTCAACATACCCTATCTTGTCTTCTGGGTGTCAATGGTGGTTGACATACAGACTGTCACTCGCGCACGCTACGCCCCTGATAAACCTGTGGACTAATAGAAGTTAACAACAAGTATCTGAAAAGCCTTCTTATGGATATACTAAACGCGCGTGATTTACCTAATTGATTATCAAACAGGCTAGCGCGCGCTATTTGGAACCTGCAACCATGTTCTTTGCAAATTCCTCAACCGAAGTGGGTTTAACGCCATAGGTGCGAGTGATCTCCGTCATATTTATGGGTGAATCATACATATCGAAGCCGGTCAGCAACGCCACCAGTTCCTCACTGAGACCAGGCACGGATTGACCTGGAGCTACATGGTTAACCGTAATCTTGCGGCTCAGAGCACGCTCATAAACGGCTACGATGTCGAGGAATGAAACTGGTTGGGGACCACCGATTAGTAGTCGCTGATTCATCGCTTTGGGATTGTTGACGGAGGCAAGAGCTATCTTTGCAACGTCTGCAGCTGAGACAAAGGAATGTTTTCGCTGACCATCACCAACGATGGTTACAGGCTGCCCATTCAATGCTGGCAATCCCACGATGTTCGCAACCCAGAACTCCATGTAAGCGTCAGGGGCAATGATGGTATATTTCATCCCGCTTTCGCGAAGATGTTCTTCAGTTTTTCCTTTGGCTTGAAGAAATGGTACAGGACTGTGCGCATCAGCGGTATTGGCCGAGATGAATATGAAGTGTTTTACTCCCGCATTTTTGGCAGCGTCAATCAAATTGCGGTTTCCTTCAAGATCCACCGTCTTCGGATTGTCCTGACCACCACGCCTAGCCGAGTTCGCAGTTGTAATGACTGTTTCGACTCCTGCACATCCAGGGTCAAGAGACTTCCGATCCTTCAGATCTCCCCACACGATCTCTGCTCCAGCTTCCACGAGAGGCTGATATTTCGAGTGCTGCCTTACCAAACAACGCACATGTCGCTTCTGCGCAAGAAGCATCCTAGCGATCGCGCCTCCAAGTTCTCCAGTAGCTCCAACCACCAGTGTTGTAGGCTGGTCATCTCCAGATCTTTTTACCTTGGAATTTTGCACGAGTTGTCCCCTTTCTGTAATTTACCTTGTGGTTTAAAGACTTTGTGATAGTAAGATGAGAACGAATCACAATATGCAGTCAGATGACTCATAGACATTGGTTATTGCCAGAGAGAACTTTTATCCGCAAAGAAACAAAGCGCTAGTTGGCAAGTGACACGTAAGTGAAGCTCAAGGTTTAATTGCAGCAGGGGCCCAAATAGTAGAATGAGGCGCGCGCTATGGCTGAAAATCCTTACACGCCTTCAATGCTCACTGAGCCTACGTTTGTCGGCAGAGAGCCGGAATTTCAACAACTGAAAAGGCTATTTGATTCGGCGTCTTCGGGAATAGGCGCCACTGTGTTTGTTTTCGGTGAAGCTGGAGCTGGAAAGACTAGACTTGTGAAGGAATTTTTGAAGACGATCAGAGAGAAGAACGTCAGTGTTTTGACGGGATTTTGCATCAGTAGAACTCCAATCCCATACTTTCCCTTCATAGAAGCTTTCAACACCCTCCACTCTTATGGTCAAGATCAAGATGCCAACAAATCTGCAAAGGAGTATCTAGGAATAGTGGGCTGGTTGAAGGGAAATGAGGTGTTCGAGGCTGAACCCATTGGAATAACAGGGTGGCTCAAAGGCCCAAAGCACCACAAGACAACAAACACTCAACCGGGGTTGAGCGCCGAAATCAGGAAAGACAAGACGTATGCGGCTGTGTTGAGCGCCCTACTTTCAATTTCGGCGGAGAAACCCTTAGTTCTGTTCATTGATGACCTTCATTGGGCCGACTCTGCCTCTTTAGCGTTGCTTCATTATGCGTCACGCGCTATTAGGCCCTCGAAGATTCTCATAATAGGTACTTTTCGAATTGAAGAAGTGAGTCAGGACTACGAAGGGCATCCTAATCCATTGGGTGAAACCCTGCAATTGATGAGGCGTGAAGATCTGTTCGCCGAGATAAAAATCCTCAACCTAGACAAGCCTGACGTCGAGAAGCTTGCTGAGCTGATGGTCAACGGGGCGATTGAACCGGAATTTGTCGAAAAACTTTCAAGAGACACCCAAGGGAACCCGCTTTTTGCAGTCGAATCCGTTAGGATGCTTATTGAATCCGGTGGCCTAGTCTGTAAAGATGGCACATGGTGTCTTGATGCAAAGGAACTGGATATACCAACAAAAGTGAAAGACGTTATACTGTATCGGCTAAACCGCTTGAACACGGTTCAAAGGAGAATGCTTGATCTAGGATCTGCGATTGGAGAACGGTTTGATCCATCACTGCTCGGAGCAGTTCTATCTGAAGATAGATTGACTGTTCTGGAGACTCTGAACGTAATCGCACGCTCGACTCTTTTGATTCATCCAGTTGAGAACGTGTACAAGTTTGGTCACGCCAAGTTTCGTGAAGTCCTATACGAGGAAATGTCTGCACCTCTAAAGCGCGAGTATCACGAGAGAGTCGCGGAGAAAATAGAGAATTTCAGTATGCAAGCCACAGAATTGCCGGTCAACGACTTGGCATTTCACTACGGTCAAGCAGGAAACAGGGAAAAATCGATACCGTACAGTATCGCGGCTGGTGAAGATGCTCTGAAAAGGTTCAGTAATAGCGAAGCTGTAAAGCATTTCGAATATGTACTGAAAATTACATCGGAGGATCCGAAATACGCTGCTGAGAGACTTACTGCTCTAGAAGGGCTAGGAGATGCCCTTTCAGCCATGGGTAGATTTGAGGGAGCTGCGAAAAAACTCGAGTTATTGAGCAACATCTCGGAATCGGGTGAGTTGAGACTTCGCGCTCTTAGGAAGGCTATGACTGCTTCTTTCAACAGGGGGGACATGCCCCATGCATTGGAATTGGCGGACCAAGCTGAGAAAGACTCTCGTTTTAGTAGTCTAGAATACGCAAGGGTTCAAATGTACAGGACAAAAACCAATACCTTCAGAGGTAACATTTCAATAGCAAGTGCGTTGAACGAATTGGAGAACTGCCTGCAGATTTTTGAGGAGAAGAACTCTGATCCTGACGTGGCCGATGCGTTGCTGGAAATTGGATCTGTTTACGTGGCGAACTCTCAAGGTGAAGAATCTGTCCGTTTTCTCCAACGCGCGATCGAATTATACGAAAAAATAGGAAACTCGCGCAAAGAGACCGAGGCTTATTTCTGGATGGGAAACGCTCAATTCACGCGTGGTTCTCATCAGGAGGCTCTTGATAGCTGGGATAAAGTGATCAGGATAGGGGAGAAAATAGGCGAGTATAACAGAATGGCTTGGGCCAGACTGTATTCGGGTTTGCTTCACGAATCCTTGGGCGAGCTAAAAGAAGCGCTTGATGACTCACTCAAGGGACTCAAATATGCGGAGAAAACGGATTCGTACTACATTCAAAGTATGATCTACTCGAACATCGCAAGAGATTATGCAAAACTCGGAGAGCTTAAACGCTTGGAGGAATATATGGAGAAATTCACCAAATCCTATGCGGCTACCAGTCGT
The DNA here is from genome assembly GCA_963775895.1 of Candidatus Bathyarchaeota archaeon. Lineage (GTDB taxonomy): Archaea > Thermoproteota > Bathyarchaeia > Bathyarchaeales > Bathycorpusculaceae > DASPPK01. Next base: position 34,757 of record CAVZKL010000016.1, on the reverse strand, counting down.
GGATCAAGTAAACTGGCCCAAGCGGTAGGTGCTCGCACGGAAGCCGTCATATTTGCAGCCAAAGGTCAATGGGATGAAGCAAATAGCCATTTTGAAAAGTTTTTTGAGTTGCTAAGCGGGGCTATGGCCCCGGTTTTGCATGAAGCAATGGCTAGGACCGACTATGCTTGGGCCCTTGGAAGACAACGAAAACTCTCCGCCGCAAGAGCACAGATTGAAAAGGCAAAGAAATTGTACGAGAAGCTCGGCAGTAGAATCAACGTCGAGAAGCTGAATTTACTGTTGATTGAGATCGAAAAGCCCTCTAATGCGTTATACCCTACTGGCGAGCCCTCCACCACCAGTAGCTAGAATTGGCGCGCGCGCTCGCGCGGGCAACATACATCTGAAAAAGACTATTCGGTGAGTACGAGGGGTCCTAGCTTAAGAATGACTGTTCCTTCCATCTCCAAAAAACACAAGATATCTCCAGGTCTCAGTCCAAACTTCTTCCTCACTTCGGTGGGCACGGTTATCTGCCCCCGAGCCGTCATCCTTGATTGACCCCTAAAAATCGCCTCCACTGTTCCTTCAGTTTCAGCCTTTGGTTCTCGCTTCATCTTCCAATGTCCACCTTTTGCTGCTTAGATCACTCATATGTTCGTATCGTAAGAAAAGTCTTACTGTTACGTGTATATCATGATCTTCAAACAATCTTTTAAATTAAATCGCCACTTACATGAAGTGTGTGAAAAGCGCTCTAATTGGAGGTGAAAACTGAATGAAAGAAAAAAAGGTTGTTAAGCCTGACGAGAAGGTGAGAGTCGTTCCAGAGCTCAGAGAACCCACAAAAATGGCGGTAAGACTAGGCACTCATACACCAACAAAGTTAGGCACCCACGTAGCAACAAAGTTAGGCACTCATACACCAACAAAGTTAGGCACCCACGTAGCAACAAAGTTAGGCACTCATACACCAACAAAGTTAGGCACCCACGTAGCAACAAAGTTAGGCACTCATACACCAACAAAAGTGGAGTAGGGAGGAACTATCTACGCGCAAAACCGCCCTTTTTAGGGTTTATTTCCTTTTTTTGCGTCTTCACAATGGAGCTAGAATGTCGCCGGTTGTGACGTATCCGTAGATTGCTTCTGTCCACGCTAGAATGAGAAGATGGATACGACTGAAAGCTTCAGTGGGATACTTTGAAACTCGGCGGAACGATCTCCACTTACGATAAAAAACGAACCAGTAAAAAGCTTGCGCGATTAATGCTATTGAAAGTACCGGGATCTGGAACATGCTAAAAGTCGGCAGAAAGCTACACGCGGCAATCAGGGTTGAAATGGCCACAACGGCCGGATATACATTAAGCATCTTGCGCTTCTCTTGACGGATCTCGCCTCTTCTCTTCTCGTATTCATCGGTGACGTACTTTCCAATTCTGTCAAGTTCTTTGCATACAGTCCTCCATTGTTTTCGGAAATCTCTTATTCTGACTGGAATCGCCTCGAGGTTTTCGGCGTTGACATTGAACGCTGCGTCCAGCAACCCAATCTCATAATTCCCAGAGGGCTTTATCGCATCGCGCACTTCTTGCATGTGTTGATTCATCTTGGAAAGTGTGTCTTCTGACCCTCGAATGCGCTTGTCGACTAGCTCCCGATTTTCCGCGAACTCGGAAAGATCTTTGGTTAGAACGGCCAACTCGCCAACGCTCATTTCCTTCATCTGTTTCGCGGTTGGAAGACGAACTCTATTCAAGGCGTCAATGTCATAACACGTTTCTGTCAACAAGTTGTCCAGGTAGCCTGACCAAGTTTCGGCCAAGAAGTACGGTGCAAAAACATCAAGCTTCTTCCCCAACTGCTCTGTCCTTCCTACAAAAGTGATGCGACTCCTAATAGGCTCGAAAACGCCGACCAGCTGGTATTCCTGAGGCTGAGCAAGACTTTCTTTTAGGCCGGCTTCGGTGTCTTCTGCCAATCTCGTCAGCGAGTCAAAACCGAAAACGATACGCTTCTTGAAGTTTTCGCAGTCACCGTAAAGATCTGTCAACGTTAAGTCTTCCAAGAGCATTTCGGGCATTATTTCCCTCTGAATCTGATACTCGTGGGCAGGCTGCACTTCAATTGTCCACACTGTTCCAAAAGAGGAAGTGAGTAGGTAATGGATTGTCTCTTTCTGCTTCTCTTTGCACGCATTGACGATTGCGAGAGCTCCAGAATTGCCTGAACTGACGGATTCATTTGCCACCTTTTCGAGCAATCTAGTCATTTTCATATTGGCGGAAGAGCAAATCCCTATTGACTTTTGAAGTTGATCTTGGTGATGCAGAATCAGTTTCTCATAAGCTGTTCTGAACTCGTCTTCCACACGCTTGAGGTTGTCTTTGATTTGAGTGAAGGCTAGACTAGTTCCGCCCATTCTCAAAACTGCAATGCACGACCGTCCAATTTGTCTTATCTCAAAGTCATGCGTGAACTTTTCCGCTGTCTTCTCCATCTTGGTTCTCAAGTTGTTCGAAAGCGATTCTGGAGCCTGCGACGGCAAATACGCGAAAACTGATACGGCTCTGTCAGGTATCGCCTCGATGCGAACGGGTTTCCGAATTGCCTTTCTAGCAGCAGCCAAGAAAAGCGATCCGTATCCGAGAACTTGCATTCCAAAATAGAGCACAGACAGTACGGCGACTAGTATTATCGAAGCAGGAACAGCTTGAAAAGTCCAAATCGTGTGAAGAATGTTGGAAACGATGACCATGATGTCTTGGCTCATGTAACTGAGAAAGAGCGAGGTCTGAAACACGATGTAAATTATCCATCCTATGGATACCGCGGCATACGTAATGAGGATCCACTTTTTTCGCCTCGTCAGCACCGAAGCTTTCGATTTTGCTTTTCTTCCAAGGGCTCGCCGCAAGAGCGAACCCACGTATCCGTAAGATTCGTGACGCAGGTTCGGCAGGTCCAAAGAGTCTGAAAGAACGTAGTATCCATCCGTCTCAAAGGGGGGAGCGAAGTTGAACAAGGACATGTTGAAGCAATAGAAAGCAACCATTGTCAGCACGAGCACAGCAGGTTGCGGAAACTTTACAAAAAACGTAATAAATGCGAATATGGAGCCGATCGAGAGTGTGCTTATGTTTCCTGCCAAGAAAACCATTATCCTGTGCCTTTTCTCCAAGGTCCAAACGTCCGTGGTTTCTGTGTAGAACATTGGACCAAAATAGAAGATTCCCGCACCCATCTCTCCAGGTTCTCCGCCATAATGAACAAGTGCTAGCCCGTGAGAAATCTCGTGGATTGCAATTACGGGGGCAAGCGCCACAAAATAATAGAAAAAGAAACCCACCGCAGTTGATCCGAGGATTTGGAAATTCGATTTGTTGCCAAAGATGCTCACGAATCGGACTGCAAACAGCGCTGCTCCCAGGACTATGAAAATGACGACGGCCCAAAGCAAAGATCTCTTCAAGATTGGACGTAATTTGTTGTGGATGGAGTGTATAAAGTCCTTACTTTGGTTGATCAATGTCAAATCCATTTCAAAGGCTGAGACTACCTTGAACCTTTTAGTCTTCAACCGTTCAGGACTTGATACCAATAGGCTGGCTTCTGCGAAAAAAAGCAATATTCCAGTGACGTCATCTTCTTTGACTTTCGGTTTCTGTTTCTGGACTTCTTCCACTATTTCTTTTACAGTTCTTTTTCCATCGGTTGAAGTCCAGATCAGATTGGCCAATTCATCAGGTTCATAGTAAATTCCAGTGACATGATTTTGCATTAGGTAGGAAGCTTTGCCGCCCACTAGCGTAGTTTTGACAGTGACTCTTGCTGAGCGAATTGGAACAAAGTCTGGGTTGTAGACAATCTCGTACATCAAATCCGTCTTGGTTGAAGTCTCGGCCTTTGATGACAACTGCACCCACTCTCTCCCAAGTCAATCGAAATGTCAAGGACCAAATATTTATCCGTTCTTGCCCAATGCCTTGTCAATAATTATGCGCTGGATACATTTATAACCTCTGGATGACTCTTTTTCACGTGGTTAGACATGAGGAAACCGCGCAGAATCGACCTCTTAGAGTTCTTGTCAAGACCACGATTTGTTCACGAGATAGCCGAGCACTATGGAGTTTCAAGAAAGACTGCGGTTTTCCATCTTCAGAAAGCTGCGAGGTCGGGCCGAGTCCTAGTCAGTGAAGCTCCCGTATTTCAAACTGTCAAAGACTCGAGCGGCAACCTGAAGAAACTTGGCGGATTTGTATACGTTCATCACAAGAGCCCAACCCACACTTGGAAGGAGACAAGTTTCACTCTACTTGAGAACGACGACCTTCCAAGACTCAGCAACAAAACTAGCCCAGAGGATCATACGACGAAACCAAAAGCTAACTGTTCTCTCATATCAAAGCTAAATGTGACCTCAGCAAGAGCAATTTCTGGAAGCCGTGCAAGATCGAACCTTGCGTGTGCGCCACGGTACCAGAAGCCCGCAAACAGCAAGTCAGGGCCTCTGCAATGTGCGGAAAAGGCCAAGTTGTTTCAAGCATTGCTAAGTAGGTCTTTGCCATTTCTCGACCTACACGAACGATTTAGCATTTCCAAACAAACGATAACAAGGCTTGTCAAGAGAGGATTATTAGAAGAGACATGGGGATCCGACGGTGTTGGGGTAACCTTCAATCTCACAGAAAAAGGGAAGGCTCAATTGGAGGAAATTTGGGCCGGATCAAGATATAAACCAACAATAAAAAGGAGCTCTCTCACCAGGCTGAAGCAACGAAGTGTCTAGTCGATTTTCTTTGAGCGCACCAAAAAACCTTCCACGACGCGGGTGCACATAGGAAAATCTCTATAGCCTTGACTTTGAAGAATACTCTTTCATGACGGGATAGAGATGGACGTTTTCGAAGCAGTTCAGAAGAGACATTCAGCTCGCGCTTACGAGTCAACACCCGTTCCAGATGAGAAGCTCGATAGGATTCTGGAAGCTGCAAGGCTGGCTCCGTCTGCAGGAAGCATTCAACCATGGCACTTCATAGTCGTTGCGGACCGTGAAAAAAGAGAGGTGTTGGCAAAGGGTGGTAGATATGCAAGGTTTCTTGCCGAATCGCCCGTTACAATCGTTGGTTGCGGTGACCAGAAAGCATCGCCCAATTGGTACGCTGTTGACGTTGCGATAGCGATGCAAAACATGGTCTTAACGGCCACGGCGGAAGGTCTCGGCACGTGCTGGGTGGGAAGTTTCAGTGAAGAAAGAGTAAAGAGCCTGTTGAAAATACCTGAAAGATTCCGGGTGGTCGCTCTGCTTGCTGTTGGTTATCACCGTGAAAAACTAGAGTTGACCAGCAAGGTTCTGCATTTCGTACGCAGAAAGAAGAGTCTAGAAAAGATAGCGAGTTTCGACGAATTCGGAAGAAACCGTTGAATCAAAAGTCCCCACTTGGATTCAGCGCGCGCGCTAATTTCCAAATGCACTAGTAGACATGCCATGACTCTTGGTTCGGGTATTTGCTCTTGAGCCGTCTGTTTGGAGAAATAGCGAAAATTCTTGGTGTCCTGCAAAAGGAAGATCGCCCTCTCTCCGTCGATGAAATCCAACAGTAATTAAACTACACACGTGAAAGCATTCTGCGATTGAGATGTATGAGTGAATTTGGATTGGTTCAGCAAGTGAAATAGCACCTCATACGCACGCAATACAAGGAACAAGAGAACGGATTATACTTCAAATCTCTCTTTCAAATCTCGAAATTCTTTTTCGCGCACGCTCGCGGGCTTCTAGGTCAAACCTTTTTTCACTTTTCCTACGCACTATGTTGACACGGTAGAAGACCAATACTACTCCGCAACCGCAAGAACCGTCGAGGAAGCTCGAAAACTCGTTGAAGATGGTTGGACACACATCTTGGACATGGACGGTTTAAGCATTTTCAGGAGACCTAAGTGACCCGAGAACTACATTATTTGTTGTAGAACTGTACTATTTGTTTTAATAAGAGTGTTTTTAACATTATTACCTACTCTATCAGGAAATACCATAGATGTTGATTCAAGAGGTAATCCTAGAGAACTTCATGAGCTATGAGTATGCTAGGGTACCCTTCAGGGCGGGCGTCAACGTCATCTGTGGACCCAACGGTTCAGGCAAATCATCCCTTCTGTTAGCCATATCCGTGGCCTTGGGACAGTCGTACACGGAGAGATCCAAGAAACTGAGCGATCTCATTCGATGGGGCAAAGATCAGGGACGTGTAACGCTAGTCCTTGATAACACGAGAAAAGGAAATAATAGACCCATTCCAAAATACAACAAAGACCAACTCTTTCTCACTCGCGTCCTGCGAAGGGATGGCACGTACTGGTTCTCGCTTGAGAACCGCGCCGTCACAAAGAATGACGTTCAAAGATTCCTGGGAAAGTTGGGTGTCGACCCCGACAACATACTGATAATAATGCATCAAAACATGGTTGAACAGTTCACCGTGCTTTCTACGCAGGAAAAACTACGAATCGTCGAAGCTGCGGTCGGGTTGGAACCCTACCGAGAAAACGTCGTGCAAGCTCAGAAAAAGTTGACACGCATTCTCAGCCAAGAAGAGTCTATGAGCAAGCTTTTGGAATCGGCTGAGCAGACGCTCAACTATTGGAGAGAACAATATGACCGCTACCAAGAGAAAAAACAGTTGCTCTCCAAAAGAAGGTTCCTCGAACGAGAATTGGCATGGGCCGAGGTCACGAGAAAAGAGCAAACATCGAGACAGCTTGAGAACAGCAGGAACAAACAGCAAGAAATTCTGAACCAAATCGAAGAAAAGACAAAATCTACGAAAGATGACCTGCAGGCTCAAGAGAATGAACGCCAAAAGCTGAAGAATGAATGGAGAAGACTCCTAGACGAGCGTCTAGATTTTGAACGCCAGAAAGCAAGCACCTCATCGACGGCTTCCCTCTATGAAGAACTGCTTAAAGAAACGTCAATGCTGGAGACGATTAGTGAGAATCTGGGCAGAGGCGCGCGTCCTGGAAACACGTCTTCAACGAAGAAGACGGTTCAGATCAAGCTTCTCAGAAGTGAACAACTCAAAGAACTCATTCAAAACTCGAAGGAGAACTCGTCAAAACTGGACGCCGAAATAGAGAGGAATCAATCCAGATACAGGAACTGGGACGAAGCAACCGAAAAGGTGAGCAACCAAATCCTGGACTCTCGAATTGAGCTTGCAGTCCTACAATATCGCGGCGAAAATGCAACTACCAGCTTACGAGATCTGGACAGAAGCCTCAAAGAAGCAAGAACTCGATTGGAAGAGGCCGTGAGCAAAGCTGAAACCGTAGGCCCAAGAGTGGCATCAACAAAAGACACAGACGAAATCCTCGACGAGATGCGCGTCACAGAAGGACACTTGGCCGCACTTTCGGACGTCTCTGAGGACGTTGAACACATGTACGAATCCTACTCAAAGCTCTACCTAGAACTGAAAGAGAAGACTCAGCTCGTCGCCGAAAACCGTGAAAAGACGCTGGAAGAAGTGAAGACCAGAATGCAAGCGTGGCGGACGGTGTTGGAGACTCTTTTGGATCGAGTTAACCTAGAATACCAGAAGACACTGACGCAAACCCAAGCAGTGGGCGAGGTTAAACTTGCCAACGGGCAGGATATAGAAGCAGCAGGCCTGGAAATTCTCGTTGGGTTCAAAGGCGGAAAACCAGTGCCGCTTGACGCTTACACGCAGAGCGGTGGAGAGAGAACGACAGCAATTATGAGTTTTCTCCTAGCTCTGCAGCAGCACGTACGATCTCCTTTCAGAGCTGTAGACGAATACGATATTCACATGGACCCGAAAAACCGTGAAATGATCGCGCAAATGCTCGTAGCGAGAGTCAACAATTCTACAGCACAATACCTACTAATCACGCCGAGTCAAATAAGCTTCGACAAAAATGGAGTCAACATAATCACCGTGCAGAACATCGAAGGCAAATCCATAATCAGAGAGGTAGCCTGATGCACTCCAAGAAAGCCCACGAGAAGCTCGGCAGAGAGAAGCTTCGGCGCATAATCGAAACGTGCAAGTCGGTCGAAGAACGCTCACTCGACCCATTCTTGATAGACATTAGCGCCAACATAGGCACCGTGAAAGAACACTTTCCAGAATGGATGATCCCAGAAGATCTGTGTCTTGACGCCGAAACATTGCATCGCCTGGCTTCCGTGGTCAAACTGCAAAGCGAATGGGTGAAACACAGGTCAACATCACTCTACACGGACCCGTTTCTGCTAGAAGACAAGCTTAAGAAAATGGAGAAAGGGGAAATCGCAAGAACCTTTCTGAAATCTTGGCATCCCTTGATCGAATGGGAACAGATATCTCTCCACAGCATGGCGGAGGCCATAAGATACTGGAACACTCTCGTGCCATTGGAAGACAGATGGAAAGAAACACCGCCAGAACAAGTTGACATAGGTTCCATGACTCGCGAAGAACTCGTTCGTCAAAGAATACTGCGAGACAAGACTTTCTCGGAAGAATTGGAAATTTTCTGGCAAGAACTCAAGAAAACCGTCGCAGGCAAAGGAGAGAAAGGAAAGATCCGCTACTGGGATTTCATCGGCGCCGACACTTATGAAGAAACCGTGAACAGGGCCTTTCTCACAAGTTTTCTCGTGACCTACGGTTACGCTACTCTGGAAATTCATCCGTTAGAGGAAGAAACGTTCTTAGTGCCCTACGAAAAGCCCGTGGCCAAAACAGGGATGAAACAGCTGGTGTCTGTGCCCATATCCGTTTCAGCCGCAGACTGGCAGAAGTGGAAGCGAGGAGAACTCGAATGAGCAAGAGAAAAGCCGCTTACGCCAGTAAATTGAAAAGGGCTATACACATCTTGTTCTTCAAACGTCATGCCAAACCAGGAGTGAAAGGCTGGGAACTCCGCAAGGCTTTGGGGTCAGACTACCCGAAAGTGCTCAAGATTCTTGACGACTATCTGAAGAATCTGGACTTAGAAGTCAAGACAGTGTTTGAGGAAGAGAGAAAGATAGAGAAGCCCTCCCTAGAACAATTGGACAGAGCCAGACACTACGTCGCATTGCGAGGCAATCTGGTCCCCAAAGAAGCAAAGATGATTGGATGGAGAATAGACGACTTCGCAGGACTGGCAATTACCATTGCCTACATCACGTCCAAGAAGGGCAAAGCGTCAAGGGATGAGGTTGAAGCGCTCCTGCGAGAAAAGCTACCCGGATGGAAAGTGGGACTGAACATCGAGAGATACATCAGATACGGATATTTGACGCAAGATGAAAGCGGTCAAATGTATCTAGATTGGAGAACTCGAGCAGAAGTCGACCAGAAAGCCTTGATTGACATGCTTCTGAACGCAGAAACGAAAGCCTAAAAATGTTCATGCCTCCAATTTTTTCGAAGAAAAAGAACAGTGCATACCCTTACTTGCGTATTCTGTGGTATGCAAAAGCTATTGCGTCGATTATTATTAAGGCCACCAGAATCAGCAGTGGGCTTCCCAAGAACTGCGACGTAAAAGAGTTGTCTGTGGCTTCAGCCACGCTGACTAGAGCAGAAACTAGCAGCAAAATGTTTAGACTCATTCTTGCCAGAAGTTTCATGTTCTCGATACCTCTCTTCCAACTTATGTTATGCTTACATTTTGGATATCAAAGTATCTTTTCGCTAGGAAACGAAGTCTCTCGGCGTTTCTGCCATTCTTCCCTATTGCCACGCCCTTGTCCTTCGGGTTCACCGCAACAACGGCTATTGATTTGCCGTCGGGTCTTTCGGTTATGCGCACTTCTTTGACGGAAGCGGGTTTCAAGGCGTTCTTGATAAACTGCGCGGGTTCTTCGGCGTATTCAATTATCTCGTGTTTTTTACCAGTCATTCTCTCAAGAGTATGAATGTTCCTTCCGCCTCTTCCAATAGCAACGCCCACTTGTCCTTCGTTAACAACATATAGAACCCGCCCTTGTTCTTCGTCAATTATGCAGTCTTTGACGCTGGCACTCGTAATGTTTTCAAACAAAGCGATGTAGCGCATCTCGTTGCTGGTGAACTTTATGCCCGTGGTCATTCATTTCCTCCGCCGGATTCCTCAGGCTCAGCTTTTTCCGTCAATTTGAGGATTTCTGAGTCGCCTGGCTCTCTTATACTTAACGCTGATACAGCGAACGGTTTGCCACACACGGCTGCCAAATCCAGCGACGATCCCTTGTAAACGATCAATGGGACTTTTGAAAGCTTAGTGTAGTACTCAACGTCTCCGCGCGCGTTCTTTGGTGCGTTAGCTGCGATTATTATTAGCTTGGCTCTTCCACTTTGCGCGTTCTGAACAGCTGAGCTTGCCCCAAAAGACACTTTGCCTGTTTTTACAGCCGCAGCAATTGCTTTGTCTACGTCTATCACTTCTTTTCACTCTTCTTTTCGAACGTGGACATGTACAACTCCACTAAACCTGTGCCTATTGGTATTGACTGCCCCACTATTACGTTTTCGGTTACTCCCGCGAGAGGATCGCTTTCACCTTTGACGGCGGCCTCAACGATGTTGGGAACGGTGATTTCAAACGCGGCTCGCGCGAGGACGCTTGATTTCTTGCCGCTGATGCCGTGCCTGCCTATCTGCTGGACTTCACCGGTGGAGGTCATCATATCCGCCACGAGCATGACGTGACGTGTATCAACGTCCAACCCCTGCTCTTCCAAGACTCCTTTAGCTTCGTTTATCAACGCATTTCTCGCTGCTTCAACGCCCAACGTCTTGGCTATTTCGTGAACATTGTTCGTGGTAGTTCTTGAACTGTCGACTCCAGGAATTTCTAAGACTCTCGGTAGGTTTGAACCGTCCGTATTGATTACCCATTCACCGTGTTCTTCAGTGACCAGCACACGCTTTATGCCGGGTACGCCCTTGACGTGGAAAGCGGAGACTTTCCCAAGCAACTTCTTGATAGTTTCAACTTTCTTCGGTTGAATCCGAATACTGTTGCCCTTCGATTTCACCGTGACGTTTGGAAGCTCAAGCTTCTCCTTCAGATAGTCCAGAGTCACTTCACGGTCTTCCATCATCGTCTTGTTGAGCTCTATGATTATCTCGTCGTGGATAGGATCCAAGTAGACTGCTTCGGCCAAGTTCTCCATCGTAGTATAAACGATTTCGCGAGCTACTTTCACCGCCGCCTCCCTGCTCTTTCTGAACTCCTCCGTCAAGTAAATCTTCATGATCGGCGTAGACGGAATTCTTCTAGCATCAACAATTTCGATGAGTCTGGGTAAACCCAAAGTCACGTTTTGTTCTCTCACGCCTGCGTAGTGGAATGTTCTGAGAGTCATCTGCGTACCAGGTTCACCAATGGATTGCGCCGCGACAATACCCACCGCCTCACCTGGCTCCATGAGTGCACGCTTATAACGATCAACCGTCAGATTGATCGCTTGCTCAACTGCCGGTTTTGTCAATTCGCTCTTGGACAAGTTCTGTTTGAGCTGATCCACCAAAATCGGTGTGAGTTCACCTTCAACCTCATCCAGCTTTTCCTTGACGAATTCGCTAGTTGCAGCTTTGCCTCTTTCCTTCCCTATTTTAATTTGGTCAACCAGACGATTCACGTTAACAGCTTTTCCATGGTCGCTTTTTGCTGGATCGACTCCGTCCTCTCCGTATTGGAATTGGATTATATCTCCGGCCGAGTTACGAACCGTGCTGTCATACTCTAGACGTATGTGTTCAAGTGCGTTGATCAATCGTCTCTGCATGTAACCGCTTTGTTGCGTTCTGACTGCAGTGTCGACGAGTCCTTCCCGGCCGCCCATCGCGTGGAAGAAGAACTCGATGACGTCAAGCCCTGTTTGATATGAGGAATAAACGAACCCTCTTGCCTTAGGACGTTGGTCTCCGGCTTGGAAGTGTGGCAGAGCGCGGTCAACATACCCTCGAAGGATTCTCTTTCCACGGACCGACTGCTGTCCGACGCAAGCGCTTATTTGTCCGATGTTGAGACTTGAGCCCCTTGCGCCCGTTCTCGTCATGATAATACCAGAGTTTTCTAAAGTGAAGTCTTCGTCAGCTATCTTACCTGATTCATCTCTTGCCTTTGCCAGCTCGTTCATAACGTATATTTCAAACGAGTCCTCTAACGTTTGTCCAGGCAATCGGGGCAGCGACCCCTTTCGATAGCTTGCAATCAACTCCTCGATTTTGTTCTCAATTCTCTCCATAGTCTTACCTATTCTATCTTCGGCTTTCGGAGAGAGAACCAACTCGTTGTAGGCGTACGTGAAACCGCGCATGGAGATGTAGTACTTCAGCATTCTCGTTATCTTGTTGAGGAACTCTCGTCCTGCCTGTGTCCCATAGTCCTTGATTATCCTATGCAGAAGGCTTTCAGACTGTTCAGCACCAATAGAGCGCCTGTCTATAACTCCGCTCACGAGTTGGCCGTTCTTCACAACCACGTAAGCGTCGAACTCACAATCTTGCCCTTTACATTTTATGCACCCCTGGCAGATGTTAGCCTTCAAAACGTAGTTCATGTCCTTGGGCAGAAATAGGCTGAAGATCTGTTTTCCTGACCACATCGGTTGCGGCTGTTTGATCTTGGGTTCGGGTATATCGCCCTCATACTTCGCTCCCAACAGCAGTCTGTTGACTTCGTTTCTCGTCAAATAGTTTGACGATCTCGTGAACAAATAGGCAGAGGTTATGAAATCTCGAATGGCTCCGATTATCGGCCCTCCAAAACGTGGCGACAGTATCTGATCCTGAACCTGCATAAGCAACAATGCTTCAGTCCGAGCTTCTTCGCTCTGAGGAACGTGCAAGTTCATCTCGTCGCCGTCGAAATCCGCGTTGTATGGCGGACAAACACACAGGTGAAGCCTGAACGTTTTGTACGGCAAAACACGCACGTAGTGAGCCATAATGGACATGCGATGAAGCGAAGGCTGACGGTTAAAGATCGCTATGTCTCCGTTCTTAAGATGACGTTCGACAACGAACCCTAACTCAATCGCTTCAGCAATCTTCTCTCGATCCACTACGAATTCAAGTCGTATTCGTTTGCCGTCCGGCCTGATGATGTACAAGACTCCTGGATACTTTTCAGGCCCGTTCTTTACGAGTTCCCGCATCTCTTCAATGTTCCACTCAGTCACCTTTTCTGGGACTGACAGACGCATCGCAATTTCAAGGGGCACGCCGACCTCGTTTATATCAAGATTCGGATCGGGAGAAACGACAGTTCTTGCTGAAAAGTCCACTCTCTTTCCTGACAGATTGCTTCTAAACCTTCCCTCTTTACCCTTCAGCCTTTGTGATAGAGTCTTCAATGCCCTTCCAGAGCGATGCCGTGCCGGGGGAATTCCTGAAGCTTCATTGTTGAAGTACGTGGTCACATGGTATTGCAGCAGTTCTGACAAGTCTTGAATGATCAGTGTTGGCGCTCCAGCATCCATGTTCTCCTTGAGTCTCTGGTTTATTCTGATTATGTCAACAAGTTTGTGTGTCAAATCATCCTCCGAACGGATGCCAGATTCCAGAGTGATTGACGGACGAACATACACGGGCGGAACTGGCAGAACCTGTAGAACCATCCATTCGGGACGTGCAGTCTTCGGATTGAACCCCAGAAGTTCAAGATCATCGTCGGTGATGCGCTCCATTCTTTCACGAACCATCGACGGTGTCAAAGGTTCAGAACCGCTTTCAGGAATCACCTCGCTGAACTTCGTCGGTTTCTCAAAGGTTATCTTGTACTGTGCAGCAGCGCAATGTGGACACTGCTTTCTCTTTGTCTCTTGTATAATCGTTTTGTAGACTTCATCAGGAACCAGTCCCAAAAGTTGTTTTGTCTTCTCAACCCGGGTCTTGGCCTTATCGATTACGTCGTCCGGAAGTAGTATACGCCCACAATTTCGGCACGTTGCTCTCAGAAGATCGTACATTATCTTTGTAAACTCGATGTGTATTATCGGAACCGCAAGTTCTATGTGACCGAAATGTCCTGGGCAACGAATTGCCGTATTTCCGCATGTCTTGCATCTCTGCCGTGGCTCAAGCGTGCCCAACCTGCCATCCATTAGGCCAGCCGATATGGGCGCACCGTCTTCGTCGTACGTGTCTGGTGTCTGAATCTCCACGACTGAGAGTTTTCTAACGTCTTGCGGCGAGAACATGCCAAAGTTTATTTCATCAACAACTTTCCGAACAATCTCTTCTTGAGACATACTATGCCTTCTCCTTAAGCGCTAATTTGGGCGAAATACACAAGCTCATAAGTTCCTGCAACAGCAACTTGAACGCATAGGACACAATCACAGGCGATATCTTCGCTTTGTCTTCGCAGAGCTTGCACGTGTATTTTCTCTGTTTCATGTCATAGTAAGCTATGTGCCCGCACGTCTCACAGATGTACAGCGTGTACTTGTCGGACTCTTCAAGCAGTCTGTCCCTGAGAAGCATAGCAGCACCGTGGCCGATCAGGCAGTCACGCTCCATTTCACCGAACCTGAGACCACCACCTCTGGCTCTTCCTTCTGTTGGCTGCCTCGTCAACATCTGAACTTGTCCTCGAGCCCTGGCGTGAATCTTGTCCGCAACCATATGGTGCAGTTTCTGATAGTGAACCACACCGACGTAAACGTCTGCCACGAATTTCTGACCAGTGACGCCGCTGTAGAATACTTCTGCACCTGTGCTGCTGAAACCGAGCTTTATTAACTCGGTTCTAAGCTCAGTTGGTCCTTCGTTTGAGAACGGCGTTCCATCGACTGGTTTTCCACGCGCAGAAGCGACTTTTCCAGCCAGCGACTCTATGAACTGTCCAACCGTCATTCTCGAAGGAATGGCGTGAGGATTGATGATCAAGTCGGGTACGATTCCATCTTCCGTGAAAGGCATGTCTTCTTGAGGGACAATCAGTCCGATAACGCCTTTTTGTCCGTGTCGCGAAGCAAACTTGTCGCCCAGCTCGGGCACACGCTGATCTCGGACCCTGACCTTAACCAGCTTGCTCCCGTCTCCAGATTCCGTAATGAAAATAGCGTCAACAGTGCCAGTTTCTGACGGACGCATATCGACCGAAGTGTCACGCATTGACGGACCTTTGACTTCAAATTCCTTGTACTCCTCTAGGAATCTTGGCGGACTTATGCGACCGATGAGCACATCCCCGCCTGCAACGCCTGATTCCAACCCTATTATGCCGTCTGGTTCTAGCAACCGATAGTATTGTTCGCCTCTGTATCCACGAGTTCCTGCCTCAGGCAGAGTGAACTTGTCTTTCAACCCTCCGAGGTATTGGCGGCATTCTGCTTCGTAGATCCTGAAGAAAGTGGAGCGGCCCAAGCCTCTTTCTATCGATGCTTTGTTGAAGACTAAGGCGTCTTCCATGTTGTAGCCTTCGAAGGAAAGCACGGCGACAACGTAGTTTTGTCCTGAGGGGCGCAGTTTGTAGCCCATCGTGTCCATTAAGGCGGTCTCTGCAAGTGGCACTTGCGGGTAATGCAGGATGTGTGATCTTGAATCTACACGTTGCTGGAAATTAGTTGAATAGACTCCTAATGCTTGTTTTGCCATCGCTGCTTGATAGGAATTGCGCGGTGACTGGTTGTGTTCGGCGTATGGAATTGTTGAGGCGCAGATTCCAAGAATCGTGTAGGTTGCGATTTCCAAATGAGTGTGGTCCAATCCCAAACTTTCATTGCTCAATGCCACGTAAGCGTTTTCCTCTTCTTCAGCGTCCAAGTATTCAACTGCACCGTTTTTTACGAGATCTTCCCACGCCCATTCTCCGGTTGCGATCTTTTCCACGTGTTCAGGTTGAAGTCTTGGAACGCCGTTGTCGACTATTATAAGAGCTCTTCTGACCCTGCCCTCGTCGCAGTTGATATAGATCTCTTCCCTTTCAACCTGCGATTTTGAGAAGTAAGCGATGTTTACTTCCGTTGATGTTTCGCTTCTCCGTCTCTTGTCCCTAAATTCTCGCGCCAACTGTTCAGGATTATTGCAGTAGCCTACGATGTTGCCGTCAACAAAGACCTTGGCTCCGTTGAGCTTCAAGTCGTTGCTGGCTTCAAGGACTGGGGTAACACCGCTACCAAACAAAAGTTGTTTGATCTTCTCTGGGTTAACGCCCACGGAGATGGACGCAGATAGGGCAAGGTTCTTGACCAGGCCACAGTTTGAACCTTCAGGCGTCTCGTTCGGGCACAAGCGCCCCCAATGTGTCGCGTGTAGGTCTCTTGCTTCGAAGTTGGGTTGACTCCTGCTCAGTGGAGACTGTAATCGTCGCAGATGACTTAACGTTGAAATGTGGTTTGTCCTGTCGAGAAGCTGAGTTATGCCAACTCTTCCCCTTCCCCAGTTTCCCGTTGCCAGGGCGTGTTGGAACCTTTCAGCTATTATGCCAGGCCGAACGGCAGCAGAAACGGTTATTATCGGACCCTTCACGCCGATGCGTTCAAGCTGATATTTTATGTCACGTGTGAGGTTTCTGAATGCGACTCTAAATAGATCGGCAAGAAGTGGTCCTGCTAACCTTAGCCTTTTGTTTTTGAAATGATCTTTGTCATCGGGCTTTCTCCTTCCAAGCTGCAGTTCAATCGCTCTACAGGCCATCTCGCCCAAGAACAGTGCTTTGTCCCTTCTCTTTTGTTCTATTCTTCCTATATGCGGTAGGAAATTCTTGTCTATTGCAGTCACGGCCTTCTGAAGTCGGTACTCTTCAACTTGTCCATGGGCAACGCGGTTGCCAATGAACAGAATTGCGTCTTTAGCCGTGTCCACTCCTAAAGCCTTTTCATAAGAAGGGTCTAAAACAGCTTGAATGTCTTTGTCCAAAGAAATTGCTTCAGCGATCTCTCTGTCTGATTCAAGCCCTAGGGCCCGCATCAACACGACGAACGGAACTTCAGAAGGAACACCCGGCATAGAAACGTAAAGCGCACCGTCGGATTTGATCTTCAATTCGATTCTTGCTCTGAAGCCAACCGTAGTCGAGAATATTTTTGACATGTAAACTGGTGTTGCGCCCTTTTCATCAATATCCACGATTATGCGGTTGGGCGCCAAATCCTCCATAGCGACTATTACACGCTCTGAACCGTTGACGACGAAATAACCCCCAGGATCATCAGGGTCCTCTCCGCATGCAATCAGTTCTTCTCTTGACAATTGCGACAGGAAGCACAGTTTTGACTTCAACATCACAGGGATGTTTCCGATGTAGACGAGTTCGGTGTCCTGTTCTCGCCCATCTATGACGGGAGTCATTTCAAGGGCAACAGGCGCTGCGTAAGTCAGGTTTCTGAGTCTGGCTTCCAACGGGTAGATTTCATGTTTGGTCCCGTCCACTTCGGTCGCGTATGGTCCGGTTATTCTCGTCTGAGGGTCAATGATCCAGATTTGACCTAGCTTAACCTTGTACGGGCTTTCAGGGACTTCAATTGGGATCTCGCCTACTTCATCTATCACTTCTTGCAGTCCCCGATCAATAAACTCGTTAAAAGAGTCTAAATGCTGACGAACCAAGCCTTTATCTTTAAAAAATGCGTCCAGCATCACATGGGTATCTTCTTTCGATATTTCAGTCAATTTCAACCATCTCCCGCAACTACACGTTTAGACTTGCGCGAACGCGTTTCGGTGCGGGTTTCTCCAAATTTTCAATTTCCTCCGACTGTTGGGTCATTCCAACTTGAAAAATGGTCGCCAATATTAAAGAGCTAAAACGTAAACAACACAGCTTTCTAATAAACTTTTTTATGTATGATGCATGGTTTTCGCTTCGTTACATCCATGAAGCAAGCATCGCTTCTTAGCATTGAAAATGATCGAAGAGATGAATCATGCCTCACTTTCCAGAAATAATTAATAAGAAAGAAGGCGTAGTTCTGGGAGAGGTGCAGGGGTAGCAGAGCATGGCCAAACCCGCGATAGATGGGGCTTTATGCGCGGGACTCAAGATCCCGTCCCGAAGGGGTACGTGAGTTCAAATCTCACCCCCTGCACTATCCCCGTTCTGCATCGTCCGCAGAGAACTGATTCTGGAAAGCATAGTAGAGAATTCTGAGTGTTTGGGTAAACGCATATATCTTTCCATTTACCTAGACACGTGATTCCATTCAAGGCGAAAGCATGACTCTTGCCGAAGAGATAGCCAAGTTGAAAAAGGAGAAGAACGCGATTATTCTGGCTCACAACTATCAGAGACCTGAGGTTCAGGACATTGCAGACTACATTGGCGATAGCATTGAACTGAGCAGAAAGGCCATGGAAGAACTGGAAGCGAAGATCATAGTTTTCGCGGCAGTTGATTTCATGGCGGAATCGGCCGCGATATTAAACCCTGAAAAGAAGGTGCTCCTGCCCTCGCTCGGTGCGCGTTGTCCGATGGCGCAGATGTTGACGGTGGAAGAGATCAAACGGGCAAAATCACTGCATCCCGGAGTGCCTGTGGTCGTTTACGTTAACACTTTGGCTGAAGCCAAGGCGCAAAGCGACATCTGTTGCACATCTGCCAACGCTGTTCAAGTTGTTGCATCCTTGAAAGCTGACAAAGTGCTTTTTGGACCAGACCGAAACCTCGCCGAATACGTTCAAAGGCAAACAGGGAAAACTGTGATTCCGATTCCAGAGTGGGGGTTCTGTCCCACACACCTGCTGTTTCAACCTGAGGATATTCAGATACTCAAGATGGAGCAGCCTCATGCGGTTGTTCTGGTTCACCCAGAATGCACATCTGAAGTGCAGAAGATGGCAGATTTCGTCGGAAGCACCTCGCAGATTTGCAGATACGCCAAAAAGAGTTGCGCGAAAACCTTAATCGTGGCAACAGAGGAGGGAGTACTCCACCGACTGAGGAAAGACAATCCGGAGAAGACTTTCATCCTAGCGTATGCCGGGGCTGTCTGTCCGAACATGAAGCTTAACACTCTGGAAAGAATCTATGCCTCACTCAAAGAAGAAAAGTATGTGGTCAAAGTTCCAGCACCCATTGCCAAGAAGGCGAGGAAAGCTCTTGAAAGAATGTTTGAGTTGAAGTAGGATTATACTGAAAACGGCGGAACGACGCAAGGTTGGAAAAAATTGGAAACAAAGACCAGAGAGAAAGAGCTTGAGAAGGCAATAGATGATGCAGTGAAACTGCACGGACACTTAGGACCGTTTCTCGTCATCGGCGTGAGAATGGGAAAAGCTGCGAAAGAAATCCTCAGAAGCCGTACGGGGAATGAGTTCACGTTTCAAGTAACGATAAAAGTCCCCCAGACTACGCCGTTTTCATGCACCATCGATGGGATACAATCAACAACACATTGCACCATCGGAAATCAGAAACTTGAGATAGAAAAATCAGAACAAGAGATATGCGGCAGTTTTCAAGTCCAGAATCCGAAGCGAGCTCTTACGATATGCGTGAAACGCGGCGTAATAGAAGAGTTGATGAACCGATTTGGCAACGGAGTGACTAACGAAGAACTTGCAGCGCAAGTTGCTTCGATGCCAGAAAACGAGCTTTTCACGATAGAAAAATCTGGACACCTTCGATTGCGAAAGCTGGAAGAAAGAACGTGAATGTGACTGATCTTGATGTTGCGAAAAGTCGGATCCGCAGTGCAGAGTTGACGCTTGTCGTTGTGAAAGATAACAAAGTGATTCTTGAATCCAAGTTGCGGGGGGTGTCAGGCTTTTTGGAAGCCATTGATAGACTCGGAGTTCAATTTGAAGGCGCTTCCGTTGCCGATAAGGTTGTGGGAAAAGCCATTGCCTTGATGTGCGTTTATTCCAAAGTGAAATCAGTTCATGCGCAGACTCTGAGTCAGAAGGCAAAGATCTTCTTGGAAGAAAACGAGATCCATCTGGAGTGGGACACTCTTGTGAAGAGAGTATTGAACGCTAATAAGACGAAGACTTGTCCATTTGAGAAGTTGGTTGAAAAGGTTGACGATCCAGCAGTCGCCTATGGAAAACTTGTGCGAGCTTGTTCAGTGAGCAGAACGCAAAAAACATAGATGATTCATGGATGGGCAGGGGAACACGAACAATTTATATCAGAGGAGAACGAAGAACTGAAGCGTATACGATGGAGGAAACTGGCGGAGCTAAAGGCGAGAAAAGACATGAGTGACAAACCTGTTCACGTGACAGATTCAGATTTTGATGAAACGGTCAAGAAGTACCCTCTAGTTCTTGTCGATTTCTGGGCAGAGTGGTGTGGTCCATGTCGAGCCTTAGCTCCGACGGTCGAAGAACTCCACAAAGAATACATGGGAAAGGTATTCATTGGGAAACTCAACGTTGATCAGAACCCGCAGACTGCGGAGAATTTCCAAGTTTTCAGTATACCGACACTAATTATCATGAAGAATGGAAAAGAAGTAGACAGAATCGTCGGTTGCGTTCCGAAAAAGCACATTGAAGCCTCGTTGAACAAACATCTGGGATAGAACATGGACGTGCAGCAACGCAGAATGATAGGAGCACTCTTGCTTCTTTTGGGAATATCTTTCTTGGCCGTGGGGCCTACGGGCCAGTTGAACATCGTAGTCGATCTTCTGAAAAAGGCCTTTACAGGCTGGTAACAAATCAACGTTATTAAGTTGCAAAGATATTTCTTAGTAAATTGGAATCGTGAGGTCCAACCGTGAAGCCACCAATAATAGGAAGCAAAGGAGCTGAAGAGGAAGCCATTTTGGCTGCTGCAAAGGCAATGCTTGTCGCGGCACGAACAGCGCCCAAGGCTACAGGTGTGGACGACATTCTGACGCTGATTTTGCACGGTGCAGAAAAAGATGCGATTGCCAAAAAGATGGAAGAGATTGGTCTGGAACGGGGTGGACATCCGCATAAGGTGTTTGAGCGTGACGCTAAGAACGTAAGAGAATCTGAAGCCATCATTCTAGTTGGTGTCAGAGGAGACAAGAGTGTCGGACTGGATTGCGGTGGATGTGGTTTTTCGACGTGCAGGGCTTTTGGAGAAAAGGAGAAGAAACTCGGAAAAGACTTCTTTGGTCCGACCTGTGTTTTCAAAATGCTTGACTTGGGAATAGCCTTGTGTTCTGCAGTCAAGACGGCGAGCCTGTTGAATGTTGATAACAGGATGATGTTCACCGTTGGCAGTGCCGCGATAAGGTTAAAGTTGATGCCTGGATCCTCGACCATCATCGGGATTCCGGTTTCGGCTCACGGCAAGAACATCTATTTTGATCGTGCAAAGTGAAATCCTAGTTTTGCCCTCTCATCTTCTCGAACATCTTTTCAAGAGTCCAGCGAATGCTTGATTTCAGCTCTCTCAAACGATCGCCATCAAAGTTTCTAATAACCAGCTCACGTACGGTGTCACCGTCTCGAATTACGTCAAAACCCAAAATTCCTTCGGCCGAAAGCTGGCCAGATCTCACGAGTTCGCTGTCTCTCTCTTGCATTTTTAACAGCACCCTCTGAATGAGAAACTGATTGAAAGGTGGCGTATTGATGTCAAAGTCTTTGTCCTTGGCCAGCACAACGTGCAATGAACCGTCATCTTCAACATGAAGGTCTGCCAGAACTTCGCCGTTGTCAGATTTCAGGACAGTGATGTCTTGAAGCTCGCTGTCAGTCCTGACGACTCCTTCGGGTGCCGCCGATTCTTCTTTTTCTCCGATCGATGCTGTGACTGCAGATTTGGTGCTGATTTCTGGTCGCTTGAATCCTTTCTCTAGCACAATTGAGTTGACAATTTCAAGCGTTGATTTCAGATCCTTGAGTTCAATGTCAAGCTCCTCTATTCTCGTTTCAAGCTTCTTTTTGAACGTGATGAGCCTCTTCATCCTGTCGGCGTCTTCGGACATCGTTTTCACATCTATAAATCTGCCGATCGCCTTTATCAAGTCTTTGACCGGCTTAATGTTGGCGCTTTTAGCGTTGATGAGTTTGAAATTGTGGCTGCTTCGATCTCGTTGAATCGTCACTGAAGGGTTATCCTTATTAACGGAACGATGTTAAGAAATAGGGGAATTGTATGACTTCCGAAATGAATCCGAAACCCTTGAAGACTGTGTCTGCAGAGAAGGCATTCCAGTTCTACACGTCAGTTGGCAACTACACAGGTATGAGCGCTTCTTCACTAAAGGAGTTCATGGAAAAGATCAACAAAGTGAACGTGAAATCCTTGGAATTCCATCTTGGGCGCGGAGATTTTGAAAAATGGACATCAGAGATCTTGGAGGATCAAGTGTTATCTGCCGAAATCAGAAAGCTGCAGAAGACTGGGGTGATGGGAGAACGACTTCGAAACCAGTTGTATCTAGCAGTTTCAAGGCGATTCAGATATCTGACTAGTCCAACTGGAGCTGTGTTCTCAAACAAGTCTGTCTGATTCTTCTGCTTCCTTGGAGAATTTCCGTCTTCGTCAAGGTCGCGGTCACTGAGGATCCGCTTTGCGCCAGTTGTAGAATCGTGTGGCTCGAAGTCTGGCGTTGCCAAGGGTTTGATGTCGTAGACTGTGCGTTAGAAGCACCTGAAATAGTTGGGGTCAAGTCGGATATTCTTAGATCCTGAGCTTTTTGAGGGTAGCATTCCATTTGCTTCCAAACGTCAGATCCCAAACCCCGTCAATAGCTTGACCGACCGTCTCGTTGTTCACGATGAGTTTGTTAACCAAGTTTTCTGTTTCATCGTCAGTGACGACGTTTCCCACGTAACCATTCCAACCGATGAAAGCACTGGCACCTTTTTTGTTGAAAGCTTCTGCAAGCTGGCCTAGTCCAGGGGCTAGGGTATTGCAGCCCATCGCGATGATGATGCTCTTCGGGAAATTCCCTTGCAAGTTTTCTATGAACTTGGACGTTATTGCAAAGTATGTGGCAGTAGTGTAGTTGAGGATACCTTCTACGAGCAACCCGGTGTTCTGTAGTTCAGCGTACGCTGAAGGGTCATATGGTTCAGACGTGAACAGATCTACGGTTGAGCCATCCGTTCTGAGTGCGGAATGGGCTCGCAATATTATTATTCCGTAATTATATTTGGCGAGGTTCTGGAAGAAGCCGACTCCCAACGTGCCATTGTTGTAGGTGACGTTGAAGCCGTGGGTTTCGAGAGTCTCCGTGACATTTTTTACGAACGAGGGGTTTGGAATTTCTTCTGCTAACGGATCAATGATACCCGCAGTAAGGGGAAAACTGATTTTTTGGGGAGGAGTTTGCAGCAGCAAAGCTGCAGATATAGCACCCACGACAAGAACGACTGCGACGATGATCACGGCTATTTGTCTTCTTGAGAGCATTGTTTCATTCTTCTTCAAGCGTTCTCTTTGATTCTTTGGCATTTACGAATGATCCTCCAGTACGATCCTTGCGTGGTGTCGTATAGAGAAAAGGAGAAAGCGAGCCTATTTTCTCTTGCGTTTCTTTGCGCTGAGAACGGCGGTCGAGAGAACGACGATGGTTGCGTAGGCAACTAGGCTTGAGAGCAGACTAGGGTTAGCAAATGCTCGTGCTTCACTGTGTCACCGTACTCGAAACAAGGATGAGTGATAGAGAAGACAAATCTTCCACCACCGCGGCTCCTTTCCTTGCCAAAATCCTCGTGTTGTACCCTTCGCCGCACGCCAAATCCAGGACACGCTCATTCCTGACGTTCCCAATCACCTTGAAGATCGCAGGATTGTTCATCTCATCGCGATAGTAGTCCTTTCCCCCTCGAACAAAATCTTCCCAGGACCCTGAAGCCTCATCCCATTCATCTGACAAACCACCCCGACCCATCGTAAGATCACTCCAACCAACACTTCCAGCAAAGATCACTCTGGAGAATAAAAACGTGTTCAGATCACTCATGATTCAAAAGCCCGAGCATATTTGGATCCTAATATTCACGATACATTGAAACCGAGGAGGGTGAGGTACACAATAACCTTTTTTTCAGCGAATAAACACCCTCAACCAAACCGAACAGAACAGCATTCCCTAACAGCTTTAAACCCTCACCGCCAATAATACGCTTTATCACTACGAGGGGTTTGGCGAGAAAGGATGTCCACACAGCAACGCGTACGCGGAGTAAGAGTGCTCAAAGCCGTCTCCTCACCCCTGAGACTGCAAATACTCAACCTACTCTTCGACAGGACCCCTCTCCTACACAGAACTCATGAACCAACTAAAAATGAACCCAAGCCGAGACGCCGGAAGATTCGCCTACCACCTAAAATTCCTGCTAAAAGCAGACCTAGCCGAAACGGACGTCGAAACGAGAAAATACCTCCTCACCGAACTCGGCAAAATGGTCATCGACGTCGCAGACCGCATAGACAAAAAAGCCCTCAAAACCAAAACCACCCTCGTCCGCACCAGCCGCCTCGCACTCGAAGAATTCGACACGAACAAAATCGCCAACTCACTCATAAAAGAAGCGAAAATGCCCGCAGAACTCGCACAAAAAATCGCCAAAGAAGCAGAAAAACAACTCACCCGCTCAAAAACCAAATACCTCACCGCCCCCCTCGTGCGAGAAGTCGTAAACACCATCCTGATAGAAAACGGCCTCGAAGAGTACCGACACAAACTGACGAGGCTCGGCATCCCCGTCCACGACGTAACCAACCTTATCGAATCAAAGAACAAAAACCTCCAAGCAACACCCTCAGTCCAAGAACTTGCCGGACAAACCGTGTTCAAGGAATACACGCTGCTCAACATCCTCCCAAGAGACATCTCAGACGCACACCTGTCAGGAGCACTGCACATCGACAACCTAGACTCTTGGATCCTAAGACCAAGCGAGATAATGCACGACCTCAGATTCTTCATAGAAAAAGGCCTAAACCTCGAAGAAATCAACCCCAACCTTCAATCGTACCCACCACCGCAAGACCTCGAACACGCCATTGACCTCACCCTCAACGCACTACTCTACACCGCCAGAGAAGTCGACAACACACAAACAGTCGACTACTTCAACGTCTTCCTGTCCCCCTTCGCCAAAAACGTCGAACCCACCAAAATCAAACAACTACTGCGCCTCCTCACGTCCAACCTGACTCGACACACAAAAGTCTCACTCGGCCTCGAACTAACTCCACCCAACTTCCTAGAAAAAAAACCCGCAATCGGCGCCCTCGGAAAACGCGTCGGAGCGTACAAAGACTTCAAAGAACAAGCTCAATTGCTAGCAAGCCTGTTGCTCGAAGTTCTCGATGAAGAAAGAACACGCAAACCGCTCACTGGCCTAAGCCTTACCGTGAAGATTCGTCCCGAAACATTCACAGACGAAAGAGCAAAAGCCCTGCTACTGAAAGCACACAAACTCGCCTCAGACACGGGCATCGTTTCATTTGCCAACCTACTCAAGAAAGAGCAAACCCACGACACCTTTTCCCCATCAGGCTTTCGGCTGAGCCCAGACCCAGACGGCGACTGGGAAACAGACACTCTGCGCACGGGGTTACTGGGCACGGTAACAGTGAACCTGCCACGCGTTGCCTACGAAGCAGGGAAGGACAAGACAAAGTTCCTCGAGACCCTGAAAGAAAAAACAGAAATGGCAAACCGAGCCCTAGAAATCAAGTACACATTCGTGAGACACCGAGGCCAAACCTGCTCCCATTCATAATGCAAGGTGAGAACGGCGACCAATACTTCAGATTGGACAAGTGCTCCCGAATAGTAAACCTTGCGGGACTCAGAGAAGCCGCGGAAGCATTCTGTGAAGGAAACCTAAACCCAGAGAAAACCCTTGCTTTCGCCTCAGAAGTGGGACAGAACGTCTCAAACTACATTCACAAGATCGGAAAGAGACGAGGAAAACGCGTCTCTTCCGCATTGCTATTTAACGATGACGCTGGAGAAAGACTCGCACAAGCTGATGTCGAGAAATACGGTATCGCAAAAGTGAGAGTTTCAGGCTCAAGGGAAAAACCTTTCTACTCAACAACGAACAGGTCAACCCTCAGCGCAGGAAAGCTCACCGAGCCTGTGGCTTTCAACACAAAAACCACAGAACTGAGCGAAGGCGGAAGCCTCACCGTGATCGGACTTGGCGATGCCGAGATTGAAACAGACGAACTTGTAACGATAACAAAACAGCTCGCTGAAAATCAAGTCGCCTTCTTCACCTACGAACGCAGACTCACGTACTGCGTGCATTGCAGGAAAAGCTGGTACGGTTTGCTGCGCAAATGCCCCTCGTGCGAAGCGACAGGAACCCTTGTCTTTTTTGACCGTTTCGCAGGAACCTGAAATCCGACAAGCGCCTTACGTCACTGCACCAAGTATCAACGCGAGCAACGCCATGCGGACGATAACGCCGTTTCGAACTTCCTGGAAATAACGCGCAAAGGCGGTGTTATCAACTTCTGGTGCAATCTCATCAACTCTGGGGAGCGGATGCATAATGGTCAAATCCTTCTTTGCCTCACTAAGCGTCTGAAGATCTATCCTGTAAGCACCTTTGACCTTGGCATACTCCGCAGGATCTGGAAAACGTTCCTTCTGTATCCTAGTGACATAAAGCACGTCGACAATCGGGATCACTTTCTCAACGCTTGTTTTCTCCGTGACTGGAATCCTGTCTTTAATCGTTTGAAGGACTTCTCGCCTCATCTTCAGAGTCTCGGGAGAGACCAGATAAAGTTCAATCTTGTACAGTGAAAGAGCATAAGCCAATGAATGAACGGTCCTCCCATAGCGCAGGTCGCCCACAAGGGCAATTTTCAACCCGTCGATCTTCCCCTTCTCCTTGATCATCGTGTACAAATCGAGAAGGGCTTGAGTGGGATGCTCCTCAGCACCGCTACCTCCGTTGAGAATAGGAACTTCTGAAAACTCGGCCGCAAGTCGAGCAGCCCCTTCCATGGGATGCCTCATCGCGATCACGTCTGCGTAATTCTCAACCGTGCGTATCGTGTCCGCAAGGTTTTCACCCTTCTTAACCGAAGACCCTTCAGCCTCCGCAAAACCCAAGGTTGAACCACCGAGCCTTTGCATGGCGGACTCAAAACTCAACCGTGTGCGTGTGCTTGGCTCAAAGAAGAGCGTGGCAAGAATCTTTCCCTTAAGCATCTGGGAACCCTTTTGAGCCAAGGGCTCCATTGCCTTGGCAACTTTAAAGACGTGATTGATTTCATCTTTCGAAAAATCCTTAATCGAGATTACATCTCTGCCTTCAAACCCCAAATTCGCACCCACAACAAGTCTACGCAACTACTAGATAAGAATTTGTCAACGTGCAAACCTGCTATTGAGGAAGCGCGCGTGACATCGCTCTTTGGTCAGATTCTAGCCAATGACTTTTCGAAGTCTACTACAACGTATTTCTTGCCCTTCCGAGCCATCTTGTGTCCTTCCTTCTCCAGAATCCTTTTCTGACCATCGACTCCTCCCGGATATTTCGCGTTTATTTCCCCGCAGGCCTTAAGCGTTCGCCAATAGGGCGTAATGTCCGCCCTCTTTGCTTTTTGTTCTTCTGCTGCTCCCGCCGCAATTCGTGCGAAAATCCCTGTGGTGATGGGACAGCCAATGGTAGCGTTGTGTTTTCTCGCCAGAGCAGCGCGAATTTCGTTTATTGTCGTCACTTTCCCCTCGGGCACTTTTCTCATGATCTCGTCGACTTCTCTCGGAGCTGGAATGACTATCGTGCCCGTTCCCCAGTGCGTGCTCATTTTGGCGTTGATTTTTTCAACTCTTGGCAGGTCCTTCCTGTCCGCCAATTTTTCTGACCAGCTCTTCTTTCGAACCATCATGTCGCCTCAACGGAAAATCTTCAACTACTCCTAATAAGCGTTAGCCATAACCTTCGCAGAACGCACTTTGAAGAAGTTGTTGACAGGGTGAAGTTTTTTATCTGCGTGCACCGCATAAGGCTTGTCCGGAGAGAGGAATTTCCAGATGATGGAAACTGAGTTGCGTGTTTCAAAAATCAAGAATGGAACTGTCATTGACCATATTACAAGTGGACACGCGCTAGACGTGGTGAAAATCCTGGGAATAACCGGTAAAGAAGAGAGCCCTATCACGATAGCCATGAACGTACCGAGCAAACGTCTCAAGAGGAAGGATATCGTCAAAATTGAAGGTCGAGAACTCAAACCCCAAGAAGTGCACAAGATTGCTCTGATCGCGCCGCACGCAAGCATAAACATAATTCGTGACTATAAGGTAGTGAAAAAGGAGGAAGTGAAGTTACCCAAGGTCATCGAGGGCATTATCAAGTGCACGAACCCGGCTTGCATAAGCAATAGCAATGAACCCGTTAAGCCCAAGTTCTACGTTGATTCTGAAGAACCCCTCTCCTTGAAATGCCATTACTGTGGTTACATTGTCGAGAAGAAAGACGTTCTTCAGCAGTTCTAATCGCGTGCGCATCCAAAACGTTTATATCGTAAGATAGCATATTCTATAATTTGATATGTCCTGTTCCAGACATATTGTATCGGTGCAGAACACAAATACATATGGTGAAAAACATGATGGAAATATTCATGTCCAACCTGTGGATAATCGCGCCGGCAACATGGGCATGTTTCATAGTCTATATCGTGTGGTTCTCGACGAGAGCAAAACGTTTCGCTCCGCTGACACCCGTAGAAGCCAGACAGCTCTGGGCAATCCACCGACAGAACGTGAAATGCGGCAGCAAAAAATGGAGACAGATCACGCGCGACGGCCGAACAATCGGGTTCGAATGCGGCTGTGGGCACAGGCACCTGCAAAAACGCCCGATGGTGGGCAGTTCGCCAACCTCAGTTTCCGTAAGGACGACCACACTTAACACGATTAAAACGTCTCATAAATCCTCTTGAGGGCGGCGTCTGGATCCCGCAGGTCAAGGTTTAGAAGTCTAAAAGCAGGCAAACGGAGATGAACTCGGCACCCTCAGATGTCAGCCGAGTTGATCTTTGGCTTGTCTCAAGAGCTCCATGAAATGCCTTCGCGTCATTCGTTTTCCTTTGCCTATTCCTGGGCACTCGTCCGTGAATGAAAAGACATGTTCATGTTTTTCTTCAGGTCTCAACTCGAAAGGGTAGAACCGACAGACGAGTGGCCTGAAAGAGTATATTGTGCACGTGTCTTTATTCAGAAAAACACACTTGCCAATTTCATTCTTTCGCATCTCATAGACGTAGGGGCTGCGGCCTTCGATCCTGAGGGCGAAATGAACAACAGGTTCAAGGACCTTCTCGGAAATTCTCTTTGCTTCTTCGGCAAGCATGACGATGTGCCTGGCTTTTTTGCTGGAATCTCCACAACACAACGTGCACCTTGTGCAGCAAAAACGTGTATTCTTGGGATAGTTGATGTTTTGCAGCTTTTTTGGCATTATCAGTAAGGCATGGAAAAGTGAAGTAAAAACGTTTGTGCTCACTGAACCCAGTTTGAGTTTGGACCAGCACGCCTCGTATTTGACGCCGTCCGAAGGTGCCGAATTCGACATTCTTGCGTGGACGTTGGGAATGACAAGAAAGCTGAGGGCGTATCCGGAGTGGGTCAGGCTTGTAGATGAGAAATCGGAGGCGAGAACTCGTTCCGTCGAAGATGTCGCCATTGAAGTTCTAATCATCGCGTCCGTTAGTCTAGCGAAATGAACAACAGCACTGCTGCAAGTAGAGAGCAGAAAAGTCCGGACAGAAATGTGATGGCCGTTAGTGTCCACAGTTTTTTCCTGGTTGGATAGATTGTGTAGAAGAATATGAAGAATGCTGATAAGGTGAACGTTAATGATGCGGTTAAGAGAACGATTTTCAGGGCTACGGGGATATTCAGAGTGATCTGGAGCACTGCTAAACTTAAAGCGGCCAGAGTTCCTGGAGCACAGGCGTTTAAGATTGGTTTTAAGAATTTTTCCTCAAAGTCTTCCATGCGTATGCGTTCTCCAGAGCAGTGGATATGGGTTTGTTGGGACATTAAGCTTTTGCTGGCCACTGTGTTGTGAGCTGTATTTCTGTAAAAAGCTGATGCAATGCAGGGTGCTGTTCAAGGCTGAAAAAAGGGAGTGTTCAGATTCGGCCTGATCTTTCTCGATATGCTTCTGATTCCATTTTTGCCCGTGTGGGTTCAAATTCTCGTTCGGCTTTTTGCGCATCTCGCAACTCTTCTGCCGCTCTTGCCTTCTCAATTGGAATCAGCTCATTGAGTTTCTCTACGAGCCTTTTAGATTCATCTGGTTCGAGTGGGATAGTGATGTCTCGCCTTCTGGGTATCACTACCTTAGCGTGTCCTTTCTGATCAACGATTGCGGCGTCTATGTCCTTCAAAGGAACATCCAATGGAATGACTGTTTGAAAGAGAAACCCCACTGTCTCTCGCAAGTGGGGATTAGACTCCGCAAATTCCTCGAGTTTTCTCTTGAAACCCTCTTTCAAGTCCACCTTCAATAGAGATGTGTGAAGCTTGACAACGAAATGTGGTTTGTCAAAGAACATTACTATATCTTCTGACAATGTGCTGTTAACAAGCCCCCTTCGGTTGGAGCTATGCATAACCGAAAATTTAAGGCTTGTGCACTGACCTTCGAGGGGAATTAGACTTGGTTGTGGTCATAAAAAGCGCGCATGCACTTCGAAGTTGAGCGGGCGCGCCGCGGTTCAAGCGCGATTTCTGTCACGATGATGGGTTGAGGATTTTGTTCTGAAATCGAAGCATCCAATAGAACACAAGGAAAGGGTAATAGAGAAAATTCTTGAAACTGTGAGAATAGACGATTCCGCAGGTGATCTCTAGTTTTGCGGAGGATAGGCCTCGTTTGAGTGTGGCGTCTTCGTAGGGTCCGTAATGCAGGCAGTATATTTTGTCTCCTGATATGACTCTGAACCCTTTTTTCTTGATCCAGTTGATGATGTATGCGTCTTCGTAGGCGTGGAGCTGTTTCGGAATCTTGATATCTTCGACGAGTTCCCGACGAATGAGCGTGTCGTGGGTTCCGCCTCTGAGTTTGAAGCATTCTTCCGCGATCATGGTCAATGCTCTTAGGGCTAGACGATTGTTCATGTTGGGAATGACGTCGATGTTAATCCCCAGATTGCGCCGACGTCGGTGCGTATCTGTCTTTCAGCTTTTCTGGCCCAGTCCTTGCACAGTATCACGTCACTGTCGACGAAAAGAAACCAGGGTGTTCTGACGTGCTGTATTCCTACTTGTCTCGCTTGGGCTCTTGAACCGTTTTCGGTGATTATCTCTACGTTATGATGTTTATCGTTGAAGTTCTTCAGGATCTGGAGAGTGTTGTCCTTGGAAGTGCCATCGATGATTATTAGACGTTTCACTGGAACGTTTTTGTAGATCGATTCAACGCATCTATGAAGTAAACGTTCGCTGTCTTTGGTTAGCATCACAACGTCTATTGGTTCCACGTTAGTGTCCTCATCTTTTTTCTGATTTTGAGGGGCTTGAGTCTAGACAGCCACGTAGACTGTTTGCGAAATAATAGTTTATCGGTGATCTAGGATGTAGACGTCAATCGCTCCTTCGAGTCAGGTTGTTGTGCGTGCATACGGAAGAAGTGAGGGACAAGACTTGAATAGTTCTGAGAATTATTATGGAATCGGTGGAATGGGTTTGGGTGAACTCAGGACGTTGATGGCAAGATTTGAATCTGGCGTGTTGCACATTCCGGAAGAGGTGAGGGGGATTTTGGGTCCCGACACAAAGATGATCGTTGGGACGGCCGCGGTCATTTGTTTCTCGGGGGCCACGTCTTATTCGGATGTTTTGAGGAGCATTGAGATGATACAGGAAGACGTGCAGCTTCGCATGGCTAAGGAAAAGACGGCAGCATCAAAACGAAGGAAGAAATAACGCGCGCTACGCCGACCTGTCCGACCTGCGGCGGTTTAATTGGTACATGCAGCAATATCAGAGATGGTACTGCGACAAAGAACAGAAGTACGTTTAATCAGGTCTCTCCTTTCCAATTTTTCTTCTTTGTAACTCTTCTGGAACGCTTCGAAGGTTTTATTCGCTGAAAAAAAGCTCAATGTGTACCTCCCCTCCTCGGTTTCAATGTATCGTGAATATTAGGATCCAAATATGCACGTGAGCGCACTATTCTTATATCTCGTGCTGTCTTGTCTTTTCGTCGGAGGAATTCACCGTGGGTTTCGGGTTCACTCGGAGATCCAAATTGAAAGAGTTGCAGAAGCAGAGAGACGAGTTACAGGCGTACATGAATGTCTTGACCGGCGAGGTGGGGACGCTTCGAAAGGAGGTTGCAGAGTTGAAAAAGGAGATGAGGACGTCCAAGCAAAGGATCTGGCGGCTTCAAGAAGAGACGAACAGCCTACGTATTGAGAGACAGGGGCTCACAAATTCTGTCGAGATTCTCACTAAAGAGAGGGAGATCTTTCAAAAGACCATTCAAGACCTTTGTCAGGTGATAGGGAAGCGAAAGCAAGTCAGACCTGCTTGAAAGCGCACGCTGACCCTCGGCCCTCGGCTGAGACTCTCAAGGACGCGACAATCCTTATATGGTTTCAAGACAGAGAATAACTCTGGGTTGAAAGAATGGGCAGGAAGACCAGGGCGGTCTTCATCACTTCAATTCTCGCCGTTTTGATCGCAAGTGGGTTTTCATTCAATCACATTTGGTCCGATAATCCACGAGCGGTAACTGCTTTTAACCCCAATTTGGCTATCACCGCTCAGGCAGCAACTGCTGCGAGCATCTTGCGGATCGATTGCCACCCCTACTCTTCATTGCTGCAGCCAAACAAGTACAGTATACGTCCCCCTCCACCGTCTTCCACACCAGAGCTAAATAGTTCAGGACTGCCGATGATCTACTACTTGGCGGCTGCAGTGGCCCTGATCATCATGGCAGTGGTTGCAGCCATTCTGCTTGTGAAAAGACGGCACCGTGCCTGAAGAAAAGACCATGACTCTGAGCGCGCACTTGACGCAGGTACGTCTCATCATGTTCTGAAACTGGAACAGAGTGTTCTAATGTGCAGAACTAAGTTTCCGACAAACACTTCAGTTTTCATGTGGTGGCGCGCGCGGAAACGGAAAACTGCCCTATGTTCAACGAAAAAGCAAGAAAAGCAAACATAGCTTGGTACAACAAGCTTGATGTACTGAATAAGAAACATCGCATAAGGAACCTTGGCGGCTGAAGTGTCTATAGCGAACATCTGAGCGTGATGGTGGCTGAAGCTCCAAGTTTAGATGCCTTTGAAAAATTCGGTATGGAGCCAGAGTTTCTAGCTATAAGTGCATATGAATCATATGAAATTAAACTGGCAACTAGCCTTGAAGAAGCACTATAAAATGCTAAAACAAATGAAATAGATTCACAACTGAACTAAAAACTCAAAACCTCCTTCTTTTTTCTTTGCGCGCACTAAATCAAGACACCTGGCACATCTATTAAGAATCAAGGCAAACGTGAACTGATTCTGTCGAGTTTGGCCTTAATCCTCTCCAGCGTTGCCTCAATGTTCTGCAATCTTGTGAGAACATTCATCTCACTCAAACTCTATCATCTCCTATTATTTTCTTTAATCTCGATTACAGAGTGACATCGTGGACAGTGTCTAGGTACTCCCTCACTCTGGAATTCTAGACTACACGATGGACATCTGTACTTTTTACTTCTGTTGTATCTTCTGTCACTCATCTTTTATCATCTTTTTGTTTTATGCTGCTGGATATTTCTTGGCGTGCGCCCAGTAGTGTTTGCCCCGAGTTTTCTTTTATCTATTTCCTATAATGATATTTTGGGAAATGGAACATAGTTATAGCGCGCGCGCTTGCTAATGATTTCACAGAATAACACGCGCGCGAGCTATTCTCTCAGGAGTGTTAGGGTTTCTTTGTAGCTGATTTGAATATGAAATTAAGGCCTAACCCTATTAACAAAAATCCAAAGAAAGCGAAAAACGACATGATGCTCGCGAGAAGCGTAATATTGACACTGGGTACCTGTGCTTGGTTGATAACAAAGATGATTACGAAGAAGAGAATTGCACCGCCTAGGGCAAATCCCAAAGTGCCAATGAGGACACTATCATCCATAATGATTCCTGAGACCATGAGTGTTGTGCAAACCTAATAAATCATTGCGTGTGCGTATATTTTCTCTAGCGTGCAACGTATAGACTTTCGTAATTTTTTATATGATAAAGAATCTGATGCAGACACATTAGGGTGAAAATTTCTTGCGCCAGAAGAACTTTGTTTCACAAATCATATTAGAGAGCTACTAGAAAGATGTCCTCGAGGAGAATAGGAAAACATGAGAAAATATTTGCTGTTTTCTTTGCTTTTTCTTTCGCTTTTTGCTTTGACGTTTTCTGCTTTCACACCTTTAACACGTGCTGCTGGACAACCGCCGATCGTCACTAACACGTTCTGGGAAGGAAACATTGGCTGGGGACCAGTTGACGCTGACCCAGCCATAGCTTACGACACGCGAGTGGAGAGCTGATATTCAACAGCTACCAGAACCTGATCGCCTACAACGGAGAACAGTACTGGGACTTCATCCCGCAGCTAGCGACAAACGTTCCGACACTGACGTCGGTAACAAAGACTGTTACTAACACGTCAGCTGTCGCCATCGGTGGAGACCCGACTGGTACTACATGGACAGACGGAACCACAACCTACACCGTGGTGAACTGGACTGACGAGTTGGGAGACGGCTTCAACCAGGGTGACGTCATAACCCTGAGCCCAGGCTATTTCACGTGGACGGTTGACGCTCTCATCGGAACGTCGACGATAACGCTCAGCTTGTGGCATGGACAGTACGTCTTCAACATCGACACAACCCACAACATATACTTCTACGACA
>CAVZKL010000015.1:0-52193 GCA_963775895.1 Candidatus Bathyarchaeota archaeon | reverse complement strand
ATTCGCTGAAAAAAGCTTATTGTGTACCCTCCCCTCCTCGTTTCAATGTATCATGAATATTAGGATCCAAATATGCCCAGTGCGGGATGTTCACGGATGTGGGTGGGCTTTCCTTGTGTTTTGTGATGGGTGTTGGGTTATTTGCCGGCGACTTGGACGCCTTCGAACCTTATGTAGGGTGTTATGCATCTGCCGCGGGTTTGTGTTTCGCGGGATAGCCCCGTGATGTGTTTGAGCAGTCCTTCTGTTCTTTGTCCCTGTGTGGTTGGGGTGTCGAGGAGGAATCCGTTGATCTGTCCGCCTTTCAGCGGTGTTGATAGTTCGCCTTTTTCGATCTGGTAGGCGTTTCGGATTTCTGAGCCGAAGGATGTGGTCAGTGAGTCGGAGGAGGAGCTGGAGAGTTGTTGCAGGTAGATTCCTTGTTTTGTGGTGGCGATCATTTCTTCCAGGCTCATGTCTCCTGGTTTGATGATGAGGTTCGTTGGCTGCGCGGATGGCAGCATCGAGTACTTGAAGTCGACTCGCGTGAATGCTAGGGCGTACGCTGAGAGTTTCTGGCCGTTTCCGGTTGAGTCAACGTTCATGGCGGCGGAGTACATGGCGTCGAAGAGGAAGCCCTTGTGTATCCCTTTTTCGATCAGGGTTGTTCTTGATTGGGGTGTTCCTTCATCATCGAACGCTGAGGATCCGAGGGCGTAGTCCACGATTCCGTCGTCGTAGATGGTGAGCGTTTCTGAGCCCACCTGTTCGCCTTTCTTGAACCTGGAGAGGTTTCTGAACACGGTGGATCCGAGGGCGTGAAAACCCACGGTGCCGGGGATGAGGTTGCCCAAGATTTGCGGAGCGAAAATCACGCTTGTCCTCGTGGTTTTCGGGACCTTGGCCCTGAGGGCATCCTCGGCCAGCTTCGTCCATTCTGGAACCTGCTTGTCCAGTTTAAGGTCGTCTGCGCGTCTGACGAAAAGCATGGGCCAATACTCTGCAAGTTTGCCTTCTCGTTCAGCCTTCAGTGCCAGTTCTACGTAGAAGAGCGTTTCATTCTTTTCAGCCTGCAATCCCTCGCTGTTGGATATGGAGGTTGAAACTTTGTACGTTCGGATTTTTCCGAACGTCGGTAGAACAGTCTTTGACCGTTTGAGAAGTGAGACCAGTTCTTCAGTCTTGTCCTTCACGAGGTTTTCGGCATCTGAGGTGATCTTTGAGTCGGCGACCTTCACGTTTGGATATTTGGATGGTTTCGGCAATCTGTAGCCTGGGAACTCGGTTATGTCAGCTCCAACCAGTGCCGTGTCCACGCATTTTCTTATGCTGCCAGTCTGCAGGGTTTGCCCTGTTCCGATGCCGATGCCGACCTTCTTCCCTTTGGGCTTCATTATTCTGACGGCGTAGCCCGAGTTTCTGATCGGACCCCTCACGATTTCTGCGTCGAAGTTTCGAAGCTGAACCTCGTATTCTTCTGCCTCTTCAACGTAGATGTCCCACTGGTCGATTCTCTTTTCCTTCAGAATCTTCCTGATCGAATCGTGCTCGCTCATCCTTGACCCACCACCGCTTTGGCTCGAATGTAGACGCCGCCGTCTCCGACGGGAACGAAATCCTCGTAGCCTTTTCCACAGGTCCCCGATTCCGTGCTGAACTGGCTCTTCTTTCCCACAGCATCTATCGACGCGATGAGAGCTGGAACGTTTTCACTCAGCGTCAGCGTCGAAAGAACCCTGCCCACTTTGCCTTTCTCTATCACGCGGCCCTTCTTGGATTTCAACTCCATTCCGCCGGCCAGCGGGTCCTCCATTCCGGACACTGGATTCAGCAGCATGACGCCGTAGTCGACTTCTTCGATCATCTCATCAAGATCGTAGTCGCCTGGCTCGACGTACGTGTTAGTCATCCTGACGAAGAGTTTGCGCAGGAAGCTGTCCCTTCTGCCGTTCCCAGTTGGCTCAGCGTTCATCAGTGACGCCGAATATCGTTCGTGCAAGTAGCCTTCGAGCACACCGTTCCTCAAGACATAGTTCTTCCTGCTCTTCACTCCCTCATCGTCAAAAGCGAAGGAGCCGTTCCCGCCTGGAAGCGTTCCATCGTCACAGATGCTCAACTTATCGAAGCCTATGCGCTTACCGAAATAGGGCACGAGGTAAGATCGTTTTCTGACGATCTGATCTGCCTCGCAACCGTGGCCAAACGACTCATGCGCGAAGGTGCCCGTCATTCCCTGGTCAAGAATCACGGTGAAATGCCCCGAGGGCGGAGCCTTAGCCTGCAAGAGCTCGATTGAACTTTTCGCCGTTTCCTTGACGGGATTCTCATCAAGATTCTTCACGACTTCGAAGCCGACCGTTCCTCCTAGGGAGAGGTAATCGTAGTCCATCCTGCCCCCTTCCTTGGCGATGGGCATAACGAAAATGGACGTGTGTGGAACAACCTGTCGCAGTACGCTGCCCTCGGTGTTGGCGAAAACTCTTTCGCCCACGGTGTCGTCGTAGGAGACCCTGACGTTGATGATTCTCTTGTCGTAACTCACAGCGTCACGATGAAGCCTTCGAACGTTCTCCAGTTTCTCTTCAACATCCACTTCGGAAGGACTGATCTTCACGGGAAGTTTTTTGTCCAGCTTCCACGGTTTCACCTGTTGTAGCTTGACAGAGTCTTTTGAGCCTTTTGAGAAGGGCTCGAAATGCGCAAGCTTTCTCGCCGTATCTTGTACGCTTTCGGCCGAGAAATCGTAGCCGCCTGCCTCTCTCCATTGCCCTTTCTTGTAGGCTCTCAGCACGAAGCCGCGAACGTTTCTAGGTGTCGACACACGTTCCTCAACGTTGTCTTTTGTGATGGCGACACCTTCGGTTCTTTCATAGAGCGCGTCCGCGTACTCGACGCTTGTTTCCAGCGTCTTGATCGCTTTGAGGAGCAGGTCTTTTGCTGCCTCGTAGGAACCGCCGCCGCTCATAGAATTCTCCGCCTACGAATGTGCATGACCAAGAATTTAAAGGAATTCTCCAATTGCACCCATGGTGAAAAAAGCGGGGGCGTCGATCTTGCGGTATGTAATTATTCGCGGTGCTGGGCAATGTGATTGTCATGTTTGACTGAGGAGTTGTGTTCTGGTCTCCGGTTGAAGCTGCAACTGTCAGGTGTTCAGTCACAAGATCCAAGCTTCCGTCGTAACTGAGCACCGTTAGCCATGCTCTGTTTGGAAGGCGCGCGCGGATAAGACCCGATTTCCTAAATTCAATCCTCCAAACCCCAAACTGTAGGTCGCGCTCCATGAATTTTCAGTCAAGTGCTCAGATAAGTATAATAGTAACGCTAGACTCAAGTCGTACTATACAAGATAACTGAAGCCAGCGCGTACCTCTCAGTAACACTGTTTGATTGCCATCCACGTTTTCGGTACGTATGTCGACTCATGAAAACACGACTGTGTTATCGGTCGTACGAGGTGAAAAACATGCGAAGAAAAGAATATGAAAGTGTAAAAAGTTGGATGATCGTGTACGAGAAACAGCTGGTTGCCATCCCGAAATAGACACCCTTCACTTTTTCTGTTCCAGCCCGTTGCACGCGCGCGCCCAGTTTACGGCTGTTTTTCTACGACGTCAGTCACTATGCCGAAAGGATCTTCGAAGTACAGTGCTCTGTCTTCGGGCCATTCTTTGATTATTCTGCAACCATTTTTGATGAGATACTGTTTTGCCTTTTTGTAGTCGGCGACTTCGAGTGCTGGAATGAAGGGAGCACCTTGTTGTCCTTCACTACGTAGAGTGTGATTATGCCCGTGTCGTAAACAAGTCGCTTGTTTGTTTTTTGCGAGAGTCTGAAACACAGAACATTGCTGTAGAAGTCCTCTGCTTTCTTCAAATCGGCTGCGTGTATGCGAGGTTCCCGTCCGAAGCGAACTTAAAAAACCTCTCCGATGCTCTTTTGGATTTGTTCATTTTCATTCTCACTTGAATTAACTGTGCGTTGCCAATTAATTCCTATCTTGTTGTTAATGCAAGCACACGAGCTCTATTTGAGCGTCGTTTGCAGTTCTTGGTCTTCGGGTTCCTTGAACCCTGCTCTCCTGTAGATGTTTATTCCGTCTTTGGTGGCGCGGAGATGAAGGTACTTCAGCCCCAGCGTTTTTGCTTCTTTGATCAGTTCGTTCAATAAGTGTGTGCAGATGCCCATTCTTCTGGCTTCGGGAACGGTGTACAGGTTGAGAATGTAACCGGCTCTGCCGGATTGGAGTCCTCCGTATCTTGGGGGGCTTTGCCACACGACAAGTGCGCCTGTGCCTATGATCTTTCCGTTTTTTTCGGCGAACAGGGCGATGAAATCGTGAGAGGGAATTGCTTTTGAAAAGTATTCTCGCAGATTCTTTTTGAGAGTTCGGGTTTCAGCTTCCTTTGGCACGTGGCCTTTGTGTGCCGCACGTTCTTTGAGGAAGCGAATTCTGTACTCGACTAGCGAATCGACATCGTTGATGGTGGCTCGACGATACGTTGGCTTCTCAAGTTCCATTGTGATTCTTCCTCTTTGAGGTATAGCTATTTTGCTAGTCCTCTGTTGTGGAGTCGTTCGTGCTCCCATGTTGCGAAGTCTCGTGGGGGGTTGATGATTTCTTTTTGTCTTTTGCGTTTGAGTTGTGCTGCGTCGTTTGGGCAGCCCGTGACGCAAAGCCCGCACCCGATGCACTTTTTGAGGTCTACGACTGATACGCCGTCTTGTTCGGTTATGGCGTGTACTTGGCATCTGGTTCTGCATGTTCCGCAGTTGACGCACGTGTCAGGGTCTATCGTGGCGAAGTAGTTGGCGTGAGCAACGCTGTTTTCTATGCCCCACTCGTTGATGCCCCGGAGTATGCCGCAGCAGCAGCCACAACAGTTGCAGACGTAGCCGACACCCTTCATGACGTTGCTGACGGTGTGGACTAGGCCTGTTTCTTCGGCTTTGTCGAGGAAGGCTAGGGCCTCCTCTTTTGACACAGTATACCTGTGGGGACGACGCTCGTTATCTGAGAAGAACAGGCAAGTTCGAAGCGGGAATTCACATTTGTGGCCTAGATGTTTCTGCTGTACTCTGCACACGCAGTCGCGCAGACCGAAGGATTTGGAGTTTAGAAGGATTTCTTTGACATCATCGTACGGGAGAATCAACTCGGATTTGACGGCTTTCTGTGCAGGGATAACACGGTGGAGAGCTGGTTGAGGCTTCATTATACCAATGGCTCCGCCGTTTGCGAGGTATTCCTCGACTAAGGTGAGCAAGTTCGTGGTCCATGGTTTCCAGTTGGGCCTCGTAGATTCCAACCACGAAGGGTGCGAGCCTGAAGCACGGCTTTCCGTTCACGTCCTCATACCAGACCAGCCCACGCTTAGCCATCTTGATCAGCCTTTCTTGTGCTTCTTCAACTAGGAAGCCCGATCCTCCTCGCTATCTTGTCGACCGATTCCAATGACCCACACAGTTGGCTTGCGATTCTCGCCTCTTCAGACGAAAATATCTTTTTCAGAATTCGAACCTCAACTCTTGAAGGCGTTCTGGGAAACCCGTTCGGAAGTCGATCCAAAGCTTCAGTGAGACGCTCATAGACTTGATCAGTCAAGTCCTATTCCTCTCTGTTTCAGCAATTCTTTGTTAAGCGTATATTTAGGAGTATGTGCACTTTGCCTTTCCTTTTTTGGACTGAGTGATAGTTCCTCTTCTGCAATTCGCACGAAGCTTGCCGAGCGGATTCTATCCTCCAAACAAAACGTTATGCCATTCAAGGGTTTCGGTGATTTAAGCGCGCGCTAATAGGTCAAGCAGACGATTGCAGTGAGAATGACACGCAACCTTGAATCGATAATGTTTAAATGTTCTAACTCATTTGTTTAGGAAGCTTTCTGGTGAGCCAGGTTGCTCAAGATCAGACCTTTCCGAAAAGACGTCGATGAACAGGAGTACGTGAAAGTCTTCAATGCTGCATTCTCGGACTACGACGACATGAGAGGCGTGACTCTTGAAGAAGCCAAGACTGTTGCGAATGCTCCGATCTATATCCTTGATGGGCTTCTGTTTGGGGAATGGGATGGCCAGACTGCGGGAATGGTTCAAGCTCAGGTTGATAAGTACAGAGAGGACAGAAAAGGGTTCATTCAAAATCTCGCAGTTCTGCCTGAGTATAGACGCAGAGGAATAGCAAAGGAACTTGTCAAGACAGCAATCGCGATTCTTAGAGAGAAAGGAATGAAGGTTGCCGCTGCTTGGGCGCAAACCGACAGACTCGTTTGCACGCACATTTATGAGACCTTCGGCTTCGAACGTGTCAGAACCTCGAGTCGGATGAAACGAATTCTCGCTGATTGTCCACTAGACACGGAAAAGAACGCATCAACCAATCTGAGAGAAGCACGACTGACAGACGATGAAGAGATCAGTCTGATTACGCGTCTCGAAAATGAAGCTTTCAAGGAACACTTCAACTACAGACCAGTGACCATCGAAGAAACGAGATACCTACTGTTTGGGTCACCGTTCTGGAAAAACCAGAAGGCGTGGTTTGCAACGATCGACGATCAACCCGTGGGCTACGTCGTAACGGGAGTCGATGAAAGATTGAATCGAGAAAAAAACGCTAGGCACGGCTGGATCTTGGACATAGGCGTCCTCAAACAGTACAGACGAAGAGACGTGGGCACGACCTTGATGCTTCAAGCTATGTCTCACCTGAAGACCCAAGGAATGGAAGACGCGCTACTTTATGTGGATGATCAGAATCCGACGCAAGCGATGAGACTCTACGAGAAGGTCGGTTTCCAAGTCTATAATAAGAGCGCCTCCTACGAACTGCAACTTGTCTGAAGCCGGCACGCGCTAATATTCCAGCTTTCCTAGAGGTTCAAGTCTCACCGCCGACGAAAATTTATAAACGCGCGCGCTTGGTAAGTCATTGAAAATATCAAACGGAGCGAGTAGAATGAGCGATCCGAATTCTCTTCTGGGAATCAACGATCTCGTGCTGAAGAAGAAGATACTCTCTGTGCGTGAGCACTATGACCTGGAGGATAGGGCTGGGATGAAACTTGGAGAGGCTGATGGCAATCTCTTTCAGTTCCCAGCAAAGTTTGTCGTCGATTGATAGCAGCGGTTCAGAGTTGATG
This sequence comes from Candidatus Bathyarchaeota archaeon, assembly GCA_963775895.1. GTDB lineage: Archaea > Thermoproteota > Bathyarchaeia > Bathyarchaeales > Bathycorpusculaceae > DASPPK01. Next base: position 45,072 of record CAVZKL010000015.1, on the reverse strand, counting down.
CACCTCGAAGGGAAGGTGATCTCGCTCCGAAACCAGTTCACCTTCTATGACAACACTGGAAAGGAACTGGGAACCATAAGAAAGAAGATCGTCAAGTTGATCGGGGAAGAGTTCTGGGTGGAAAAAGACGGGGTTGAGTTCATGCGCATCTATGGGAACTTCACTGAGCACGATTATCAGATGCAGGTCAATGGGATTCAGGTCGCCTCTGTTCACAAGAAATGGATCTCCGTGCGAGATCACGCTCGGAGTCTCGATAACAGGAGAAGTGGATCACCGAGTGGTGATTGGAGCGGTGATTGTGATCGAACATGTGGAAGTTACGGAACACTCGCACGCTTACAGGACATGGAGCACGCCCGCGGCAGTGATCAAGCCGATGATCGCGCACGTGAGGGTAGATCAACTGTGAATTTTCTATGATATGGCCTTAGTGCAACAGCGGATAACTTTGAGCTAAGAATCTCAAACCATGGGAAACGTAGCAAATTGAAAAGCGCGCTGATGTAAGTCCTTAAATCACTACGTAAATTCCCATTTGCACCAAGAGTCTCTCGGATGCTTATCCGGCGGACAGACCAAACAGTTCACTTTCACGTCGGGGTTCAGTGATTTGGCAAAGCCCTTCAAGTAACCATACCGAACCTTCTTGCAGGGAAACTCCTCCAATCCCTTGTCCAGCCGCGTCTCCTGTGTTCTACACCGATCCACGCCTAGAACTGCACGCTTGGCGTTCACTTCAACAGTCTTAAACGGCTGATCGAGTGCCCAGCTTGATCTCCGCAGCAGATCCATTATCGTAGGCACATCTGGGCTCTCGCTTATCCCAAACATCTTCCCCAGAGTTTTCGCTTCGATTCCAGCCATCGTCTCCCAGACTCCCGCGTCGATCTCTGTTGCCGCTTCCGTTCCAAACTTCTTCTCAATGCCCAAGAAGTAAAGCCCGTCCACTCGCCACAGGTTTCTTATCTGCAAAAAGAAATAGTCCAACAGCTTCTCCGTAGACATCTTCTTCAGCATCTCTCGATCTTCACCGCTTCCAACCGGATAACCACTCATACTCAAGCACCCGTAGACTGTTAAACAGTTAACAATCAAACACTAATTAGCCTTTCAAAAAGCACACGCGCTGACAAATCTTTGCCAAGGTAACTGACCCTCCTTGGATCCGAGGCAACAGTCGTGGTAATGTTGTGCGGTAACGTACACATCACAGCAGATCAGGAAAATTCTGCCACCATTCCATCAACCGTGAAGCTTCCTTGAACCCCAACGCTTTCACCGTTTCAACCAACTCCTGCTGCGTTGAAGGAACGATTATGCGAAATCTATTCACACCGGCATTTTCAACCACGCGTCGAGCCGCATTCACAAGCAGTTTCTCAACGCCGAGCTTCCTGCCCTCGACGTTAGCGTATATGAAGCCGATCCTGCCCACTTCGTTAGGAGTCGTGTACGAAACTTCAGCGTATCCAACTATTCTGCCATTAAACACTGCAACAAATCTCATTTCCTTCGCCGTACGGAAAAAACGCGCCAGAAACGGCGTCTTCAAATTGCTCTTCCTGAAATCGTACATCTTCAATCGAACAGGATCCTCCGAAGCCACAACGAGCGTGTAAACCTCATCCAAATCGTCATTCCGGAAGGGCCTGATCACAACTCCATCAACGTCTTCCGGTGCGACAAATGAACCTGTTTCTCCAACAAAATAAATAGAATGCTCAAAAGCTCTGAACCCCAGTTTAACATACATGTCCATCGCAGGAACATTCGTCGACAGCACACTCAACACCGCTCTCACCTTTCCCCTTCGACGAACACACTCAAGCGCACGTGTCATCAGTCTTGTGGCAATCCCTCTCCTCCTGTAATCCGGATCAACCATCACTACGGAAATCGAACTCAATTTTCCCCCTGTCTTCAACGATCGTCGTACCGACGAGCTTGCCATCAGTTTCTGCAGCCAGAAACTTCAATGGTCTTTTCCCGAACAACCTCAAAAATCCGAACAAAAATCTGCCACCCCAACCGAAAAAACGGTTGACCATTCCCCTGACATGGTCAGGATCAAACCCAGTGACCTTAAACTCCTCAGCATTACACACGGGCAGAAGACGCAGCAAATCATCCAAATCAGACTTACGAAAATCCCTAACCAAAACATTATCGTTCAGTCCATCAGCTTTCAAACCCGCTCACATCAATCCAAAAAAGGATTGACATTCTCTTAAAGCTAAGTCTCAACACGTCATCACAAACTGTGACCAACCCTCAATGATGAAATGAAGAAATCCGCCATAAGAACCAAAACAAACCTAATTCACAGATATAAGACGCAATGTGACAACAGTCCTACTTGGAAAGCGCTTCGGCAAGAGTCGCGCCCAACTCTTTGCTTTCCATCTCCCGCCAACTTTAATCTGAAACTCATTCTTCTGTCTTCAACATAAGTACTAGCGGCCCTGCAACCGTCTTGAAACCCAGCTTCCGCAGCTTACCGTCAATCGCCTTCGCTCCGTTTCCACTCAAAAGACCCGACAGTATAATATATTCACCATCAATCAATAGATGCAGTCGTGACCAAAATGGCAATTTACGTCAGATGGCTGGGTCACGCCAGCTTCCAAATAAAAGCCAAAGACACAATCATCTACATCGACCTGAGAAAATACGGAAAAACGGTCGAAACCCCCGAGAAAGCAGACATCATCCTTGTAACCCATAATCACGGCGACCACTGCAGTCCCCCAAAAATCAAAAAGCTAACCAAAAAAGACACAATCATTATCGCCCCCAAAAACTGCGCCAAAAGAATCGAAGGCAACGTCAAAACACTCAAACCCAAAGCAAAAATCACCGTCGACAACGTAACCATCGAAGCGATCGAAGCCTACAATTTCAAACGGTTCAAACCGTCAGGAAAACCTTGGCATCCCAAAGGCTACGGCGTGGGTTACCTAATAAGAACCGAAGGCAAAACCATCTACCACGCAGGAGACACCGATTTCATCCCCGAAATGCGCGAACTCCACAGCATAGATCTGCTACTCCCCACAGGAGACAAATACACGATGGACAATTCTGAAGCCGCCGAAGCTGCAATAGCAATCAACCCAAAGACAGCCATGCCCATGCATGCATGGGAGACAGACCGTGAAGACTTCAAGAAAAAAGTGAACGCAAAATCAGAAGTCCAAGTAGTACTGCTACAAGAAGGCGAGGAGTTCAAACTGAACTAGAACGACCAAATACCAAACGACGCGCACCCAAAACACGCTTGGACGCTAAACAATCAGTAAACATGCCATCAAACCTCTCAAAAGACCACGCGATACAGGACTCCCAAATTTTCTTACCGCCTTTTGAACTCGCAGTTTTTCACATGATTCAACCCGTTACTTTCTGTAAAGCAATCGGGGCAACGCAACATCTTCTTTGCAAAGAATAGAAAAATCCTCTATACAAATAATTCAAAAGACTTATTTACGCGTCAACACGCACGTTGATATTAGCAGACCGCGCTGTCAAGTAATCTACCTATCCTATCCCTTTAGTTGGACGCGGACTGTGCGTGATTTTGGCAGCGCGGTCTGTTCTCTTAGACAAGGAGCACCCGCGCAAGGGGTCCACCCAATGGAGCTTTCAGACCTAGGTCCTGCTAGACGAGATCAATTGTCAATAATAGCAGGATTCTTGGAGACGGCAAAGGGAACAGCCTCCAAGAATCAAATCAGACGCAGAGCAAACCTAAGCTCGGAACGGCTGGAGCATTACCTCACTCTCACAACCACAATTGGACTTTTGGACTGGTGCACGTACACTGACGAGTACAAAACGACTGAAAAAGGCATTCGCTTTCTATCGCTTTTTGGCTGCATTCAACAATTGCTCGGCACCAACAACAACAAACAGTACAAGAACGGAATCAATACTCAACATTACTTCAAATCTCCTTGAACTTTCCATTTCCACGTATCAATCGAACTTACCATGAACAAGCATCAACCGACACGTTTGCACACTCTCTCGAAGCGTTTCTTCGCCAAACGATTAATAACCAAAGCGAACTAATCCTTAGAAAACCAAAGCTGGCTCAACGGCATGCTTGACCAACTCTTGAGCACATCCATTCTCGGCTTGATCCAAGGCTTAGCCGAATGGCTTCCAATCTCAAGCACCGCACACCTCAGAATCGCAGAACACTACTTCGGCTTAACAAGCACAGCGTTTTTCAACCTCATCCTCCACCTCGGAACCCTCGTCGCCGTCGTCTTCTACTTCAGAACAGAAGTCAAAAACATCCTAAAAGCCCTAGCACACCTGGACTTCAAATCAGAATACGGCGCAATGATACCCTTAATCATCGTAGCAACGATACCAACGGCCATAATCGGACTCATCTACGACAAATACCTCCAAGACTCGCTGAACCGACTGTGGATCTTCGGAATAACCTTCCTCATCGGCGCCACACTCCTCTACACATCGAGAATAGGAAAAGAAAAAGCAGAAACAATCAGCTATCCAACAGCCATAATCATGGGCATCGCACAGGGCTTTGCAATTTTCCCAGGACTCTCAAGAAGCGGAGCCACAATCTCCACCGCACTGCTGCTGGGACTGAAACGCGAAAAAGCCTTCAAATTCAGCTTCCTCCTCTCAATCCCAGCAATAATAGGCGACACAGCCGTCGAAGCCTACATAGACCGCGGCCAAATCACCACCACAGGCTTAGGCGTAAGCTCCTTCGACGTCCTGATAGCAGCCATCATCGCCATGGTCGTCGGCTACGTAGCCATCAGGATGGTGTCAAAACTGGTCACAACCAAGAGATTCCATTACTTCGCAATCTACACGTTCCTGCTCGGAACCGCACTCATAATCCTAACCTTAAGCGGACATTAACCACTTAGGCTTACCGACCAGAAAATCGGTCAGAAACGATGCAAACTGCCTATTCTTCCCATAAGTCTCCAGTATCTCTTCATTCACAAACACGTCAAAACCTCTCTTCAACACGTGCGAAAGCCCCTCAGCGACGCCGGCACTCTTGCCCCCGTCCTCTAACTTCTCCTCAAGCAACTCACACGCATCCATGTACTTCCTCTTAACCAAGACAACCCATCTTCCACCCTCAACGTAAGGCCCACAAACCGTCCCCGCCCTGCCCAAATGCTTCGCAACAAACCGTTCACACTCATCCAGCTTATCCAACGGCGGCCCAAGATGTTGCCTAACGGGCGAAACACAACAATCCTCCAACTCGAAAACCAAAACGTTCAAACTCTTCTCATCACTCCAAGGCAGATCACGCAAAACCCGAAAATCATTCAGCTCCAACAGCTTCCGCAGGCTCCGCTGAGACTTGAACAACTGACCCCACAGAATATCAGGAACCGCACCGACCCTCCCAAACCTGACGAAAACAATAGCCGACCCGCGCTTCTTCAACTCCGTCCTCATCTTACCTTCAGAGAACGGAACCGTCTTGGGCGGGAAGAAAAACACCCGACTCGGCTTCTTCAAAAAAGCTTGAACAGCAGCGATCAGCGTGTAGAGTCTCTGTTTGCGCACGGCGGAAGCCACGTTTCTCGCCTTGTCGACAGGATCAACAACCACCAGGGGCTCATCAAACAGCAGGTCCAAATCCCTCTGCTTACCGGCATAAAACCTTTCAAGGTCAATGACCAGCCTCTGCCTGAGCCCAGAAAAGGCTTCAGCGACCTTCAAGAACGACCCGTAGTGCAGTATCAGAAGCTCACACAAGTACCCGCTGAAACCGCCGATCTTGATTTCAGCACCGTAAACACCCACGCCCTTCATGAACTTCTTCAGTAACCGCACCTCACCCCGCATCTCCGCGCTTAAACGCTCGTTAACGTAATCAGTGTGAAACGGCGTACGATCCGTCGCACTCAACCACTCCCCGCGCTCAGCAGCATAGCACGGAACAAGGTTCACCCGCGTACCATCAACAAACGCTTCAAGATACGGATGCTCAGCGAACCGTTCCACTTGTTTTGAACCTTTCGTCGCTTCCTTTGCAACTTTCAAACAAACCTCACCTAGTTGCGCTCGCGGAATCGAAGAGGACACACGCATGAAAACATCCACGTCGGGCTCCCGGCTCAACCACGTGTCCTTCGCAACCGAACCTTCCACACGAACCTCGGCGTCAACGCCCAAACGTTCAGCTGCGACGCTAACCCTCTTCTCCAACTTTTTCGCTAGCGCGTTTATGCTTCGACGTTCATCAGAGTTCGGAGTGACCTTCTTCAAAACATACGCCAGAACGTCCACGGTCTTTTCTTCCATGATGCGCGCTCTCTCAGCCCTGAGGACAGAACTCCTTTAAATTCGAGTAGATCGGTCCACGGGGGGTCAATTCACTCTTCTTCAACCGGAAACACTTCGCTCTTACCACGCCAAACTCAAAATTCATGTTGTCCGTGATGTACTTGGCAAGCTCCACCTTGTTCCTCCCAGTTCTGACCCGTGCAATCGTCAAGTGGGGACTGAAACCCTTCGGGTCCGGCGCAAACCCCAAAGCCTGCAAGTGCGGCTCCATCTGACTGAAAATTTGACGTAAATCATTCGCTCCCTGAGTGATCCCCGCCCAAACGACCCTTGGGTAGCGCACGTCGGGAAACGCGCCGACACCATGAATCTTCACGTCGAACGGAGTAAAATTCAACTTCTCCATACTCAGGAAGATCTTCTCAACCGTCTCGGGCGAAACGTTCCCCAAAAAACGAACCGTGATATGAATGTTGCCAGGCTCAACCGGCTTCAAATCCGCACCCGTCTTAACCAACGACGCCTGAACATCCGTGAGTTTCTTCCTGACGAAATCACTGTCAATATCGAACGCAAGAAAACTTCTGATCGATTCCATAACTCTCACTTCACTAGTTTTGACTGTTTCATTTCATAAATACTTTTTAACTCTAAAAAACTATCTGTCTTCAAAAGCAGATGAAGGAGACACTGGCAGCGGAAAAGCTCGTATTCGCAGTCGCAGGCATGCCAGGATCGGGCAAATCCTTAGTCGTCACCATGGCACGGGAAAAAGGATACGAAATCATCACGATGGGCGACATAGTCCGCGAAGAAACCAAACGCCGAAACCTCGAACTCACACCCGAAAACGTCGGCAAAGTAATGCTGGATCTGAGAGAGAAAGAAGGACCAGCCGCAATCGCAAACCGAGCCCTCCCAAAGATAATCGCAACACACCACAGAAGAATACTAATAGACGGAATAAGAAGCCCTGACGAGGTCGCAGAATTCAGAAGACATTACCCCAAATTCACCCTCATAGCCGTACACTCATCACCCCAAACACGCTTCGAACGCCTCTTCAAACGCGGCAGAAGCGATGACACCAAAAACTGGAAAGACTTCCACGAAAGGGACACACGCGAACTCAACGTCGGTCTGGGCAACGCAATCGCCAAGGCCGAAACCATCATCGTAAACGAAGGCACACGGCAAGAAACCAAACAGAAAATCAAAGAAACTCTAGAAAGAGCAGAACGAAAATGGACCAAGTAACCATCCACGTTGAAGCCGAAATCAACCCAACCGAAACAGAACAAAAAGTGCGCGAAGCGGTGGAAAACATGTTCGGCCCAATGAACACACGAATCAAGCCTCTGCGCAAAGGAAGCCTGCTACAAGCAAGCAGCTTCAAGCCAACAACCCCTAACCAAATTCTACAACTTGCTCTCTCGCGAACGCATCCGAGCGGCCGCAAGAACCGTACTGATGGCAGGAATGGAAAGAAACAGAATCAATTTCTGCCTTAACAAGCAGGTCGCCTACGCAGGACACGTCAGCTTCTCACACGAAGCCGGCGAATCACCTCTCGGACCCATAAAAGTGGAAATACGCACCGAAAACCCCAGAGAAGTGGTCGATTATTTAACACGCATGGGATAGACGGCAAAGAGTGAAAAAAACTTGCAGGAAAAAGCATCAATAACCGAAAACGGCGCCGTACTTCTCGGCAAACACCTAGCCTGCGACGCCTACGAAGCAAACCGCCCCCTGCGCGCCGTCACTCACGCCCACGCAGACCACATGCAAGGCTTACAGCAAAGCCTCAAAAAATGCAAAAAAGTCATCATGACCAAAGCCACGAGAGACCTCATCGACGCCATGCAAGGACCTTCATACCTCAAGCGCGGACGCGTACAAGCCCTAGACTACGGTCAAACAATAAGCTACGAAGATGAAAGCGTCACACTGCACAAAGCAGACCACATCCTGGGCGCAGCTCAGGTCATGGTTGAAGACGCAGAAAACAAACGCATCGTCTTCACGGGCGACTTCAGAATCGACGAAACCCCCGTGCTAGACTCAGACATACTCGTCATCGAAGCCACGTACGGAAGCCCCCACTGCCGACGCCGATTCCACAAAGACGCGAAGAACATGCTCGTATCGCTGGTGGAAAAAGCCCTCAAACAGGGCCCAGTCTACGTCTTTGGATACCACGGCAAAATACAGGAAATCATGCAAATCCTCAACAACGCAGACATCAACGTACCCTTCATCGTCCCCGAAAACGTCTTCCACATAAGCCGCGTATGCGAAAAACACGGCATGCGCCTGGGCAAACTCGTGCTCTCAAACGAACTCGAAGCCTTCGAACTGCACGAAAAACACACACCGTACGTAGGCTTCTATCACATGCAGAGCAGAAACAGAATCGGCCTGGACAACTTCCGCATCACCGTCAGCGGATGGGAATTCTACAGCGCCATACGCCAAACGGGCGAAAAGGAATATCTCGCAGCGCTGAGCGACCACTCAGACTTCGACGGGCTGCTCGAATACGTGAGACAATCAAAACCCAAACTCGTGATAACCGACAACAGCCGTGTGCGTTACGGCGAAACCCTCGCGAAAGAAATCCGCAAACACCTAGGAATCAGCGCGGTCGCCCTGCCCAAAAACCACCTGTTCTGAAGCAGACGCTAAATTATAGGGAGGGTTCCCTGGGTTTTCCAGAGAGCCAAACAGATCGAATGTTGCTACCCTTACGGATCAACCTATTTTTTCCGTTTCTCGGTCTGCCATCCGCAAAAACTGCAGGATTAAGCGTCAACAGCGCACATCATCTGCTATCCTAACTCGTTGCCGCAGTAAGGACAAAACTTCATGTCTTCCTTCAACACTCTTCCGCACTTCGGACAGATTCTAGTCACAGCTTGCACAGACGGCGGCGGAGGAACAGTCGACTCAGGCCTATAAACCAACGCCAGAATGCCTCCGATCAAGCCGAGCAGTGAACCCAACCCGACGATTGAAAAAACAAGTATGACAATGCCCCATTTCACGTGTTCCCAAGGTTCCTCGTTCAACCTTGTAGCCGCAAAGATCACGATTGCACTGCAAACGACACACCAGATCCCAATTCCCATGTAAATTGCAATTATGACGGAAAACGCGACTCCAGGGGTGGCGTAGCCAGCAAAGATCGCGGAGAAGACCATAAAAGCAAAGCCCACGATCAGGCCCAGAATTCCTCCGATCAAAGAAAGGATGTAAGCTGCAGTAGGTTTCTCCTTCACCGTTTGATTTTTCAAAAAAATCCCTCCGACATCTATCTTTCTATATACGTATAAAAGTCTTGCTGACTTCCGCATCAAACAACACAAAGCACCGCCAAGAATGTCAATGATACAGAAATGAATAGCTTAAGTAGACGAAACCCCAAGTTGAAGAACATGGCTTACGTGAGAAGAGAAGCAGACACGTTAGAACTCGCCTACCCGATGGATAAAGTGTGGGCTGCCATTCCTAAGGCAGTCACCAGTCTCGGATGGAACGTGGAGCACATCGACGACGCAGCCCATCGCGTCAAGGCGAAGACCAAGACGAGCCTCATGGGATACGGCACAACACTACTGATTGACGCCGCGCCTGTGGACAAGAACATCACGAGAATTTCAGTCGGGGCAGAAACGCCAGTCACCACAGTAACGGCGCTAGTTTACTTTGGACAAACAAGAAAACGGATTGAACTTTTCTTCCTAGAACTCCACAAACAATTGTCCTAACCCAAAAAATGAAGACCGGTTAGAGAATAATTGCTTCCCTGGTTCCCAAAATAGGATACATACATCTTATATAACGGAATCCAGCAAAGCAAGAAGACTAGTGGTTTCTTTGAAAGACATTGAACTCAGAATATTGGCCGAGTTGATGAAGAACAGTCGCAGAAGCGACAGAGAAGTCGCAAGAGCGATCGGAAGCTCTCAACCAACCATCACCAGAACCAGAAGAAAACTCGAAAAAGAAGGTTACGTCAACGAGTTCACGGTCGTCCCTGACTTCAACAAGATAGGCTACCACCTGTTTGCACTGACCTTCTTCACCTGGAAGCTGGGCATCAGTGCGAAAGAAATGGAAGAAGCAAGAAGCTGGGCAATGAAACAGGCTCCATCGGTACCCCCCAACGTGGTTCTGATAGAAAGAGGGATCGGATTGGGTTACGACTCATTCATGGCGTCATTTCACAAAGACTACACATCGTACACAAAACTCATGAATGAAGTCAAAAAGAACCCCTACATGGAAACGTCCAAAACGGAAAGTTTCCTCGTCAACCTTGATGACAAGATTCACTATCGCCATTTAACCTTCTCGACTCTTGCCAACCATTTATTAGCAATGCAAAAGCGTGAGAAGAAATAGGCTTGCAAGCGCGCGCAGCGGATGGGCCAGAAGCCTGAAGGTCAGCACCGCAACTGATCAGGCCGCCAGACAGCAAGTTCCTCAACTACCCGTCTCTCCAGAGGCTTCTCCCCCAAAGCCGATGTTGCCTCCGTCAAGAGTCGCTGAACTATCTTTTCGTTCACATCCCTAGGGACGTCTTGCGTCGACGGATGAGTTCTCTGTTGAAACCTCTTTGCGAGGTCACTGACGCTCACCGAGACAACCTCGTCGCTCACCTTCACAAGCCTCATCGGAGGCAACTTTGACCGAATCTCCTCCTCGTTCTGCCACATCCTTCTGTTCCGCCTCAGAGGATACCCCATCTCTTCCCTCAACTGTGCGTAACGCGTCCATAACTCCGGAAACGCTGGAGACGATGCTGACGCCCGGCCCGAGGCGTTGGAAGCCGTGCTCCACTCCCTCTGCCTGTTCCTCAACAACGCTGCAACCCTGCTCTTCGTCACGCGACCCATCTCACGCATGACGTTCAACCAATCGGGAATCAGGTGAAGAACATGGATAATGATCGAAGCATCAAATGACCCATCTGTGAAGGGCATGTTGTGTGCATCCGCCAGAATCAGGCTCTTTACTCCCTTCTGCCTCGCCCGTAACATCATTTTGCGAGACACATCTATGCCCACAATCTCAAACCCCATATCCGAAAGAGGCTTCGCAAACCTGCCCGTCCCAACCCCCACGTCGAGAATCATACGGCAATTCCCGAGTTCGCTTGAAACTGCCTTCAGCTCCAGCTCTGTAGCAGGCTGCCTCGTAGAATCGTAAATGTCGGATATGCCGTCGAACTCTTCACCAATCGTGGTCGCTACGCCCATCACCTTCATCAAGCTTCAGGAAGAAATCGTTCGTCACCACGAATTGTGACTTGAGCCCACTCTCACCTAAAAACCATCTGGAACCAGCATTGCTATTCTAATCGAGTTCTGGTGTTACGGGTTTGTCTTGGAAGCCGGTTCCCCACACGTTCCCCAGTTGCACTTTGGTACGTCGTGTATTATGATGTGCAACCGATCAGCCGGAACGCCGATATCCTCAAACGCTTTTGTTACACCCTTGATGAGTTTCGCCTTCTGCTCCTCGGTTCTCCCCTGCCACATCTCAACGATCACCACGGGCATGACATCACCTAAGGCTCCTTCTTCAACCCCGCAGGATTAAAAACCTTTCCACAGCGCAATCGTTTCCATACCTCGTTGAACACTCAGCAGCCTCGTTAAACTTTCAACGCTTCAACAGCCTTTTCAGCCCATTTCGAATCCTTCCAAAGCGCTCTGCCCACAGCCACCAAGTCAACCTTTCCCTCTCGAACCAGCCTGTCAGCATACCCGACCTCGTCTATCCCGCCCACGCCGATAACCGGAACCCCAACAGTCTTCTTGATTTCATAAGCTTGAGGAACAAAATAGCCCTTGACTCTTTCGAAGCCGCTTAGGCTCGCTCCCACATAAGCCGCCCGACACGTCAACAACGTCAACCCCACACTGCTCAAGTTTCGAAGCAAACGCAACCGCATGCTCTATCCGTGTCCCATTCGGGTCCAAATCGTCCGCGCCTAACCGGTAGAGCAGAAGCTTACTCCCGACACTCTCTCGAACCTTCCTAACGACCATGAGAGGAAAACGCATCCTGTTCTCCAAAGAACCACCGTACTCGTCTCCACGCTTGTTAAGCAAAGGCGAAAAAAACTGATTGAGCAGGAACCCGTGCGCCCCATGAAGCTCGACCCCGTCAAAGCCGGCCCTAACCGCACGCTCAGCGGCCACGGCAAATTCTTCAACCAGACTCTCAATCTCGCTCCTCGTCAGTTCACGAGCAGTGTTAGTCGCCGAAGGGCCAGCAGGCTCCGTCCCGATGACCCGCTCATTCGCAACCCCGCCGGCATGAGAAATCTGAACGACAACCGGAGTTTCGAATCCGTGAACGCGGTCTGCAAGCCTCTTCAACCCGCTGATCAACTCGTCATCGTGGATCCCCAGTTGTTTGAAGCTCAACCTTCCCCTCGGAGAAACGTAGCAGTGCTCGACAATCAACAAACCCAGGGCCGCTGAACGTCTTGTGTAAAAACCGATTAGCCTATCTGTGACAGCGCCGTCAACGGTTGCCCGACCCGTCTGCATAGGAGGCATAACTATACGATTCCTAAGAGTCAGTCCCTTCACTTCAAGGGGATCAAGAAGCCCTGCCAATTCTCAACACCACGTAGGTAGGAGACTGGTTTGCACCTATAAGAACATAGGACGCTTCGAAAGGTCGAGGGTTCAAAGATTTTCTTCCGAGCTGCAGAAAGAACTTCCTAAAGAACCATAGACGAATCATACTCACGGTTTATAAGCTCGGGACAGACTGCGGATTGTTAGAGGAAAATGAAAACATGAACGAGAACATGAAGAAAAGTCTCAGGATAGCCGCGGTCACTGCAACAGTTCTACTGGCTTTGAGCGCCGTCGTCTACGTGTACGCATGCTCACGCAATGGCTACAATACAAGCGGTGATCAACAACAGACGGGCACGCAGGGCACAGAACCCTTCATTCAGAACTATCTCATGTCTAACTATACTAACGTACCAGCTGGCCAGCTCAAACGCATGGGCAAAATGCCGGGCAATGGTCTCAAATTGATCTACCATTTCCTTCAAAACGCCACGATCTCGACGGTTCAGGGAACAATAGCCTCAGAGTTCAAAGGCATGCTAATCCTAGAAACAAACTCAAGTGAAGTTAGGATCCTATTGCCCAAAGATTGGAGCGTAGGCAACGAAGTCATAGACAGAGCCACACTGTTCAACGGCACGTTCGCAACCTCAGGCGCCAATGTCACGATTTCAGTGCTTGAAAGCGACGTGTTCAGCAACGCAAACTTCAGCATCAACGTCATGATAGGCTACGAAGCAACCAACGCAACAGGCACGCGGGCATACGCAGTACTTCCGTTCAACATACAGCCACACAGCTAAAGCGCCCACGCGCCAAACATCTCACTTTTTTTTGTGAACCAAACATCGATTTTGATTGCACGAGTTATTCCTACTTAAGCGTCAGGTTTCCTTCAGATGGACAAAGACGCACGCCAGTTTGCTGGCGAATCAACATACAACTTCAGTGCACCAGCAACGACACATGTTGCTCCACATCTAAAACCAACAACCTCGCGTCACACGACCCTCAAGAGGCTTCTTTTATATTCGAACAAAGCCGATACATTGTTCTTGGCGTCGTCTGTGGAAGTTGAAAGACTGATAAGAGGCCCTCCCAAAAGTTGAACAGCACATACACCTGGTCCGCTCAACAACGCCCGAGACGTTGCTATGGCTCGCAGAGAAAAACGATGCGGGGACAATCTTTCAACTCAACAGAGGAAATCCGCCAGTTCTTTCAATATCGCGACTTCGCTCATTTCATCGCCATCTACACCGATGGTGGTCGACTGGATAACGGACGAAGCGCAATTTGAACGAATCACTTACGAGATGCTCGAAAACGAGGCACGCTGCAATGTCCGCTACGTCGAAGCAAGCTTCTCAGCCCCAGATCACGTTAGGAGAGGACTCGACTACGGCAAAATGCTCGACGCCATCAACAGAGGGGTAAACCGTGCCCATCGCGAGTTTGGAGTTGAATGCAACCTCAGAATAGACCTCGTGAGAAACTACGGGCCCGACGCTGGAATGAAAACGCTCGACTGGATAGAAAGCAAGAACGACAACATAGTCTCCATCGACATAGGAGGAAACGAGGAAAAATTCCCGCCTAAGCCCTTCGCAACCGTCTACCAACGCGCAAAACGCTTGGGACTTCATCTGACTGCCCACGCAGGAGAAGCCGCAGGTGCTCAGAGCGTATGGGACGCAATAGAAGCCTTGAACGTTGAACACGTGGGCCACGGATTAGCCGCAGCCAAAGACCCAACACTGATGGATCACGTTTTCAAACAAGGCATCACGATAGAGACATGCCCGATGAGCAACGTAAGAACAGGAGTCGTCTCGGATCTGAAAAACCATCCTGTCAGAACCTTCTTCAACCGAGGCATTAACGTGACGGTGAACAGTGATGACCCCTCCATGTTCGACACAGACATGAACAACGAGTACCTTCAACTTCACAGAAAGCTCAAATTCACGATCCCGCAGCTTTTCAAACTGAGCCTCAACGCCATCGATTCCTCTTTCCTTGCACAAGAACGGAAAATCAAGATGCGAGAATCCTTCACTAAAGAGTACGAACACCTCTCGATCCAAGATCAGAAAATCTGAGCACCAGTTATCATCAACCCAATTATGGCAAACTCCAAGATGTGCACACTTCCTCGCATGGTTCGCGCTCTCTTACACCTCGGTTTCGCCCAAAGGTTAAAAGGCCCTGCCTAGAAATCTCTTGAATCGTCAAAAAGGAGAAGAAGCATATGCCAAAATCATCCCAACTCTCAGGCTTCTACAAACTAACCCCAAAGCAACGTCTGGCCCTCGTAAAAGAAATCGCCGGACTAACAGACGAAGAAGCAAACCTGCTTCAAAACACGGGCGCTTTGCCGCTCGAACTGGCCGACCGAATGATTGAGAACGTCATCGGCGCTTTCCCGATCCCCATGGGCATGGGAGTGAACTTCCTCATCAACGGCCGCGACTACATCATCCCCATGGCTATTGAAGAGCCATCGGTGATCGCAGCGGCAAGTTATGCTGCGAAAATGGTCCGCGACGGCGGCGGCTTCCACACCAGCAGCACCCCGCCGATAATGATAGGACAGATTCAAGCCGTGGGAATTAAAGATCCTTACGCTGCAAGGATGAGCGTGATACACGCAAAAGAGGAAATCCTCAAGAAAGCAAACGACCAAGACCCTGTCTTGGTCAACGCAGGCGGAGGAGCACGAGACCTAGACGCCAGAGTCATCCACACAACCCAAGGACCAATGCTCATAACCGAACTTCACGTCGACTGTCGAGACGCGATGGGAGCCAACGCGGTCAACACGATGGCAGAAGCCGTAGCTCCACTAATAGAAAGAATAACAGGCGGCCACGTTTACCTCCGCATAATCTCCAACCTCGCAGTAAAACGGTTAGTCCGTGTATCATGTCTAGTACCCAAACAATCAGTCGGTGGAGAAGAAACGGTCGATGGCATCGTTAACGCCTACGCCTTCGCCTCAGCCGACCCGTACCGAGCGGCAACACACAACAAAGGCATCATGAACGGAATAATAGCCGTCATAATTGCCACGGGCAACGACCACAGAGCCATCGAAGCGGGAGCCCACGCCTACGCAGCGATAACTGGACATTACACTTCACTGTCAACCTGGGAGAAAAACCAGAACGGCGACCTCGAAGGCTCCATGGAACTTCCAATGGCCGTGGGACTGATAGGCGGAGCAGTGAAAACGCATCCGATAGCCAAGATAGCCGTGAAAATTCTCGGCGTGAAAACCGCCAACGAGTTCGGTGAAGTCCTCGCAGCCGTCGGACTTGCCCAGAACCTCGGAGCCCTACGTGCGCTCGCAAACGAAGGAATACAGCGCGGGCACATGTCTCTCCACGCAAGAAACATTGCAGTCACTGCAGGCGCCGTTGGCGAACAAATCGACATCGTCGCCGCCAAAATGGTCGAAGAACGTAAAGTCCGCGTCGACAGAGCCAAAGAACTGCTCGACAAACTCAAAGCCGCTGGAAAAATCTAAAAAGCCCCGCCTAACGCATGTACACTCGGCGACAAACGTTGAAAATCATCCCTGGACCAGCCTCACGTGAATTGGCCGAAAAACTGGCCCGACTCATGAAAGTTCCGCTCGTACAGGTTTCTCTGAAAACCTTTCCCGACGGAGAATCACTCATCCGCTTCGAAACCGAATCGCTCGAGAACCAAGATGTCGTCATCGTTCAAACAACAAGCCCGCCTCAAGACCAGAGACTCATTCAACTGATGCTCATGGCAGACAACGCAAAAGACATGGAAGCCCGCAGCATAACCGCCGTAATCCCTTACTTCGCCTACAGCCGACAAGACAAACGTTTTCAGCCCGGAGAAGCCTTCAGCACAAAAACCATAGTCAACCTGCTTAAGAACTGCGGAATAAAGAAAATAGTAACCATCAACGCTCACAACCCTAAAGTCCTGAAAACTTTCCAGATCCCCATCGAAGACTTGTCAGCGATTCCTCTATTGGCAGAATACTTCAGAACAAACAAACTTGTCCAGAACCCACTCTCACTCTCGATGGGCAAAAAAGCCATCGGTGTCGCCCAAGAAGCCGACAACGTCCTCCACGGAGGATACGACTACGTCGCATCAAAACGTGACGTAACAACGGGCAACGTCACGCTAGAAGACAAGCCCTTACCCGTTGAAAACCGCGATGTCATCATCTTCGACGACATCATCAGCAGTGGAGGCACGATGGCTAAAGCCGTGAAGCTTGTCAAAGACAAAGGCGCACGAAAAGTCTATGCTTCCTGCGTCCACCCACTGCTGATAGGCGACTCGCAAAAACGCATAATCGAAAACGGCGCCGAAGAAATAATCGGCACAGACGCCGTCCAAAGCCCAGTGAGCAAGGTTTCCATCGCCCCACTCTTGGCCAGAGCTCTCGAGTAAAGGAGCCTAAACGTGGCAAACCTGTTCTTCTTCCTCTCAGGAGAGCACCCAGACCTACCCATTTCAGAACTCAGAGCGATACTCGAAACCGAAGGCTACCCATACCGAATCACCGAAAAACTAGATCAAAT
Organism: Candidatus Bathyarchaeota archaeon; assembly: GCA_963775895.1. GTDB lineage: Archaea > Thermoproteota > Bathyarchaeia > Bathyarchaeales > Bathycorpusculaceae > DASPPK01. The sequence goes on along the minus strand of CAVZKL010000015.1, from coordinate 27,596 downwards.
CGCACGAGTCGAAGCCGATCCTCGATGCACAGAAGCAATCAAGCGTCGAGCAGCTTTTACCAGACTCGCAGCAATGGAATTGTTCAACTGCGAAGCAAAACGAACCACCATAATCAAAACGTTGCGGCAGACAAGACTGGACGAAGTACTGAAAGAAAACGAAAGCTTCGTGATCCGAATAAAACACGTGGGAACCTACGCTGCAGAAATCGACGGAATGAAACTTGAACAAAAACTCGGCGAACTCGTACTTCAAAACAACCCTAACACCAAAGTCAAACTTCATAACCCCGACAAAACCTTCATCGGAGTGTTGACAAGCGGAAGACTCGTCTTCGGACTCAAACTCGCAGACATCCCTGCAACACCCTTCGTGCAAAGGCGCCCAAGACAAAAACCGTTCTTCCACCCGTCAGCCATGCCAGCCAAACTCGGCAGGTGCATGATCAACCTGGCCAAACCCAAACAAGATGAACTCGTCCTGGACCCCTTCTCAGGAACAGGCGGCATACTCATCGAAGCCGCACTCACGGGCTGCAGGATCCTGGGCCTCGACATCCAGCGACGAATGATCAGAGGAACAATCAAAAACTTGGCCCACTTCAAAATCAAACCCGAAGGAATAGTACTCGCAGACGCCCGAAAACCTCCCGTGACGAAGATAGACTGCATGGTCTGCGACCCGCCTTACGGAAGATCATCCACCACCATGAAAAGCACAACCGAAGAAATAGTAACCCAAGTCCTTCCAGCCGTCCATCCACTGCTGAAACCGCAAAAACGCATATGCATAGCCACGCCCAAGACGTTAAACATAAAGAAAATCGCCACACAATCAGGGTACAAACACATAGAATCACACTTCGTCTACATACACCGCACCCTCACAAGAGAAATAGCCGTGTTCGAGAAAGTGTAAACGCAATGAGTATGCAAATAATATTCCTCGGCACAGCCGGAAGCATCCCAACACCGAAAAGAAGCCTGCCCGCCGTTCTCATAAAACGTCGAGACGAGCAAATCATGTTCGACGCTGGCGAAGGTGTCCAAAAACAGATGATCATAGCCAAAACAGGCTTCAACAAAAAAATGAAAGTCTTCATAACCCACATGCATGGAGACCATGTGCTGGGCTTACCAGGACTGCTGCAGACGATGACCCTTCTCGAGAGACAAAAACCCCTAGAAATCTATGGTCCACCTGGAATCACGCAATTTCTCGAAGACCTCAGAAAAACGGTCCAATTCGCACTAACATACCCTGTGGAAATCCACGAAATAGAAAAACCCGGAATCATCTGCAACGAGCAGGAATACTTCGTTCGGGCAGTACGATCAGACCACTCCATCCCAGGTCTGGTCTACGCTTTGATCGAAAAACCACGACCAGGAAGATTCTACCCAGGAAAAGCCAAAGCCCTCGGCGTTCCAGAAGGAATCCTCTGGTCAAAACTCCAGAAAGGGCAAAAAATCACTCTGCCCAACGGGCAAACCGTGAAACCTGAAGAAGTCATGGGCCCCTTGCGACGGGGAAGAAAGATAGTGTACACGGGCGACACAAGACCTTTCGCAAACCTCACAAAATTGGCTTCAAACGCCGACTTGTTAATACACGATGCAACACTCGGCGATGACATGAAAAGCCGAGCAGAAGAAGACGGGCACTCAACCCCAGGTCAAGCTGCCAAAATCGCAAAAAAAGCCAAGGTAAAACAGCTGATCCTGACTCACATAAGCGCCAGGTATGAGGACACAACATCGCTTCTGAATCAAGCCAAAAAGACATTTAAGAACACGGTCATCGCCGAGGACTTCATGAAAATAGAAATCCCACTTCTAGACGAGTAACTTCTTCAGTCTCTGCACGCTTTCTTCAACGTGCTCAATCGCCTCGACCATCACAATTCCATCGAAACAATTCCTTCTTCATGACTTCAGCAAAATTGCGCCAGTCGATGTTCCCGTATCCCACGCCCAAATGCTGGTCACTCCTCCCAAGGTTGTCATGAGCATGAACATGAACAAGCCTGCTTGGAAAAGCCCTGAGAAAACCATTCAGTTCCCCGACAACATTCGCGTGTCCGAGGTCCAGAACAAAGCCAACGTCCAAACCGGATTCACTGTAGAAACGTTTGAAATCCTCAACAGTCTTCAAGACGAACGGCTCCATGATGTTCTCCAACCCAGCCTTGATTCCGTGGTCCTCAGCAGACTTCACGAGTAAACCAACACACTCCAGATTTCTCACCCAATCCTCACCAGGATAGAAACTGCTGATCCCCGTCCTTAATCCAGGATGAAAAACCCACAGTCTGCAACCCAAAGCAGCCGCATTCGTGATAGATCCCTCTAACCTGCGCAGAGTAGCCTTCAAAATCACTTTGTCCTGGACAACGATGTTTATTCCGCCAAAAGGAGCGTGAACCGTGAACTCAACATCGTAGGAAGCTCCAACATCCTTCAATTCAGCAACACGTTTCTTGTCCAAATTATGGCAGCCGTCATCCACAACCTCAACGTACTTCACTTCATTCCCAGGGATCGCGTCAACCATCTTCTCAAAGGACTCACCCAACTTGTACAGCATTGAAACTCCGATCTTCATGCTCGGCAAAGCTAAACGCCTACCGTCAAATTTGGAACTATTACAGGAAGCTCAGACTTAATAAAATAACTCTCAAAGCCTTAGCCTACAGCAACACCCGCGAGGCTTTGGTTTGCAATGATTTCACGAACGACGGAACGACTACAGTGAAGGCGAACAGGTCAGTTGTGAATTCCAAAACACAGATGTGAACTTCTGAGAAGAACAAAACAGCCTCTAGAATTGTCGAAAAATTGAATACCCGACGTTTGAAGTTGTCTTTAGCTGGTACGACCGAAGGCCAGCCGCGATCTCCACAAACTCTTTCAGTGTGAAGTTGGCGAACTCGTACGTGGGAGCTCCATACCTGAGACCGCGGCACATGGGGTCAGCATAGACGAACAGCCGGTTTTCGCCGAGTTGAAAAAAGGCATCGTTTGCCAAGCCGTACTGAGGCTTCGTCAGAACCTTGAAAGGCCAAATCTGACAAGCCCTAGGTTTCATCTTCTGCAATGAACAAAAACTTGCGTACGGACCGGTCTGCAAGAAAGGACATGAACCATCATCCTTCCTCCTTATGAAAAGCTTGTTCAAACCAGAGGCGGTGTGTTCAGCGCCAAAGTTCTTGACGATCATCAACCATTCATGAAAATGAAGAACCACGCTGTAGAATCTACAACAGTCTCCGCACTGAGTACACTTCCAGTCTGCAACGTAGCGCCAGGGAACGAACTCCAATTTACGCTTCACTAGACAAAACTCAAGAAAAAGCGTCTCTTATAAAATCTGCTTTGCAAAAGGACGCAGTTTCTCAACCATGCCCGCTGGAAGTTTCGCGGCTTTACCCATCTGCTTGTCCGCAGCAACGATCACGAGGTGACCCATGGCCAACAAATCCCCCGAGGTCTTATTGGTCACCTTGAAACCCAACTTCACGACTTTTTCGCGTAACTCCTCAACAGAGACCTCGATCTCCAGCACTTCATCGTAGTGCGCCGGCTTCTTGTACTGACAAGAAGCCTCGACCCTTGGAAACCACAACCCGCTCGTTTTGTAATCAGCAAACGTGAAGCCCAGAAACCTGTAGAAATCCTCCTCAGCTCTCTCAAAAAACCTGAAGTAATTACTGTAATGCACAACACCCGCGCCGTCAGTGTCAACCCACGCAACTCTTAACGAGGTCTTGAAAGAATTTGCAGACATACCCTTCAACTAGGGCTTTTTGTACAAATAGATCGTGTGCGAAGGAAAACCTAACGTCTGATTCTCACAGAAGTTAACAACCTTCACAGGCTTCCAACCAACGATCTCGTAATCGTGCGAAACAACTCTAACACCGCGCTTCAACTCGCTCTCCAACTTTGGCTTTATCTTCTCGTTCGCGCTGGTTGTAAGATAAAGAAAAATAACGTCAGCCGACCTAGATCAGTCTTGAACAAGTCCCCATTTACGATCGTAATCCTGTCCTGAAGAGACTGTTCATAGATAGTGCTCAAGGCCTTCTTCGCAAGATCTTCCCTGAGCTCAACCCCAACAGCCCTCGCACCACACTCCTTAGCAGCCATCAAAACAGTCCTGCCATCTCCAGCGCCCAAGTCGAAAAACACCTCACCCGCCTTCAACTCAGCCAGGGCTAGCATTTCACGTACGACCTGAGGCGGACTTGGAACGAACGGTGCAATGAACAAGCTAAGACTTCCTTTTTGGCGAACTGTTTGACGTTCTGTTAGACCAATAAACTTGACTCTTTAAAGGTTTTACGCGTTTAAGATACATACGTTGCCTTCTTGGGCTGCGGCTGTCTAGCCTCACCACACTTCAAACAACTCTGAGCGCACAAATCAAGATACTTCTCTTCATCACGCGTGCCCACGGCCTCGGAAGCTTTACGGCACATCTCACTGGGTTCGTCACAACCCTCTTCCTTACACAACTTGGAGATTGACATGCAGATCTCCTGAACATCGCTGGGCTCAAGCACGGCACGATTAGTCCGCACCAGCAGACAGACCTCACGAGCCAAAACGCAAGTTCTGACGTATTTGATACGTTCAAGAATCTCTTCGCGAAGCTTCTTGCGACTAATCTCCACGATGTTTTCCTCACGTTGCATGACGCACTGGTCACGCTCATGTAGTTGAGGGCTTCATTTAAAGCTTGTTTATCCCCGCTAACGAAGGAAAACCGACGCTTCCGGGGAGTTTAAAAAGAATCTTTTTCGTTCCAACTTGCAGGATTCGCCTTCCCAAAACTAATTATATTCCCAGACGAGTCTTGGAAGAGGTTCCAGGCATGAAGCTGAAGATTCTGCACATAAACGATGTTCACAGCAATTTCGAGGCTCTTGCAAGGATCGCTTCCGCGATCGAACAATTTCGCGACGGAAACACGCTAGTATTCGATGCTGGCGACAATGCTGATTTCTCGAGGGTAGAAACAGAAGGCACCAACGGCAGAGTTAGTTCCGCACTTCTAAACAAAATGGGTTTCACTGCAAGAGTTTTTGGAAATAACGAGGGTTTCGCAGGAAAAGAAAACGGCAGAATCATATCCGAAACCTCGAACTGCCCTATCATCACCTGCAACATGTATGACATGGAAGGAAAAAAGTTGGATTTCGTCAAGGACGCCCTGACCCTCAGCGTTTCTGGCGCTAGAATTCTGGTTATCGGTGTCACTGCTCCTTCCAGCACGTTCTACCCTCTGTTCAACATTGACGTAAGAGATCCCGAACAAGAGATACGAAGAGTCCTTGCTGAAAATGAAAAGATGTCTCGCGACCTTTTGATCATCGTTTCGCACTTGGGTTTAGCTCGAGACCAGAAATTAGCCTCAAGTCTTCAAGACATCGACGTGATTATTGGCGGACACTCGCACTCAATTCTAGAAAAGCCTCTGCTTGAAAAGCACACCATAATCTGTCAAGCAGGACATCTCGGCCAGTACCTAGGTGAATTAACGCTTGATCTTGACGATGTTACTAAGAAGATTCACAACTTTGAGGGAAGAATCATACCTTCACGGCGATTTCCGCAGGATCCCGCAATCATGAAGCTGTTGAAAGATTTTGCGACACAGGCAGACAAGATGATGTCCAAGGAACTGTACTCAATCGATGTATCACTGGATCATTCTCTCACCGAAGAAAACGCGATTGGAAATCTATTGGCAGATGCGTTGAAAGACCTCCTGAACACCGAAATCGGAATCATCAACAGTGGAGCCATAAATCATGGAATCAGAAAAGGCAATATCACGAAGAAACTTCTGCACGAACTATCCCCATCACCATTGAACCCCACCTATATGGAAGTCAAAGGAGGCGACATCCAAGCTGCTCTCGAAAAATCTCTAACCAGAGAATACCAGTTGAGTGACGGGCGAGGTGCAGGTTTCAGAGGAACCCATCTTGGAAACCTTCAGGTCTCGCACAACGTTCTAGTCAGACTGGAATCTTCCAACAGAGTGAAATCGATAACAGTGGATGAAAGACCACTCGACCCAGAAAAATGGTACACGGTAGGAACTTCAGACTATCTGCAGCGAGGAACAGGGTATCGAGACTTTGCAAACAACCGCAATGACAGGTACAGACCGGAATTCTTCAGAGATGTCCTTGAACAATATTTGAAGCAGGAACGATTCCTCAAGTTAGCCTTCAGCAAACGTTTTGTAGTTGATGATGTCATAGGAAAGGCGTTTTTTCATTCTGCGGCCTACCAAAACCGCTTGCTCAGAGCCTTTCGTTCAACTTCAAGAACCAATTCATAAAACTTGTCATCAACCTTACGTTGCTTCTCAAGAAGCTCCTTCACGTCCGACGGTTGCACTCTCCTCGCAGACAATGCTATCGCAGCAGCCTTTCCATACTTTTCAATCAACTTCCCCGTCAGCACGGCCTGCCCGTGAAGCTTCTCCTCGGCTTTAGTGAGCTTCTGACCTTGCTTTTCAACGAGTGGCAGAACGGTCTCTTCATCAACCTTCAAGAGCCCGATGGCTGATGAACTACATCTCGGACACTTCGGCTTCTCGGGCAAATCTTTGATTCTCAGCTGCTCGGTATAGCCCCAACAGTTCGTGCACACGAAGCTGCTGGTCTCGTACAACAATCGGGCTTTCGCCGACTCAACCAACACAGCCCGCATTCTCTCGGGTGGAATCAAATCCGTTTTCATGCTGATGCGTTCAATGCCAAGACGGGCGATGGGAGTCGCCTCACCGCCAGTTTCAATCTTGACAACCTTGAAATCACTGTCTCGTATCTTGCCAAGAATCTCAATCAGCCTGTCAACGTCCAAATCCTTCGTGAACACTTCCTTCAGGGCCTCGTCGTAAACCGGTGTCCCCTCGAAACTTTTCACCAATTTCTGAAGACTCACACTGCTGAAATCGGCCCACTTCTGCAAAGCACCGAAACGATGCGCAACGTGAATCATGCGCCGCTTGAACAACCCAGTCTTCTGAGTGGCGTTGGTCAAACTGTCCCGCACGGCTTGCGGCGACATGTTCTTAACTTCATCGAACATTGCAACGACCTGACCCGCGTTCACGTTCCCCATAGTTTGGACAAAAATCCTGTATGGATCATGCTGAACGACCGCCGTGTAGCCCATCTTGTCGGAAAGCAACTCACCTAACAACAGGGCAAGAGCCCTGTTGGCGAGAGAACCGAAGTTGCAGTGAATGAGAACAAACTCTTTCCAATCCTCAACGATGATGCGCTTGTCCGTGGGAGCAAGAAAACCGGCGTTCACGTGTTCAATAGTTTCGTTTAACGCCCGCAACATCGCTTCCTTGTCGGCTGGATATTTCTCACTGAGCTTCAGTGCGATTTTCTCGGTGGAAACACCCTTCCGAAACTGCTCTTCAACGAACCCCCTGATTAAACCGACTTCCTGCGAAACCATAAAAGGAACAGGAATCTCCTCACCGATCCAACTCGGGATAGCCCCCGTCGGGTCTTCGATAGGTCTAACGTGAACCTTCTCCTCTGAAACGGTCTGAATGATCCACGGTGACCCGCGAATAATGAATTTCGTTCCAGGCTTACCGAATTCAGCCATGAAGGCCTCATCCAAGACTCCGATAGCTTGATCATTCGACTCGTCCACAACGAGAAACTGTTTCTCCTCAGGAATCATCGACAAATTGTCAAAGTAGTACTCAAACAAGGCCTTTGACTGCCGAGGCCGCAAAACCATCTTGTCCTCGAACGAAACCCACGCCAACCTTGGAAAACGGCCGTGCATGTACTTCAAGACTCGCTCAACATCCTGCTCGGTCAAGTCCGAATAAGGAGAAGCTTTCTTGAACAAGTCCACGATTTCCCCAAAGCCGAGACGTCTATTCTTGATCAACAAACCCGCAATCTGATGGGAAAGCACATCGTACGGTTTCGGGGGAATGTCCACAGGCTCCAAATCCTCCTTCAACGCCATCTTCGCAGTTGCCATCGATTCGAGCGCGTCATCAGAATCCAAAGCGACGATAATCCCATCAGCGATTTTTCCAACGCTGTGACCGCTGCGGCCAACACGTTGGATAAGCCGAGTCGCCTGCCTCGGACTCATGTACTGTATGACCAGATCGATCCTGCCAACATCGATGCCCAACTCGAGAGAGCTCGTACACACAAGCCCCCTCAGAGCGCCGCTCTTCAGACCCTTCTCAGCAGCCAAACGAGATGCTTTAGCAAGCGAACCGTGATGAATTGAAACTGGAAAATCCATGTCCCAAACCTTGAATCGACTCGCCAAAACCTCAGAAACAGCGCGAGTGTTGGTGAACAGCAACACGGATTTGTGCTGGTTAATGTAATCTTTGATGATTCGCAATCTGGCCGCTACTTCTGGATGAGTGTAGAGCTGCGAGGACAGCCGCAGGTCATCCTCATCCGGCTTGGGAAAAATGACTTTCAATCGTAGGATCCTCGCAACGGGTACATGAACGATCTCAACTGGCCTGCCTGTGCCGACGAGAAACTGGCCGACTTTTTCGGGACTGCCAATGGTCGCTGACAGGCCTATCAACTGGAAGTCTCGTCCGATCATTAACCTCAATCTTTCTAGAGCCAAAGCCAGCTGGCTTCCGCGCTTGCTGTCAGCCATCTCATGAACTTCGTCGATGATGACCCACCGAACCTGCTGCAGGTGCTGACGCATGATCCAACCAGACAGGATAGCCTGCAGTGTTTCTGGGGTTGTGATCAGAATATCGGGCGGTATACGTGATTGACGAAGTCTCTCCTTCGTCTCTGTGTCTCCGTGGCGCACCGCCAACTTGATGTCGAGGTTGTTGCACCACCACTCAAGCCTTTCAAGCATGTCACGGTTCAATGCGCGCAACGGTGTGATGTAGAGAACCTTGATGCCTGGGGTTCCCTGTTGCCCCTGCATAAGCATGCTCAGCACGGGCAAGAAAGCGGCCTCTGTCTTGCCGGTTGCGGTGGGCGAAATCAACAGGACGTTCTTGCCCTGAAGAATTAACGGAATGGTCTTCTCCTGAGGTTCAGTCGGCTTCGAAAATTCCTTCTGCTCAACGAGCCTTCGAACCGGCTTAACAAGTAGATCAAAAGCGTTTGCAGGGGATTCTTTCAAGGCTGTTTAATCCTCGGTTGTGATGGGAATAAGCATGAAGTCAACGGTAAAAGCATTTTGTCAAAGAAAAAAGGAGAATAATCAGTATGACTACGGAGTAGCGGACCGTGCGTTTACACATGAAAAGAGAAAAGTGGAACGTTACTTGGATTTGGTCATGTGCACGTTCTTCATCAGAACATAGGCGCTCAGACAGGGCGGGTCAACTTCGCCCCACCAATGGACGTGTTGTCTCTCCTTTGAAACTGCAGCGATGTTTCCGAGCATCGCAAACACGTTATCGCTTATCCGCAGGTCTTTCAAAGGCTGTTTGATCTCTCCGTTGGCTAGCAGAAAGATGCCGTCCCTGGGAATTGTTGAAAAATCGCCTTTTGCAGAATTCTGGAACCGAGTGTACCATGTGTTGGTTAGGTAGAGCCCTTTCTTGACCTCGGCGAACAACTCATCCTTGCCGGTTTTCCCTGCTTCCAGTTCGACGTTCCAAGGAACAGGGCTGATCAAGCCGGCGTTCGCGGTTGTCTTTGTCTTGAAGATCTTTGCTGTCGAAGTGTTGTGAAGATAGGTCTTCAGAACACCATGATCGATGAACTTGTTATCTCTCGTTGGAACACCTTCGTCGTCGAATACTCTGTTAGACATTGAATACGCTGCAGGATTGTCTTTGAGCGTCAGAAAGTCGGGTGCGATTTTCTTGCCAAGCTTGTCAACGAACACCGACGTGTGGGTCATTATGGAGAATGCTGATGCCATTCCTGCCCAAACCCCGAGCAGAGAGCCGAAGATCAAGGGGTCAAACACTACACTGTAGACTCCTTCATCACCAAGCTTGGGATTTTTAGCTAGTTTTGCGATCATGCCCGCTTTTTCGCCGGCTCTGGAAGGCTCGAAACCTTTCAGCGTTGAACTGCACTCGACGCCGTGGCCTGAGGCTTCTCTTTCCGAGAAAACTCTTATGGATAACTCGACGGCTGATCGTGCATCCGTTCCAACTGGTCCCTCAGAAGAAGCCAAGTAGACGTCTTCAAATTTCGAGAACAGTATGCCGCCGCTGTCGATTTTTGGGCCTGCTTCCTTCTTGGCAGCTTCGATCGCATCAGATACGTAGTCAGTCGGGTTTTCTAGCGCGAGTAGATTCTTGTCGGCTTTGCTCTTCGATAGTGGAACTTGCCCTTGGCGAAGCCCCTGAACGTTGGACTCTCCTTGGAAACTTTCGCCAGTTTCATTAATCGTCTGAGAGCTGCATCAACGTCAACGAAATCGTGCATCTCAGTTGCTACCACTCGTTTTTTCCATGCAAGCACCAAGTCCGTTGTGTAGTCATTCCATGCTACGGTGATGTCAACCTGGTTCCTGCTGAACCGAAGCTGACGGTACTTGCCGATAGTGGTCTTAGCCACGATTTCGTCTGCACCCAGCTCTTTCGCTTTCTTGACGATTTCTTCCGTCTTGCCAAGCAACTCGCTCATTTGACAAACACTCCTTTCAGCCTGATATTTGGGCCACCCGTGTAGACTGGGACACCCTGTTCTGGGTCTCCCTTTCCGCACGTAGCGGCGTCAAACTCAACCTTCTTTGAAACTGCATCAACCGCAGTCCAGAACTTCTCAGTGGTGGTTTCGATGATCGGTCGTGCAACAGGCCCTTTGAGTTCACCATTCCTGATAAGGTAGGCCTCTCTGCCTACGTAGCGCTGGTTGAAGCGTTTGTCATCGATGTTCCATTCGGTGAACGACTTCATGTAGACACCCTGCTTAACGTCTTCAATCAACTCTTCTTCGCTGAAGCCCCCTGGCAGAACAAACGTGTTTGCCATGCGCACAATCGCTTCTCTGTCGTAGCTGATCGATCTTGAAGATCCGTTACTCCGCACGTTGAGTTTTGCGGCCGATTCCCTGTTCTGCAAAAACTCGTTTATGACACCGTTCTTGTAGAGGAACCTGCGCCTCGCCTTAACGCCCTCATCGTCATACACGTAGTAGCCATAACTGTGTTCAACCGTGGGATCATCCACGACCGTGACAACTTCACTCCCGATTCTCGTTCCGATCCAATAACGGCCGCCTTCGTAGATGAAGGATCTTCCAGCCTGACTCATCTCGCGTCCTAAAATCCTGTCAGCTTCGCATGGATGCCCGCAAGATTCGTGCGCCGCAATCCCAGCTACCTCAGAGCCGCAAACCAAATCCATCTTGCCTGGCTTCAAAGCTTCTGCCTTGGTTATAACGGCCTTCAACACTTGCGCGTCATGAACCATCCTCTCTGCGATCTTGAACTCTTTAAAGGCCTCCCATCCACCACTGTAACCGAACTGCTCGTAGGCCTGCTCCGTCTTTCCCTGTTCTGCAACCGTGATGAAGTAGAAGGCACCGATTTTGGGCACAAAAGACGATATTCGAGAGCCCTCGGAGTTAACGAAGTATTTGGTGACCAAATCGATTGAACACTGGGCTATAGTTGCCGGAATCTTCACCTTGCAGGACTTCAGGGCCTTTTCAACTTCGGTGAGTGCCGTGACCCTGTCTTCTATCGGGACATTCTCAATCTTCGTCTTTTGCTCGACGACCCATTTTGTCTTGACGCCCTTCTCTTTGGCAAAAGACAGTTTATCTTTTCTCTTCGCTGCCTTCGCGTACTTGAAGGCCAGGCTAACCATCGCTTTGGCTTCATCCTTTGACCACTTGTTTGATGACGCAAAACCTATTCCGCCGTCCGCCATTACTCGTACGCAGAATCCGCTGTCTACAGCCGTAGCGTAGGCTTCCAGACTGCCGTTTCTCAGCACCACTCTGTCAGCAACCTGACTCTGCCCTCGAGCCTCAGCGTACTCGATCTTCTTGGCCAGAGCGCAGTTCAAGGCGTAGTCCACGATGTCCTCTTCCATTCACATTCGACCTTTTGGGTGACAGATGTGGAGCGACGGACATAAAACATTTTCACTCCGAGGCCCCGAACAAGTGACGTTCTTTGATGAAAATTCGGTGACGTAAGCGTTTTTTCAAGTGAAACGTCCTTACATGAAGGTCTGAAGCAACCCTTTGGGGTTTGAAGTATGGAAAGTTATTTATCCATCATCCTACGAAAACCATGGATATTGAGATGTATCGGAGGAAAGTTGAATGGCTAAATGTCCAAAATGTGGAACTGAAGTATCGAAACCAAAGAAGACTTGGAAGATGGCTGGGCGACCGGACAAGGCTGGAAAGAGAATCGAACTAGAAATCGGACTCTATGAGTGCCCAAAGGACCACAAAGTATTCCGAGAAGTTCTCAGCAAGAAGAAGATCTAGACAGACACAAGATGCGTATTTTGCTCTAACGCGTCTTCCCCCTCTTTTTCATCTTTTCAGGCGCTAGGTTTTAAAGTGCGATGGACTTAGTTCACCAGACAAGTTTCGATGATAGAAGGTCTTTGATTGGCAACGTCGAACCTCAAGCGTCTGTGGAAGAACGAGTATTTTCAGACAACTATAATGATATTGGTCATAGTCGGAATAGTTTTCGGATTTTGGTATGGAACAAGGTTGGTGTTGAACAATGATTATCCGATGCTGGCCGTGGCTTCAGGAAGCATGTGCATACCGTACGGCCAAAGCTGCGACGGTTGGTCTCACCCTTTTGACAGAACGCTTCACGTCGGAGACCTAATAATAATCGAAGGGGTGAAACCCGAAGACATCTACGCGGCACCGTTCAACGAAAGCGGCCGATCTGGAGACATAATAGTTTTTCATTCTTCGTACAGTGACGAATTGATAGTGCACCGAGCCATCGCAAGAACGGTTCTGCCCAACGGAACCGTTGTCTCGTTCGTCACGAAAGGTGATGCAAACCCTGGTCAAGATCAACCGATACCCGCAAGCAAAGTGGTTGGAAAAGTCATTCTCCGCATTCCATGGATCGGGCACCTCGCTCTCTACATGCGCAACTCCACCGGTATACTTCTCATAGTAGCGCTCATAATCATCCTGATCGTGGTCGAGTTCATACTTCCTATACTAACAGGCAAGAAAACCGACGACAACCCAGACGAGCACATTGAAAAGATTCCTGAAACAGAAAACCCAATTTGAGCCAACGATAGTTCATTCCAAAGAAAAGACTTTTCACGCAATATTTTATCCAGTTGCGTTGCGCGAGCTGCTTTTCGTACGTTTAAATATTCGTTACACCACGTAATAATACATGCTCGAGGAGACGTTTCAGTCTTTTGATTCGATGTTTTCGCTGTTTTGGGTCTTTTTCATCATAATTGCAGTGCTAATCGTTGCCTCCTTTGTTTTGTCGTTCTGGAGAGCGATGAAATCTGGGAAGAACATTGAGAACCAAGTGTTGTCTCAACCCTCGCCGCCAGTGGCAGAAAGGGAAATCATACGAGAAGTAATCAAGATAAGATGCCCCTACTGCGGCACTCTTTATGATGAAAACGTTAACAGCTGCCCAAACTGCGGCGCAAAACGGTAGATCAAGCGAGTACGAAACCCAATGAAGCGGAAGAGAAAGTTCAATTCTGCGGGCGAAGCGCGCTACTGAGTGTAGGGAGAGGAGAATTGTTGGCACGTTTGTCAACGCTTAAGTTGGCAATGACAACCACGATTCTATTGGTTGGAATCGTTTTCGCCTTCTTTCTTGGGCTACTGATGTACATAATCAGCATCTTCTGGCAATTGCCACTGCTCGTGATGTACGGTATAGCAGCGGCAGGCGCGGCTTTCTTCATCTTCATCGAATATCTGATCGGACCGTCAATTGTTTGCGCGGGCGTGGAACTTCACTATTTGTACCCTGGCGAAAACCCGTGGCTGGAAGAGACAGTGAAGAAGTTCGCTGAAAAAAGTGGTTTTCCTGTGCCGTCAATCGCCACGGTACAGGATCAAACACCAAACGCGTTCATCTTCGGGCGAACTGCAAAGAGCGCAACTCTGGCAGTACATTCGGGTCTGTTGAAGCAGTTGTCTCAGACCGAAGTTGAAGGAGTCATCGGCCACGAGTTCGGACATCTTAACCACAAAGATTATCTCGTGATGACCGCGCTGGCCGCGATTCCCTTACTTGCCTACCTGGTTGCACGCTTGAGTTTTGACGCAATGCGATACGGACGATTTCGCGGCAGAGGAAAAGGCGCTGGACTCGTTTGGGCAACGATAATCGTGTCCGCAGCCATTTCATATGTCATCTACTTAATCACGCAAATGTGCGTCATGAGACTGAGTCGACTGCGCGAGCACTATGCGGACGCCTATTCTGCGTACCTAACTGGTCAGCCGAGAGAATTAGAAAGCGCTCTGACGAAAATAACTTATGGATTATCGCTTTCGCCTGATCCTCCACATGGAGCAAGAACCCTTTTCATCAGCGACCCCGCGTTGGCTAAGCAGGAGTGCCAAGACATACTCTGCAACAAAGAGGAATACGACCTTGACAAAGACGGCGTGCTCGACGAGAAAGAACTGGAGTTGGCCATGGAAAAAGAGGCAAAGAACACGTGGATGAAGATTAACACGTTGTTCGCCACGCACCCACCAACCTACAAGCGCATTCTTCTGCTGCGGGAAATCGACAAAGAAATGCAAAATGGCAAATTCTCCATTGACAACATCTACACGCATATTTGAAATCTTTCTGGACGTGCGGAAAAAGCGCTCAACATTGCGACCTAAGGCTTTATAAAGGGTATATAAACTACTTCAGTAGTAAAGAAGAGGACGTTCAATGCCGAAAAGCAAAGCCATAATAAAAATTGAAAACGTCGTCGCCTCAGCCACGCTCAACCAGAAAGTCGACTTGAACGCCGTTGTCAAAGGCTATCCTGGAGTCGAATATCGTCCAGAACAGTTCCCGGGCCTCGTTTTCAGACTCAAAAGACCAAAAACAGCCACGCTGATTTTCAACTCTGGAAAAATGGTTTGCACGGGGGCAAAATCAGAAAAAGAAGCTCGCACGGCAGTGATGAAAGTAGTCAAGGAACTCAAGAAAGGCGGAATCATAATCATCAGCAAACCAGAATTGAAGATTCAAAACATAGTCGCCTCCGCAAGCCTCGGAGGAATGATAGACCTTGAGAAGGCAGCCTACACGCTCGGAAAGAGCATGTACGAACCAGAACAGTTTCCTGGTCTAATCTACAGGATGGAAGAGCCGAAGGTAGTAATACTACTGTTTGCAAGCGGCAAACTTGTCTGCACGGGAGCCAAAAAAGAACAAGACGTTTATGACGCTGTCTACAAGCTCCACGGAATATTGGAAGAACAAAGCCTAATTTTCTATGAATAAGCTTTTCGTTTCTGCCCTTCTTATTTCTTCTTAACCTGTTTCAGAATCGTTTTCATCTGCTGCTCATCGATCGCTTCCGAGCTCACGAAGGGTGTTGGCAATTTCAGTCGCGGTTAGCACGGCGTGAAGCCTTACCCCACCCTTTTCAAGCCTCTTTCCGCCCCCTTCCTGTCGGTCTATGAGCACGACGCTGTCAGTGACAACGCCGCCTTCAGCGGTGATTGCTTTAGCGGCTTTTTCGAGGGCCAAACCGGTTGTGACGAGATCGTCGACCAGGAGCACTCGATTTCCAGGGGCAATTACTCCTTCGATCCTTCTTTCTCTCCCGTGCAGGCGGGCACCTCTTCGCACGTAAAGTAGAGGCTTCTTCAGAGTCAAAGCGACCACGGATGCAAAAGGCATGCCTGCGATCGGAATGCCCGCAATCCTTTCAAAGCTGTCAACCCCGACCTCACTCTTGATAAATTTGGCGTGGAAGTCGCAGATCCTCTGGAAAATATCTGGGAAGCTTGGCACTATTCGCAGGTTAATGTAGTAGGGACTCATCTTGCCGCTTGCGAGTCTGAAGACCCCGAACTCCAAAGCCTTGATCCTATCCAGAATGTTGCAGATCTCCAATTTCACGTTTTGATCTTTTGCTCCAGCACTCAAAATCCTAGGCCTTCTTGGAGACTTGGTATATCTTGCCTTCCTCGGGTATCAAACAAGTGATTTTCGGAAGCTCCTTCTTAAGAAGCTCTGCAAACTTTTTCTGATCCGAGGCTGAACCCGTGTGATAGGGTACGGCCACCTTGGGCTTTGTCAATCTGGCAATGTCTACCCCTGTTTCAGGAGACGCGCCAGGCGCAATGCCGACGGTGCAGAAGACCACGTCCAACTTTTCTCTTTCGCCTATCGTCACCATTTCCGGAAAAGGCAGGCTGTCGGCGGTGTGAAAAACCCTCAGGCCGTCTTCGCTTGTGACCACGTAAGATATCGGTGTAGCGGCGGGTGGATGGTTGCTCTTTTCGACTTTGACAGCAACTTCGCCGAGCTTGATCTCAGCGCCTTCCTTGGCTTCCTGCAGTTTGTCTTGTGGGATAACATTCCGCAATCGCTTGTACGAGGTAGGGTCAGCCACCACCATGCACTGTGTCAGTCTATGCATTTCTGCTACGAGAGACTGATCTAAGTGATCATAATGCTCATGAGTGACTAGAACTGCATCGACAGTTTTGAAATCACGGGGTTTTACGTCCACTGGGTCCACCACAACCGTTTTTGACGGAGTCTTGATGGTAACGCCCGCGTACTTATTGAACCAAGTGAAATAGATCTCGTTCTTCGAAGGGCTCTTGTTGATCGACACGTTCAATCCCTCAGCGTTTCTATTTAGGGGCTTTCGGGTCTTAAGAACTTATGCCAAATAGGTTCTGCTTGGAACTGATCCAGGATTTCAGGTTGAAAATGTTTTGAACAGGTCCAACGCGCGCTCAGCTCTTTCATTGCAGCGACTCAGACTATTGATAAGGCTTAATAATTTCTGCCTACGTGTTTCCCTTATTCAAGGGATATGCATGGTTGATGCTTGGTTACCTTATGGAACATCAGAAATATGTGTGCGCGTCCCGACGCGAAATTTCTTAGGCTCAATCGAACCCAAGGAGAAGCCTGGAGTGGCCGACCCTCAGGCCGAAATCGTACGGGCACTGCAAGAGCCTTACGCATCCAAGAGATTGCGCGAAATTGCCAAACCGGACAGCAAAGTCGCAATAGTCGTTGACGATGAAACAAGACCCGCTCCGAGTCACCTGATGGTCCCCCCGATACTTGACGAATTGAGCGCTGCAGGAACAAAAGACGAAAACGTCACGATCATCTTTGCCTGCGGAACACACAAAGCCGTCACGCCAGATAAGGCAATCAGCCTTCTTGGAGAAGCAATCTTTAACCGCATCAAGACTTTAAGTCACGACCACAAGGCTCAGGACTTGGTTGATGTAGGAACAACCAAAAAGCATGGCACTAGGGTTTTCCTGAACCGAACGTTCGCGGAAGCCGACGTACGAGTCTTAACAGGCGATGTGAGCTTACACTACTTCGCGGGCTATGGCGGTGGAAGAAAGAGTATTCTGCCAGGAATCGCGGGTGATGAAACGATAAAACACAATCACATGATGCTCCTAGACACACGTTCCAAAACTGGCAACCTCAACGAGAACCCGGTTCATGATGATATGGTCGAAGCAGCAAAACTCATCAGAACAGATTTTGCCCTAAACGTTGTGATAAACAGCAAACATCAGATAGTCAAGGCTTTTGCCGGAGACGTGGAACAAGTCTTCGCTGAAGGCGTCAAACTCGTAGACGAGATGTACCGTGTGCAAGTTGACCGCCGCGCAGACATCGTCGTCGTCAGTCCAGGTGGACATCCTGCCGACCTGAACCTTTACCAAGCCTACAAAGCCGTGGATAACGCTCTGGAAGTCGTCAAGCGCGGCGGCGTAATAGTGTTGGTAGCAGAGTTGCCTGAAGGCCATGGCAATCAAGCTTTCTACGATTGGATGGTCAAATTCGGCGAATTAAAAGCCGTGGAAAGAGAGGTGAAACACAACTTTGTGTTAGGTGGTGCCAAAGCCTACCTGTACCTCAAAGCCATGCAAAAGGCTCAAATCATCCTGGTTTCCTCGATGCCAGACTACTATGCAACGACGGTCTTCCGGCTGAAGACCGCAAGGGCCGTGAATGACGCTCTGAATCAAGCCTTTACCATCGCGGGAAAGAACGCAAGAGTCTGGACCATGCCCTTTGGAAACTACACGCTACCAGAGGTCAAAGGTCTGACAGAAGAAGGAACGCAGAATGAAGCCGTTGAAACCACCGCGGCTCAATGACGAAGACACTGTTAGCGTGGTCGCACGTTCGTTTCCTGTCAAACCTTTTCAGAAGATGTACGATCAGGGAATCAGAAACCCTGGAACATTCGGTTTTAAAGTAATCGCAAACATGGATTTCGGTCACCACGCACCAACCTGCCACTTCCTCTTGGGGTAAAAGCCAAGATGGATTCCGGAGGAGTCTTCGTGTGGATCGATGTATCATACGTCAAGTAGCTTTCAGATGAGAAAAGCGTTTAAGTTACCTCGAAGTCTACGCTCTGACACTGAACGGAGAACAAGGACGTGCAAGGTACCTACAAACTTCGAAAGTTCACAGTGAATGATCTAGCCAGCGTTACGAGGATCAACCAGATCTGCCTTCCAGAGAACTACACCGACATCTTTTTCGTTGATCTTCACCGCAGGTATCCCGAAACGTTCATCGTTGCAGAAGAGAACGACGAAGTAATCGGCTACATAATGTGCCGCGTTGAAGTTGGCTTATCAAACCTTGGTTTCAGTGGAATCGTAAAGAAAGGGCATGTAGTTTCGGTGGCTGTTTTGCCAGAACACAGACGAAAGGGCGTTGGCAATTCATTGATTACACAAGCCGCAGAAGCCATGAAAAGATACAGTGCCAAGCAATGCTACTTGGAAGTCAGAGGGACAAATCAAGAAGCAATCATCCTATACAAGAAACTGGGGTTCGAAATCACGCGCACAATTCATGGCTATTATGCGGATGGCGAAGACGCCTTCGTGATGACCCTGGATCTGCAACCGAAGAAATGATCAACTCAGATGTGTCCCAGTTCTGCTTTTTGGCTCACGAAGTCTATCTCTTGTATCACTGATCTGGCCAATCCCACCAGCTCCAACAACATGACGATGATCAGGAACGCTCGCAAATCAACCATCAAACTGACGCTTCCGAAGGTATAATTGAAGATGCCGCTGTTCAAAGAAACAATCAGATAGGCGATCACAAACCCAGACCTTGAAGCACTGAATATGTACTGGAAAATGGTTCCTGAGGCCAGTTCACTGATCACCATCAACGCAACATAAACGATTACGAAATTCTGGATCATCTGCTGCAAATTCGGAATGAAACTCGAAACTGGTGCCAACAACCGTGACACGACAACATAGATTATGCAGACGATGGCGGTCTTGATCGCGGCCTTGGCAATAGTGAATAGCCATTTTCGAATTTTCTTCTTCTTGTTGCTGTCTTCAACTCCCATAAGGTATCACCAAGGGTCCGTAAGTGAATGATTGGAAATCGAAAAACACCTCGAAACGCATCCTAGACACGGCTAGTAAAGGAACGTAGAGTTCTATACTTCCTTGATATGGCGAATGCTGAAGAACATCCAAGCTTATGCTGGTCTGCGTCAAGAGCGCGTTAGCATTGTTGTATATTCGCAGCTGCACTGCACCCGTCAGATTGAATGATGCATGATTCTCGAAACTCAAAGGTACAACAATGTGCAAATGAGTTGTGTTGTAGTATGAGAAGTCGGGCGCGGCAACGACCAGATTGTACAACGGAGCTCCCCACGGCATTGAGATGTTTGAGGAAGCAACTATTGGAATTGCTCCGGCAGCGGTCATGCTGACGGTCACATTTGTTATTAGCTCCGTATCATTGAAAAGTAGGTTTTGATGCGACTGTAATAGGTCTTTGACGTTTAACTTGATTTCGTGCGTTGCGTTAGTGGTTTGTTTTTTCAAAACAATGGGTATGAGAGTGAAGCCCTGTGCAACCTTCGATCCGCTTGCGTCAAAGATAACAGTTGATATGTTGAAGGGAGCCAGGTTGTAGAAACCTGTGTTAACTATGGTGACCGGAAAAGACAATAGCAGTTGATCTTTTGCGGGTGTGGTGATCTGAAGCTGTCCCAGGTTGACGCGGATTCCCATCATAGAATACATTGCTGATACGGAGAAAATGATTATAAATATCCATATCACGGTCGTGGCGATGCCTATGATTCTGATAGGTACTCTCATGGCTATTCCTTTTCCGGCGACTGGTAGCCTTTGACAGAAGTCTTTGGGGGAGGTTTACTTCTGTTCTGCTTGAGCTGACTGTTCTTTCTGTGTTTCTGGCGCCGTTTTAGGCGGTAACATTATGATTTCGGGTTCATAGGGCTTGGGTTCCGGCTTGGGTTCAGATTCAGGTTCGGACTTGGGTTCCGCTTTCTTGGGCTCTGGTTGTTTGGTTTCTGCGGCTGGTTTTTCTGTTCTTTCTGCCTTCGGAATTGTCTTAGTTTCTGCTTTTGCCTCTACTTTGGCCTTTTCTTTTGCGACAGTCGGTTCTTGAGCGGGAACGGCAGGCATTTGACGCGCTTGAGAGAGTATTGTGACGCTTCTTATGGTGAGAAGTGATCCGATCCATCCCATTACTCCCAAGTACATTATTCGAATGCATGTTGAAATCAATGGAGCAAGAGCATCGCCAAAGGTCTGTGTAATATCAGCAGAAGTGAGTATCAACAGGTTTTGCGCCAGAAAAGCGTAAGCACTGAAAAACGTGAACGCCAGCAAACCTACACCGAATATAAGGACTATGGTGCCAGTGAGGGTTATCTTGTCTCTCAGATTCAGTTTGAACATTTCTATTTTCCCATCTTCTAGTCGAGTAAATCGAATATTAAATCTTCCTATATAATAAACTGAACACACGATACTTATCGATAAAATGAATTGGCCCAAGAATACAAGAAAAAAGATTTGGAAGCTAGCTGATACCCAGCTTCTGATAAATTCTCTGTTTGCTCTCCTCGACGGTCTTCTGGATATCGGTGAACAGGTTGTTTCCGTGGGAATCTATGGCGATCGCGAGCGGGCCGAATTCTTCAACCTCGAAAACCCACATCGCTTCGGGCATGCCGAGGTCGAACCATTCCACGCTCTTGACGTTCCTTATCGCTTTTGCCGCAAGGACCGCAGCTCCACCGGTGAATGCGCCGTAGACTGCCCCGAATTTTTGCATTGCGTCCGTGGTTCGTTTTCCCATGCCGCCTTTGCCAATTACGACTCGAACCTTGAAGTTTTTGATGAACTCATCTTCGAAGATGTCCATTCTCGTGCTCGTAGTTGGCCCAGCAGCGACGGCGACCCATTTCTCTCCTTGCTTTGCGACCACTGGTCCGCAGTGAAAAACCGCAAGTCCCTCAAGACTTAGCGGCAATGGTTTGCCTTCTTTGAAGTATTCCAGGGCTCTCCTGTGAGCTTGATCTCTTGCTGTCACAACCGTTCCTGTGACGTAGAGCACGTCGTTGACCTTGAGTTTTCGGATCTGCTCTTCCGAAATCGGAGTCTTCAATTTGAAAATTGCCATTTTTCTTCACCTCACCATTTCAGCTCATGCGTCAGATATTCCACGGATCCATCTGCGTTGATTCGTGCAGTGGAACGTCTAGAAGCCCAGCAGTTGAAGGCAACCCCAACTGGGAACGATGCTGGATGTCTGTAGGCGTAGTCAATGTGCACGCCCAAGACAGTGGTTTTCCCTCCGAGCCCCATGGGTCCTATTCCGGTCATGTTTACGGCCTCGAGGAGCTCTTTCTCGAGCTTCGCGATCTCAGGATCAGGGTTGTGCTCAGTGAGAGGTTTGAGAAGCAATTTCTTCGCGAGTCTCATTGAGATATCGGCTCCGCCTCCCATCGCTACGCCGAGAATGTTCGGAGGACAAGGTTGAGCCCCAGCCTTTATGACAGCGTCGACGACAAACTTCTTCACGCCTTTGATTCCCTCACCGGGAACGATCATTCCGCCGACGCATACGTTCTCCGAGCCTCCGCCTTTGGTCATCACCGTCATTTCCAAACTGTCGCCTCCCACTATTTCCCAGTTCAGAAAAGGCAAGTATCTTCCAGTGTTGTCTCCGCTGTTCTTTCCTGTGAAGGGGTTCACCGCGTTAGGCCGAAGAGGAACCTCTTTTGTCGCTCTCTTCGTAGCGCTTATCACTGCAGATTCAACTCTGTCAAGATTCTTGACTTTGGCACCCGCTTTGACATAGAATATTAATGTGCCCGTGTCCTGACACACCGGAGCCTGATATTTTTCAGCCAGCTCAATGTTGTCAAGTATGGCTTTGAGTTGAGTCTTGCCGGTCTCACTTGTTTCTTCGATGTAGGCCTTTTTCAACGCTTGTTTAACATCGTCGGGCAAGTAGATGACTGCTTGTTTCAGGATGTTGAAAGCAACGCTCTCCACAACTTTCTCAGTTTCCAAGTTTTTCCCTCTGCTTTTTGAGCTGGTCTATGATGGTGGCATCTACTTATATCTTGTCTTACAACTTTGCAGTACGGAACGATCGTTCTCTCTGTTCATTTTAACCCACCTCTCCGTGGAATACCGGTTCGTGCACTTCGTCTGTTTTAAATATGCCTTGTCTATCTGTTCTAACAACTGTGAAAGGTGAGACCAGAATATGAGCACAGAAGAGGAAGCCGAAGCGACTCCACCAAAAGAAGCCGAAGGTGAGTCCAAGAAGAAGTACGAACTTCTTGAAGACCTGCCGGGAGTCGGCCCCGCAACCGCGCAAAAACTGCGGGAAATGGGCTACCATACGATAGAGTCATTGGCCATGGCGACCTCCCGCGAGCTGGAGCCCGTAGGCATAAGTGAAAAGAAAGCCCTCGCAATAATCGAGACCGCCCGTTCATCCATCGGCGTCTCTTTCATACGCGCAGACGAACTGCTCAGGATGCGCGAGAACGTGCTTCGCTTGACGAGCGGAAGCAAAGTTGTGGACAGACTTCTAGATGGCGGAATGGAGACTCAGACCATAACTGAGTTCTACGGTGAATATGGAACTGGAAAGAGCCAGATCTGCCATCAGTTGTGCGTCAACGTCCAGCTACCACCTGAAAGAGGCGGACTGAACGGCGCTGCCCTGTATGTTGATACCGAGAACACCTTCCGCACAGAAAGAATCGTTTCCATGTCGAAACACCTGGGACTCGACCCTGAACAGGTCGCGAAGAACATCATTTATGCAGAAGCTTACACGTCAGACCATCAGCAGTTCCTACTCGAGAACGCTGACGAAGTCATCAAAGCTAACAACGTGAGACTGATAATCGTAGACTCTTTGACTGCACATTTCAGAAGCGAATACCTTGGACGTGAGATGCTAGCCCCCAGGCAGCAGAAATTGAACAAGCACATGCACAAACTCATCGGTTTGGCAAGGGCTTTCAACGCGGTTGCCGTTGTTACTAATCAGGTCATGGCTAAACCCGACGTGTTCTTCGGAGACGCAGTGCACCCCATAGGCGGCCACATCGTTGGGCACACGAGTCACACGCGCGTTTACTTGAGGAGAGCTGCACATGGTCCTATACGAATAGCGCGGCTGGTCTCGAGTCCGTATTTGCCGGAAGGCGAAGAGATATTTAAAATAACCGAGAACGGTATAGAGGATGCGTCTGAAGAAGAAAAGAAACCTCGTGGTCGCTGAACATGCCTATTCCTTCAGCTCTCGTTACAAGATTCTTTCAGTTACTAGTCAACAGGCAGTTTTCTGAAGCCGAGCGAGAACTGGAGCGACTCAAGCAGAAGATGCAGAAGACAGAATGGAATAGAGGCTACTTCAGAGCCCTTTACGGAATGTTCCTCTCTCGCAAAGCAAACGGCGACTCCTACGCCCTCTTCTCGAAAATGGATTTCAAAGACAAAACAGCACTGAACAGTTACAGACGAGAATTCCAGGAACACGTAAAAAACAAACTTCACGGAGAATTCGATCGGGGATTCTTTTCAGCTTGGGCCGACTGCATGCGCGTGCTGAACAGAATCACCATTCCAGACAACGTTGCAGCTCCAACCTCTAACAACACGGCTTTTCACGAAGAGAAAACCGACGAAGATCAAGCCACGATAGAAAGCTTTCTTGAAGAGCGAACGGACTAGATTTTCGAGTACGCCGTGAAGAACATTATGTAGAAGACGATCCAAGAGAGAAAGTAGATTCCGATCCCTGTTGTGAGAAGCTTCGAAGGTTTGGCAACTTTCCCTTTGAACGCCGCCTTGACCACGTAATATGAAAGCACGTACATTATTATCGCAATGGATACGCTGTTGAAGAACAGGCTTACCTGGCCGCTTGAAGGCAAGGGCGTACCGTAGGCAACTAAAGCGTAGCCAAGACAAACCAGCGCGGCTACAAAACCAAACGCGAATTTGATCCAGTACACAGTTTCAAGAGGTTTCATTGCCTTCTAACGCCTTGCAACCTATATTTTGCAATCAAATTTAAAGTTGCCTATTCGTCCATTTTTAGCATGCCCTCATCATTCATTGCCCCACTGCATGAGCCCGACTAACCTGTCGAACGCACGCAAAAAATATATGTTGTCTAGGCCAAACTCGTGTGGTGGTCCAGTTGAACGACCTGGATTTTGCGATATTGGCTTTCAGTTCCCTCATCGCCGTTTTAGAGCCCTTCAGCACGACTGCCGTATACGCAACGCTGACGAAGGATATGAACTCGGACCAGAAAAAGCGGATCGTTCGAAGATCAGCGATCGTATCGTTCGTGGTCATGATATTTTTCGCTTTCACTGGGCATCTTGTCTTCCGCGTCTTCGGAATTACACTTCCAGCGTTTCAGATCGCAGGCGGAATACTGCTTGTCTTGGTTGCGTTAGAAATGTTGAGACCTGGAGAAATGGGCGCCTCCTCTCATGAGGGCGAAGACATTGCCATCGTGCCACTGGCTTTTCCTCTCACCTCGGGTCCGGGCTCGATAACAACAGTGATTCTATTGGTAAGTCGTGCTGACAATCTCTCGCAAACCTTTGTAGTGCCATTAGCCATATTTGTGGGCGTTCTATTCACCTATCTTGCTTTGACTTTTTCAACAGGACTGTTCAAACGTTTTGGAAATCAAGGACTTCGCGTAGTAACGGCACTGATGGCAATCATCGTCCTAGCGATTGCAGTGCAATTCATCTTGGATGGAACAGCCGGCGCGATAAAGCAATTTGGAACTGTGTAGTAAGTGCATCCTAGGTCCGTCCAACTCTGATCGGAACCGACATGATGATAGCGCGTATTTATAATGACTGAGACACTAATCGTTGATGTGGTGGGTTTGGCCGGCAGGGAGTTCACGAGCTTTGACGTCGCCGCCGTAGTGCGAGAATTGAATGATGTAATCGTAGATTCGATCGTGAACAACGTTTACCAGTTGGATGGCAAGACAATACTTCTCAAACTGCACAAGCCAGATAAAGCTCCATTTTGTCTAGTCCTAGAAGCTGGAAAGAGAATAAACCTGACGGCATATGCCTCAGAGAAACCTTTAAGACCGCCAGCTTTCTGCATGGCATTGAGGAAATTTCTGCGAAGCGCTCGGCTGCTCAAAATTGAGCAATACGAGTTTGAAAGGGTTGTCGTTCTCTCGTTCAAGACTTACGAGGGCACTATGCAGCTCATTCTGGAGCTTTTCGGCGATGGTAACATCATTCTGTTGAGCGAGAAAGGCATCATCCTTCAAGCCATGACCTACAAGCGGATGAGAGATCGAAACATCTTGCGCGGCGAACCTTTCAAGTTTGCACCTTCAATCGGAAAAAACCCCTCCAAAGTGAATGACGATGAAACCGCAGCAAGGTTGAAAGCCTCAGGCGACACTCAAGTCGTCAGAGCAATCACCCGACTCTTAAGCATAGGAGGCACCCTTGCTGAAGAGGTGTTGGCACGCGCGGGTGTAGAAAAAACAAGGCCCGTTACCCAGTTGGGTAACGAAGAAATTGCCACTACGCTTCGAACATTGCGCGCTTTACTCTCACAAGTGAACGTAGGAGTCCTAGAACCGCACGTTGTTCTGGATGAGAACGGTGATCTAATTGACGCCGCCCCGTTGAAGCTGAAACGCTACGAGAACACGCGTTTCAAGGTCCAAGCTTACAACACTTTCAACGAGGCTCTCGACGAGTTTTACTCGAAGCTTTCGGCCCTTGACCAAGCCACAAAACACACGAACATCACCGAGCTGGAAACCGAGGCTGCACGGCTCGAACGGATAATTGCTGAACAACAGAAAACCGTGGCTTACGCAGACGCCGAAGCTGAACATCTCAAACACTCTGGAGATTTGATCTACGCACATTTCAGCGATTTGCAAGTCCTTCTTGACAGGTTCCTGGATGAGAAGAAGGGTGGAAAACAGTGGCGCGATACAGTGACTCAAATATTGGATGAGAAACAACGGGGTTTGAAGCCATCATTATTGTTTGATTCCTTCATCGACAATGAAGTCGCCATCAAGGTGACCATTGAGGGGGCAACGTTCAATCTTGTTTTGCAGAAGACGCTTTTCGAAAGTGCTGCGGAGTT
This sequence comes from Candidatus Bathyarchaeota archaeon, assembly GCA_963775895.1. Lineage (GTDB taxonomy): Archaea > Thermoproteota > Bathyarchaeia > Bathyarchaeales > Bathycorpusculaceae > DASPPK01. Next base: position 930 of record CAVZKL010000015.1, on the reverse strand, counting down.
CTATGAACGCGGTAAACGTGCCAAGCAGAAGGCCGAAGGTGCAAGGGCTGCCTTGAAAGAGTACCTCAAAAAACTTCAAGAAGTTCAGACGAAAATAGCCGAGGCAGAAGAGCTGGAACGCGTTAAGCCCGCTGAGGTGATGGAAGAACTTGAAAAGCGCAAGGTTAGACAGAAAGAATGGTTTGAAAAGTTCAGATGGTTCGTTTCTTCTGAAGATCTCATGGTCGTTGCCGGAAAAGACGCCGTGACCAACGAAGTTCTTATCAAGAAGTACGCTGAACCGAATGATGTTGTCTTCCACGCGGATATCGTAGGCGCACCTTTCGTGGTCATCAAGACGGAAGGACTTGTTCCTGGACAACAGAGTCTCGCCGAAGCTGGCGAATTTGCAGCTGCTTTTTCAAGGGCCTGGCGCGAGGGTTTTGCGAGCGTGGACGTCTACTGGGTCAAACCGGGACAGCTGAGCAAGGGCGGACCTTCGGGCGAGTCTGTGGGGCACGGAGCGTTTGTTGTTCGAGGAGAAAGAAACTGGATGCGAGGAACACCGCTCAGAATCGCGATCGGAGTAGTATTTGAACAGGAAGCAGGCAAAGCCGAAATTGTCGGAGGCCCTGTCGGCTCAGTGAAGAGAAAAACTGACTCATACGTTGTCATTGTGCCTGGAGACCTGAGCTCCAAGGAACTGTCCAGACTAATTCTCAGGAAACTGACCGAAAAAGTTCCTGGAAATATGCGAAAAGCCATTTCGGACTTGTCGTTCGAGGCAATCAGAGAGTTCGTTCCCTATTCAAAAGCAAATGTAATGAAAGAATGAAGAGACAACCAAAACGGGTTCTCATTTTCTTTTCTTGGAATGTTGATGGTTGGGCTCTGGCGTCTTAGCGGTTTACCCTGCATTCTCCTCCAGCCGTTTTTGCTTGGCTGTTTTTT
>CAVZKL010000014.1:0-55659 GCA_963775895.1 Candidatus Bathyarchaeota archaeon | reverse complement strand
CACGGTCAAAGACGGCAAAGTTAAGCTCTTGCTGAGCGCGATACTAGAAGACGAGAAAAGACATCATGGTCTTCTGAAGCAAATACTGGAGATCCTAGTTAAAGGCGAAACGATAACCGAAGCAGACTGGTGGGACATAATCTGGAAGGACGTTCCCTTCCATGGTTCACCAGGCGGCTAAACATCAAGCACAAGCTCAAACAACTTTTTCCCTATTTTTGCTTCAAAACTTCAAAGTCATTCATAGCGCATGCGTGTCTGAAAAAGGTGAAGGCTAGGCTATGTCGAGCGTGCCTTTTTTGGCTGAAGTGGCAAGGCTGTTGTTGTTCTTAAGCGTGCCACTTATCGGTTCTTCGTGTATGTTTTTGTCTTCGTCCTGCAAAAACTGACTAGTTGCTATTCGAGTTTCTGTTGAAAGTTTTCTCAACGCTTTCAGCATTTCCGCCACTTTTCTACCCTTCTCGGTTAAGAAGTATTGTAATGGTTTTTTTCTCTCAAAGACCAGTTTCTTTCCTTTCAGTTTTCGCAAGTATTTGTAAGTTCTTCTCAATGATATGCGAGCGTTATCGGACAGTTTCTTCGCGGAAATTCCGTCTTCAGGAATGTTTTCATACACTTTGCTCTCAGTGGCAGACAACGTTGACAAACGAGAATCTCTTTTTGTCTTGAAAAAGAAAACGTAGTTCTTCTCTTCACTCGCCTGGATCAGGCCGACCTTGTGTAATCGACTGAGAACGCGTGGAACGCTAGTGGTCGGTATGATCTTCCTGGTTTCTTCGTGGGTTCTAGGTCTTTCGAGAAGCGCGTCCAACGTTGTTTCCTCGTAGCATTCAGAGTGAGCCGGCAACGCCTGCTCAAGGTCGTGGAAGTCCATGACCAAATTGTTAACTCTGGATCCTAACAACGTAACAGCGTACGGGTTTTGTCCTTCTTGGACGAGTCCGACTTCTATCATTGGAGTTATGTATTCTTCGACAATCGTCTGTTGGCTGTGGCTGTGGCCCAGAGACTTTAGCTCATCTTGAAGCTGGGTTATTGAACGACGATGCTTAGATATCATTTCGAGCAATTGCAGTCGTCGCTGGTTTTTCAGCGTATTCAGTAAATGCTCAAGGAAATCTGGTCTCTGAATCCTTTCATGCATCATCCGAATTTGATTCTTCAATCTCCAAGTCTTACAGTCTGAGACACAGATTATCGCTGAAACGGGTTTACAATTCCTGCACTTTTCTTCCAAATTCTTTATCAAAGATCCTAAACTGGTTTCGCTCTCCATGCAACTAGCCGAACTTCCATTCTGTTCGATTTGCATCATTTTTCCCGCCTTCAATTGTACGTCATGGCAGGTCGAGGAGAAAGGAGTCAAACTTGCGCTCAGAATCCGATTTTGGGGATGCTGAACCTGTCATGACATACGTCATACTAGATATGACATACGTCATCTTTATATACTTTTCCACATAATCTATCTGAAACAGTGAATCTTATTGATACTTCCATGTGAGGTCGCAGTGAAGTCGATCGTACCTGCTGTTAAAGCTTTGATGGCTCAGGAACTCGTTGAACGTCATGGTCTGAAGCAAGGTCAAGTAGCTGAGATCCTTGGCATCTCTCAATCCGCGGTGAGCAAGTACTCTAACAAGGTCAGGGGGTACGTTGTAGAAATTGATAAGGTGGAAGGTATACATCCGCTCATAACCGACATGATCGTCATGGTGATGAGCGATGAGTATGAGAGAGGAGAATTCTTGGAGCTCTTCTGCAGAGTTTGCGAGGTTGTCAGAAGAACAGGTTTGATGTGCCAGTTTTGCAGGAGGTCAGACCCCAAAGTCAAAATCGAGGAATGCGACTTCTGCGATGAAATCAAGTCTAAGAGCAGAGTGGAGTGAAGCTATGTCGTCGTTTGATGAGAAAGCCGTTCTCGACATCCTTGAAAAAGTCAGCAAGAGCGTAGTCAACATAAGCACGGTGAAACTTGTCAGTCGAATGTTCTATCAAGCAATCCCCGTGGAAGGCATGGGTTCGGGAACGATAATCGACTCGAAAGGACAGATTCTGACCAACAATCATGTGGTTGGCGGCGCAGAGAAAATATCCGTAACTCTCTGGAACGGTGATGTCCTGGAAGGCACGATCGTGGGTGCGTGTGCTGTACACGACACAGCGATAATCAAGGTCAAGAGACAGGGCTTGCCTGCAGCCGAATTAGGTGACTCCGAGAAGCTTAGGGTTGGACAGAGGGTCTATGCCATTGGAAACCCTTTCGGGTTGACTGGCGAACCCACAGTGACTTCAGGCGTGATAAGTGCAACGAAAAGAACCATAGAATCTCAAAGAGGACTCATCGAGAACCTTGTGCAAACTGACGCGGCGATAAACCCTGGAAACAGTGGAGGTCCTCTTGTGGATCTTGAAGGAAGGGTGATCGCGGTCAACACAGCCATTATACCCTACGCTCAAGGAATCGGGTTTGCGATTCCGATCAACACGGCCAAACAATGCACTAGTGACATGATACGGGAAGGCGTGGTCGCAAGGCCTTGGCTCGGAATAGTGGGGTTAAGCCTAAACCCGGAGATGTCTCAATACTACAATCTGCCACTGGAGCACGGGGTTCTCGTCACGAAGGTCGTTGATGGAAGCCCCGCACAGCATGCAGGTATGATTATGGGCGACATAATCCTCAAAATTGACGAAGTGAATATCGAGACGATAGAGGACCTGTTGAACGAGATACACAAGAGAAAAGCAGGGGAAAACGTTCGAGTCACCGTTTTCCGCAGAGGCTTCCAACAATACTTTGACGTGACGTTGAGCATTATGCCTTAGTCTATTGTTTCGCAGCGAAATTGGAAGATGAAAATGCTCTGGATGAATGAGGGAAGTCATATTGGCAGGGTCGACGGAAGATAAGGGCATTGAAGGGCGTCCAAGCCTTTCGGTTTTGGCTTTGATCTCGTTTGCCCTTTCCTTTGGTATTGCCAGGCTGTTTACGATTCTGAATCCGCTTGTGTTGAGACCATCCGGTTTTCATATTCACCATTTTTGGTTCGGAATACTCATGCTTGCAATAGGCGGTTGGCTGGGCATCAGCTACAACGATCGCAGAATCGATCGCATAGCAGCGATCATTTTTGGGGCGGGGGGAGGTCTCATAGGCGACGAAGTTGGAATCCTTCTCACCTTTCGCGGAGAAAACTACTGGACCGGAATCAGTTACACGTTCATCATTATACTTCTCGCTCTTGCTTCAATTCTGGTTCTTGTCAACAAGTATTCCAAGGTGATCATGAAGGAGCTCAGTGAATTCTCAGCGAGTCGTGCCGGTTTCTATTTTGCCGTTTTTCCTTGCAGCAGTCTCACTGGCGTTCTTATTAGAGACCGAAAATCCCGTGATAATCGCGATCACAGCCCTTCTTCTATTGATAGCCTGCGTCACCATAATCCTATTCTCCATAAAAACAATCAAGGGTAGATTGCGTCATAGGACAGAATCTGACGGAAGTACATCTTAAGCGACTTCGAGTTTGAGGATCTTTCAAACGTTCAAAACATCTTCTCGCGTGCGATTAGCTGATTTATCACTTGAAAGTGAATGCCGAGGGGCAGATTTTGTTCAAGACACACACTTCACATTTGGGTTTCTTGGCAGTGCAGACGTTTCTGCCAAGGAAGATGAGCAGATCGGTTATTCTTGCCCACTTTTCTCTTGGCACTATTCTCATTAAGTCCTGTTCTATCTTGTCTGGATCTTGGTTCTCTGTCAGTCCGAGTCGGGCCGAAACTCTTCGGACGTGAGTGTCGACGGCTATTCCTTCAACAACGCCGTACGCGTTCTGTAGCACTATGTTTGCGGTTTTTCTGGCCACGCCTGGAAGCTCCTGTATTTCTTGCATCGTTCTGGGAACTTGCGAGTTGTACTTTTGAACCAACATTTCCGCCGCATTCTTGATGTTTTTGGCCTTGTTATGATAGAAGCCAGTGGATCTTATCTCCTGTTCGAGTTCAGGCAGATCTGCAGCGGCGTAGTCTTTTGCTTTTCTGTACTTTTGGAACAGCGATTTTGTGACCATGTTTACCCTCTCGTCAGTGCATTGCGCAGAAAGAATCGTGGCTACAAGGAGTTCGAGAGGGTTGGTGTAATGCAAAGCGATCTTTGCGTTAGGGAATTCTTCTTCCAGAAGTCCAATTATCTGAAGGGCTCTTCGTTTGTTTTCTGCTTCAGTGAATTTCTTCATTTTCCTTTCCAACTTTGAGTGTATTTTTCGTGCTAAAAAAGGTTACAGAAAGCTTTTACGATGCGCTTCACAGACTAGCTAACAGGTGATTGTCTGTGAACACAAAACTCTTGGTAGATGGTAAAGAGATTCCTTTGAACGAGTTCGTTAACAGCGTAATGAGCGGAACGGTTGTCGGAGCCGTTACTTCCTTACGAGGCATAAACAAAGACTGGAAGAAGATCGAGATACAAGTGACAAAGTAAAAGACTGGATAACGGTTTCTTTTCTTTCTAACCTTTCGCGCCTATTTCTATTGGAGCAAACATCTCTCGTTTAGCTTTGCAGATCGGACACACGTAGGGCGGATCTTCGCGAAACACCACGTAACCACACTGTCTGCAATACCACAATTTTTTCTTCACTTCGCCGGGCTGCTCGACGGGTTTGGTTGCTTGCACTTTCTCTGTCTCCTTTGAGACACTGGTCTGCCCAACGGCGTACGCTCTCGCCTGCTTTTCAGGTGGACGGCGTTCTGGAATAGGCGTTATGGGTGTTTTGCCCTCGTACAAGTCTTTTCGCATGTAAAGGGCGCAGTAGCACGTTCCGTACTCTGCCACGTCTGGATCTCGATAGTCACATGGACATATTATGTCCCTGTCAAGTTCCAGATTGCCCGTAGCTACTCTGCAAGGGCATGACGGATAACCGTATCTTTCTTCGTTCTTTTTCAGCCCGTCCAGAAGATCCTGAAGAAAATCTGAGTCTGGATTTAGATAGTACCCGTATGTTTTGGCGTCAGCTTCGGCTCTCTGTCTCACTTTCTCCAGATGTGATCAAAGTTCCAGAGCCTCTTTCAGAAGGTCTTTACGGAAGCCTGTGATTACGGTCTTATTGTCAACGATGATCGTCGGATAGCTGGGGTCGGCGCCTCTACTGACCATGTCATCGCGGATCTTTTCATGGTCTTGATCGCTGGCGAGGTCAACATCAACATATTCAAACTCTACTCCACTATCGGTGAGGAATTTCTTAGTCATTTTGCACCACGCGCATGTGCTCAACGCGTACAGAAGGACTTTGTGTTTACTGTTTTTGCCTGAGACCTTTATCTTGTTCATGTTTTCACTGCCTTTTCCTTGGAGCGTTATTTATGACCTGAAATATAATGATTTAGATTCGTCGCAATGTTGACGCTGTTCGAGAGTGCTACTGTGCAGCCATTTCATTATCAAGGTTCTCTCAAGCTGCCAAAGGCGTTCTGAACGACTTCATTCATCGCTGGGTGAATGTGCATTCCTCTCGCGATCGGAAGGAAACTTCTATCGCCCGAAGCCATCGCGTCAGTGATTTCTTGAATGAGCATCGACGCAAATGGTCCGATCAAGTGCGCGCCCAGTATCTGCCCTGTCTTCCGTTCGACTATAACTTTCACGAAACCTTTTGGTTCGGCCATGGCGGCTCCTTGCGCCGTGTCTTTATAGTAGGCCTTCCCAACGAGCGTCTTGTAGCCTGCTCTTGCCGCATCTGCCTCCTTCATGCCTACTGAGGCAACCTGTGGATGGGTGAAAACAGCGTGAGGCGCGGCAGTATAATCGACTTTCACCTTGTGATCGTGAATTGCGTTGTGCCAAGCTACTTGGGCTTCGTAATTGGCGACGTGCTTGAACATCTGTTTTCCAATTGCGTCTCCGAAAGCAAAGATGTTCTTCTTACGAGTCTCGAGATATTCGTTGACCTTTATGTATCCGTTTTTGTCCAGTTCGACTCCCGTTTTCTCCGGTTTCAGCAGATCAGAGTTGGGAACTCGTCCGACAGCCAACAGCAGGGCTTCTCCCGAGAATTCTTTTGCTTGACCGTCGCTCAGGTTTCTGGCGACAACCGTTTTCAGATTCTCATTTTCCCTGACTTCGATTGCCTCGTGGTTCGTGAAGATTTTCATTCTCTTGCCCATCTCTTCTGTGAGAAGCTCAGAGATTTCTGGTTCTTCGCCAGGCAACATTCTTGAGCTCCGTTGGATTATTGTAACGGCAGTTCCTAGACTCGAGAAGAAATGCCCGTATTCTGCCGCGATGTATCCTCCCCCGATGATCACCATGCTTTTTGGCAAAGTCTCAAGGTTGAGCACCGAATCGCTTGTCAAGTATTTGACTTTCTCCATGCCCTTAAGAGGTGGGACGGCCGGTCGAGCTCCTGAAACAATGAAAATCTTGTCCGCCTTCACCTGTTGCTCTCCCACATTTATTGTATAGTCCGAAGTGAACTCGGCGACTGTCCTTGAACCAAGTCAATTTTCGGTCCTCTTCGATGGCTTTGGTCTGTCGGTCGACGTCTTCCTTAACAACCCTGCGCATTCTATCCATTATCTTCTTAAAGTCTATAGAACCGATCGTCGCGTCTATTCCCAATTCCTCGGCATCCCGAATCATCAACGCAACGTCTGCAGGATAGATTAGCATCTTTGAGGGAACGCATCCGCGATTTAGACAAGTTCCACCCAAGGGGCCTGACTCAGCGAGAGCCGTTTTCATTCCACTTCCTACGGCCCCGGCGGCGACTATCATTCCTGAGCCAGAACCGATTACGAGAACATCAAATCTCTCCATTGAACTGCCTCAACGAGTTTTAGAGAACTCTGATCGTGATTTTATGCTGTTTGCTTTCTTAAAGCTTGTCCAGACTTAAGATCTGCATTGTTGCGTTTGTTTACTTTGGAGCGTCGAGTGTCTGGAATTGGTTCAAAAAGCCTTAATAGGCTAGCTACTATACACAAAAAAAGGTGCGACAATGCCAGGAAAAGAGTTCCTTCAAAAGATTTTGATTCCCGTTGACGGTTCGACTTCGTCTACTATTGCGCAGGAGTTGACGGCGTCCATTGCCAAGAAGTTCGGCTCGAAAGTGACGGTTATGAACGTTGTGGCCCATGAGCTGATGAACGTCGCCAGGAAGGATTTCACCCTGGGAGGCGCTGACACGGATGTTCTTTCCGCAGGCATAACTAGAGGAGACTTTACGATTCCGACGCAGTTGCCCAGGCAGCCTTCGACTTCTCCACCGAGAACAATGGTAGGTGAGATTACCAGTATTTATCGCGAGATGGGAGAGCACGCCGTCAAGAATGCTGTTACTCTTTTCAAGGATGAAGGAGTGAGGGTGGACGAGGAACTCGTGGAGGATAAGGATCCGGCTCAGTCGATCATCGAAGAAGCTGAGGATGAGGACTTCGACCTTATCGTCATGGGGCGAAGCGCGGGAGAAGAGGAAAAGAAACCGCACTTGGGAAGCATAGCTTCGAAAGTTGCGCGTCACGGAAAGACTTCGGTTCTGGTTGCGGCAGATAAAAGACAGCTTACGAAATTGTTGGTTCCTGTTGACGGTTCCAAAGCTTCGATGAGAGCGGCCGACTTTGCCCGACTCTTGGCGAGCAAAATCGGCGCTGATTTGACTTTGTTGTATGTTCAAGAGTCAACGTTAGCAAGGATAAGGCCTAAATTGTCTGAGGAAATCGGGAAAAATGTGCTCTCCAGCGTGGCAAGTAACCTGAAAGGCATGAAGCTTGAGCAAAGGTTGGAATCGGGTGATGTGGGCAACGTCATCACTCAAATTGCTGACAAAGATGATTATGACTTGATAGTTATGGGCAACAAGGGTCACGGCAACGTTAGAAGATTCTTGTTGGGCAGTGTGAGTGACCACGTTCTTCACTACGCGAACAATGCGGTGCTCATCGTAAAGTAGCCCAATCTGAAGATTAAATAGATCCCAGAAACCAGTTCTTATTTTTTCAGGTAATCACGACGTTAGGGAATCGATGTTCTTTCCCAGATGATTTCGGTCCGGGTCATTGAGAGGATGACCGAACCACATTGAAAACCTTGCGAGAACGTAAAAAGGGACAAAGAAAGAGTGGGGTTTGTGGATGTCGATCTTTTCAGGTTTTTTTGCGGAAATCTTCGAGTCGTTCGTTTGCTTTGTTCCAGTTGACTATGTTCCAGAATGCTTCCACGTACTTGGCTCTATCGTTTTTGTAGTCGATGTAGTATGCGTGTTCGAAGACGTCCAGGACCATTAGTATGTGGAAGCCTGGGTAAACGTTCGTGTTGTGTTTCTCTATTTGCATTATGATGGGTCTCTTGGTTTGCTTGCACATGGTCAGTGCGGCCCATCCTGAGCCTTCCACGCTGGAAGCTGCCTGTGAGAATTCTTTCTTGAACCTATCGAAGTTTCCGAACTCGCTGTCTATCGCATTTCCTAGTGCCCCGCCGGGTTTTCCGCCTGCTTTCTTCGGTGGTGCCAGATTATTCCAGAACAGCGAATGGAGAAGATTTCCACCGATGTTGAACGAGAGTTCCTTCAGAGTGGATTTGATGTCCACGTCTGTTCCTTCTTTTCGCGCCTTGTCTAGTTTTTGAAGTATTGCGTTTGCACCGTTTACGTATGCTTGGTGGTGCTTATCGTGGTGTATCGTCAGCTGTTCTTTGGACATGTACGGCTGTAGATCACCGTAATCGTACGGTAGCTTTGGCAATACGTACGTTTTGCTTTGTTCCATGATTCTTTTCTCCTGCAACTAGTAACTTGTAATTCGAGAAGTTTTAAACCTTTGTGACCTCAAGATGGTCCACAAGGTTGTGGTCTCAGCGCAGCGCTTCGCGATGCGTCAAAGAAATCGAGTCGAGTGTAAATTTCGTCAAAGATCATTGATAATGGAAGAGTTAATATTCTCAGGACTGTCCTCTAAGATAGGTGAATCTGTTTGCCGATAGATCCTGATTTTCAGAAGAACCGAAAAGTTGTGGGGCAACACAACGGACACAATGTCTGGGGGCCTGTTGAACCGCCGAAGAAGCTGGGTATTCATGGAACCGACGTTGCAGTTGACTGGGACATCTGTACTGGAGACGGCGTTTGCTTGGAGGTCTGTCCCGTTACCTTGTTCGAATGGGGTGACTCTCCGGGTCATCCAAACTCCGAAAAGAAATCCGATCCTGCAAGAGAAAAGGACTGCATAAAATGCATGGCTTGTGAAACTCAGTGCCCCACTCAAGCGATAAAAATCTCTCAGTAAACAACTGAAAATCGATATTTTTTCTCTCTCTTTTGGCCAGCGTTTTGGTTTGCTGTTTTGCGAAACCTTTTTCTAGTATCCTATGTCCGCTCTAGTAACTGAGGAAATAACATGAAATCAAAACCTGACAGGAAACTGGATTGTGTAGGATTGTACTGTCCTGAACCCGTCTTCAAGACAAGGTTGGAACTCGACGAAATGAAAGTCGGCGAAACCTTGGAGGTTTTGGCAGACGATCCAGCAGCAGAGTCTGACATAAGGAGCTTGGTCAAGAACCTAGAACAGGAACTTGTCAGCGTTGAAAGGAATGGAGATCAAGTTCAAATAGTAATCAAGAAGATCAAGTAAAAAGAGGCGGACAAAAGCGTGCATGCTTCTGGAGGATAAAAACATGTCGACGCCTCGAAGAATTAACATGGATCATGCGGCAGGCAAACCTGTTGACCCTCAGGCACTAGAGACAATGTTGCCCTACATGAAATCACTCTACGGTAACCCCTCATCGTTGCACGCCGTCGGACAAGAAGCTAAACGGGCTCTGGAAGAAGCAAGAGGTAGAATTGCAGGGCTGATCAACGCTGAGAAAAAGGAGAACATCATTTTCACCTCAGGAGCGACAGAAAGCAACAACATGGCAATAAAAGGAGTGGCGAACCGAAACAAGGACCGAGGAACACGAATAATAACGTCAAGCGTTGAACACATGTCAGTCGTCAACCCAATCAAATACTTGACCACAAAGGGTTTTGAGGCCGTATTCGTGCCAGTCGACCAGTATGGTTTCGTGCTACTCGACGCGCTTGAAAAGCAATTGACTGAAAAAACAGTCTTGGTTTCCGTGGTCTATGCAAACAGTGAAATAGGAACGATCGAACCGATCAAAGAAATCAGCAAAATTACACATCAAAAGAATGCATACCTGCACGTTGACGCCACATCTGCTTGTGGACAAATACCTATTGACGTGAGGAGCGAAGGCATAGATCTGCTGACGATCTCGTCTAATGACATGTACGGTCCCAAAGGCGTCGGCGCCTTGTACGTCAAGGACGGCGTCCGATTGGAACCTCTGTTGCACGGCGGTGGACAAGAACGCGGGCTCAGATCAGGAACGGAAAACCTCTCTGGAATTGTGGGATTTGGAAAAGCAGCCGAAATAGCGAGAAAGGAAATGCCGATGAACGCTGCTAAACTCGCGAAGCTAAGAGACAGACTTTTCGAAGGTTTGCTTAAACCGATTCCCTATTCTTTCATCAACGGACACCCGACGAAGAGACTCCCAGACAACGCCTCCGTAAGGTACAATTTCATAGAGGGTGAGTCAATGCTGCTGAGTCTCGACTTGGAAGGAGTGTTTGCTTCATCGGGTTCAGCCTGCACTTCGAAGACTCTTGAACCGTCTCACGTACTCCTAGCGCTCGGACTCAAGCACGAGGAAGCCCACGGTTCACTGATGTTCACTCTGGGAAGAGAGAACACCGAAGAAGAAGTTGATTATGTGATCAGCCTGATGCCTGGAATAGTGAAAAGATTAAGAGCCATGTCACCTCTAACACCAAAAGAGTTGAATCAATAATGTACACTCAGAAAGTGATGGAACACTTCAAAAACCCGCACAACATGGGCGAAATACCAGACGCGGACGGGATCGGATCGGTCGGAAATCCTGTGTGCGGCGATATGATGACGATTTACATCAAGGTCAAAGACAACCGGCTGACCGACATTAAGTTCAAGACGTACGGTTGCGGCTCGGCGATCGCGACGAGTAGTATGGTAACTGATATTGCTATGGGCAAAACGCTTGAGGAAGCGTTGAAGATCACCAGAGCAGACGTGGCAGACCAGCTAGGTGGTTTGCCTCCCGTGAAGATGCACTGCTCAAACCTTGCTGCAGATGCCTTACACGCAGCGATAGAGGATTACTACGAGAAACAGAAGAACAAAGAGGTGACGAAATGAAAACCAAGTTCATCCAATGCGACTTCTGCAAGACCGAAATCATAGCGGAACCGTGCACGTTTGCAACGCATGCAACAACGATAGATGGAAAGGAATACACTTTCTGCTGCCCAAAATGTGCCGAGCGATTTAAACAGAGCAAAAGAGGAACCAAAAGAGGTTGAATTTCGGGAACGACGCCTCGCGTGCGTAATGATAACAACCATTAGACGGTGCGGGAAAAAGCAATAGCAAAAAACTGAAAGACTGTCACGGCGAAAAAGCTGTGTCAGGATGCGCGGTAAGGAGTGCGTCCGCAAATGAAGCGGAGAGGAGAGAAGAAGGGAAGAAAAGAATTTATGAGCGTGTTTTGCGGATCTGCACTCCCAGATGTCATTATCAGCGCACGGTTCATTAATGTTAGTCTGTAACATTTGAAACGTACAACTTCGATCAAACGTCCTTTTGTTTCGTCTGGACGCCGAGATAGACGGCCAACATGTGCACGAGGCACACCGATCGAATTCACCGGTCATCGAACCTAATAGGTTTTGGTGCGCCCTTGTGGTCTTGACTAACTCGGAAATCTTATGAATTCGTTGTTGTTCGAGTTGACTATTATGGTCACCGTGCTGCCTATCTGAAGTTTTTCGATCCTGCTGACTGTTGTGAAATCTAAGGTCTGCGTGTAGACTGCGTAGTCGGTTTGGTTGATGGTCAGGACGTAGACAGTGTTGCCGTTGTTGACGTAAGAGAATCTGTTGTTCAGTGTTCCTGTTACTGTTTTCTCGTTTGAAGGTTGAACTATCCCTGCTTCGAACCTGCTTTTTGCCTCTGCAACCAGCGCCGCGCCTTGATATCCTTCGCTCGTCATGACTATCGTGTAGTGGTCAAGGTTCACCGCATCGACGATTCCGAGGCCGGCTAGTTTGATGGTCGCCTGTGCCGACGTGGATTGGCCCTGTACGGTACGCCAGTACAGTGGCACGAACCAGGCGTTTTCACCGTTTATCGGGTAAATCAGAGGCATTTCTGCTTCGTAGGCACCGGTGGTCGGCATTAGGATGTGAGATTCGATGACGTTCTGCGCCTGCAACCCACTCTTAATGTCTAAGCCTCTCGTGTCGTAGTATTCTATTCCGTTGTCGGTGGTTTTAAACAGCCCCGCCATCGTCTGTGCTTCGCCGACGAAGTCGACTGCAACGAGGGCAGTTATCTTGTTTGTGTCGGGGTCAACGATCCATCGAACGTCGTCCGAGATTTCCACCCTGTTAGTTGACGCGGGTATCCAAGCGAAGCCTCCCGCGAATATGTCAAAGCCGTTTCCTCTTTTGGTGCCGCCCCACACGTTGATCATGCTTTTGAGCCAGCCTTCGTCGTAGCGTTGGGTGACCCAGTCGGGGACATGGTTCATGCTGTAGAAGTTTTCGACTTGTCCTGACTCGTTGTACACGTACACTCCTTTTGGGCTTGCGACGAACGACCATTGTTGGACTTCCGTGGCAGTTAGCACGTATTTCCAGTTACCTTTATCGTCGGGTGTTAGTGTGGCTCTGCCGTACGCATCGGCGGTCGACTGTCCCCAATAGGCGTTTCCTTGTATGTCCCCTGTGTAAAATGGTGGAAAGTAGATCAGTCCTTCGCCGACTGTGAAGGGTTTGTCGATGATTTCCACGTCGAGTTCGGGGTTGTTTGCGTCAACGATGACTAATCCCTTTATGGAATTATCGCCGTACAGGTTTGGAGGCACCATCGTGACAACCCAAACGAGGCGGCCGTTGTATATCGTTATGTGTGCCGATCCCACTTTTACGCTTCCGAAGTGCGCAGCACTCCTTAATGCGATGCTTTTCGCCAGCTCCTCAGTCGTCAACCGCAGCATGTTGTTTGGTATTTCATGCTGAAACAGGGGAGTTCCTGTTGGCTGAAAAGTTAGCATCTGGTTGAAAGCAACTGCGTTGTTAACTGCCGAAGCAGCTTGAGTCTGCCAAAGCATAACGACAGAAAACACGATTACCACCACCATTGCAAAGCCGGCCAGCCATCTGTACTCGTCTTTTCGGTTGCCTCGACCAAACATCGACCTGATTCTCCTGTTCTCATATTTCTCGTATATGGGTCGTTCCTCACGGTCGGATAATCTGTAGATGTTCACGTACGCGAAAAACCACTCTGCCGCGGTGATGAAAAGTTTGAAGAATATGAGCCAAAGAACCATGTAAACGTCGATCGTTACGGTCGCAATGGCAATGAACCCGAACAACGCGCCGAAAACCCCGAACAGCAGGTATCGCGACTTGTTTCTGATTGAGCCTCTTGTCATGGGAAACACGAACACCAATATCCATGTGAACCACCATAACAACGGAAACATTTTTCCTCCACCTCCATAACGACAGAAACACTCTCTATGCTTCAATTATTGATTTCATCTGTCTCAGTCTTATGGTTTGTGGAAACGCACACGTAGAAGGCGTAGGGTCACAGTCACGTAATGCGCAAGAACAATCTTCATTTCTATGGCAAAGACACGTCTCCGACGACCACACGCCTCAATGAAGCGTTCTCGAGCTTGAGAATTAAGGCTCCCTCCGTATCAACGTCGTAGGCTAAACCGCGGATTCTTTCGGTTCCATCCTGCACTGCGATCTGTTTGCCCAGAAAACCAGCATATTTCTTCCACCGCGTGAGTACAGGATCAAAGCCTTTAATAATGAAAAGGTCGTAGAATTTTTCCAGTTGCTCAAGGACTGCCCTAAGCAATTTGTCAACAGCAGATTTTTCGTTCCAGTTCATCCTGAATAGAAGTCACGATAGGTCCTAATCGACGGTGAAAAATACATGCTCGTTTGGATGTTTGCGTTGATGCCGATCCCTAGCACCGTGAAATTTGACGTTTTGCCCGAAAAGTCTGTTTCGCCCAAGATGCCGCAAATTTTGCGTCCATTGACCGTCACATCGTTCGGCCACTTTGTTTCAGCGCGGAGCCCATATTTCCGACGCAAGACCCTGGCCACAGCTAGGCTGGCCACGAACGCGAGCTTTGATACTTCAGTGGCGCTCTTGCGGGGCCGGAGAACGATCGAAAACCACAAGCCACCTTGGGGGGAAATCCATTCTCTTCCGAGCCTTCCGCGTCCAGCTGTTTGCGTCTCCGCGACAGTGACTGTTCCTTCCTCTGCACCGGACTCGGCGAGCTGTCTGGCCCACTCGTTGGTGGATCTGACCGTTCGACTGAAAAAGATCTGCTTTCCAAAGCGTGTGGTGCATAACCTCTCTTGAACTGATTCGGGCAGCGTTTTTCCTACCATCAAGACTCCATTGCAGAGTGGCTTCAGGGTTCAGCTTGGAATCATGCAGAGATCGACAGCAATTTAAGTTTAACTCTCGCTTAACTATAATGGAGAGCCGGTGACCATACGGTTAGCATACTTCCGTCTGACGCTCCTTCTTTCGCGGCGTCTGTAGTTCTGATCACGATGGCCTGCGCGTCACTGGCAATCTCTTTGATGTTGCACAGAAAATCGCGTGCCTTGAGAAAGTTTCCACGAGAGATACAGGTTGGAATGTTCAGGAAAACCTTCAACGTTTTCAACCCCTACGCCGAGAAGAGAAGCGTGATTCATGAGCATCTTCAACTGCTTATCTTGGTAGCCATTTATGGATCTTTCATAGGCATAGGCTATGCCATAATGAAGATTTTTGAATTCGGTTTTCTACTTGCCTTTTTCACGATGATCATTTGTCTTGGTTTTCTGCTGATCGATGAAACTCTGGATGTCTACAAAAACGCCAGCGCGATTCTGAACGCTTTGAAGAAGCGGGAAAGCTTTGGCAAAGGCGATATCGAGGTTATGGACTTCCTGAGAACGACCCTTCCGAGACTAAGCAACTATCATCTCACGGTTGCGGCTATTTTCTTCGCAACCTCCTTAGCAGTCCCATACGTAGTGGATGTTTTTGTCTGGAGTCTTTCGCGAACGGCAGGTGCTCATATTTGCGGCTACCGCCTTTTTCTGGTTTTTCCCTCCCTTCGTCCTCCTTTTCACGGGCATTCTGTTTGCTGCGACAGTGTTCGTAGCACAGTTTGCAGCCAACAGAGTCAAGATGAGAGTCTTCGGGTTTCCTTCACCTGAGCTGCTTAACGTTCTGGGCGAGGAATTCTTCCGCATGAAAATGTTCGTGGGAATCCAACATCATCATCCGACTCTTCACGTGCCCGAAAACGTTGAACACAAAAAAGAAGACGAAGCCGAGGTTGAATCCAAACAGTAAATGAGCAGTTCCGAGTCGGATGAACAGCAAGCGTCAGCGAATCAACAATCCTTCAAAAGCCTTTATGTCTCCACGTTTGACAAAGGTTCTTAAGTCATGGCTCAAATATCACTGGACTATGCCAGACAAAGTTCACTGCGCCCACATTCTTGTGAAGACCGAACAAGAAGCCAAAACCATCGTGGAACGCCTCAACAAAGGGGAGAAGTTCACCAACATCGCCAAAGAAGCCTCACTCTGTCCATCCGGAAAACGCGGAGGAGACCTCGGAACCTTCACCAGAGGAAAAATGGTCAAAGAATTCGAGACAGCAGCCTTCGGACTGCAGAAGGGACAGACTTCACCAATCGTCAAAACAAAGTTCGGATACCACATCATCAAACGTCTAGAATAGAGGACACGCGCATATTTGGATCCTAATATTCATGATACATTGAAACCGAGGAGGGGAGGTACACAATAAGCTTTTTTCAGCGAATAAACAGCCCAAGCGCTCACTATCCTCTTCTCACCCGGTTGTTCCCAATCGCTTCAGAGCGTAGTTCGTCGATCAGCTTCGCAACGTTCTGTACAATGTACTCGTTGATCGTTCGACCCTTCTTTCTCGATGCTGCATTAGGATCGCCGATAACGCCCGTCGGAAAGTAGCGTTCAGGATGGGCAACGACCTCGAACCTCGGAAACTCGGGATAACTTGCCTTACCCTTCTTCTTCACCAGATCAGGCCGGATAGCCATGACCCGTGAAGTCTCGATCGTGCCAGCATGCCCATCTTTTTCACTGAAATACTTACCCCTCAATTCGTAAGCGAAGTCATAGTCGGAACAAACCATGATCCTCGGCATCCTGCCTGGATCACCCCTCTCGTGATTCAGAACGACTTCTTGAGCTGCGAGTCTGAGCGCGGTCATATGATATTGACCAGCATGCCCACTCACGACGAGTATTCTCGTGAAACCGTTTCGAACGAACTCTTCAAGAACATCAAGCATGATCCTGTGCAGCGCTTCAAAGCTTATCGAGATGGTGCCTGCAAAATTCCGCGCTGAAGTACATATACCATACCGCAAAGGCGGCGCGACCAAGCAATCTTTCCTCTCAGCCACTTCAAGCGCAACGTACTCGGGCTGGATACTGTCCGTGCACAGCGGCAGATGATCACCATGCTCTTCAACGCTTCCGACTGGAATTATGATCGGTTTTCCAGCCTTAGCCATCTTTCCCGCTTCTTCCATGCTCAGTTCATCAAACCACAAATACCTCTTCGGCGCGGTTTCTCGCTTTCTTCTTTGTCGAGTGCTCATCGAATAGCTCTCCTTGATATCCTGATTAGGCTCTTCATACTGATTTGGCTTTTAATCTTTCCACCAAGGGACAGCGACGAGTTGAGCTTGATGCGCTTGCTAGAGGGATTTCTTGTTGAAGTTGCGATGAATAAGGTTTATTAAGACATCATACACTCTCTCATTCAGAAGCAAGAGGATACATCCCACCATACTTCAGGGAGACCAAGACTTGCCATATCCTGGCAAATGCAGACGGTTCCGTCTATTCAACAAGACGTCAGTACTCATCGTTTTCGGGTTCGCAGCCTTGGCGCTGCTTCTGTTTTCTCAACTCGCACAGAACGCTTATGCCACAGCGTTTGGACTCGAGAATCTTCCAAGCCCGTTCGTTTCGTCAACCCAATCAGTGAACGTTACGGCTGTCGTTGCTTCGAGCGTTGGTCATGGTCCGTGTGGGGGATGTCATACCATGGACGTAATGGGCGCCATAATGGTCGGTGCCAAATTCGGCTTGAAAAGCCACAACGGCACGCTAGAGGCAACGATGGATGACACGATTTCATCCTACAATTTCACGTCGGCAAAAATCACCCTCAAGGATCTTACTTCCAACCTGGTGGTGATCGGCGGCCCGGGCGTCAACCAAGTCACGTGGTACTACAACAACCTGAGATATCCAAATGGAACCAGGGAACTGCCCGCCTACTTCGACAAGTTTGCCAACGGAACAGATTACATCTACGTAGTTGGCACGGGACACAGATACACAATTCAATACGACAACCAGAGCAGAGTGAAAGCTGATTACGGGCTTGTCCTAACATTCGGCGATCACGGGCGTCAGGTGCTAATTCTCGCCGGGCTCGGCGGATACGGTACTTGGGCGGCTTGCGACGTGATCTCGACGTATGATTCATGGAACCTTCACGGTAGCGTGGCGATCGTCCAATACAGTGACACCAACGGCGACGGGTTTCTGGATAAGCTCACGATCGTTGAGTCTGTCTCGGGCATCGTGAACGTCTCGAACATACTCCTCCCACTGCCTTTTGAAATGTTTGGAGCGGCAATCCTGCCCAAGGCCAAGTCTTTGAAGCGCAGGGTTTTCCGCAAACGAAGATTGGTCGAAGCTTGTTTCGTCCTCATATTCGTAGCCGCAGCCCAGGTCTCTTTGATTGTCTATTCCGATCCGGGCACTCTGATTTTCACGTTCAGAGATTTCTCACACCCCTTCGTCGCTGCGGGAGGTCTCCTGAATTGTACGGCTGTTGTCGCTTCCAGCGTCGGTCACGGTCCCTGCGGCGGAGCACACACCATGGACGTGATGGGAGGAATAATGGTGGCTGCGCAGTTTGGCGAAGACGCCACAGGAGGCTCTCTTGCTTCAACTCTCGACGACTACATAACAACTTACGACCTGGTTACTACACAAATGAACTTCACTTCGTTGACAAGCAATCTGCTGGTCATAGGTGGACCAGGAGTGAACCAGGTCACTTGGTATTACAACAACCTGAGATATCCGAATGGAACGAAAGTCTTGTCTGCATACTTCGACAAGTTTCCAAATGGAACTGACTACATCAACGTGCCATCCAGTGGACATCAGTACACGATCGAATATGACAGTCAGGGCAGAGTAAGTGCGGATTACGGTGTGGTGACTTTGTACTATGACTCGAATCACGGATGGTGGGTGGTTGTCGCGGCGGGACTGGGTGGACCTGGGACCGGAGCCGCGTCGAGATTGTTGGCGACCTACTGGAACTGGAGCGTGTACGGAAACTCTGCCATAGTCAAATATTATGATTCGAATGGTGACGGATACTTGGATTCTCTAAGTCTCGTGGAGATCGTGGGAGAAGGAAGAAGCATTGATCTGTACTGGGATCTAAACTGCAAGACCGTCGTGCAATCAATAGACTGGGGAAAACTGGGTGCTGGCGATATTGAAAACGTAACAGTTTTTGTGCGGAACGAGGGCGAAAGCAGCACGGTTCTCTCACTCAACGTTTCGGGATGGAACCCGCCTAACGCCTCGGACTATCTGAGCATAGGCTGGAACTATTCAGGTGACCCCATTGGACCTGGAGAGACAGTACCGATAGATTTGATGTTGTACGTGAACCAGTCCATCGCAGGTATCACGGACTTCGGAGTGAACGTCACCATAAGCTCCGGTTGAGAGCTGCACTCATGTTGTTCAGAAAGAACACGCGCAGAAGCAATGTATATTGATTATCAATACATAATACTTAATACATTTTTGCATGGAAGAGGCTAATGAACGGAAAAGCTGACGCGGTTCGACTTGCATGCTGTTTTCAGATTATCTAAAGCTGTTCAAAATTCCAAAAAAAGGCTATTTCGTGGCAGGATTAGCCCTGCGTCTGTTCCTGGCCCCATTCCTCAGCCATCCATTTGACATGCGAGTTTTCATGGCAGTTGGCGTAGCCGTGTCTCAAGGAACAACGCCCTACGGGCAATACGTTCTTCAAAACATGTTCGCCGCATCACCACACCCGCTTCTGTCCGGCGTGTTTCCCGGCTTAGGTTACCCAGCAGTGTGGGGTTTGGTCATCGGTCTCATGCGCTTGCTGTCCTTTGCGATCGCACCCAATAATCTTTACGCCTATGTTCTAGCGTTGAAAATCCCGATAATATTGGGAGAGCTGTTTCTAGCTTCTCTTATCTACAACATACTGAAGGTTGAAACCAACGAGAGAATCGCCACAGCCACGTATCTCATATTCATATTCTGTCCGTTCATACTTGCCGTAGGCACTATATGGGGAATGTTCGACGTCGTTGCCCTCATATTCACGCTGTTGGCAGCGTACACCCTATACCGAAGCGGGGGATACTCCTGGGTCTTCCTTTCAGTGGCTTCGGCTCTTAAACTTTACCCAATCGTGCTCGCCCCCCTGTATGGCCTGCTTTTGTACAAATCGGGAAGAGGCAAAAAAGGAGCCGCCAACTATGTCTTTCACACGATTACGATCACTAGTGTTCTCACTTTTCTACCAATGATCGTTTTCAACTGGCCGCTCAGCAACATGTACAACGCGCTCATCTACCATGTTACAACGTCGAACCCGTCGTACGATACCCTCGCTTCATTCCCTTACGGTGCGGCGAGCCCCTTCAACGCGTTCACGCTCTTGGTCAACGTGGGGGGCAACGCTTTCCAGCCACCATGGGTGCTTCTCTATGCGTGGATCCCTGCGTGCATAGTCATATACTACTTGCTCTTTCGCTCTTGCACGATGACACTCAAAGGCATCAAAGGCATTGCGGGTTTTTCTTCAACCGTTCAATGGTCGTTGCTGCTGATGCTTGCGTTTTTCACCAGTCGAGCCTGGGTTTCTGAGCAGAACTTGATTTTTCTCTTTGCCTTCTTTGCGCTGAGCGTGTTTCTGCAGTTTCCGTCCGATTGGGATAGAGTCGAGCTGCTATGGTTGCTTTTGTTCATCTTTGTACTCGTACATGTGCCTGCGGTGTCTTTCTTCTGGCTTCCGTTGCCCTGGACGGTCTCGGCAAGTAGCGCGTTCGCTGATGGCCCGCTTGGATGGACGAGGCTACTGCTGATGACGATTCTGACGTTCAGCTGGCTCGTGATGTGCTGGCGTTACGTCACAAAGAGGTTGAGGTGGTCGTAACGAGGGCTCTCACGCTTCTTCTTCATGACGAACGATTCAGCGGCTGGACATCGGAAGAAAAGATTGGAAGGAAACACTTCTCAATCGAGTATTTGAAGTTCTACAGACAGGTAGGCTTCGAACCGCTTCTCTATTCTTACCACCAAGGGGTATCGTCAAAACAGACATACACTGTGGAGAAGACTGGAATTGTGAAGATTTTTCCCGTGAAATTCCGCTTCCCTCCTTTTCTCCGCTTCGGAAACGATCACAATCCTACGCAAATAATGAGAGAGATGATGATCGATCAGCCGGAGCTAGTTCATTTCCACAGTTACTATCTTTTCTCATTTCCGTACATCGCGGCATTTGTCAAGAGGAAGCTCAGGAAACCACTCATCGCGCAGCTTCATGGATACGACAATCGTTTGATACGCAAATGGATGTATCTACCAAATCTTCTTGCACTTAGAAACGCCGACAGAATTCTCTATAGCTACGCACCAGAGAAGGAGACGTTTGTCAAACTGGGCTTGGCAGAGAAAGCCTTCAAACTTCCAGTCCCGGGTATCAATCCTGAAATCTTCAGGCCAAAGGGATCAAAGCGACGCAAACGCACGAACCGACTATTGTACGTTGGCAGGATTCCTAACCCTGAAACTGCATATGGCGAGAAGTCTCCTTTCCTGCTGATTGAGATTCTTAAGAGGCTCTTACGACGTTCAAATGACTTCAATTTGGACATTGTGGGAGACGGTCCCGGACTTTCAAGAGGACGAAGCCTCGCTAAGAGACTGGGAATTAGTGAGCACGTGGTCTTCCATGGGTATGTTCCTCACAGCCAACTTCCGCGGTTTTATGGATGTTCGGCGATTACCTTCTCGCCTATTCAAGTGTACGACGTTGACGGGTGGTTTGACGGTGCGATACAGGAGAGTCTAGCTTGCGGCACACCAGTGGCAGCTTTTAAAGCGTCACCCAAAACGCCGTTGCGGGGTACTTACGGTTTCCTGTTATCTAATGACGTGGAAAAGGCCGCTGCTGACCTTCACGGGCTTCTTAAAACTCCTGACGAAATCGATGAGGTTGCGGTGGAAGGATCCAAGTTTGTTCGTGAGAACTGTTCCTGCAGCAGGATCGTGTCTGAACTCGACAAGGTAGTAGGGAGTGTGATGTGCGGTTGAAGTTGAGTGTTATTGTTTGTGCCTACAATGAAGAGAAATCGATAGGTCCTCTTCTCCAACAACTGATGAGTCAGAAGGTTCCTTCAGAGGTGGATGAAAGAGAAATAGTTGTTGTTGCCTCAGGATGCACGGATGGCACAGTTGACGTCGTGAAAGAGCAGATGAAAGATGGAAAAATAAGTCTCATAGAGGAGCAGGAAAGGTCGGGGAAAGCCGAAGCGTTGAACAGGGCTTTTGACGTCACGTCCGGGGACTATATTGCGTTGATCCCTGCGGATGTTTCTCTTGCTGAGGAGGCCATGTTCCATTTGCTCTTGCCGTTCAGAAACAAAAGAGTCTCAGCCGTGAGCGGTCATCCGATGCAGACCCCCAACAAGGTTTCCAACGGGTTTTCAGGTTATTTGGCGAACATGACTTTTCGTCTTTGGGCTAGGTTGATGGCTAGACTTAATGATCAGGGAATGATGGCTCACACGAGTGGAGAGTTTATGGCCATAAGAAGCGATGTGAAAACTGAAATTCCTAATGAGTGTGCTGCTGACGATTCATTCATCGCTATAAAAGCCAAGCGAAGGGGTCTGATAAAGTTCGCTTCTAAAGCCATTTGTTACAACTTGAGGCCTTCAAACCTCAGGGACTATATTAATCAGAGGAGGAGATGGCTGTTCGGACACCTGCAGACAAAGAAAATGACAGGCGAGTATCCAACGGTGCTGGATACGATCGTTCTTTCAAAACCCGGCGTTGCTCTTCAGGTGTTGATGGAAGAGGTGGCTGATAAGCCCAAGGACGCGGGATATCTTTTGGGGGCAATAATGATTGAAGGCGTTATCTATCTGCTGTCCCTGTTGGACCGTTTGTTCGCTCGTCAGTACGGTGTTTGGCCGGTGATCAAATCTACGAAGTTTACTTGAGCTGTGAAGCGTTTAGGGGGAGTTTGGTTGAGCAAAATCTGTGTTGTCGTGCCAACGTACAATGAGGCTGCGAATCTTCCAAGTCTTGCGGAGAAGATAGAAAGGGTTCTGCAGGGCTTCAGTTTTGGTTTGATAGTCGTGGATGATGGTAGCCCTGACGATACTGCTGGAGTGGCTGAGAGGTTAAACTGCGTTTACGGGAACATAACGGTCAAGGTGAGAGCAAAGAAGTCTGGCTTGGGTTCTGCACTTCTCACAGGGTTGAAGGTGGCTCTTTCGGATGGTGACGTTGAATGGATTGTGACTTTGGACGCTGACTTCTCGCATGATCCGGGTGAAATCCCTAGGTTGTTGTGCGCGGCTGAAAATGCGGATTTGATTCAGGGAAGCCGGTACGTTCGAGATGGGTTGGTCGCGCGCTGGGGCTTCAAGAGACGATTGGTGAGCTACGTGGCCAACCTGATTTGTAAGCTGGTTGTGAGGACTTCTGTTCATGACAGCACTGGGAACTTTAGAGTGTATTCCCGTAGGTGTGCAGAGGTGATTGTGAGTTCGACGAGGGCCAAAGGGTTTGAGTGGGTCGTAGAGGCGATCGCCGTGGCGAAAAAACGTGGCTTCAACGTCAAGGAGGTTCCGATAACTTTTGTCAATCGTAAGGACGGCGAGACGAAGTTGAAGGGTTCGCAGTTCATAGACTGGTTGGCGTTTGTGGTGAAAAGCTTGTTTTCGCAAGAATCCTTGTTTGCTGGGGGTTCTGCTTAATTGAGTGTGGTGAGCCAGAGGTCGTCAACTTTGATTGTGACGGAGACGTCTCCGATGACTTCGATTACTATGTAAGCGCTTTCAAGCAGGTCGCCAGGTTTGAGTGACCAGGCAGAGTTGATTTGGTTCGTGAGGTTCATGGAGTAGTTTTTCCATTCGCCCAGGGTGGCTTGGGTTGTTTTGTACTCGACGACGTTGCCGCCTTTGTAGACTGTGTTTCCTCCGAGTGGTATGTTGCCGTTTGGGGACTGTAGTGCTGCGGGGCTGTCCCAGACGTCCGTTTCGGTGTAGACGACTGATCCGTCGGTGCGTTGTGTGGCGCTGGCTAGTGCGATTCTGAGCCATTCGTTTTCTTTTTGGTAGGTGATGTTGATTATGTTTATCTTGAAGCTTGCGAGGACTTGGGTGGGTTTTGACGTGTAGAGTGGGAGTTTTTCTTTTGTTTTGAAGCTGGTTGTCCACCATGCGCCGGTTGCGACGTGTCCGGCTTCGTTCGCGGTGGTTTTAAGTGAGATTTCTGTTTCGTTTTCGAAGGTTGTTTTCCACGTTGAGGCGTTCGTTAGTCCTGTTGAGTGTGGGTTCCAGTACATTCTGTTTTGTTCTGGTGTGAGCGCGACGTCGCCGTCGATGTTTATCGTTGTGGAGGTCTGTTCTGTCGGATTTGGGTGTTGTGATTGTAGTGGATCTTGGGTTGAAGGGGAACTGTTTGCTGCTAGGAGTGTTGAGAGTAGTGCCAGAAACAGTATTCCCATTGCGTATCTTTTGTGCACTCGCCGCCTTCTCCTTGTTCGTTGTTGGGTTGAACGGACTCACTGTGTGTCCGAGGGGCTGAACCTATTTTTCTCCAAGCATTCACTGTCCAGGATGCGTGTATTATACTTTATTTCCGAACGCTCAATGACGCTGTTGAGGGCTGTTTATTCGCTGAAAAAAGGCTTATTGTGTACCCTCCCCTCCCTCGTTTCAATGTATCATGAATATTAGGATCCAAATATGCTCTGTTTCTGTGCTTGCGGGTGCGAGGGAAAGAGAGGGTTTGTTGTGGGTTAGTTTCCTGGTGCTGTTGTTAAGTATGCTTGGATGCTGAGTGTGACGTTGAAGTCGTTTGGGTTGGCGGATTCGATGGTGAGGATTGGTCCTGCGATCTGGTAGGATTTCTCTGCTTCGAACGCGTTGATCAGGTGGTAGTATGTCCAGTCGATGTTTGATGCTGTGAACTGCAGGGGGCTGAGGTCTGGGGCCACGATGAAGGTGTCTGTTCCTACGTTGGCTAGTTCGAGTTTGGTTTCGAATGAAGGGGTCAATGTTTGAAATTCAATCCAGAAGAGGCTTGCGTAGACGATTCCGGGGACGCGCTCGTTGGTGGCTAAGGCTTCTCCGAGGATGACGTATCCGGGCGTTGATACTGGTCCTGCGGGTGTTGTGGCTCCGCCGGGTGGGTTTTGATGTGTTGCCCAGTCGCTTTCGTTTCCGGCGGTGTAGCCGATTCTTGTGAGGTTCAGTGTGCCGGCAGGGTACCTGACTGCCGCTTGCCAGGAGACGCTGTCATCTTTGAGGTACACCCAGACTGTGACGTTGAACTTTTCTCCGACGTTTCCTGTTGTTTTCGGGGCTTGAATCCACATGGCGTTTGGTGAATTTCCGGAGGATGAGGTAGGAGGTGGTCCCACGTTGAAGGTGTCTACGCCGGCGTAGCCGTTGTTGAGGAGGAATCCGGTTCTGACGCCCACGGGGTTCAGCAGGTAGCTTGCGTTTAGTATGAGGGACACGTGTTGGTAGCCCGCGGTGGATATGTTGAGGTTGTTGAGGGAGTGAGGTGCCATGTTCATGGTGTAACTGGAGACGTTCCATGAGTAAGTGTCTACTGCGACTTTCCTTGTTGTGCTCGCGGTTGTGTTGTCCGTTGCTTTGGCGTTGAAGCTCGCTATTTCCCATGCGATGTCTTTCATGTTGATTACGCCGTCGGGTTCTATTGGGTAGACGTCGTTCCATGGGTCGTAAAGTCCTGTGCTCCTCGATGGCAGTATCATGAATATCGTGGCTGTCAGACAGAAGGTTGCCAGGACAACAAGGATCAGATCTTTCTTGTTTATGGAATCACCTCCTCCGTTCTCCCGAGAATGTTCAGAAGCAATATTGTATCCGATTGTTATCTATGTTTTGAAACAAGGTTCTATAACAGTTCTACAGCCACGTCTCACATTGTCTTCTCGTCTCGGTTTAGTCGTTGAAGGTTTCTTTAGTGGCTGTTTTTTTAGCCATCGTGTGCCCTATCCACCTCGGTTTCGATGTATCATGAATATTAGGATCCAAATATGCGCGGGCGATTTGGAAGCGTTCACTTGGACGGTTAGGTTTTGAGGTTTTCTGTTGGGCTTTGTGGGCAAGGTGGCGTGAGCCAGTGTGGTCTGAGTGGGCATATATCTGAGCATGTTTTCTGCATGTTAGCAACGCATAAGAGTGCAGCGGGCAGCTTTCTGGTTTGAGGTTGTGGGTTTGTCCGAGAGGTTTGGTAAGAAGTGGGAAGCCAGTCGAGAAGAGCAGCGTTTTCCGAGTCGTGTTAAAAGTGCTGTTAGGCCTGAGGGGGCGTTGAAGCCTCGTTTGGACGTTGCGGTGAGGCGTATCGAGCTTCAGGTTCAGAGGTTGGATCAGGCTTCGGAAAGGTTCGGGCAGAAGGATAGGACGCTTTTTGCGAAGGTGGTTGATTCTTACACGAAGCATGACACTGCACACGCGAACGTGTATGCGAACGAGTTGGCGGAGGTTCGTAAGGTTGAGAAGCTGGTGATGAACGCGAGGTTGGCGCTCGATCAGGTGCTGCTTAGACTGCGCACAGTGTCGGAGCTAGGAGACGTTGTGTCTACGCTCGGACCGGTGATAGGAGTTCTGGGTTCTATCAGAACGGGGCTTGTGGGGGTTCTTCCTGAGGCTGAGAACGAGATCGGCGAGATCGCTAACATGCTGAACGGCGTGATGTTCGATGCTGGGCAGAGTTCTGGGATGACTCTGAATTTCAACGCTTTGAATGAGGATGCGAGCAAGATATTGAATGAGGCAGCAACCGTTGCCGAACAGAGAATCAACGAAAAACTGCCCGAACTGCCACCGGGCATAGGTTCAGGTCTGCAAAAAGAGAGATCATCAACGAAGAACGCTTGAAGCTTCATCGGTGGGCACTGCAAGATTTCTCTCACGCGCACGGAACGTTCTGGATTGTATTGTTTGAGAAATGAACGAGGTTCGAGGCCGAACAAATGGATAATCTCTTGATTTTCTGATCATTGCTGTCTGGATAGATGTGTTTCATTTAATACGATAGTTCATGGATGATGTCGCGTATGCGTAAGAAATAGAACTTAAATTCAAAAGATATATAAGGTTTGGTCCAGAAGTATTTCCTTCAGCGTTGCACTGAGTGCGCGCGGTACGGGGAGAAAGCTGAAGTGAGAGATGAGTGAGGGTTGACGTTTCATAAGGCAATACTATCGAGCAAGTTTCTGAGTAAAGCTTGCTTCTGCGTCTTTTTAGTTTTTGTGCTTCTGTTCGAACTCGCACCATTAAGAGGCATCGCACAATCCACGACGATAGCAGTTGCCCCCACTACCTATGTTGTTTCGCAGCGTCAGACTTTTCTGGTTAACATCACGATCGCGGACGTAGTGAACTGTACGGGTTGGCAGTTCGGGCTCTACTACCGCAACGATGTGCTAAGCGCCACAGGAGTTTCTGAAGGATCATTTTTGAACTCTGGTGGTTCAACATTTTTCACCGTATCGCTGAACAACACGTACAATTCCACTACTGGTTTTGTGTTTGCGGCATGTGCTCTTTTGGGTGTAGGTGTTTGGGTTGACGGAAATGGGCTCTTGGCTCAGGTGACGTTTCAAGCCATAGGTGAGGGAAACACAACTCTTCATTTTACTCAGACGAAGTTGGCCGACGAGAAGATTCCTCCGACAGCCAATTCCGCACACAGATTCAGACGGAACTGTCCAAGTGACGGCTCCTCCACCAGACGTGTATGACGTATTTGTTTCACCAGCTAACCTTTCCGGGCCACCAGAATGGATTCCAATAAACGGAACATTCACAGTCAACATAACCATTACTTGTGCGCCTAGTTACTATCCTTAACCTGAACTATTGGCAAGCAGGCGTATCCTTCAACCCCAACGTTCTTGAATGCATCAACTACACTGAGGGCCCGTTTCTGGCAAGTGCCGGAACCACTGTGTGGCAGCCAGGCACCATTGATAACAACGCTGGTGTGATAACTCCCTACGGCGCACATTTGGCCACTAATATCGGTGCAAACGGAAGTGGCACTCTGGCTTATGTCACCTTCAGGGTCAAGGACACAGGTTCTTCATCAATTGCTCTTCAAAACGTCTTGCTTCTCGACGCAAACAACGCCCAAATATCGGCGAACGTTCAGCCAGGTTTCTTTGAATTACTTCCTGGAATTCCTAAACCGCCCACAGCGTACTTCACCTGGTCACCAGGTTTGCCATACGTGAATGACTCAATAACTTTTGATGCCTCAAGTTCAACCGCGAACAACCTCCACGGCATTATCGTGAACTACAACTGGACCTTCGGTGACGGTTTCCACGGACAAGGAATGATTCTCAACCACGCCTTCTCAAATCCCGGATCATTTAACGTGACTCTCGTGGTGACAGATGACAATAACCTGACTGGCTCATTCTCCAAGATCGTGACAGTAATTGCACTCCCGGTGGGTCCATCCATTGACGTTTACACTCAAAAAGGTGGAAATGGGTTGAACCAGCCCAGCGACACTTTCGCACCAGAAGAATTGATCATCATATACGCGTATGCAACTTACGATCTCGTTCCAGTGGCTGGCAAAGTGGTCACCTTCAACGTTTACTATCCAAACGGAACCCTGAGGATACGCAGAGCTACCCAAACCTTTAGCAACGGAATTGCGTACTTCACTTTCCTTGTTTATGCTTTGCCCGATTTTGGAGAATATAGCGTTAACGCTAGTGTAACCATCGGAACAAAAACGGTGTCGGACGTATGTGAGTTTGGCATAAACTGGCTCGTTCAAGTGACATCAGCGGTTCCATGCGATATAAACGGTGTACCGAAAAATTACTTTGACTTGGGCGAACCGTTGCGTCTAATCGTGACCATCACGAATAATCGTATATTTCCAACTGTTGCTGAAGTGAGTGTAACTGTTCAGGATGTTAACCTGCAACTCTTAGACCTACCGTATCTCGAGCATATTATGTCCAGCCAAATCAAACCGTTGTCATCTTCAACGCGGGGCAAATCCCTATGAATACTTACCCAGGACCTGCGACGGTTTACACCTGTGCACGGGAATTTATCGGCGGACGGGCTTCACCCGAATTTGTTTCCAATTTCACTATACGGGCTCCTCAGCCCAATGTTGGCATTGTCAACGTGACAACGTCGACGTCCGACACGTACGTCGGACATTCCGTGAAAATCACGGTCTCTGCTTATAATGAATATTATGCGGCTCAGGATTGCAACGTCACCGTTCGTGCTAATGGCATTCCGATTGCAACGCTGAACATCGTCGCACTTCCTCCGTGGCAGATAACGAGTTATCAGTGCGTATGGTTTACCGACAATTGCGGTGAAGGCTACTACACCATATCTGCTTACGCAATTCCAGTTCCCAACGAAACGTACTTGTTTGACAACAACTTCATCGGAGGCATCGGTGCATCTCGGACCGAGTGTTGGGACTCATGATGACATCAGCGTGACCGCGGTCAGCCGCTCGAAGCCTATCGTGGGAAAGGGATACTTAACCCTTGTAACCGTGACTATGAACGATGAAGGCGATTACGATGAGATATCCAACTTGACCATCTATGCCAATCAAAACCCGATTCCCAACGCTTCATTTCAACTGATCGGCTTCTTAAGCGGGCAGCAAACCGTGGTGACTTTCACGTGGAATGCCGATGGATTCAGCTACGGCAACTACACCCTCACAGCCGTTTTGGACGCGGTGCCAAACGAATCGGACTTGGACGACAACACAGGATGCTGTCAAAACATCAGGATCGGCGTGCCCGGAGACGTGTCCAGCATCACTCCTGGAGTCCCGGATGGCCTTGTGAACATGAGGGATGTCGCTTACTTGGTGTCGTTGTTCAACAGTAAACCGAGCTCATCTAACTGGAATCCCAACGCGGACATCAATAGCGACGATGTCTGCAACATAAGAGACATAGCCATAGCCGTATTCTATTTCAACCAGCATGACTAGCCTTTCTGAAGCATTAGGTATGAAATACAAGTAGCGGAACAAGCGGGACTGTTGTTCTGTTTGGCGAAAAACGGTTCAAAAACCAAAGCTACCCATAGGCGGTGCGCTCGGCTGTCCTTCCCTTTCTCCCTACAAGAATTATCGTCTGCGTAAAATATAAGTGTTGTTGCGGAAATTCTCATCGAATACACTTATGGGGCACCATTATTGGCAATGAATGTGCGCTATGCAAATTCTGTTTTACTTGAAACAATTGTCTGATAGATGGATGAACAGTTCTTGTATGGCTAGTGCTGAGCGGTGGAAGGGTTTCTCTATTGTTGAGTCGATTGAAACTTTTCCATTCGTAAGAATGTTTATATTTGCCCTCGGCTTCGTTACAGATATGAGATGGGCTGTGCGCTCGTTGTTCCTTTCCCTTTTAATTTGCGCGGAATGATTTTGCGCACAGTTCATCTCAACTATGAATTCATTACCTCAGATTCGTTAGAACTTGTTTTTGTTGATGGCCAAGTTCTTTTCAAGCTTATTGAAGTGCTTCAAACACGCGCGCTTGGATTCTGAATAGAATTGCGTTCCTGAACCTTTAAATATTCTCAGGTATGTATTTTATTCTGCAAATTAGAAGGGGAGATTGGGGATTATGTGCTTGTCTAGAACGAAATCCAAGAAATTCTCTGTTCTGACGATAACTTGTCTTTTGCTCATCTGTTTTTTTGCTGTTGCCTTCAATCCCTATTTTGCTAAGGGGGGTGGAGTGTGGTGGGATTCCAATTGGCAGTATCGGAAGAACATAATGATCGATCATACGAAGGTTTCGGCAAATCTCACTAATTTTCCTATTCTGATCAATATTACGGATTCCAGTCTCTCATCTCATGCACAATCGAGTGGCAACGACATTGCCTTTGCCGATTATTCTGGGAACAAGCTGAATCATGAGATAGAGCTATTCAATTCACCGACTGGTTATTTGGTTGCGTGGGTGAAGGTGCCGAGTCTCTCTTCGACTGCAGACACGATCCTCTACATGTATTACGGAAATCCAAGCGCTTCTAATCAGCAGAATGTTGCTGGTACGTGGGATTCGAATTATGTTATGGTGCAGCATCTCGGGCAGGCTACTGGATCGTTTATTGATTCGACTGGGAACCACAATGACTGCGCGCCAAATGGCGGGGTCAGCCATAATGTTACTGGAGAGATTGATGGTGCTGCTGGTTTCGATGGTTCAAGCTCTTATGCCACTATTCCATTTGGCTTGTCACCGCCCTATACTATTGAATGTTGGGCAAACCCTGTGACGCTCACACAAGATAACGCTATTGTCAGTTTTCAGCAGACAGATTCAGGCGGAAGCGGAGTTAGTATGGGCATATACAACACTAAGAACGCGCTAGCCGTTGGAAACTATGCGTACCAATATGCCTTATCAGGCGTTAGTACCCATTTGACTGCTGGAACGTGGGCGTATTGGTGCGACGCGGTAACTGCCGCGAATAATATTGCCTTTTATCTTAACGGTGCAGCGCAAACCCTGAGTTCTAGCCCGAACAGCTATTACTCTAACGACGCCAATTACAGGGTGATAGGTGCAAGACATTCTACCAGTTATAGTCGATTTTGGAACGGTGCAGTTGATGAGGTGCGAATTTCAAACATCGTAAGGAGCGCGTCATGGTTGTCAACGGAGTACAACAATCAGCAGTCGCCTTCATCCTTCTACACCGTTGGGTCTGAGGAAGCATTTGCGACTCTGACAATTTCAAACCCGTCGCCATTGAACGGCGCAACGCGGGTGTCCACCTCGTTGTCTGTGCTTAGCTTTGATTTGACGGACTATCTGAACGACTCGATGAACTACTATGTTACTACGAGTCCGAATATCGGTTCGGGTCAGGGTCTAGGTGTGTATAATGGTGCATATTCTGTTGGTGTCAGTGGTCTCCAGCTTAACACTACTTACACGTGGCAGGTGTGTGCGATAGACCCCTTGTTTGGAATATGGAACAACCAGACGTTCAGTTTCAAAACTATAGAATTTTATGGAAACTGGTGGAACATCGACTGGCCTTACAGAAAAGCAATAATAATTGACCACGCGAAAGTCACCGGAAGTCTAGCAAACTTCACAGTTTTGATAGATACTACGGATCTAGATTTGGCGAATAAGGCTCAAGTCAGCGGCAACGACATTGTCTTTGCTGATACTTACGGCAACAAACTCAATCATGAAATAGAATTCTATGATAATGGCGCCGGCAGGTTGGTCGCCTGGGTTAACGTTCCTACTCTGTCCTCGGTGAGTGATACTGTTTTGTACATGTATTATGGGAACCCCTCCGCTTCTAATCAGCAGAACAGTGCAGGTACGTGGGATTCAAACTATCTTATGGTGCAGCATCTGGAGCAGGCTACTGGAACATTCATTGATTCGACTGGATACCACTACAATTGCACGCCATATGGTGGGGTCAGTCAGAATGTGAGTGGGAAGATTGATGGTGCTGCGGGCTTCGACGGTTCAAGCTCCTATGCTACTATTCCCTTTGTGCTGTCACCGCCTTATACTATCGAATGTTGGGCAAATCCAACCACGCTCAACCAAAGCAGTCCGATTGTTAGTTTTGGACAGACAGATTCGGGTGGAAGCGGAGTTGGTATGGGGATATTCGCCACTGACAACGAAATACTCATTGGAAACTCTCTGTACCATTATGGCTTAACGGGCGTTAGTACCTATTTGACTGCTGGAACGTGGGCGTATTGGTGCGACGCGGTAACTGCCGCGAATAATATTGCCTTTTATCTTAATGGTGCAGCGCAAACCTTGAGTAGTAGCGTGCCAAGCTGGTTTTCTAGCGACGATCCTAATCATGGAGTGATAGGTGCAAGATATCTTAGTGGTTATAGTCGATTTTGGAACGGTGCAGTTGATGAGGTGCGAATTTCAAACATAGTTAGGAGCGCGTCATGGTTGTCAACGGAGTACAACAATCAGCAGTCGCCTTCATCCTTCTACACCGTTGCGTCTGAAGAAACCTTCTCGCTCAAATTTCCAAGCATCTCAAACCTGTCACCAGCAATCGGCGCAACGGTTGGTCCCTCGTTGTCTGTGCTTAGCTTTGATTTGACGGACTATCTGAACGACTCGATGAACTACTATGTTACTACGAGTCCGAATATCGGTTCGGGTCAGGGTCTAGGTGTGTATAATGGTGCATATTCTGTTGGTGTCAGTGGTCTCCAGCTTAACACTACTTACACGTGGCAGGTGTGTGCGATAGACCCCTTGTTTGGAATATGGAACAACCAGACGTTCAGTTTCAAAACGATGTCAGATTTGGAGGTTACTAGTGCATCACCTGCGGCACTGGTAACGCTCGATCGCGGAAGTCAGCAAACGTTTCAGGTGTCTTACATAATTCCGGCAGATATAACTTGGTACATGAACGGCTTGCAACAGCAGGTTGATTACAACCTACAGACTGCTTCATGGAACTGCACCTTCAGCAATCTTGGAGTATTTAACGTTACAGCTTCGGCGAGCGCGCTTGGATTGACGGGGAAGCATGAGTGGTCCGTCGAAGTAGTAATCAACTTCACGGGTGGCGTGGCTGATCGTGTCCGCACAGATTTTGTGGCGACGCAACCTTGGGAAAAAGGCTGGGTCTACGACGAATGCATATGGTTTGACCACGACTTTGGCACTTACTTTATGCTCTACAATGGGGCCCCAATAGGACAAAGACGAGCCGGATTTGCTTGGAGCACCAACGGCCTCAACTGGACCAAATATGCCGGAAATCCAGTACTGTCTCCTTTGCCAAGCACATGGGAAAGCTCAGAGGTATGCTGGACAACCACCCATATCAAAATTAATGGAACCTATTGGGTTTACTACCAATCTGGGTCGGTAGGTCTGGCATTTCTTGATATTGCGCCCGATGGGAGTGGTGGCTACACTGTAGGAAACGTAACCCGATATTCAGGAAATCCAATAGTCTCAGGCGCCAACGAGTTTTCATGTGCGCGGGTCAACTCCACGTTCTGGATAGGGTACATTGGCCCTACAACCGTGAGTTGTCTAAGTTCTCCGGACGGGTTGACTTGGACGTATATGCAGAAAAACATACTTGTCCCACAAGGTTCAGGTTGGTATAGCTCGTTGCTCACTCCGCTTTACACGTACATATACGGCGGTTCCATGTACTTGACTTTGACGGGCAACTACAAAGAAGACGGTGTCGCATATTGCCGCGTTGGAGACTGGACAAACTTGACCTTCTCTCCATACAATCCAATACTTCCAATTGGCACAGCAGGTACTTGGGAAGGGGGCGAAGCAGGAGGACTGACTTTCAAAGTCGATGACAACGGTAACGTCATTGTCAATAGTGATAACACATTAGATTGTTGGTATGTAGGAGTTGAAAGCTTAGGCGGAACTGGAGATAGTGGTTTCGGCCACGGCAGAATATATAACATTAACGGCGGCCCGCCGTATCAGCCCCAGCTTCAGATGTCTCAGAACACGATAACGTGTAGAAAATATGGCGAGCACTTCACAGTGCAGGTAAATGTGACCAACGCAATAACTGTGGACGGCTTAAACTTTACGATATATTACAGTCCTACATTGATGAGCTACGTAAGCGTTTCATGGGGAGAACTAGGTTCAGGAACAATCACAAATGTCGACCCTGTGAACGGCATACTCGAAGGATATGTAACTGGAATTCCTATGAGCGGAAACCGCTGGCTCCTGAACATCACGTTCCAAGACATTGCAACGATGATATGGAAACAAGGCCAAGTCAACGAGCTTGATGGTCAAATCTGGTTCCACAGTGCCAGCCTCAGCTTCTCAGGGGTAGGGGTTCAACCACTCGTGTACCAGGAAGGCGGGCTCGGTCAGATCAGCGTGAACAACGTTGCTTTCAAATTCATGCCGATTCAAGGAGACTTGACCAACGACGGCATCGTCGACATCACTGACTTGAGAACAGTGGCCGCATACTTCGATGTCAAACAGGGTGACCCACTGTGGTCTGCAGCATCAGCATATGACCTAAATGGCAACGGAGTAATCGACATCTACGACCTCGTACTGATAGGCGCAAACTTCAGCTAAAGCCACCTATAACCTCCACTTGTTTTTTCCTCGTTTTTGCGCGTGAAAGTAGGAAACTCAACGTGGAATGCGTTGCCTAGAAGACTGTTCCTGAAGTCTTAAATAGCTTCGAGAAGTCTTAATTATCACGCATATTAGAAGGAGAAAGGAAGGAACATGAAAACGAAATACGCAGCAAGTATACTAACTCTATTGCTTCTCGCAAGTGTCTTCACATTCGGTCTCGCTATTAACAAAGTGTCGGCAGCTACGGCCGATATTTCAATTCCGTCGGTGTCAAAAACCCCAAGTGACTTCCCAGGCACTTTTACGGTACCTGTACAGATTAGCAACGTTGCCGATTTGTTCGGCTTCGACATCAAAATTACTTGGGATAGCTCGGTAATAACGTTCCTAAGCCTCGATAATGCGCCTCTCAGTAGTGTGTGGCCTCAGGGATACTTTGAACCATTGGCATGGGTTCCGCCCAACACGCCGGTACAGAGTGGTCCGGGCTACGTTAGGTACTCAGCGGTTGCGACTGGTGGGCTTGGGTATACAGGCGCAGGTCCCACAACACTTTTCACAATTACTTTTACAATTGTAAAAGCTGGCAACTTTCCATATACGACATCAATGCACTTCGACACAGTAACACTCAGTGATCACAATGCGAACGCTATCACTCCAACACCCGACTGACGGGCCGTACAGCATGAGCGCCACAGTCCCAGACATCGACTTCACGTTGGTTAACATCCATCCAAGCAAGCTCTATGAATACGGAAAATACTTCAAAGTTGAAGTGTACGCAACCCACATCACTTCAAGCCTCACAGACTATGACCTCAAAATAGACTACACGTCAGAACTGCTAATGTTCTATAACGAGTGGATCACGTGGAGCACCTTTGGAACAGGCATAGTAGACAACAGTACAGCAGGCGTTGTTCACGTCTCGATTTCAAGTGGCGGTCCATCCACGGGTGACCGCATACTATTGTTCACATTGACTTTCAAAGTAGCATTCGACGATAGAGAAACACACATATGGAGAACACACATCACCCCATGCGCTACGCCGCAACAGTTTCGCTTGATACTACCTATGGTGACCTAAGCTTTGTTGAAGGCATTTTGTATGTAGACGGAATCGGACCTACACCGATCACACCACCAGCAACTATCGACCTAACGATCAATCTGATTCAAGGCGATGTAGCAGTTGACGGACAGGTAGACGTTTACGACCTTCGTACGGTTGCATCACTAATACGACAAGGCTGTCCCGCCAGCTCCAGCAAAATACGACGTGAAGACTGACGGCACCATTGATATCTTCGACCTAGTTGTAGTCGCTACCAACTTCAACTATTACGTTCCAGACAGTCCATAGCAAACTGTAACAGAAAGACGCGTCTCCACAATCTCTTTTTTTCTTATGTTCCATAAACCCAAATACTGATTAGGATTTCATATGGGCCGTTTATGAAATCTGGCAAGGCGGTTCTTTATGGGGGTGGGAGGGGGTAGTGCAATTTAGTATATATACTAAAGTCTTGCAACAGACTCTTGCAAGAAGTACTTTTTGTAGACGTTAGATCGACGTTCACTTCGTAGCAGGAAATCTCTAAGCATCTCAACAGCTCGCGCCCCACGTAATTGTTCCAACGAACTTTCATTACGGCTGGTAACAACAAGGCTCAGGCAAACCTAGAAGACATGTCAAAATTCTTTTCTAGCACGTGCGCTTGTCTTTTTTCCAAGTAGTTCCGGCATAGAAGTGCGTTCCTGAAATCTTATATACCTTTTCTGATTCATATTTAACTGCAAATTAAAGGAGAAAGGACAATATGAAACCAGTTCTCTCAATAAGCAGTGCAATTCATGTTCCACTAGGTTCAAAAACCCATCGTGCCGAGCAATCCTTACAATCCTCCTCTCCACCATGTTTATTTTCGCCTTCGTTTCCACCCCATCGGTCACCGCGCCTCCAAGCTGGTACGATCCGTCATGGACGAAGAGAAAGCCCATAACAATCGACAACACATTGTCGCAAGTGCCTGTTGGAATCTGGAGCGACAAAGCCCCACTGCCTCTGAGACTATCGGACGCATCAAGCGCCATCATAGACGGCAAGATTTACATATTTGGCGGATACGGTCCAGGCGGAGCAGGCGACGTTCGCAGCGAAGTATACGCCTATGACCCAACAACTGACAGCTGGACACAGAAAGCCAGCATGCCTGGCGGTCACTCTTACGCGGCAGGTGCGTGTGCACTTGGCACGAAAGCATATGTCTTCGGAGGAATAAGCAGCGGCGGCAGCTATCTACAAGACACTTTACATTTACGATTCGATTGCAGACTCTTGGTCATCAGGCGCAGACTATCCAGTCACGATCAGGACTCCACAGCCCATCTGTAATAGCATATGGTGGAAAAATCTATGTGATCGGCGGCTTGAGATAGACGGAACCACTCCAGGCAGCGTGATTGTGTATGATCCTGTGACGGATTCGTATGACACATCGAAGGCTCCTATGCCGACTCCTAGACGGTTCTTCTCGCTCTCTGAGGTCAACGGAATTCTGTACGCTATAGGCGGAGGAGGACCAACAGATCTTACTCTGAGCACAAACGAAGCTTATGACATTGCATCCGACACTTGGACCACCAAAGCATCGATGCCTTTCAGCAGGTGGGGTCTAGCAAGAGAAAACGCCGCATTGGACGGAAAAATCTACATTTCCCATGGCATGACTTCCTCTTTCTACTACTGACGCATGCGTGTATGATCCTGTTACGAATACTTGGCAAATACTTCCATCGGCAAAGCATGCGAGGGACGGTCACAATTGTGGAGTCATCGGAAAGAAGCTATATGCCATCGGAGGGAGAGACGGTTCAGGCGCACTTACCTACAACGAACAATTCGATCCCTATTATCAACCTCCTGGTCCACCAGTCTAGTCGATTATCAAATTAGGATCAACGTGGCTTACGATTCAGACATGAAAACGGACTTTTCTGATTTGAGGTTCACAGATGCAGACGGCACAACGCTCATTTCGTGTTGGGTACAAAGCTATACCGATTCGGTATCAGCGATTGTTTGGGTCAAGGTTCCAAGTATACCTGGATCGAGCACGATGACAGTCTACATGTATTATGGAAACCCAGCTGCAAGTTCTGTATCTAACGGAGCAACTACTTTCGACTTTTTCGACGATTTCAATACTTTAGACGCAGGCAAATGGTCTCTCAAAGGTTCTCCAAGAGTCGAGGGAGGTGCTCTGATAATTGACGCGGTAAGCCAAGTCACTAGTCTGAGCAGTTTCGGAAATGGTCATGCTCTCGAGACAGAGGCCTACGTTGGGAGTACAACATCAAATGGCTGGCTTGGATTCTGTGCTTCTGATGCGGTTGGACCTTTTATCCTAGTTGATCGTTCCAGTGGCATTTTCCAAGCATGGACCTATCCTCCTGTTGGTCAAACAACGCCGCTTGACCAGAACTACCTAAACGCTTACCATTGGTACACTATTACCTTTGTGGCTGGCGCGGAGAAAGTATACATCGATGACAGCTTAAAAGCCACTCATGTGTCAACCCTTACCCCGATGCCTGTAGAGTTCAGGGCATCTCTGGACTGGCAATGATCAAATCCCAGTGGGTAGCTGTTCGGAAATACTCATCACCGGAACCCACGACAACCGTGGGACAGGAAGAAGCCTATGAAGCGAGACTCCACATTGACCCATCGCTGGTACAGAAAACATTGAGTGACATAGGCACATATTTCAACGTTAGCGTCAAGATTGACAGTATCACTGACCTGTTTGGGTTTGATTGTAACGTCACTTGGGACAACACGTTGGTCACCTTCAGCAACTGCTATTTCAATAAAACGTTGGATGCTATGTGGGGAGCAGGCAACTGGTTCGTTGCACAGAATGAAACAGGTGCAGGATGGTACAAGCTCGTAGCTGTGTCTACTGTCAGCGGCTTCAGCACCACCGGTAGCCAAACGATGTTCACGATCGAATTCCGCGTTGAAGATCCTCAAACCAACCTGTTGAAACAAACTTCAATTCATTTCTTGACTCACAAACTCAGCGATTCGCATTACACATCCATTACCCACACAGTCGATGACGGAACCTACAAGATCACGGGCGGACAACCCGGTCTTCAAATGAGTCCAACGACTAGGACATGTCGAGTGCATAATGAGAACTTTGTGATAACCATAACAGTCACAAACGCTTACGACGTGAACGGCTTCGAATTCGAGATCGACTATAACACCACACTTTTGGATTGCACAGGAGTCGTTTGGACCGCGTGGGTATCAGGAACCTCGAACATAGACGACACCAATGGCAAAATCACTGGCACAGCATCAGGCAACTCCATTAGCGGTTCTCAAACGTTAATGACAGTACAGTTCAGCGCAGCCTATTACCGCGTGTGGAAGGAAGAGAGCAAGATCCCAGGTTGGAAGAACGACCAGATTGGTCAAATATTCTTCCAATCGGCCAACTTGAGCTATTCGGGTGGTGGGAAGCTTCACTACGTAAAGGATGCGATGAATGAGATCACTGTGAGCTCAAGCGTCACCTGCACGTTCTCGCCCATACAAGGAGACGTAGAGAACAACGGCGTCGTGGATGTTTTTGACCTTAGAACTGTAGCAGCTTTCTACGATACAAAACTCGGAGATCCAAACTGCCACAAGCCTCAGCGTACGATTTGAACGGCGACAACATCATTGACATATTCGACCTGGTGACGATAGCGCACAACTACGGATTCACCTATCCATAATGGGTCCTCACAACCCCCTTTTTTCATTTAATACTTCAAATTCAAGGAGCGGAATTGACAATAGAACTTATTTCCTCAAGTCTTAAATATCGTTTCAATAGAGTATTCTGTGCAGATTAGAGGGAAGGGGTTAGATGTCACCAGTAGGGCTGATTCTGAACAAGACGATAAAGAGCTTCAAGCAGAGTTCAAAAATCTGTTTCGCTTCAGCAATTCTCATAATTCTATTCGTAAATCTGGTTGCACTAACATTTGTCCCGACTCCTGTAGCAAGCGCGCCACCAGTCTCCTCTTTTCCAACTCTCGGCGAAGAAAAAGTCGCCCTCGACTACAACACTTCATATTGGGACTCGGTCCGAGGTGGTCCTCATAACCTAGACATCCTTGAATTGAACAAGGATGGTCATCGATACTGGGGATACTATGGAACAGCAGATCATGCGTCAGTGGGATTGGCTTTCTCGGAAGACTTGGAAAACTGGACTCGCTATTCATCTGCCACTCCGTTGGTAGATGGATGGGGTTGGCCTACCGTGGGCGTACAAGACGGCACAATAAACATGTTCTACATACACGGCGGAATACTTGACGGAGTATACCGAGCCACTTCACCCGTGAGTGACGGATACACTTTTACAGAACAAGAACTCGCGGCGAGTGGCAACGGCGAACATGATCCATTCCTCTGGCACAGCCCCATTGACGGTGAGTGGTGGCTTCTCACGGCTGAGAATGGAAACAGCATCGGAGCCCGCCACGCCAGTAACCTTACAGACATTGTAACGGCGCCCCACATCGTTCTTCGCACCGATGGTTCTATGGGCGTTTTGGCCGCTCCAGGAATCTTCCACAGGAACAACACCTACTATTTAACAACAGAGTCGTATCCCAGTAGCCTATGGGTGGTTCGAGCCTTCTACAGCGAATTGCTTGGACCAAATTGCTTTGACGGCGCTTGTGAATGCCCGAACAGCCCGATACTGCCCAACGACGATGCATGTGGCTTCCCTCACCTGTTAGGCGACTACGTCTATTACTACTATAGCCACCGAGAAGGGAATTGGGACGTGAGGTTCAAAGTGTCGATACAAGAATTACCACCTCCGCCGCCCCCACCGCCTCCGGTGCCACCTAGCGCAGACTGGTACAATCGGAACTGGACTGAGAGGAAGCCGATCGCGATCAACAACACGCCTCCAGTTGGCAATCCTAACGGAGTGTGGAGTGACAAAGCCTTGATGCCTGCAGCCAGAGCTGACGCGTCAAGTGTCGTTGTGAACGGCAAACTGTACCTTTTCGGAGGCTACGGTCCAGGATCTCCTACAAACGTTTGTAACGAAACTTATGTCTACGACCCCTTAGCAGACACTTGGTCACAGAAAGCCAGTATGCCGAGTAATCATTCCTACGCAGCAACCGCTTGCGCAGTTGGCACCAAAGCGTACATCTGGGGAGGAATAGACAACTCCAACAACTGGGATGGCTACAAAACCCTGTACATTTATGACACCGTTACGGATTCATGGTCCGTTGGCTCGGACTTTCCAATCACTTTGGGTATGCACAGTGCCTCATCAATAGCATACGACGGAAAGATCTACGTAATGGGCGGGTGGAGAGATGGAGACACGTCAGGAAACGTCACCGTTTATGATCCTTTGACGGATTCATATGACACGTCGAAGGCTCCTATGCCGACTCCTAGAAGGTTTTTCTCACTCTCTGAGGTTAACGGAGTCCTTTATGCCATAGGCGGTGGAGGTCCTGCAGGGGGGTATTTGAGCACTAACGAAGCTTATGATGTAGCGAGTGACAGCTGGAGTACGAAAGCGTCGATGCCTTTCAGTAGGTGGGGCTTAGCCAGAGAAAACGCTGCGCTTGACGGAAAGATCTACATTTCGCACGGAATGACTTCTTTATTTACACTGACGCATGCGTATATGATCCCGGAACAAATACTTGGCAGATACTGCCATCAGCAAGTCATCCAAGGGACGGCCATAACTGTGGAATTATGAATGGAAAGCTCTATGCTATAGCAGGAAGAGATGGCTCAGGCGCATTACCGTACACTGAACAATTCGATCCCTACGCTCATCCCTCGACACCGCCCGAATTGATTGATTATCAGGTGAGGATTAACGTGGCTTACGATTCGGACATGAAAACAGACTTCTCTGACCTGAGGTTCGCAGACTCGGACGGTACAACGTTGATCTCGTATTGGATTCAGAACTATACGGCTTCAGATTCCGCAATTTTCTGGGTCAAAGTTCCAAGCATACCAACCTCGAGCTTGAAATGGATCTGGATGTACTACGGTAACTATAAAGCCAGTTCGACTTCGAATGGAACAAACACCTTTGAGTTTTTCGACGATTTTAACGTTTTGGATACCGGCAAATGGTCGACAAGAGGTTCACCGAGGGTTGAGAGTGGAGCCTTGGTATTGGATACAACGGGCTCCATTACGAGTCTGAGCAGCTTCGGGAGTGGATATGCCCTCGAGACAGAAGCGTACGTCGGAAGCGAAACATCCACCA
This sequence comes from Candidatus Bathyarchaeota archaeon, assembly GCA_963775895.1. Lineage (GTDB taxonomy): Archaea > Thermoproteota > Bathyarchaeia > Bathyarchaeales > Bathycorpusculaceae > DASPPK01. Next base: position 13,608 of record CAVZKL010000014.1, on the reverse strand, counting down.
ATCACTGGATCGGCTTCTGCGCATCTGACATGACTGGCCCCTTCACTTTGTTTGAGAGAGGTGGTGGGGGCTCATTCGCTGCCTATACGTATCCTAACGCTCAATCGACTTCTATAAGTCAAAGTTTTCTAGATTCTTACCATTGGTATAGCATAACGTACGTGTCTGGTGCGGAGAAGTACTACATTGATGACTCTTTGGCGGCCACTCACTCACAGACTCTCGGTTCGATGCCTGTTGAATTCAGAGTCTACTCTGGAACGGCAACGATAAAATCGCTTTGGGTAGCAGTCCGCAAATACTCATCTCCCGAACCCGTGACAATTATGGGAAATGAACAGACGAACGAAACCTCGTTGTACGTTAGTCCTTCTGCAACAAAGAAGAGTTCTCTTGAAGTGGGCAGTAGCTTCAAAGTGAATGTTACGATCGAGAACGTGATTGACTTGTCGGGGTTTGATTTCAATATCACGTGGGACAGTGCTTTGTTGACGTTCAAGAACTGTTACTACAATGACACGTTGGACGCCTTGTGGGGTTCGGGCAAATGGTTCCTCGCGAAGAACGAGAACGGTCCAGGCTACTGTAGACTCGTGGCACTTTCTACGTCAGGCAGCTTCAACACAACTCAAAGCCAAACCCTCTTCACGCTAGAGCTCTCTGTGAATGGTCCCACACCTCCGGAGGAGACCTCTATTCACTTTGCAATCCACAAAATGAGTGATTCCCAGGCAGAACCCATAGCACACTTGTCTCAGGATGGTGGCTATATGTACGTTGAAGCTCCAACGCTTGAAATGGATCCTTCAGTCAGAGTCTGTCGTACAATTGACGAGATTTTCACTCTAGCGGTGAACGTTTCTGATACCGACAACGTCACCGGTTTCGCGTTTGAAATCCACTACAACACCACGTTGCTCGACTACGTGAACGTCAGCTGGAACGCTTGGGGATCAGGAACGATGAATGTGAATGAGGCTGAAGGAGTGATAGACGGTCTCACTGCAGGAGTCGCGATGAGTGGAACACAGACGTTAATGACAGTTAGTCTCAAGGCTGCTTACCGTCACGTCTGGAAGAGCGTTGCAGGTTGGACGAATGATTTGGTTGACACCATATTCTTCAATGGAGCCAATCTAAGCTATCTAGTTGGTCCGGACTTGGACTACGAGAAAGGTGGTCTCAATCAGATCAATATAAATCCAGGTCTCGCTTACACTTTCTCTCCGATAAGAGGCGACGTGAACAACGATGGAACCGTTGACGTCCTCGATCTTCGCACGGTCGCAATATACTATTTGGTCAAGCAAGGAGACCCCAACTGGGCAGTCGCATCATCTTATGATTTGGATGGCAGTGGAATCATTGACGTTTTCGATCTGAGGACTGCTGCTTCAAACTTCGGATACACCTATGTATCATGAAGGGAATATGCAAACAGATCATATAGGTTCATGTTGACATTCGCGCTCGAAGGGCTTGCTTCGCTTTCTTTGACTCATACAATCAGCTCAACCATTGAAGAAGCAACTATAGAGGTTAATTCCTGAATTCTTAAATAGACCGCTCTGCTGTTATTAAACTGCAAATTTAGAGGGAGAAAGGAAATTGAAATCAAAAAGATACGTACTAGTACCTATAACGCTCATTCTTCTCATGCTGATCATACCAATATTCAAAATATCTGCAGCTTCGACAACAATAGCTATCAACCCTACAAATTCCTACGTAACAATCGGCAAAACCTTCAGCGTGGATGTAAACGTTACTGACGTTGCCTATCTCACTTCTTGGCAATTCACAGTATACTTCAACAACACCGTCCTAAACTGCACGGGTGTCACTGAAGGTTCGTTCCTGAAAAGCGGGGGCGGAACTTATTTCGGCGAAAACATAAACAACAATTACAGCAGCACTCAGGGGAGCGTGCAAGCTTACGCCACACTATTTGGAAACACTTACGTGAACGGCAGTGGCGTGCTAGCGACTATCACCTTCAACGCCACTGTAGTAGGCAATTCACTCCTTCACCTGACCGATACAAAACTCGGAGATCAAAACATACCCCCTCTGCCAATTACACACACAACGATCGACGGCACAGCGTATGTTCAAGCCTTCACTCTGACAGTTACGACTTCAGGCAGCGGCTCCGTGATTCTGAACAACACCGGACCTTACTACCACAATGGAGAAGCAGTTTTGTTGACAGCCATCCCAGTCATTGGCTGGAGTTTTTCCAGCTGGAGTGGCGGGGTAACAGGATCGGCTAACCCTGCTACTCTAGTTATGACCGGCGATACCTCTGTAAATGCCGCTTTCACTCAGAACCAGTACACTCTGACCGTCACTGTCACACCCGTCGGCAGCGGCTCAGTCACCAAGGATCCTGACCAATCCACATACACTTACGGCACGGATGTCAACCTAACTGCCAACGCAAACATAGGCTGGACGTTCGCCAGCTGGAGCGGAGACGCCCTAGGCACATCTAGCTCAACTACCGTAAATATGACCGGCAACAAAGCTGTAACTGCCACTTTCACTCAGAACGTGTACACACTAACGATTAACACTGTCGGCAGCGGTTCTGTAAGCAAGAACAACACCGGAGTCCTTCATTATGGCGACGTCGTTCAATTGACGGCTACTGCTAACATTGGATGGTCCTTCGATCACTGGAGCGGCAATCTAATTGGCTCCACCAACCCAGATAACTTGACAATAACCGGCAACATGGATGTTACTGCCACCTTCATTCAACTCACGTACACTCTATCCGTGTCAGTGGATCCCGTTGGCAGTGGTACAGTGAACCTGAACAACAGCGGACCTTACCACTATGGCGACGTTGTCCAGTTGACGGCTGTTCCCACAATAGGGTGGAGCTTCGACCACTGGAGTGGCGGCCTAATCGGTTCTTCTAGCCCTGCCACGCTAGCTATCAGTGGTAACATGGCTGTTACTGGTACTTTCACTCAGAACGTGTACACACTAACGATTAACACTGTCGGCAGCGGTTCTGTAAGCAAGAACAACACTGGGTCTCTTCACTATGGCGACGTTGTTCAGTTAACAGCGACTGCCACCCTTGGTTGGACCTTCGATCATTGGAGCGAAGCCTTGTCTGGCTCCGCCAATCCTGCAACATTGACAATTATTGGCAACACGATCGTCAATGCTACTTTCACTCAGGACCAGTACACTCTGATCGTCACTGTCACGCCTGTCGGCAGCGGCTCGGTCACTAAGAATCCCAATCAAGCCACCTACACGTACGGCACCGTCGTCACGCTGAATGCTACTCCTAGTCCTGGCTATAGTTTTGGCAGCTGGGGCGGTGACGCTTCCGGCACAGCTAACCCCACTATGGTTACTGTGACAGGCAACATGTCAGTTACTGCTACCTTCATTCAAAACAAGTACACGTTGACGGTCAGCGTCGACGGCCAAGGTTCAGTCGGCGTTAGTCCTGTAGGACCTTACTACAACTACGGTGACGTTGTCACCCTGACCCCCTCTGCGAATCTGGGTTGGATTTTCCACTATTGGAGCGGCGCCTTGTCCGGTTCAGCCAACCCAGCTACGATGAGTATGACTGGCAACTATCTCGGTCACGGCTCACTTCACGGAAAAACCGCTGCTTCAAATGAACCCAGCGAGCAGGACTTGTCGCATGTACAGCGAAAACTTCAAGGTGACAATCAACATCTCCAACGCTCTCAACGTCGAGGACTTTGCCTTCGAAATCCATTACAACGCAACGCTGCTCACATACTTCAATGTAACGTGGAACGCTTGGGGTTCAGGAACCATCAACGTCGCAGGCGGAGTAATCACAGGATACACTTCAGGCGCACCGATAAACGGAAGTCAAACTCTCGTATCCATCAGATTTGAAGCAACGTTCTACCATGTTTGGAAGAGCGGAGCAGTGAATGACTTGAGCGACGCAATCTTCATCCAAGGAGCTAACGTAAGCTATCCAGCGGGCCCAGACTTGCGGTACGTGAGAAGTGGCTTAAACCAGATAGACGTTGGACCATACTTTGTCTACACGTTCTCACCCATACAGGGTGACGTGAACAATGACGGCACTGTTGATCTCTTTGACCTGCGCTTGGTAGCAATATACTTCGGCGTCAAAATCGGAGATGCACTTTGGCCCACCGCATCAACGTACGATTTGGACAACAATGGTGTCATCGACGTGTTCGATCTACGTATAATCGCAGTCAACTTCCTCTTCACCTACGTGCCCCCACAGTAAACACGCAACGGAGAACTCCCATTCTCCATCCTACCTTTTTTAGGCGTGAACCTTGCATGCAAGATTGTCCGTTTGTAATAGAAGTTAATTCCTGAACTCTTAAATACCATCTTTCCCATTTAACTAACTGCAAATTAGAGGGAGAAGGGGAATATTGAAAAAAACGCACATCATAGTATATCTCTTTTTGTGCCTATTCCTGTTAACGTTCCCAATTTACAGGGCATCCGCCGTCACAGCTACGGTTGCAGTAGATCCTCAGACCACAAACGTGAACGGCGGACAAACTTTCAGCATAAACGTTACCGTATACTTCATCGTCAACTTCACGTCATGGCAACTGACCCTGTTCTATCTGAGATCCATCGTAAACTGTTCCAACGGGGTTGAAGGCCCCTTCCTGAAGACTGGCGGTGGAACATTCTTCAACGCAAACATCACAAACAACTACAACAGCACACACGGACGAGTCCTAGCATACTCAACGCTGCTGGGGATGACCGCGGTGAACGGCGGCGGGCAATACTCACTCTTAACCTTCAAAGCCATGAGCGGAGGAACGACAAGTCTGACGCTCACCGACGTAAAACTCGGAGACGAAAAAATCCCGCCTCAACCAATCAACTATACACATCATCAACGGAACAGTGATAGTTGCCGGAGGAGCTCACGACGTCGCAATAACAGGAATGGTCTCCTTAAAGACTATCATCGGTCAAGGATACTCAGGCAACGTCACGGTGACAGCTGAAGATCACGGCGGCTTCCCCGAAACCTACAACGTCGCACTCTACGCCAACGCCACCGCCGTTGGCATCGCAAGCGTCACGCAGAACCCCGGCGATTCAACAGTGATAACGATCGTCTTGAACGCCACAGGACTGGCAACCGGTAACTACACTCTGACGGCAGTTGCCGACACGGTTCCAGGCGAAGTGAACCCAGGAGACAACACCTACGTGCTCAGCAATCCTGTCCACGTCGGCATCCCCGCCGACGTATCAAGCTCAACGCCAGGAGTCCACGACGGAGTGGTGAACATGAAGGACATAGCCTACATGGTCGCGGTGTTCAACACCAAACCAGACTCGCCCAACTGGAACCCCAATGCGGACGTCAACAACGACGGCGTCTGCAACATGAAAGACATAGCCATAGGCGTCGCCTACTTCAACAAACGCGAATAGCTCCCAGAACAGAGAAGGGCTTGTCAAACCCCAGCCTCTCGGCTCTTATATCATCAACGTTCACTTCTTTGAGGACAGACAGCAGACGCTACTCAACGCCTCAACACGCGCTATCAACCCAATCTTGGATGAACGTAGATGCATCATGAATCTGAATTCTGCTTTCATAAACTAGTTATTTTCTCAGTCATATCTTCGGATACAGATGATACAAATGAGCACATCCCCAGAACTTGAACAACTCAAAAACAAAAGAGCAGGACTCGAAGATGAATCGCGTTCTCTGAAACAAAGGCAAGAGAACTTAGAAGAACGTACAAGAGTGCTCGAAGAAAAAATCGCCATCGAAGAACTCAAGAACAACAACAAGACCGCAAGCGAATCCGTGGCCCAACTGGAATCCAGAGTGAACGAACTGGAGAACAGGCTGAAACAGGTCTCGCAAACCGCTGCAAACCCTGAGCCCCCACAAGAAACCATGCCTGAAACAAATCCACCCGTCGAACCACAGAACAAGTCCCACAAGAAACGAACGAAGCAACAGCCGAACCACCAGAAGAAGAGAACGTCACGATCTCAGCCTTCGACGACACAGTAGCGACCGAACCAGTCGCCCAAGAAGAAAAAAGCGGAAGCGAAAAGAAGAAACGCAGATTCCTATAGATTCTGACTCAACAAAAAAATCCCCTGCAACTCTCCAAGCAACGCCTGCTCAGTCATGCTAGGTAACACGCTTAACGAGCGTTGCCAAGCGCAGGTGTATCAGCTGTTATTTGTGCCGCTCGATTCTTTCGTGCTTCTGCGTCTTTCGACGCCATTCCCGTTTCTTCTGTGTTTTTATGAACGCCCTACCGAAGCTGCGCTGACTGACGTCTTCCCCCCTGAACCTGCTTATTCTTTCATAAAAAGTCTGATAGTCGATCGTGTTCTGCTGAAGATCCACGATGTTCTGGTTCAACTGTTTCCTAGCCTCAGGGTCAGCAACCTTGTCGAAGACGTCAGAGTAAGTGAGATAAGCCGCATGAAACTGAAAGTTTGACGTGTTGTCGATCGACAACTTTTCAGGTGAAATCGGTTCCTTAACGTTAGATTCATCGGTCATGCTTTTCCAAGCTTCACGATAGTACGGAATGGAGGACTCGCCTTTTATAGATAGCGTCTCCCAAAAGCAATTATAGCTGTTAGCCGCACGCGTGAGAACGCTTCGCGAAGTGGAAAAAAGCAGAAGGGAAGACAAAACACAAACGAGGCGGTTCATCTTTATAAGACAAGCCGAGAATCTATATTGACGAAGTGCGCGTCGCCAGGTTCAGGCTATCCGCGTCCTTGACGATCCGCGACACAGAACAAATTGAAAGGTGAAGTCAACGTTGACCGCTCTGCGAGAAACAAGCTTGCTCTCCGACAAGATGAAGATCACGGTTCACCCTGAAAAACTCGAGAAATTCTCTCAGCAGCACATCGATTTCTACTCCAAGTACGCGTCCTTCGTTCTCAAAACGTTGAAGAGACCCTCATTCCAGAAATTCCTATCTTGGATGCTGAGAAAAGAAAACATACAAGAACACATGGTAAGAGACGTCCAAGTGAGAGTTCTTCCTCTCAAGAGAAAGAACGGAAACGGACTCGCCGGCAACTGCGACACCAACAAGGGAACAATCCAGATTTACCCTAGAACACGCAAGTTTTGCGCAAGACTGAGGCGGGAGTTTGGAAAAGACGGGCTCTTATCCTACGTCAGAATCAGAGCAAGGGCCGCCCTCATACACGAGCTATTACACCTCAAATACGGAAAAGATGAAGAGAAGGTGAGAGAAGCAACCAAAGAGTACACCGCGATTTTCACGAGGAATCGCCTCTCACAGAATTCAGATCTGTTCAACCTCTACAGCATAGTATTCAAACCCCAGACAACGATGAACACACGTGCATGCCGAACGAACGCTGGATCTCTCACGTCTGTCTGATCGTGACAGAAAAAGATGAGATGTGAAAGGCATCTCGGATTTTTCGGATTTCACGTCACACGGATTTGACTACCCGTGTTGAGCACTTAGGAAGTTTTGAGGAATTTTCCGTTCTTGTAGAACAGCGTTTTGTCGGCGTAGATTTCTCCGTCTTTCTTCATGTCCTTCAGAATGTCCCAGTGCAACGCCGATTTGTTCAGTCCGCCCGTCTCTGGAATGGGGTTCAATCCAAGAGCCATGTGAATGGTTCCGCCCATTTTTTCGTCGAAGAGCATGTTCTTCGTGAACTTCGTTATGTTGTAGTTGGTTCCGATCGCGGTTTCTCCGAGCCTGTTTGCGCCCTCAATCTTCAGAAGCTGCTGCAACAATTCGTTTCCCTTGGCAGCCGACGCCTTCGTGACTTTGCCAGCTTTGAACGTCAGTTTTATGTCTTCGATTTCTCTGCCCGAGAAAATGCCTGGAAAAGTGAATCTCACCGTGCCATTCACCGAGTTCTCGATTGGCGCCGTGAAAACCTCTCCGTCGGGCATGTTCTTCTGTCCGCTGCAGTTGATCCATTTTCTTCCCTTGACTCTGAACGTCAAATCGGTGTCTTCGCCCACCACGTGGATTTTTTCAGTCTGATTCAGATACTTGCACAGCTTGTCCTGCTCCTTCTTGATCTTGGTCCACTCCGCAATCGGGTCCTTCTTGTCCACGAGACAGCTGGTGTAAACGAAATCTTCGTACTCCTGCAACGACATCGACGCTTCCTGAGCCCCTGCCACTATGGGATAGGGCAAACCCGTCCATCTGTACTTTCCTTCGGCTTCCCTTTTGAACAAGATATCCGCGAGTTCCCGCCTTGACGCCTGCCGCACTCTGATCTTTGCGGGATCGATGTTCGTCAGCCTCTTCGGGTTCGTGTCACAGAAGATTCCTATGCTCACATCCATGTTTTCAGCCATGAACTTCTCCATGGGCGAAACATACTTCAACTGATGTTCCTTAGCGTACTTGAAGAACGTGTACTGAACGTCCACGTTCGGCATCATCTGCGGATAAGCACCGCTCAACAGACACTCCTTGTAGAGCTCGTGCAAAATCGGAAAAGCCATGTCAGTGCCCTGAATGACGACGAGTTCCTTAGGTTTCACGTCGACACTGTAATGAACGCAGAGTTTTGCCAGCTTCTCTATTCTCTTGTCAACCAATGCATTTTCACCGTTTGAAAAAGTAAGCCCCGCATTGTTTAAAAGCCTGCCGACAACCTCACGCGCGCTATCGTCAATCGAGGTGCGTTGATCGTCACAAAGACTTAAAAGAAACAAGTCCCAACGCAAATCCATGGTCAAACGCGTACTAGTTTTCGCTGCACACCCAGACGATGACCTCATCGGATGCGGGGGAAGCATGGCAAAACACGTCAAACTCGGAAATCAGGTTTCCGTCTGCTACATGACCTCTGGAGAAGCCGCAAGTCAAGATCGCAGCAAAGAAGAGCTTGGCAGAACAAGAGAAAACGAAGCGAGAAACGCTGCACGACTCATCGGCTTCCAGGACATCACCTTCCTGAGAAACCCCGATGGCTACCTGCAATACAATCAGGACAACCTGAAGAAGCTGGTTGAACTCGTGCGCCTGAAACAGCCGAACCTGGTGTACGTTCACCATCAAACAGACGCTCACCAAGACCACAAAGCGACGTTTCAAATCGTGAACGAAGCCGTCGGAAGAGCCGGTGCCCCCCTGTTTCAAGAGTACCAAGGAAACCTATGGTGCGTTGACACAGTGTTGGCCTACGAAGTGTGGACACCACTCTCCGAGTTCAACTACGTCGAAGACATCTCCGAATTCATCGATAAAAAAATCGCCGCACTGAAGGAACACAAATCGCAAATAGAGCAAATTCGCTACGACGAGGCGATGGAAGGACTAGCAAGATACAGGGGAGCAATGACCGGAAAAGGAAAGTACTGCGAAGTCTTCAACATCGTAAAAACGGAAACCCTACCGTAAACTCAACTTGACGCTGCAGCGGTCCAAAAGACTATCGAGACTCACGTAGACGTGTGAATCATGCGGCTACTCTCAAATCATTGCACAAGAGTTAATAGATTCGCAAAGACGCACTCTCACTATGTCATTTCACGTCAGACGCAAAGACATAGAAATAACAGACGCAGCGGCCCTGAAGAAAATACTGAAATCCTCCACCTACGTGACGGTGGCCCTTTCCATGGACAACCAACCGTACTTGGTGTCGCTCAGCCACGGATACGATGAAGCTCGCAACTGTCTCTTTTTCCACTGCGCAAATGAGGGCAAAAAACTCGAATACCTGCGATCAAACAACATCGTTTGGGGCCAAGCGCTGATTGACAGGGGTTATGTTCAAGGAGAATGCACGCACAAGTACGCTTCAGTCCACTTTTCGGGAAGAGTCAGCATAATCAACAGTTTCGAAGAAAAGCTTCAAGCGATAAAATGCATGATAAACCAGCTTGACAAAAACCCCGAAAAACTGATAGCGAACTTGAAGCCAGAGAGACTCCAAAACACGATAATCGGCAGAATCGACATTGACCACATGACTGGCAAAAAATCCAAAGACGTAACGATCTAACAAAACCTGCGCCACTCTTCAACAGACATAGGCTTATTTTCGAGGATTGTCTTCCCTATGAAGGAGGTTAACGACCGTGTCCTCTGACTCAGATGCCCGACCAAACCGGCTTGTCTTCGAGAAGAGTCCCTACCTGCTGCAGCATGCCTTCAATCCCGTAGATTGGTTCCCATGGAGTGCGGAGGCATTCGAGAAGGCAAAGGAAGAGGACAAACCAGTCTTTCTGTCCATAGGCTATTCGACTTGCCACTGGTGCCACGTGATGGAAAAAGAATCCTTCGAGGATCCCGAAGTGGCTAAACTGCTCAACGAGACGTTTGTGTGCATCAAGGTTGACCGAGAAGAAAGACCCGATTTAGACGCTGCCTACATGAAAGTGTGCCAAGCGCTGACAGGCACCGGTGGCTGGCCTCTTCACGTAATCATGACACCCGACAAGAAACCCTTCTTCGCCGCGACCTACATCCCGAAAGAAAACAGGTACGGCCAAATTGGCATCAAGCAACTCACGAAACGCGTTAGTGATCTCTGGGCCTCGAGAAGAAATGAACTGCTCGACTCCGCAGAGAAAGTCATTAACCTTCTGACCGAGAAAGAAGAAGAGACTCCACAAACCCGGTTATCCCAGGAACTTGGAGAACACACGCTGGACGAGGCCTTTCTGGAGCTCGCACAAAACTACGATCCGCGCCACGGCGGCTTTGGAGGCGCACCCAAGTTTCCTTCGCCGCAGAACCTGACTTTTCTCTTGAGATACTGGAAAAGAACTGGTGACGCCAAAGCTTTGGAAATGGTTGAGACGACACTGAAATCGATGCGGCTCGGCGGAATCTACGATCACTTGGGCTTCGGTTTTCACCGTTACTCCACGGATTCAAAATGGCTAGTGCCGCATTTCGAGAAAATGCTCTACGACCAAGCGATGCTGTTGATGGCTTACGCCGAGGCGTTTCAGGCAACGAGAAAGGAGGAATACAAACAGACAGCCTGCGAAGTGATCACGTACGTGCTGCAGGAAATGACCGACTCACAAGGTGGTTTCTACTCGGCTGAGGACGCCGACAGCGAAGGAGAAGAAGGAAAGTATTACCTGTGGACAGAAGAGCAGATCAGGCAACTCTTGCCCGAGACTGAAGCGGACATCGTGCAGAAGGTTTTCAACGTTGAAAAACTCGGCAACTATGAAGAAGCCACGACCGGCAAGAAGAACGGAAAGAACATACTTTTTCTCAGTAAACCGCTTGCGGAAACTGCAGAAGACCTGAAAATTCCAGTGTCCGACCTCGAGAAAGTCATAGACGCGGCTCGCCAGCGTCTTCTTGCCGCAAGGTCAAAGCGCATTCGTCCGAGCAGAGACGACAAAATTCTAACAGACTGGAACGGACTGATGATCGCCGCCCTCGCAGAATCAGCTCGAGTTTTCAACAAACCAGAGTACGCTCTCGCGGCGAAGAAGGCCGCAGACTTCATCATCGGACGCATGCTTGACGAAGAGGGCAGGCTGTATCATCGGTATCGCGAAGGGAACGCTGCAATAACGGGTTTCTTGGACGATTACGCCTTTCTTGTTTGGGGTTTGATCGAACTGTACGAAACCGTCTTTGATGCAGAATACCTAAAGTTAGCAGTCGAATTCGCGAAAAGGATGTTTCAACAGTTCTGGGATGAAGAACGTGGCGGTTTCTTTCAGACCGCAAACAGTTCTGAAGTTGCTTTGGTGAGAAACAAGGATTCTCATGACGGTGCCTACCCATCAGGGAACTCGGCAGCAGCGTTTGATCTAGTCCGTCTTGCTCGATTGACGGGTGAAACGCTCATTTGAAGACCAAGCTGCAAAGTTGATGCGTGCATTTTCAAGGGACGTGGCCACGCTTCCGTCGGCTCATGCGCAGATGATGATTGCCCTAGATTTCGCTCTGGGTCCTTCGAGCGAAGTGGTGATCGTCGGTGATCCTGAAGGGGAAGATACTGCAAGAATGCTGGAGGCTTTGCAGAGAAGGTTTATTCCTAGAAAAGTGGTGTTGTTCCGATCATCGAGAAAGGGAGAAGACGACATAACGAACGTTGCCAAGTTCACTGAGGATTTGGTCAGCAAGGATGGCAAAGCAACCGCTTACGTCTGCCAAAACCGTACGTGCAATCTTCCAACGACAGACTCCGATGTTATGCTCGAACAACTCGATGAGCGAAAGCGCAAAAGCTAAAAAAAGTTGGTGGGGAAGAGTCTAGGCCACTTTGAAAAACTTTGATTTCGGCGATCCACAGATCGGGCATTTTTCTGGCGTTTCGTTTTCAACAGTGTTTCCGCACACGCTGCAGACGTAGTATTCTGCTTTTGGAGGCTCCTTGCCACTTTTCAGAGCGTTGATCGCTTTTGTGTACAGGTTTGCATGGATCTGTTCAACCTGGTTGGCCACGTTGAAGCTCCATGCTGCTTGAGCGTTGTTCTCTTGTTTTGCCATCTTGATGTAGTCGGGGTACATCTGCTTGAACTCGAACGTTTCTCCGCTCACGGCCGCGTTGAGATTTTCAGCGGTCGTTTTGACGCCTCCCATAGTCCTGACGTGATTCAACGCATGAACGGTCTCCGCTTCAGCGGCTGCCCTGAAAAGTCTGGCTATCTGAGGATGTCCTTCTTCGTCGGCTTTCTGAGCAAAAGCCAAGTAGCGTCGGTTGGCCTGCGACTCCCCCGCGAAAGCATTCTTCAGATTCTCTGAAGTTTTATCCATTTAATGTCTCACCTTTCTTTCACATTGTTCAGTTAGGTTGATATACGTTCTGTTTCAAACATCGAAATCGGTAGGTTTGACTGCAAACCTTCTGCAAGAAAGTTTAATATGATTTCCGCTCTTTTTTCGGCAATTTTAATGCCTTCTGCCGTATGGGCATGTTGAAAGAAGCTTATAGGCATTTTGAAATTGATGTTTGACAATAATACGAGTCACGTTTAAATCGTATTTAGAAACTACAGAATACAAAGATAGTTAAGTTCATCAAGCGCGCGCGATACTTCGCTGTTCTTGAAGAAGTTAAAGCTGTTCTTGATGGAAAACGGAGTTACACTTTGATTCTTGAACCTTCTGTCTGAAAAAGTGTGATTTTTAGCGCGCGCCTAAAATTTTCGATATAAAAAAAGGATTTTTGTTTTATTTTACGAAGTCGTCGAATGTCCAGAAGTGGTTTTCTTCTTGGATTATGATGTCTTCGAACATGCGTCTTGTTGTTGTGTCGCCGCATTTGAGTGCTTCAGCGATGATTTGGCGGTACAGTGATATTGTGGTGCTTTCCAATGCGTGATCCAATGTTAAAAAGTCCTGGGCTGTGTCGCCGACTACCGGTAGTGGATCTGGTTTGTATGTTGCTTCGCCTTCAAGCAGGTAAATACGTTCGCTGATTTTTTCTAGGTGGTCCATTTCTGCCACAAAGATTTCTTTTAATATTTTGCTTACTACGGCGGCTTTGTTGGTTTCAGTGATGGTTTCTAGTGGTGTGTTTTTCGTACGGAGTTCAAGGAAAGCCATTTTCTCATGCTGATTCGTATACTGGATAATAGCGGTTATTTCTCCTGAGACAGCCTTG
>CAVZKL010000013.1:0-98635 GCA_963775895.1 Candidatus Bathyarchaeota archaeon | reverse complement strand
CGATTCTACACGGGCATGGACATACGTCTGATTTGTTACATTACTAAAGAAAGTAATCGAAAAGCTATCCCGCCAACAATCAACGCAGTAGCGAAATTAGCCAGTGATATGGCTATGGCGGTTTTCCATCCGAAATCCTTTGCCAAAACCGCGATTGTGGATAGGCAGGGCAAGTAAAGTATTCCGACGATGGCGAGAGTCAGCAGTTGAACTGGGCTTAGAAAAAGCAGAAGGTTTGTTGAGCCGAAGATTGCTACGGCGCCTAAGAGAATGAATTCTTTCCGGACTACCCCGAGCACTAAAAGTATGCCCGCGACGACTGGGAGCCCGAGCCAACCAACGGTGAGAGGCGAAACAGCGTTGCTTAGACGGCTCCAAAACGCCGACAGCGTACAGGACTTGGATGAGGGCACTTCCGATGATGTACATTGGAAACACTATGTATATGAGGGATTTTGTTCTTGCCCATGTTTGCTTGGCGATGACGGATAAAGAGGGAACCTTGAACGAGTGAATTTCCATTATGAGACCTGTTGATTCGCCGGGAACAACTTTTAGCGCGATTCGCCCCAGCGCGAAGATTAGAGTCCAATGTCTAATCGCGTACAAATGCTATTGCCCAGGCAGGACCGAGGAAGGCTGCGACTAACCCGAGAATCAGGATTGTTCTCGCTGCGCATGGGGCAAGGGTGATGGCGAATGATGCGAGAAGCCGTTCACGCTTGGTTTCCATGATTCGGCACGCGCGAATTGCAGGAACATTGCAGCCGTAAGCCTAATATTAGCGGGATTAAGGCTTTTCCGTGTAATCCTATCTTGTGCATTGCGCTGTCCATCATGAACGCGACTCTTGTGAGGATGCCTGAGTCTTCAATCAGTGCTAGCATGAGGTAGAATGGCACAACATACGGGATCACCAATGTGATGCCTGCGACTATTCCGCCGAAAACGCCGTTCCAAAGAATGCCCGTTAGCGAACCGCTAAAGCTCGGGTTTACGGGTACAAATAGTGACAACGCATGTGAGAATAAGGTTGAGAGCAGATTCTCCAATGGTGAAAGTCCACAGTAGCAAGCCCAAGACTACACCTGCCGAGGTTAAGTAGCCGAACAAGCGGTGAGTGGTGATCCAATCTAGTTTCTCTGAGACAGTGGATTTGATTTCGCTCTGCTTTTGCACTTCGCTAGCGATCTTGTTTGCTAGAGCGTACCTTTCAGAAGCTATGACTGCGAATATTGGTTCGTTGTGAATGGAAGAGATTTCCGCTGCCAAACTCTCTGCTGCGTTCGCTATTTCCGTCAGATTTTGAAGTTACCGATTTTTTTGATTTCGGGGTCGTTTTCCAATAGTTTGATGGCTACCCATCTTGTTGGGTAACCCAAGTTGAGGTTTTTGATTTGATTGCCTTAGTTCGAGTTTGCCGATTCGTTCTTCTATTTCTGCGCCGTAATGGATGTGGGGTTTTTTGTTGGTTCGTGGTTTTGCGCGGTTTTCACAGCGGTTTTTACTAGTTCGTAGATTCCTTCTCCGCGGATGCCTATGGTTGGAACAACGGGAACACCTAATGCTTGCTCCAGTTTTTTCTGTTGATTGTTATTCCTTTCTTTTTGGCGGAGTCTATCTGGTTTAGGCAGACTACGAGGGGAACTTCCATTTCGATGAGCTGAATGGTGAAAAAGAGGTTGCGTTCAAGAATTGAGGCGTCAACGACGTTGATGACGACATCGGGTTTTTCCAGCGCTATGTATTCTCTTGACACGATTTCTTCCATGGAAAAAGTGGAAAAAG
Source organism: Candidatus Bathyarchaeota archaeon (assembly GCA_963775895.1). Taxonomy (GTDB): domain Archaea; phylum Thermoproteota; class Bathyarchaeia; order Bathyarchaeales; family Bathycorpusculaceae; genus DASPPK01. The sequence goes on along the minus strand of CAVZKL010000013.1, from coordinate 96,847 downwards.
AGTAAATGCCAGGCAAATCGACGACTATTATTTTCTGTCCTTCAAAATCGAGCGTGCCCTGCGCTTTTTCCACTGTTTTTCCAGGCCAATTGCCGATTATTTGGCTTGAACCGGTGAGCTGGTTGAATATTACGCTCTTGCCAACATTTGCATTTCCGGCGAGGGCAATAGTTATGTTTCTATCACGCACGAGAATCTTTCGGTTGTCTTCGCTTTTGCTTGTGGATTCCGAGGAGCTATATGTCATTTGAAGTCATCGGCGCGACTTGTGTTTTTGCACGCATTCGATGAAGACGTTTGAGGCAATGTCCTGCCCGAGGGCCACTTTGGAACCTCTGACTCCAACTTCGATCGGACCCTTGAGCGGCGCGACTCTTACGATGTTCACGTTGGTGCCAGGTATCAAGCCCATGTCCAGAAGCCTCTGGAGGACCTTGTGTTCCCCCCGTATGAAACGAGATTTTGCCTTGATCGCCTTCTTTGAGAGAACATATTGAAACCAAGTTTTGGTCTCGTTTTCCAACTTCTTCAAGACCTTTTCGATGAACCTCAACGCATTCTTCGCAACTGGAAAAGGGCAGGTTGCAGGCTGGGATGATCTTGTCGTCATCTGGGCACTTGTCAGGATGGTTCAGAAACCTGCACAACGATTCTTCTGCGTCGTCGGACAAAGCGTGTTCCATTTCATCTGCTTCCAAGTGAACTTTGTCCTTCTTTATTCTCAGGACATCGTGGAGAAATCTTTCGAGCAGACGGTGCTTCCTGGCCATTTTTTCGGCAGTTTGGAAACCCTTTGAAGTTAGACTAGCTCCGTGGTACGGTGAATACTTCACGTAGCCTTTCCTTGCAAGCTTCTTCAGCATCTCGGTCACACTTGCGGGAGCTATTTTGAAGTATTCAGCAATCTCGGTGGTTGAAATCAACGTGCCGTTTCTGGAAAGGATGTAAAGCGCCTTCAGATAATCTTCAATACTCTTGCTCGACGTAAGGACCACCTTTTAGGCATACCTAAATTACCGCACACGTTCATATAAACGTTTAGGTAAGCCTAAATCTATCAGTACGTACCTTTTGAGCAGTCCCCCGTTAATCAATGCGCTTTCCACCGTTCTCGGCTTTTTTTGCGGAAAACATAAATATTACATATGTCATACACCAATGCAACACTAAAAGAGAAAGTGATCATATGCCCGAAAAGAAGAAACTAGCGTTAATAGTTCACAGTGGAACACTGGACAAACTGTACTGTGCGTTTATCCTCGGGTCGACCGCGACAACTATGGGATGGGAAGCACACCTCTACTTCACTTTCTGGGGTCTTCAAGCGCTTGTCAAAGGAGCCATGGACAAAGCAGGCTTGCCGAGTGACTACAAACAGATGGAAAAGCCCATGGCAGAAAGCCTGAAAAGGATGAAGTACCCGACGCCGTATGACTTGCTGAAGAGAATGAAGAGTTCAGGTCTTCTCACGATATACGCTTGCACTCCGAGCATGGAAATGTTCGGCATCAAAAGAGAGCAACTCATTCCAGAAGTGGATCAAATGGCTGGCGCCACAACATTCCTAAACGTCGCCGCAGACGCGGACGTAACTCTCCTAGTCTGATTCACAAAACAGCATTAAGACGCGCTTTGCAATCCCTCTTCCTTTTTTAAGGTCGAATTTTCTTAGGTAACTGATTAATACTGCGAAATTGAAGCATGCATACGTTCAACAAACGTGAAAATCATGAAGTCAAACATCAAGAAAACGAGGGTTCTGGGTCTTCTTTCTGGCGGGTTAGACAGCTCGCTGGCCGTGAAGCTAATGCTAGACCAAGGTTTGGATGTTGAAGCGGTCAATTTTGTGAGCCCTTTCTGTCTCTGCGGAAAAGGGGGTTGTGGCGCTGTAGAAGTGGCGAAGAACCTGAAAGTGCCCTTGAAAACGATCAACGTAGGGGAGGAATACCTTAAGATGGTGAGGAAACCACGGTTTGGCTATGGTAGAAACATGAATCCTTGCGTTGATTGCAGAATCTTCATGTTGAAGAAGGCCAAGAAATACGCAGAAGAAACGGGTGCATCATTCATTTTCACCGGCGAAGTCTTAGGGCAGAGGCCTATGTCCCAGCAATGGCACACCTTAGGCATCATAGAAAAAGAAGCGGGCCTCAAGGGCAAGATCGTAAGGCCTCTCTCTGCAAAACTGTTACCTCCTACTGAAGCTGAGAAAAAAGGATTGGTCAAACGAGAAACACTCCTCGATATCGAAGGCAGGTCAAGAAAATCGCAGATCAGGCTTGCCCAAGAACTAAAAGTAACTGACTATTCTTGCCCGAGTGGGGGCTGCCTGTTAACGTACAGAGAGTTCGCCAGCAAACTCAAAGACTTGTTTGCGCACAAGAAGAAAGTGTCTCTGAAAGACGTGCAGTTGCTGAAGATCGGACGGCACTTCAGGTTTGAAAAGAACAAAATAATAGTCGGCAGAAACGAAGCCGAGAATACTCTATTATCCAAGCTGAAGATGCCGAATGATTATTGTTTTGAAGCTCAAGACACAGGAAGTCCAATAACGTTGCTTCAGGGACCCAAGACCAGGAAAGCCATTGAAAAAGCAGCCGCTTTGACTGCTTACTACTCGGACAAGAAGCAGGAAGAATTGTCAGTGAGATTCGGTAAAGACGATTTCAACAAATCACTAAGAATTCTGGCGCCTAGCCGAGAAGAGGTCGAAAAACTCAGTGTGGTTTCGCGGAAACCAATGGGCGCCTAACCGTCTTTCGAATCTGAGAGACATGGCTGGCGCTTGACCAGAGAAAACAAGATGACAGAAGACAGGCAATGGAGCGATTCATTTAAATCGGTTTGTAGCGCGTTGAATACTGATGCGCGGGGACAGAGGCGAAAACATGGTCAAGATCGTGATTGACGACGCCAAGTGTTTGCGAGAAAAAGAAAAGATCTGCGTAGAAATATGCCCCGCCATGGTTTTTCGAGAAGGTAAGAAATCAAAGCCAGAAATCGCCAACGTTGAAAACTGCATTGTGTGCCGGACCTGTCTCTTCAACTGTCCAGCTCAAGCTATAGAAATCGTGTTCTGAGCCATCTCAGAGAACTGTAAGCAATTCGTCTCTGCGATTCCTTATTTCTACCCTCAGTTTCTCGCCGCTCGTTCTTGTCGCGCATTTTATGCATGGGTCGTAGGCTCTGATCACCATCTCGATCCTGTTCAAAAGCCCCGGCTTAATTTCGCCGTTGTGTATGAATTCTGTTGCCGCATCTTTCACGTTCAGGTTTATGGCTTGATTATTGATCTGTGTGGGTATTATCAGTTTCAACTGTTCTAACCGTCCCTCATCGTTCAGAACGTATTCGTGTGCCAGCGTGCCCCGTGGGGCTTCTACAACTCCTATTCCTCTTCCAGCTTTTGCTTTGACTTTAACTCTCGTGTCGGTCCGAGTCAGATCGTCTCTGCCAAGAATCTCTATCGTTTTCTCAACCGCGTAAATCAGGTCTATGAGGCGCGCGTAATCAAAAAGGATCGTGGAATGTGCTGGACTCCCGAATCTTTTCTTAAACTCTTGCAGTTCCTTGTCAGCCAGTTCGGTAGTGGTTCTGCTGTTCACGTTGATCCTTGCCGTTGGTCCCACTTGTACGATTCCTTCAGGCCATCCGAGAGTCTTCAGGTAGGCGAACTTCGCAAAAGTCCAGGAAGAGATCTTCTCTTCCACGTGCTCCATGTAATCTTGAGCCGTGAATTCTGACAATGTTGTTCCTTCAGGGTTGATTATGCGGATTTTTCCGCCGTAGAAATCTATGGCGTTATCCTTGGTCAGTGCCATGTAGTGGGTTCTATAGTTTCCCGCTTTCTTGAAATCTGCCCAGTTCTTGTCAAAAAGTTCTTTGCCCATAATGAGAGCTTCTTTTACGGTTTCAAGCGAGTCTTCAGCCTCTTTGAGGAGGACTACGCGCTCTCTTTCTTTCAGAGGATTGATTAGTCCACCTGGGATTACTGAGAGGACGTGCACTTCGCGTTTTCCTATTACTTCGAGTATTTTGGCGCCAAATCTTCTGAGACCTATGGCTTTCTTGCCTATGTCCGGCCTTTCCCGCATTATCTGGAAGATGTTCCTCTTTGACGGGTCTTCATCCAGAGGAAACCAGAAATCTGGCAGTGTCAGGAAATACGCGACCAGTGAGTGATTGTTGATTATCTGACCCATGAGGAGAAGTTCACGGAGTCTTTTGGCGGTTTCAGTTATCTCGGTTTGGTAAATACTCTCTATGGCTTCTACGGATGCGGTGATATGTGCGGTTGAGCACACGCCGCATATCCTCGAGATTATGAAGGGAAGTCTATCCGCTTCCATTCCTCTCATGAAGAATTCGAAACCACGGACTTCTGTAGCGTAGAAATACGCGTCTGCAACGTTGCCCGATTCATCGAGTCTGATCGTTACCTTGCCGTTGCCCTCGATCCTCGTCGTGGGCGAGATCGTTATCTCTTTGCCGCTCAAATGACTTTCTCCCTCGCTTTGGCCCGCTCAAAACTTGAAAAGATGAAAGTGTGGAACACAAACGGGTTGCGGTACAGTTCTGCCTTGATCGTTTCTTCGTTGATACTGGTTCTGCTTGCGATCACCTTTACGAGAAAGGCGTACATGTCTCTGGATCTGTACATCATCGAGTCCGGTGGGCCTCTGCATCCAAAGCATGTGAAGCCAGCGCGAGGGCATGGAGCACCACAACCATCGCGTGTGAGGGAACCAAGGCATACGAATCCTTGACTGACCAAACACAGCTCATGATCTGTTTCTTTTTCGTATACACCGTACAAGCGGTCAAGTTTTGCAGCGATTATCTTCCTGTGACACTCAGTGCACACCACACTCTGGAAGCGCGTCGGTTGTTTGCCGCTCACGATGCTCTTGAGAGTGTGAACTATCAGCAGAGGCATGGGTGGACAGCCTGGGATGTAATAGTCAACATCAACGAAGGTGCATATCGGATACATCAAATCCTCCAGTTCAGGAAGCTTGGTCTTGTCGGTGAGAGAGTATTCCGTCTCTAATAGACTCTTGAGAGAAAGGACGTTACCAAGGCTAGTTATTCCGCCATGTGTCGCACATAGGCCTAAAGCCACCAGTATTCTGCATTTGGCCCTAACTTCTCTGACCAATCGTTCATCTTCTTTGGTTCTGACTCCTCCCTCAACGATGGCCAAATCCACGTTCGGAATCTCTTTCAGGTCGATGAAAGTCGGAGAATAGACAATTTCGAAGTCTTCAGAAAGAACGTCGATCAAGGCGTCTCCAGAGTTTAGAAAAGAAGAGACGCATCCAGCACAACAAGCCAAAGAAACTATGTTCACCTTCAAGGTTTTCGCTCTCCTAATTCTTGATGAGCGCACGCGTTTGATTCCTCGACGCGGTCGAGCCATTCATTCACTAAAGTTGTTGAAGATGCGCTCCTGTTCAATCTGTAGGTTGTGCCCTGCCCGGTCGAGTATCGCCAGCGTAGCGCGAGGATAATTCTCCAAGGATCTTCAATGAATCATGATAGCCAACCATTGAATCTTGCCGTCCAACCAAAATGAGCGTCGGCCTCGCAAACTTCACTGGAGGCGCATCAACGTCAAACGTGAAAGGGTAGCCATGAGATTGAATTCTGTCGAGAAACTTCGTGTCTGCAATCTTCAGTCCTGGCAGTATTTCCTTGCGAGTTCGTTCAAAGATTTTGGGAGTTTGGACGACGGCAAAAGACTCAAACATTTTTGTCTCTTCAGGGTATTGGTCTGAAAGCGAAGAAGCGCTCCTCACGAGCGTGACGTGCTTCGGCAACGTCCTCTTTGCATGATCGGCTATTATCGCTGGACATAACAAGAGCAATCCGTCAACCTTCTCGGCCATGCGGTAGATTATACCACGCGCAAGATAGCCTCCGTATGAGTCGCCAGCCAACAAAAAGTGTCGGTCAGGAATAACAGCATTGATGAAGTCCATGACAACTTCAAGCATCTGATCACTGTTCATTATCCATTCTTCAGCGGGAGTTCGCCCCATACCCGGCAAGTCTGGGTAAATGCGTTGCCAATCTTTTCGTTTTCTCAATATCGGTTCCATACAACCAATCATTGAGCGACGGTCAGGACCAGCGCCGTGAAGCATGACAAATGGTTTGCCCTGTCCACGCGTCTCATAATGGACAACACACTTGTCCAGCTTGGACTTCATGTCTCTCATGGCACTTAGTCACTTGAAGAAGCAATAAGTGTTTTTTGGAAACAAGGCAATTCCAGATTTTGTCAAAACTTGGGTTTTGAATGCATCTCCAATCGCATTTTTTGATTTCGTCGACGATTTTTGTTCTAGCGAGTCAGTTTTCTTATCTGCTCATATCGGAAGCATCTTACCAGATGATCATTCACCAAACCAGCAGCCTGCATGAAGGCATAGCAGATAGTGGGTCCTACGAACTTGAATCCCCTTTTCTTCAGTTCCTTGCTCATCCTCTTGGACTCCTCGAGACTGTGCCGGAAGATGCGAGTAGTCTTTCAAAGCATTGTCGATTGTTTTGCCGCCCACGAACTGCCATATGAAGGCGTCGAAAGAGCCAAAATCGTTCTGAACTTCCTTGAATCTACGAGCGTTGTTGATGGCTGCCAATATCTTTGCTTTGTTTCGGATCACCTCAGGATTATTCATCAAGCGTTGCACATCTTCATCAGTGTACCGCGCCATCTTGTTGGGGTCGAAATTATCAAAGGCCTTTCTCAGCGCCTCCCTTCTCTTGAGTATGAGTTCCCAAGTCAATCCCGCTTGGAAGCCGTCGAGCACGAGAAACTCAAACAGCCGAATGTTATCATGCAACGGGGTTCCCCATTCTTCGTCATGGTACTTGATGTAGAGAGGATTCTCGGTGTTCCAGCATCTAACGAGTTTCTTACCCATGAAATCTATTAGCTGGCTCAGGGGCTCTTAAATCTGTCACAGTTGGCAGGTCCTTTCAGTAGTTAATGCTCGGATGTTCGTGGAAAGCATAATAAGAAGCGGAGAAATCATTGGCCGTGGGGTTCTGAAGTATGGCTCATGAAGGCGTGTGTTTAGAGAGAAAACTTCTGGTTCCAGACGCCAAGCTTGATGAGGTAGCCATGGCGGCGCACAGAATATTCAAAGAAATGGGCTTGAAGATTACCGGAGGAAGAAAAGACTGAAGAGGGAAAAATATCGGTGATGGCGAGAGAAGGCGCTTTAGTGCCATTAACTTTGAGAGTCCTCTTATACCCCTTTAGTCTGGAACAATACATCAGAGCTGCGCAGCGATCAGGCGTGCACGTGGTGATATCGCCATCAGAAGAAGGTGTTGAGATATACTCTTGCGGCCTCGCCATCGATGAGGTGACGGGGAAGCCCTTTGAATATGCCTCTGACGAAGACATAGCAGAAGTGACGGACACTATGGAAGCTCTTGACTTCGAAAACAGGTTCTTAAAGAAAATAAAGGCGATTTTCCCCAAGACTAGAGAAGTGGAATGACAGTTGCAACTGTAAACCAAAACTCGTCGACTAAACGACCATCATCTTCTGAGAATGGCTTGCGTATTGCTTAATAGTGACTGATTAATCACATTGTCGAAGGTGGCAGTTTCGCCTTTGGACGCTAAGTGGCACGATCTCTATGATGCTTCCTTGAGTGAACGAGACAACGAAGTCCTAATTCTGTTAAGCGAAGAGGGTTTAGCCACTTTTTCTTTCGATGGACTGAAGAGAAGATTGGGCTTGCATCCTGAGACACTGTCAAGAATATTGGGCAGGCTAGAGGAAGAGGGCATAGTGAAGAAAGGTCCTCGAGGCTACACTGTCACGTCGAAGATCAATGAATTTCTGCGACCACGTCCTACATCTGCCAGTGAGTCGTACACGCCTCTGCTTCAAACCTTTCTGCCATCCGACATGTCCGTCAGCCAGCTGATCTCAGACCTCAGAGGCAGATGGTTTGGTTTGCTTCGCTGGCTAGGTCTGTCGAATAGTGGCGAAAGCGCTACTCTGAAGTGGATCACTGAGGACGGCGCCATTCAGGTTGACGCGAACATTTCCGAAACCGTGCTCACGATAGAGGCAAAATTCCTACAAGACAAGAATATGAACTTGGCTTTGAAGGCTTCCTATCAACTATTGACGCACATAAGCACGCTCTGTTCACCTTCGCGGCGGGCCAGGCACGTAGCATATTCCGGGGACTCTGACCTAGGTTTTATGCCAGCGTAACCGTGATCAGATTTCTGCATTTGTCAGTCAACAAATACCGCGTTGCCATATTCTGTTTTGAGGTGAAAAAATATGGGTCAGTCAATCAATTCTCTGCAGATATTGAAGTCACTTTCCGACGCTACCGCAGAACTCGTTCGAAGACTAGCACCATCCATAGTCAATGTGAACTCGACCATGACGAGGGGCACGGGTGTCGTATTGAACTCGGATGGCTACGTGCTTACGTGCAACCACGTTCTTGGAAGAAGTGGTTCTGTCAGAATCGGGTCAGCGGAAAAGACTTTTGAGGCCAAAACTATTGGTGTTGATCCCTATTCTGACATAGCACTTCTGAAGACCGAACATGAAAACTTGAAGCCGATAGAAATAGGGAACTCGGACGAGCTCAGTGCAGGACAGTTCGTTCTAGCCTTGGCCAATCCATTCAACAGACAACCAAGCGTAACAACCGGCATCATCACAAACGTGGGCGCCACGCTCAGAGGATGGAGAGGGACAGCCATGGAAAACGTGATTGCAACCGATGCAAAACTGAACCCAGGTTTCTCAGGCGGACCACTGGTGGATGCTTCTGGAAAAATGATTGGCATGAACACCGCCTACGTGTGGTCTCGCGGCATCGCCATTCCGATCAACAGAGTGAAGAGTGTCGCTGACAGGCTGTTGAGTGGAGGAAAAATCAAACGGGCGTACCTTGGCATAGTATCAAACACTATTTCTATCCCAGAGGATACAGTGCAACAAACACACATCGGACAGGACACTGGAATCATGGTCTTTTCCGTCGAACCTGGCTCTGCCGCAAAGAAAGCTGGTCTGGCTATGGGAGATGTGATAGTGAAATTCAACGAAAATCAAGTGGCAAGTTTCTATGACCTTCCGAGGCTTCTCACCGAAGACGTAGTGGGGAGGAAAATGAAGCTGTCCATTCTGCGCGGAGAAAAGCTGATTGAACTCACCGTCATACCAAGTCTCGCTGAAGGTGAAGATGATGAGTGAGCTTCTTCAGGAGAGATTCGACATCGAAGGCGAACCATCACCGCTTCCACAACCTAGACCGCTCCGCCCATTTCCTTCCCCGCTTCCAAACATTCGGTTCAATTCTGATTCGCAGTCATGCATAGCTGATTGGCAACAGAAAAACTGGAACTAGCCTAGAACCAAAAAACACAAAAGGCACAAGAGACCATCGGGAATTCCCTTTTCGCTTATGACTCTTCAGAATTGAAGAGTTCTCTTTTTATTCCCCTTTTATAATTGGTTCTTGACAAACTCATGTTTGAAAACCTAAAACGCGCGGCTCAATCGTAAAGAATCGTTTTGTCAAAGTGAACGTGCGCTCAAGGTATTTGCAGTTTCAGTTTGGTCATGTAGAGTTTTCGAAGCTTGGCGAGTTTCGGCGCGATAATCACCTGGCAGTAAGGCTGTTCTGGGTGACGTTTAAAGTAGTCCTTGTGGTAGTCTTCGGCCTTGTAGAACGCTTTGAACGGTTCCACCTGGGTCACTATAGGCTGGTCAAAAACTTCTTCCTCAGTGAGTTCTTTGATGACCTGTTCGGCAACTGCCTTCTGCTGGTTGTCATGATAGAATATCACGGAACGGTATTGAGTGCCAACGTCAGACCCCTGTCGGTTCAGGGTTGTTGGATCGTGCGTTGAGAAGAAGATTTGCAGGATTTCTTTGAAGGAGATCACGTCGGGATCGAAGGTGATTTGTGCTACTTCGGCGTGACCTGTAGTCCCAGTGGAGACCTGTTCATATGTTGGATTCTCCAGATTGCCGCCAGAGTAGCCGGGTTCGATTTCTTCCACTCCTCTTAGCTGGCTGAAGACGGCTTCAGTGCACCAGAAGCAACCTCCACCAAGAGTTGTTACTTCAAGCCGTTTTGAGGCAGCTGATTTTGGCTTTTCCTGGCTCATCAGAACCTGTCCACGTGCGCGTGCAAGGCGCTATTTCAGATCTGCGAGTTGTTTTTCCTTTAGCCCTACTCCCGGCGTTCCATCTAACCGCTTGACAACTTTCCCTTTTTCAAAGACGAGCACCGTAGGTACGACTTCCACGGAATACTTCTCGCACAGGCTCGCCTTATCATCGGTTACGACGCGTAGACATGCCCGTGTTTTGTCTTGGCTGAACTTCTCGAATACGGGCAGGAACCTTTGAGAAAAAGGGCACCAGGAGGCGTAGAAAAGGACTATGGCTTTGTCTTTGGACTTCAACGTATCTTCGAGCCCATATTCGACATCGATTTTGCTCATCAAACATCCTTCCTAGTTCATATCATTCAGGGTAATGGCTGCTGTCGCAGAAAGGTTTGTTCGATGATTTTCCGCAACGGCAGAGAGTAACTCGGTTGCGAACTTCATAAGTCTTGCCGTCAGCTGATTCGACTTGGATCCTCCCGCGTACCCAGATTGGCCCGCTGACCGCTATTTGCGGATCTTCGATCAACCCGATTGACTTTTCAAGCTCAGGTTCAATCATTTTTCCAGTCTTCTTATCGCAAACGACTAGTCGACCAGATGGGCAATCACAGGCCTCTTCGATAGCGATTTTCTTGGCTTCGGAATTATCTGATTTGGGGACGAGATTCCAGATTTCCCCGGCCCTATGGCAGAAACGTGCAGATGCACACAACGCTTGAGCATCGAGCAATTTCACAGTTGGACCGTTGAATTCTTGAGTTTGACTTAGGTACGGTTCTCGACTAGCTGACTCAGTGCCATCAAAACCGACCTTCAAGTGTGTTCCATCGCAGAACGGTTTCCGACTGGATTGTCCACAACGACAAAGAGCACAATTCTCCTGTGATGGATATTTCTTTCCAACACGCCACTCACTCGGATTTCCATCAGGACCAATACCGATTATCTGCTCAGACAGTGGGATTCCGCCAGAAACAAGATAGGGACCATTCTTACTTACCTTAATCTTCATTTTGTCAGCAGGTGGTTCTTTTTTGTTTTCTTTTCCAGATGACAATGTTGAATCTTTCTCCTTTGTTCTTAACTTGTATTATTACGTTGGACTGGTGCGCGTATTAAGCATTTCAGTGCCAGACACTAGTCGTGCGTAGGAAATTATACACTTCCTGCTTCGTTGTGAACTGTCAATAACGGTACAAATATTAGATGCGCCAAGCACATGTTCTGGCATGAGGAATGCAGATGGAAAAAATCGTAGCCTACTGTGGAATAACGTGTTCTGATTGTCCAACTTTCAAAGCTACCAAGATGAATGACGATGCCGAAAGAAGAAGAGTAGCAGAGCTCTGGACAAAAGAGTACGGCCACCCGTTCAAGCCGGAAGACATTAACTGCGACGGTTGTCTCACGACAGGAACACGCGTCTTCAATTATACCGGAATATGCGAAATAAGAAAGTGCGGGCAAGGAAGGAAGGTGCAAAACTGCGCCTATTGTGAAGACTACAAATGCGAAAAACTTGCCAAACTCCATGAACAAGCGCCCAAAGCAAAACAGACACTCGATGAGGTCCGGAAAGGCTCAAGGCAAGAAGCATAGATTCTAGCCTGATCAATCGCATGCACAAGATTTGAAGCAACGGGGTTGTTCGCCTTCTGTCCGAATTCTAATATAGTAATGTCTTATCATGTAGCAGACTAACAGGCGATAGACGTGGTGACTCTTGTCGAGTGGACGGCTGTTCTTTCAGCTGTGGCAGGCATCGCGGCAACGGTGTTCATTATTCTTCAACTTTGGCACATGGACAAGCACAGAGACCTTGAGATTTCGATGAAACTGTTCGAATGGGCAGAGACGGACAGTCTCCGAAAAGCCTTCAGATGGGTTGAAAAGGAGTTCCAGTTTGAGGATTTCGAAAAGTACAAGGCTGAAGTTGAAGAGAACTTGGAAGTGCGCGATTATCCTTACCAAGTCGAAGCCTTCTTCGAAGAGGTTGGCTTTCTGGTAAGCAAAAAGTTCGTCGATATTGACGTGATTGTTGACCGCTTAGGCGCCTACATAATCTCAAACTGGAAAAAACTGGAGCCTTGGATACTTGCTCTGAGGAAGGAGAGAGGAGACAAGACGTTCGGAGAACATTTCGAAAAACTGTACACGAAAACCGTCGAATACATGAAAAGAAACTGAGACGCATCCAGTTCAAACTAGAACGCGTACAGGTACTTTCGTTGCCTTGTGTAGCACGTACTCTTTTATAGTTGTCCATTCCAGAGCTCAGTCTTGTTAGGAAGGTTGAGATTCGAATGGAAATCGTCGAAGGCATACATCAAGTTGACGGCGTGAATGCAAACGTCTACCTCGTGATAGAGGGCGAAGAGTTGATGGTAATCGACACAGGAATGCCCAACAACGCCGAAAAGATCCTGAAGTACGTTAACAAAATGAACTGGCAGCCTTCCAAAATCTCAACAATCTTGCTAACCCACTGCCACATAGACCATGTTGGAAGCGCCTACCAACTCAGAAAGCTCACGGATGCAAAGGTTGCGGTTCATCAAGAGGATGCGGATTATGTCACTAAGAAGAAAACCCAGCCAGGTCCCAAAGGCGCCACTGGGCTTCTATTCAGGGCGTTTTCAAGGTTCGTCAAGTTCACACCAGTTCAACCAGACATAATGCTGAAAGAGAACGATAAGGTCGGTCGACTCGTCGTTGTCCACACGCCCGGACACACACCAGGAAGCATTTCTCTGTACGATCCAGTAAAAAGAGTGCTTTTTGTTGGTGATGCAATCAGATTTACCGGAGGAAAAGTCAGTGGTCCGCCTGAGCGATTCACACCAGACATGCGACAAGCTACGCAGTCAATCAAGAAAATCTCTGAGATGGACTTCGACATAATGTTGAGTGGTCATGGAGAGCCTCTGAAACCCAACGCGTCCAGTCGCATCAAAGAATTCTACGGTTCTCTGAAACAAGATACTAGCTAGGCGCGCGCTCCGTAGAATGGGACGGGAGCGGCCGGGCTGCCCGCAAAAAGCCATACTGTATCTTGATAGAACTCCCAAAGGGCTTCCTCCGGAGAACTGTTGATGCCAAGACTGGGCAAACCAAGAAAATGTCGCACCGGCGGCGGTTCGATTCTCGATTGATGTGGTAAACCTTTTTATAAGGGATCAATGTTTAGCGTAACAGTCACATTAATTCATGTAATTAACGAAGCTTTTGAAAGCTTTAGGAGAATGCATTCAGAATTTTTGTGGCAGGAGGAATAGAAGAATATGCAAATACAGAGTTTTAAGGACTTACCCTTAAGCATGGATGTTATGAGAGGTATCGAAGAGCTTGGGTTCAACGATCTTTTTCCGATTCAAGCTCAAGCCATAACGCCCCTGCTTGAAGGTAAAGATGTTATCGGTCAAGCGCAGACCGGAACAGGTAAAACCGCGGCCTTCGGAATTCCGATGATCGAACGGTTGAACCGTGAAGTTCATGGTGTTCAAGGATTGGTCTTGGTACCGACCCGCGAACTCGCAGTGCAAGTTGCAGAACACATAGATCACATAGGGAAATACGCGAAGCTCAAGGTAATCCCGGTCTATGGAGGAGAACCCATTCAGCGGCAGATTCACGCATTGGCTAGAGGTGTTCACATAGTTGTTGGAACACCGGGACGCCTGATCGACTTGCTTGATAGGCGAATTCTTGATCTGTCATCCGTGAAGACCGTTGTTTTGGATGAAGCCGATAGAATGCTTGACATGGGATTCATAGAAGACATTGAATACATACTTAGTCGAGTGCCATCGAATAGGCAGACCAGCCTCTTTTCAGCGACGATAGATCAGACAGTGATGAGACTGTGCAACAGGTACATGAAGAATCCTCAGAAGATACTGGTTAGCAAAGACGAAATCGCTCTTACACAGATGACTCAGTACTACATGGTCGTCAACCCTCATGACAAGTTTGAAGTCCTATGCAACATTCTAAACGAAAACCACATTGGCCAAGCGATCATCTTCTGCAGGACTCGTACAGACACAAGCATCTTGTCTGAAAAACTACGCGACAGAGGCTTCGACGCGAAACCGTTACATGCTGGGCTCACTCAGCCTCAAAGAGACTATGTTGTTGACCTCGTGAGGAGAGAACGCCTGAAGCTTCTCGTCGCAACGGACGTTGCTGCAAGAGGCTTAGACATTCAGAGCATAACTCACATAATCAACTACGACGTTCCCATGGAAGCTTTGGTCTATTTCCATCGAATCGGCAGAACTGCGAGGATGGGGGGCGAAGGAACCGCAATAACCCTCGTTGGCTACGGAGAACTAAGCGACTTTAACAACATACGTGCACTAACCAAGACCGAGATAAAGCAACTGGAGTAAACCTCACTTTTTTTGGAAAACATGTGAGATCTACATACCCACTTTTTTTCATTCTGCAAACTCTCGTGAAACCGCAGATTATGAATGAATAAGTTTAAATTGGCGGTGAAGCTTAGGGAGAGCGTGCAAGAAACCAATTTTTTGCACTCAACAGTATAGGAGTTGAAATAGTAGATGTATAAGAAAGAGACTCACAAGGCAGTTTGCGCTGACTGTGGAAAGGAATGTGAAGTTCCCTTCAAACCCGACGGTAGCAGGCCAGTATACTGCCGCGAGTGTTACGCTAAGCGAAGACCTCCGCGAAGGTATTAAGCTTACAGTTTAACTTGATTTGTTTCCCGAATTTTTTCTTTTTTTTACCGTTAGTGATAATAAGCACGATGCACACTTTTCCATGAGGTTAAGAAAAAAATAATGCCCAAAGATCCTGTGTGTGGTGTGGTTCTGGACGAGAAGACGTCTAAGTTCAAGATAACTTTCAACGGTGAAACCTATCATTTCTGCAGCGTGCCTTGCAAGAAACGGTTCAAGAGACATCCAACCAAGTTCGTAAAGTGAGTCACATAAAATCGGCAGAATTTGTTGGCAACGCTCGGAAAGGAAAGAGAAACCCGCAGAGGCGTCTTGAAAATGGAGACAGCGTCGACGAGAAGGTGGAGATACAGTGCGGAACAAAACGTCGCCCAGTGAATACCTAGCTCTTCTTTCCGTTAAATATGAAGTCGATGCTGAGGCGTTTTTTAATGCACTCGTTACAGCTGGAAAAAGGCACACATCCTGCTGCGGAGATCTAAAAATCGAGTGCCGCGATATAAAAAAGGACAAGATAATTCTGCTCATAACTAAGGGAACGAAAGTTGTCGCCCAGTTCCCGTTGCCGGCAGAATACCTTCTGGATGAAAACAACCCTATCGAGCATGCAAGAAGAGCCAGTACTGTCACGCGATATTCGATCAAGAAGGAAAGAGGCTTGTCGCTGTTCCACATCAAAGACCTGCAGATCGGAATGAGAAACGTAAATTTGAAAGCTGAAGTTCAGGAAATCGGAGAGAAAACAATAGTCGTAACGAGATTCGGCAACTATGCCACGGTGGCGAACGCGCTGATATCAGACGAGACCGGCAAGATTAAACTTTGCTTGTGGAACGATCAGATAAGCTCGATATCAGTGGGAGACACCGTTCAAATCGAAAACGGTAGCATATCTACGTTCAAAGGCGAAAGACAACTGAGAATCGGAAAGAAAGGAACCCTCCGACCCGCCGGAGACATCGTCGCTAGTTAGTTACACAACAGCACACAAACAGGATTTTGCACCGTTTACCCTTTTTCACAATGATCATGACGACTGCCCGGACAGGGAAACGTGGTTGTTGGAACAGAGAAAATATCGAAAGTCGCGGAGATTTTGGGTGTTAGACTTTAAATAACTCGCTCGTTGGAAATGTAACTAACGCGTGAGAAAAAATGGTTGAGCCGCACTTTGTCTTGAAAGCACTGCCAGCTGGGAGTGAAGAATGAACCCCGAAGCGTTGCACAAAATCAGTTACGGCTTGTACATCATAACGTCAGGAAAGGACAAATACAACGGTCAGATCGCTAACACCGTTTTTCAGATGACCTCTGAACCGATAACCATAGCAGTGTGCATTAACAAGCAAAACTACACCCATGAGCTGATTAAACAGACTAACGTATTCGCAGTCTCGGTCCTCTCAAAGAACGCGCCATTGCGACTGATAGGCAATTTCGGCTTCAGATATGGAAGAAACTCAGACAAGTTCGAAGGCATCGACTATAAGATTGGAAAGACCGGCACGCGAATAGTCTTAGACAACTCCATCGCGTACATTGAAGCAGCGGTCATCGGAGAAGTCGACGCGGGCACTCACACCCTTTTCATGGGCAAAGTAATAGATTCCGAAATACTGAGCGGCGAGGAACCGATGACCTACGCTTACTATAGCGAAGTGAAGCGAGGGACAACACCACGTACGGCTCCAACCTATTTGAAAACAGAAGCGACAATGGAGGGTAAAAAAATGGCACAGTACACGTGCACGGTATGTGGCTACGTCTATGATCCTGAAAAAGGAGACCCAGATTCGGGAGTAAAACCTGGAACGCCCTTCGAAGAGCTACCTGACACTTGGGTTTGTCCAGTCTGTGGCGCCACAAAAGACCAGTTCGCAAAGACGGACTGAACTCCTCCCCTTTTTTTGATACCTAGCGAAATGGACTCTGCGCTGAAGGTTGAAGAACAAAATCGAACAGTGCACGATCAGATGCTTCAAACATCTTCAGGCGCGGGTGGGGGTGGAGGCTCCAAGGCTTCTTCAGTTTTCGTTTCTCTTGTGATCAAGCCTAACACAGCCGCAATGACGATGACTAGGAAAAGAATGATTAACAGAGGAGTGTATTTCGTGTAATCTCCAAAAGAGTAAGTCTGCGGAGGAGGAATGTCGCCTTCAGTCAGCTCAACGTACGGTATACTCGAGGGCAAGGCGACGTTCTGCCCGTAGTTTCCCGCGTAGACCTGTGTGAGTCCATACATGTCGAGGGTTGAGGGATAGACCACCTCGTTCTTGGATGAGGCGTAATACATGAGTTCGGGCCCGTTCAAAGTGTCTTGAGAACTGGCATGCCCTAACCCCAGTGCGTGTCCAAACTCGTGCATCACAACATCCTTTACGAACAAAGTCGTGGCCGTACCAGAAAAAGTGGTTATGTTGATGTCTATCGGTGCAATGGGCTGGTGATTGATGGGATCCCACGAATAGGTCGTCAGCCCAACAGTGCTCGTGCCCGGAGGAATCTTGTCCGCGGTGAAGCTTATGAAAACATCATAATTGCTCGTTGCGTTAACATTGCTGAGATAAAAAACGTAGTTTATCCTTGTCAACGACGTGTCATTGTAGGTGTTGGTGTAGTTCCATATGCTTCTGACCCAACTGTCCAAGGCTTCACGCACTGCACCAGCATACTCTGGCTGAGACCACTGATTCATGTCCACTAACACCTTGATGGGGAATGTGGTCCACCTGAACTCTTCGAGTTCAATCGTGTCAGTGCTCTGAAGATTGGCGGCTCGCACGAATGGGATGATACAACTAAGGAACAAAACTGCCGTCAAAAGAATAATGAAGATGTGCTCTTTCTCTGTGAGAACCAAAGCGTCTGTCTCCAAAGTGCCAGTTCACGCATCACTCACAAGGTCTGTCCGTTAGCACGCTCTTAAACGTGTTTTTTCATGAATACAGATTCTACATCCTGGATTTTTACACTACAGAAATGGTCGGATAGCATGAATAATCTTCAATATGGAGCATCAAATGAAGAGGCATAGAACTTGCATCCAAAAATCTTTTAACTTTGAAACTGAAACAATTAGCCGCTGAATTATAGAAGAGGAGAAAGGAAGATGAAAATATCGAAGATAGTAGTCGCTATGCTTCTTGTCTCATCACTAATCGCGTCGGCAATGTTCATGAATATCAGACCGAGCCAAGGCCAGTCAGGCGCTACTCTATGGGTAAATCCTCCAGAATTAACAGTCTTGGCGGGCTCAACATTCAGTATTGATGTCGTCGTCAACACTAGTACCATTGTCCAGCCAGTCTCCTTCTTTGACATCATCTTGCATTTCGATCCCTCAGCTGTTAAAGGCTTAGGCGGGGGAGGCGGCGGAGGTGGAGGAGCCTACGCGCCATTCACGACGATGTCCTACACCGTCAATAACTCAACTGGAGTCATAGAGGTCTTAGGCGAATACACTCCAGGCGTTCCACCAAGTGACAACATCAAACTAGTCTACGCCACGTTCGTGTGTGCCCAAGCCGGTGTCGCAAGCTTGGATCCGACACCTTCCAATCTTTTCGATCCAGGGCATATACCCATAGTCCCCATACAATACATCGTCGCCGTCGTCACACAGAAGACGCCATCGCCAATGTATTACAAGCCGAGCTATCCTGACTATGCACCTAGCGGGATGCCAGACTTCGACGAAAACCAAAACGCATTCACCACCAAACCAGGGCAATACACGTGGTGCGCTCCAGTGGCTGTCGCGAACTCTTTGTGGTGGCTTGACTCGGAGTATGAATCAATCAACTTCGCCAACCCTGTGCCACCTCCAGCGAAGAGTGACCACTTCAACCTCGTGACTAACTACAGTAATTGGGACGATCACGACTCTCAAAACGTTATTCCCCTTGTCGTGAATCTGGCAATTATGATGGACACTGACAATTTGACTAGCCACGATGGCCACATGGGAACACGAGTGACCGACATTCAGACAGGAATCCAAAGCTACCTAACACAGCAAGGTGTAGCTGGTTTGTTTGAGGTCCATAACCAATCATATCCAACCTTTACATGGATAGACAACGAAACTGGAAAATGTCAAGGCGTCGTGCTTTGCTTAGAATTCTGGCAGCAAACCGCGACTGGCTGGATCCAGCCCACCTTTTCTGAGGAAAGCCTGAACCATGGCCACTGTGTAACCTGTGCAGGTTCAAACAGCACAACGTCCCAAGTGGGTATCAGCGACCCGTATCAGGACGCCTTCGAAGCCGGTTTGGCTCCAGGACGCTCACCAGCTTTTCACGCGTATCCACACAACTCTGCAGTTCATAATGATGCGCAATATGTTTCGCAGGACACCTTCACAGTTTCGCCCTTCGATTTTTCCAAACTTCCGTTTGGGCAACCACCTGGCTACCCGTCCACTGCATATGAACTGCAGAATTATCTGCAGACTATACCTGGCACGAACCCGTCCTATCACGCGTTTATACGACTCGCTGTGGCAACCTCGCCAACTGGAGTCCACGATGTTGCAGTGACCAACCTAACATCATCCAAGGTCGTCATAGGTCAAAGCTACTGCGGGAACTTGACAGTAACTGTTCAAAACGAAGGCAACTTCACTGAAGACTTCAACGTGACCTCGTACGCGAACACGACGAGCATGAACACTCTGAACTTCAACCTCACAAGCGGTAACGGCGCAACGCAAGGAATGATGTGGAATACCACAGGTTTTGCTTACGGAAACTACACGATGAGCGCCGTCGCAGACACGGTTCCAGGCGAAACCAACACTTCAAACAACAACTTCACCTGCACATTTCCAGTTCACGTCGGCGTTCCAGGCGACGTGTCGAGTTCAACGCCAGGCGTATATGACGGAGTGGTGAACATGAAGGACATCGCCTACATGGTTGCACTCTTCAACACCAAACCCGGCTCGCCCAACTGGAACCCCAACGCGGACGTCAACAACGACGGCGTCGTCAACATGAAAGACATAGCCATAGGGGTTGCCTACTTCAATAAACGCGAATAATCAACCAATCCCCTTTTTTCCTGCAGAAGTCCACTTGTGAATAGTTCTCGTCTCTGCTGAAAACTCGCTCGTTTCTTTCCACGTGCACGCGAAAGGATTTTAATTCAGCATGAGTCAGAACACTGGTTGAAGGAAGCAGACCAAATGGGAAAAAAAGGCGATCGCTACCTGATTAGATTCAACCGTTTGCTAGTTTGGTTGACACTAATCTTGTTCATAGTCTTCATAATCTTTGGATATGGTATCCTGAACCCGAGACTGGTTGGAGAATTGACTGGCGGCGTCTTGACCCGTACCGTTTCATTGCAACTGCATATTGCCCTAGCTTTTCCTCTCTTGACTTTGCTGCTGATTCACATTCTGATCGGGGCCAAGTCAGCCTTGACGCGGTGGGGCGTAAGACAAGGAAAACTCTTGAACGCCTTTCTAATCCTTCTGGGCGTTTTCGCCATAACTTTACTCGCACTTATGCAGTACCTCGTATGAATAGGAAGGTGGAAGAAGTGTCGGCAAAGCTTTGGACGATTTTCGCGATTTTAGTCCTAGGCGGGATTCCGATGGCATTTGTTCCTGTCCAAGGCACGTTTGCCGCGCTTCAGAACTCGAGTATGATCAGAATTTACGGTTTGGTTGACAGGCCATTAAACTTGACTTATTCTCAGCTGATTTCTTTTCCCATGGTCTCAGAAGTCGCCAGACTGCAATGCGTTATGGGCATTCCTGACGTCACGTACAATTGGACTGGAATACCACTTTTCTATCTATTGACACTTGCCAAGATTAGATCCGAAGCATACAAGGTAGTCACGCGCGGCTCAGACGGTTTTTCCTCAGACCTCCTCGTGAATGACGCCCTTAGACCCACCACGATTCTTGCATTGGGAGCAAATGGGACAGGTCTTCCCGACATAAGCGGTATACAGGGTTTTTTTAGACTGGTTGTTCCGCACAAGTGGGGCTACAAATGGGTCGGCGACGTTACTGAAATAGAAGTCGTGAACTCGGACTTCAAAGGAACCTATGAGAGTTTTGGCTGGGGCGATCAAGCTGACGTGCCAAATTCTGGACCACTTCCAGAATTGACTCCTCCGCTTGAAACGATGTCTTTTCCTTACGGAAACAGAACGTTTGAAGTCGAAGTCTTCACGAATGCTTCAATTGGTGGCTTCGACTTTGACTATTTTCAAAAAAGACTGGATATCAACCTGACTGTCCAGCAGGGAACGACAGGCTTCGCAGATCTTAATCTGCAGGAGGACTTTCTGAAAGGGCCATACAATATTACTGTGGACGAGAAGGCGATTGACAAGATTGAAGCCGAGGTCAACCAAAGTTCATACATTTACTTCCCCATTGACCAGGGCAATCACACCGCGAGCATATTCGGCACCGATTTTTTTGGTCACATCCCTGAAATATTGGTCGACTACAATAGCACAGCTTACGCTGGACAGACCATAACTTTCAACGCGAACACATCCGTGGATTACGGAAGAATAGTTTCGTTTGATTGGAACTTTGGCGACGGCACCAATGGATCTGGAGCAGTTGTTTCACACGTGTACGGCAGTGAAGGACTCTACGAAGTGAGACTGGACGTAACCAACGACGAGGGTCTCAGCAACTCTGCAACACTTACCGTCACCGTTGGTGCTCAGGAATACGTTCCCTTGCCCTTGAGAGTCTTCTTGGCAGTTACTCTAGGAATGGTCATTCTCATGTTCGTGGCTCTGGTGACAGGCAGGAAACGAGAACCAGAAATCGAGAATGACAAAACTCGGTTCGCAGATTAATAATCCGTCAGAGAGATAGCCATCCACTAGTGCCGAGAAAGGTTTTTGATGAGCTGGCCAAGGAGACAGAAGGTTTAAACGAGAAGAACTCCATAGTATTATTGGCAGACCAACTGGCTACGCGCTCTTATTCCCAATGGGTTTGGAGGAGGGAGATTGAGGAGGAAAGCTGTCGGCACCTTAATGCTACTATTGTTTCTAACAAGCATGATTAGCGGAATTTTCATCACAAGGCCAACGCAGGCCCAGTACAGCCAAAGCACTGTGCCACAGGGGAATTCTGCCGCAGGAATACCTTCTACAGGCCCGTTTGGCAGTAGTGTTCAACAGAAAGGCGCGCAAAGCAAGCTGTCCGAAAAAAGCGTTCCATCTTCCTCCAGCAGTGATACGTGGGACTTCAACAACGTCAGTCAGTGGAACAGTCTCGCTTACATGGACGGAAACAAGACAAGACTAATAGTCGGAGTTGACAGCTCGAAACCTGACAGTATAATTCAGCTTGAAACACTAGCGGCTAAACATCAGGCAAGAGTTGTCAACAGCGTTTCGATGGGCGGCAAAGCCAGAGCTTTGGTCGTTGAGCTTCTTTTTTCCTCGGTCCCGTTTTTTGTGGGAGAAGTTCAGCGTCTGGGACTGGCAAGTTACATTGAACCGAACTTGAAGGTTCAAGCACAATTCACGCCCAACGACCCATACTGGAGCCTGCAATGGGGACCGCAGAAAATAGAGGCTGACTGGGCTTGGAACACGACTGAAGGATCATCTTCGGTTTTAGTTGCGGTTGTCGACACCGGCATCGACTACACTCATCCAGACCTCGCGGCAAACTACGTGCCCCTAGGATACGACTGGGTGAACAACGATGCAGATCCACTAGACGACTTTGGACACGGAACTCACTGTGCCGGCATAATAGCTGGGGTCTTGAATAACAGCGTCGGAATAGCGGGAACAGCACAAGTTCATATAATGGCTGAGAAAGTTCTGGACAATGGCGGCTATGGATACTGGGATTGGGTAGCAAACGGAATTGTACACGCTACGGATCAGGGTGCAAACATAATCAGTATGAGCCTGGGTGGATACGGAGACAGTGAACTAGTCCATGATGCCATTAAGTACGCTTATAACGCCGGTGTGCTACTGATTGCCGCTGCTGGAAACGACAACACAAACACGAAGTCATACCCCGCCGCTTACCCAGAAGTGATTGCCGTAGCGGCCACAGATCAGAACGATAACAACGCTTACTTCTCAAATTGGGGAGATTGGATTGGACTAGCCGCTCCAGGAGTCGACATATACTCAACGATGCCCACTTACACTGTAACGATGAATTACATGGGCTACAGTATGAACTACGAGTATATGAGCGGCACCTCGATGGCCTGTCCGTGTGTGGCGGGTGTCGCAGCCCTTGTTTGGAGTCTGTATCCAAACAAGACTAGAGACTGGGTGAGAAAGTGGCTGCAAACAACTGCTGACGACTTGGGGAGCCCAGGTTTTGATCCCTACTACGGGTTTGGACGAGTAAACGCTAGAAAGGCTGTTGAACAAAAGCCGCCCGATCACGACCTCATAGCTTATGAATGGCAGACTCCTCTCTACGTTAAGCCTGGAACAACGGCAACGATAAGCGCTACCGTACTCAACTTCGGAGCAAACGACGAGTCCAATGTGACAGTTCAGTTTCTTGTGAACGACTCAATAACCAACTTTGTGATGATAGGCGTTTTGGCCAGTGGAGCCAAAGCTGAAGTAAGCCTCTCGTGGCGTCCCATGTCAGAGGGATCATATAACCTTACGCTCTACGTCGTGCCAGTTTCTGGGGAAACGGATCTGGAGAACAATGTCTTGACTAAGAATGTCTTTGTTGGATTTCCAACAAAGGCAGTGGTTTTGCGCTCTTATGGCAACTTTTTAGGACAAAGTATCGTTGACTGGCAAGCCCTGACCGATCAGTGGTATGACTTCGGAAACACCATGGTCTACGTTGACTATACTAGCCTGTACAAGGAAGGCATAACGTATGAGGACATTGCTGCTACGCAAGCAGACGTCTTGATAATTTCATGTGCAGCGTCTTTGCAGTATACCGACTCGGAGATCGCAGCGATAACACAGTACGTTCATGAAGGTCATGGACTGATAGCCACTGCTGGAACATTTTATTACAACGTTCCAAACAACAACAAGCTCGCTGCACTTTTCGGGATGAATCAAACCACCTCGTGGACCGCGACTTACACCGATCTTTTGCATCTATTGAACACGACACACCCTGTATTCAACAATGTGCCAAACCCACTGGTCTTTCCACAGCTCGGAACAGCTCTCCCCACCGACGGGCGATGGGACTCCGACGAGCTAGTAGGGGGCAAGTATCTCGCAATAGGACACTATCAAGAAAGCGCAATAGTCACCTACAGAGGGCTCGTTTACATTTCTCCATGGCTTGAGATCGTTCCGCCATACTACCACCATCACCTCCAACTGCTTTACAACGCCATAGTTTGGTCACGTTACCAGAAACCAGCGCACGACCTTGTTGTCAAACTGCAAGCACCGAAATACTTGCAGCCGGGCGAATCAGCGCTACTGAACGCAACAGTCAACAACATGGGTGTTAACAATGAGACCAACGTGACATTGAACCTCTTGATCGATGACACCGTAGTTAACTCGACAATCGCTGCAGAATTGCCAGCCGGAGAAACTTGCCAAATTAGCTATCTCTGGAATCCGACTGACGAAAAGATCTACAACATAACTGCTTATTCTCCGCCCGTGTCAGGCGAGGATGACATCTCAAACAACATTGATTCGATCCTTCTTTATGTTCGTCCCACGAGGTTTGTTCTGTTTGATAGTTCACATGGCTATAATGGAGACTTATTGAACGGTAGCTATTTGCTTCTAGATCAAGTGCTGACTGCAAACGGGTTCGTCGTTGACGAATTGACCACTGGACCGATAAACTCGACGCTGCTCTCCCATTACGATATTCTCGTCTTGATGGATCCTGAATTTGACTTTTCGCCTTCCGAAATAACTGATATCCACAACTGGGTCTTAGGTGGCGGCGGGCTGTTCGCCATACCGGATGGAGGCTATCCGCCAACCATGAACACCTTGCTGGCTCCGTACGGTGTACTGTTGACCTTAAACTCAGGCGGTTATGGAACCACCAATGACATCGCAAATCACACCATAACACAGGGGGTAACACAAATCTACGTTGACTGGGTTCAAGAAATATCTGCCGTATCACCATCAACTCCAGTGGCGTGGATAACTTATTCAGGTCAACGTTTAGCTTTTCTATCAGCGTCGGACGACGGTGCAGTCGTCGTTTTGTCTGACAGCAATGTCATGGACAATGACGGTTTAGGAGTGGCTGACAATACGCGGCTGATGATCAACATATTCAACTGGGTTGGAGTCAGACCCGAGCATGACTTGGCTGTGAGTCTGGAGGCTCCGACTTTTCTGGAGCCCAATACGTCAACCGTGTTAAACGCGACGGTGTACAACCGCGGTTTGAACAATGAGACCAATGTGCAGTTAGAGTTGATGATAAATGGAACGGTTTTTGATTCTACGACAGTCTCTGGGCTGCCGACCAAAGAGTCTTACACATTCAGCTCTCCGTGGACACCGGCAAATGCGGCTTATTATAACATAACAGCTTATGCTCTGCCTGCCCTCGGCGAAAACTACTTGAAGAACAACGTTGCAGTGGAAATCACCATTGTAAGAACCATCAAGCACATTCTTTTCGATCAGGTTCATGGTACTGATTACATCGGCGATTTTAACCTTTGGATAACAAGCCTGGAAGGAAGAGGCTACGTGGTTGATGCTTTAAACACGTATCCGGTCACGTACGAGGTGTTGGAAAAATATGACGTTTTCATTATTCCGGACGCTTCGAGTTGGTATGCGGCGGATGAATTATCGGCAGTACAGAGTTTCGTCTTGAACGGTGGTGGATTACTGGTCATCGGCGGCTACAATCCAAGCATCTTTACAGACCTGACAGGTTTTGCAGGGATCGCCTGGTCGTGGGGAGGCGTCGGTGGCATCACCACAGATATCACCCCGCATCCTGTTACTGCCGGAGTCGAATCCGTATACCTTGCTTCTCCATCGATGACATTATACTTGAACGGGACTGCACAGGGCTTAATCAGAGACCTTCAGAACAACACCATGCTTGCAGTTTCTGAGCAACCGAGCGGGAAGGTCGCGGGCTACGCTGATGTTTACGGACTGTTTGACTACTACATCAATCAGGCAAACAACATGCTTCTCGCTGACAACATGATAGACTGGCTCTCAATGCCAATTCGAGTTGAGCACGACGTGGCATCGAGTCTAACCGTCCCGTTTTCGATGCAGTTGAATGAGTCAACATCAGTTAACTTCACTGTCACCAATAGAGGACTGAACAACGAATCGAATGTTGAATTGTACCTCCTCATCAACAACGCCACGATTAGCAGCACAACAGTTCCCGAATTGGACGTAGGACAAAACTACGACGTCAGCTTCGACTGGACGCCGACCGAACCGGGAATGTACAGCCTTGTGGCCTACACGCCGCCTTTGGCAGGAGAAACAAACGTTGCGAACAACGTTGTCACAAAATGGGTCTCCGTATTCTACGTACGATCTTACGTGCCACACGAAGCAGTTGGCGAGGGCACGGCCATGAACTGGCACGCAGACAACGGCAGTTGGAATTATACTCTTCCCTTCAGCTTTCCATTCTACGGCGTGCTCTACAATAACATCTACGTGTCAAGCAACGGCTTGATAACATTTCTCGGTCCCGACGCCGATGCGGTCCACAGCGTTTCTGCACTGTCTGGCAAACTAGCGATAGCCGCTGCTTGGTACGATTGGGACACCTATTCTCCGCATGACATATACATCTGGCAAAGCGGAATGTACGTTGGCATCCGTTGGGACGTCGAGGCCTTCGGCGCAGGTTCTCCTGCCAACTTCGAGGTGGTTCTGAGCTCCGAAGGTGTTATTCAGTTCAACTACGACCACTTCGTCGGACACCCGTTAGCGACCGTTGGCATTTCCAACGGAGCCGGACACATACTCGCTGAGGACCTGTCAAACCTTGACTTCGGTGACACAGTGGTTTTCTTACCGTTTCTCGGGATACGCAACGTAGCTGTTGACAGTGTGAGCCCGTCCGCCAAGGAAGCACCTGCCGGAAACCCTGTTAACATTGCTGTGGTCGTTGAGAACAAAGGCAACTTTTCTGAAAACTTCCAGGTCAGTACTTACGCGGTCGTTCAGACCACCTCACAAACTTCTTCTCTGATGCACTCCTTGGAAACCAGGGTATATCTCGACCCGTCCGAGTATAATTTCACGACAGACTCGGTTCAACCTGGGTATCTGTTTAACGTGACATTCAGAGTTGACAACGTTGCAAACCTCTACACTTGGCAAGTGGGCGTATACTTCGATGGCACAATCCTAAAACCGACACGTTGGTTTGAACCCCGGTGGGACCCTGAATACGTCTTCGCAAACGAAACAACATTAGCGGCACAAGACATTGGAACGAACTATGCCTTGGTCGGTGCCACATTATTGTCATTCCTTCAAGAACCGCCCTTCAACGGAAGTGGCAAATTGTGCATAATCGAGTTCGAAGTAACAGCTGCTCCTCAAAATGGCCAAACGTACTCGTCTAACTTGAACATAAACAACACAGACACTATTCTAGACGACCCGAACAACGTCGATATCGCAACGGCCAAAGAGAACGGGTTCTACGAGTTGCGATCAGTGACGGTTACTGGACAATACACTGATAGGAACGTTGTCTGTCCTAAGCCTCGCTCCCGGTGAAAAGCGGACTCTCACCTTTACTTGGAACACCTCAGGCGTTGCCCCGGCAGACTATGAAATCCATGCAGAAGCGTCCGCTGTTCCATGCGAAACGGACGGTCAAGACAACTTGTGCTATGACGGGATAGTCACCGTCGAGCCAGGCGTGGCTTTGATCCATGATGTTGCAGTGACCGATATAACGGGCTTGCCGAGTTTCGCCTATCAAGGCTGGACGCTGAAGCTCAACGCGACTGTAGCAAACCTCGGAAATGCAACTGAAAACTTCACACTGACTTTGTATTACAACAACACGGCGATCGCAACGCAGAACGTCGTGAACTTGGGCCCGAAATGCTACCTTGACACTGAGCTTTGATTGGAACACTACACTAGTTCCATGCGGCTACAACTACACGATAAGCGCAGTGGCAAGCACCGTTCCGGGCGAAACGAACACAGCAAACAATGAACTCGTTGCTGGACAAGTGGAACTCAGGATCATGGGAGATCTTAATGGGGACGGCATGGTTGATATGAAGGACGTTTTGACGGGGATGATTGCTTTCTGGTCGTATCCAGGACGCGCCAAGTGGAACCCCTATGCAGACCTTAATCGAGACGGCCGGGTGGATATGCGGGATATAGTTGCCATACTCTGAACTTCAGGAAGCACGTATAGACATCGTTGTCCCCAGTGCGCGCGCTAAATTCATGGTGCGGTCGCCGGGATTTGAACCCGGGTCGTCGGCGTGGGAGGCCGATGTCCTAGCCAGGCTGGACTACGACCGCCTTAGAATGTTACGAAAATGAGATAACTCGCTTGAACTTTTATTCTTTCCCGTACAACCATCCGGATTGAGCTGTTTAGTTATCTTCTTCTTGTGGTTTGTAGGTTTTTTGCTTCTTTGTGAGGTACAAGCGGCTTGACAGGTACACGGTGGTTATGAGAAAAGCTGCCGTGAGAGCAGCAAAGACATACGTAAGATTGCGAAGGTTCTGTGCATTTTCGGATTGGTTCAACAAGTTCTGCTCCAGGGCGGAGTTTAAGGAAAGCAAATCGCTCTGAAGCTGAGTGAGATTCTGGAAGAGGGCATCGTACTTGCTCAGCAGGGTGCTGATAGGTTGAGTTCAAACTGATGAAATCCGCTTGAAGTTTGGCGTATTTGTTCAGTAACTCATTGTAAAGCTGCAGTTCACTAGAGTAAATCACATAGAGGGTCAAGTTGTCGTTTGGATAACTGAAGTAAAGATATGAAATTGTCCCGTTCGAGGGGCCGAGCAAAGACGCAGTTACTGCCCCTGTGGAAGTTGTGACCATGAATGGTGGGCCCATCAACGACGTAGGAATCGTGATTCGACAGAAACCTGTCGTGCTTTGCGTCTCCGGTAGCGTTGAAACTGAGAATTCTGTTGCCTGTCTGACCATCGATTTCGAATCGCAAATCAAAGATCGTTGAATTACTGATATTTGTGATGTAGTACGTGAGGTTTCCGAGGTTGATATTGTATTCAGCGTAGGTCCCCATTAGAGGATAGTAATCAAAGTTGTTGTCGTCTATTTGATAGGGTTGCGCGCCGATACCATCGCCATTCGCATCTTGACCGGTGAAATTGTAGTCTGCCCAATAGTTTCCTTCGTTTCCATGGTTCCAGATGTTGGATGATCCGCTTGTGACAGGAGCTTCGTCCTCGAAGTTGTTGTGATAAAAATTGTTCTTGTTGCTTGAGGACGAAAGAAAAAGTCCTTCAACATCGTCAGAAAGAGTGTTGCCAACGAATGTATCAGTACCACAGTAATAGAGGCTGATTGCTTGCCCGTTACCTGAAAAAGTGTCGTTCGAAAAAAGGTTGCTATTCGAGTATAGACACACCAACCCGTTGGTATTGTTGACGATGATACTGTTTGCGACATCATTGCTGGTCGAAGAGGACAAATCAATGCCTGTATAGGTGTTCATTACTTTGACATGGTCTATGAAAATGCCTCTTGCTTGATTCACGCCAATTCCAGTGGTATAATTTTGCAAACCGCTTTTCGTGATCGTGAAGCTTTCGATCGTAACGTCATCTACTGCTATTGAAATCACGGTATCAGCTCCATTGCCATCGATTATCGTGGTGTCCCTGTCCTCTCCAATCAAAAGCAGGTTCCTATCGATGATAAGATGTTCAACATATGTTCCGCTGGCTACCAGAATCGTTGCGCCCGGGTTTGCGTTGTCTATGGCGCTCTGAATAGTCGGAAAGTCGGCTGGAACGTGTATTGTCTGGAATCCTGCTTTCGCAAAGTGGAGCCTTGTAAGAGGAAGCATGAACATCAAGAACAATAGGATGAATATGAACCAAGAGGGTTTTATCAAAGCGACCACGTTTCCTTTTCATGATGCGTAAGGCAACTAAACGACAGGATCATTTTCAGAATCATCTTCCGGCGAGCATTTTGCCTTCTATAAGAGAAGACACGATCGCTACTGAGAGTCCGGGGACGAATACGATTGGGTTTATGATCGGTTGCACCACAGACCATACGACGACAGCGTAGGATGCAACAAGAATCAAAGTCATGGCCAGAGTCTTGAGATAGTCTCTCTTGCTGATATCTTGCTGCGTCAAAGCGGAGCGAAGTTCATCTTGCGTTTGTTTAATCTGTTGGTCTGTCGCCAGAACAACAAGGTTCTTGTCGCTGTCTTGAAATCTATAGCTTGAAAGCGCGTATCGTTGAAGTTGCCAAGGATTTTTCTTTGGCAATATCTTGACCAGGTTGCTCTTCTCCATCTTCTTCAATATGGTCTGGATCTTGCGGACGAATTGCAAGTCAAGAGTCTTCTCTTCTCCGTACAGCTTTCTAATCAGATCTCTCACATCGGGGAACGTGAGGTCCAGCTGGAAGGACGCAATGGCTTTGACCAGGTTGTACTGGTACTCGCCTTCTCTTAAGCGTAGGTTGCTGGAAACAACATCTGCGCTAGCTGCTTCTTCGAGAAATTTCACTTCTTGCGGCAGTAGTCGACGTTGAGACACGCATTTGTCCCCCTATCAAATAGTCTAATCTCAGCTGAATTAAAGAGTTTGTCTCTTATTCAATAGTTTCAATTGACCTTAATAATAAATGCTTCGAGACCCGATACGTACCGATTCAATTCTTTCAATAGTCATGCAAGTGTTTTCAATAGAGTCTACAGAAAAATGGCTTATTTCATTAAATGAGTGGTATTATAATGAAGTGCCAAAGCTTGGAAACCTATCTGATGACCATGTCCTTCCGTATCTGCCTTCTCAGAGTGAAATACCGGACGTGCAGCTTTCCGATAGGTAAGAAGTACAGAAGCCATTTTGAGATAATTGCATTGATGGTTGAGGCTGTCAAGGACGGCGATCGAGCAAAGTTCTCGATCATGAAACATGCCAACATCAACTCAGGTCAGTTTAACAAGTTTCTAAATTCTCTCATTGAAATAGGATTTATCGAACGGTACATATCAGACCGTAGACCAGTGTACCGGGCAAGCGTCAAAGGGCAACTATTCCTGAGGCAGTATTACGTTCTCTTGAGCATGTTAATGGCCTCGGAAAACAGCGCAAGACGCCTACCTATGGTATATGAAACACCACTGAGACAGAGATAAACGTCGTCCGCGCAGTCCAAACTTTGAATATGGCAGTTCTTGTCCGCATTTCGAGGGTGCTTTTTTATAAGTCCAAGACAACTAGAATTCGGGCCAGAAGGTTCCATGATGACTCGGAAACTCACTTATTCCGATACTGGTGTGGACAGAGACCGAAGAGCTGAATCCAAGAAAGCACTTCAAACTCTAACACGGACTTATAGTAACAGTCGCTATGGAAAAGTTGTTGAGCTTCCATTTGGAAGAGTATTCCCATTTGACGACCATTATCTCGACTTGGTCATTGAAGGAGTAGGCACCAAGGTTCTGCTTGCACAGCTTGCAGGAAAATACAGTACTATCGGAATTGACGGCGTCGCAATGGCTGTCAACGACGTCATAAGATCAGGGGCTAAACCGTTGGCAGTGGCGGACAACATCCATGCGCAAGTCTCTGACCCTTTTCTTGTGCAAGAATGGATGAAGGGAATCGTGAAAGGCGCGGAAGAATCTGAATGCGTAGTGCCCAGCGGCGAGATCGGTGACGTAGCTGATTTGATAAAGGGGCTTCGCGAAGGCAAAGGGTTCGACATGGTCTTCGCTTCCATAGGTGAAGTGTTCAAGGACAAAGTGATAACCGGCAAAGGCATAAGACCAGGGGATTCAATAATCGGGCTGAGAAGCTCTGGCGTTCACAGCAACGGCATTTCACTCGCTCAGA
Organism: Candidatus Bathyarchaeota archaeon; assembly: GCA_963775895.1. GTDB lineage: Archaea > Thermoproteota > Bathyarchaeia > Bathyarchaeales > Bathycorpusculaceae > DASPPK01. The sequence continues at coordinate 64,951 of CAVZKL010000013.1, read as the reverse complement.
AGGGTACTGTTCAAACAATGGGGCGGAAGATACGAACCAGACGACGTCCCAGATGGGCTAACAAAGGAAATAGTCCATGAAGTTTTAGAACCGACCAGAATTTACGTGAAACCATTCCTCAGACTCGCAGCTGAGCTCGAATTGAAAGGAGCGGTGCACATCACTGGCGACGCATACCTGAAATTTGGCCGGTTTACCAAATTCTCAAAAGGCATAGGCTTCGATTTCGACAACTTCAAACCGCAACCCGTGTTCAACGTAATCCGAGAGACTGCAAGCAAACTCAAGACTCCTATAACGGACGAGGAGATGTTCAAAACGTTTAACATGGGCTGGGGCTTTGCCGTAATCGTAAACAAGACTGACGCAGACAAGGCGGTTGACATCCTCGAGAAGACGGAACAAGGATCTGAACAGATAGGACACGTGTCGAATCGAGAAGGAATCAGAATTCTGTACAAGAACAAGAGAATCATCCTAAATTAGAGCTTTGCATTTATTGTGGCGAAAGCGTTTAAATTCCGTTCAACTCAACATCTAGACATGAAATGGCGTCTCAGAATTGAAGTCAGTCTGAAACCAGGGCACAGCGACCCTGAGGGTGAAACCACCGCGCAGTTGCTGAAAGAACTTGGCTATGAGATTGATTCTGTCAACGTGAGCAAAGTCTACACGATTATGCATGAAGCGGCAACGAAGAAAAAAGCAGAAGCAAAAGCAGAAGAAATGTGCAAGAGGCTCTTGGCAAACCCAACAAAAGACAACTACTCAATCGTCATCGAGGAAACCCGATGACCAGTACGCTGTATGTTAACAAGAAAATGCCTTTTCCACTTTTTGAAATCAACCTTCGCAACGCCTCAGACGGAGAACTCGCAGATGTGAGCAATGAACTCGGAATCGGTTTAAGCCTCGACGAAATGAGGTGCGTCCAAAAATATTTCGCAAAACAACGTCGAAATCCAACCGACGTGGAACTCCAAACCCTAGGCCAAACATGGTCTGAACACTGCTACCATAAAACCTTCAAGGGCAAGATAAAATTCAAAGGAAAAGAAATCAACAGTCTATTCAAGACATACATCTCTGAAACTGTCAAGAAGATCAAACCAAAATGGTGTTTCTCTGTTTTCGAAGACAACGCTGGAATCGTGGATTTTGACAAAAATCACGGAATAGCGATGAAAGTGGAAACACACAACCATCCAAGCGCAGTGGAACCCTTCGGAGGGGCAGCCACAGGAACAGGCGGAGTCATCCGCGACATATTGGGCGTCTGGGCTGACCCAATCGCTTGCACTGACGTACTGGGCTTCGGCCCTTTGGACTTCGACTACACAAAGCTTCCAGCCGGTGTCAAGCATCCCAAATACGTGTACATGGGCGTAGTGGCGGGCATAGGAAGCTACGGAAACAACATGGGAATTCCGACGGTGAACGGCGCCATATACTTCGACGAAACCTATGTCGGAAACGTCGTTGTCTACTGCGGATGCGTCGGATTACTTCCTCTTAGGAAGTTCAAGAAAGCCGCCAAACCAAACGACATAATCGTAATCGCAGGCGGCAAGACCGGCCGAGACGGCATTCACGGCGTGACCTTTGCATCAGCAGAACTGACGGAGAAATCTGAAGAAGTGTCACGTCCATCCGTGCAAATTGCAAACCCCATAGAAGAAGAGAAACTGAAAAGAGCGATAATCGCGATCCGAGACTTGGAGCTTGCATCCTCGATCACTGATCTGGGCGGAGGCGGTTTATCCTCTGCAGTGGGCGAAACCGCAAACAGGTTTGCAGTCGGTGCTAAGGTGAACCTCGAGAAAGTCCCCCTGAAATACGCTGGATTAGCTCCATGGGAGATCTACATTTCTGAATCCCAAGAGAGAATGCTCCTGACCGTGCCACCTGAAAACCTTGAAAGAGCATTGAACGTTTTCAAAGAGGAAGACGTTCAGGCTACCGCAATCGGAACACTCGTTTCTGAGAGAACTCTGGAACTCAGCTATCAAGGTCAGAAAGTCGCAAGGATGGATCTCGCCTTTCTGTTTGGGCCGCCAAAGACGACGAAAACTGCGGTACTTGAGCATACGCAGTTTGAGGAGCCAAATTTGCCAGATTCAAAACGACTTACGGAAACGTTGTTGAAACTTCTTGCGTCACCCAACATCGCCAGCAAAGAGAGCGTTGTTCGAACGTACGACCACGAAGTGAAAGGAAACACTGTGCTGAAACCATTCCAGGGAGAAAACGCGGGACCAAATGACGCTGCGGTACTGAAACCACTGAACGATTCTTGGAAAGGTATCGTGATCTCATGCGGGATGAACCCGAACTATGGTAAGATCGACACTTATTGGATGGCAGCCTCCGTGATTGATGAGGCGATAAGAAACAACGTGGCCGTGGGTGGCCGACGTATCGCATTGCTGGACAACTTCACGTGGGGGAACCCTGAACGACCAGAACGACTGGGTAGCCTTGTAAGAGCATGTGAAGCCTGTTATGATTTTGCAGTTGCTTATGAAACACCCTTCATTTCGGGCAAAGACAGCCTTTACAACGAATCGCCCTTGGGGCCAGTGACTCCGACACTTCTTATAACCGCATTAGGCATCATTCCAGACGTGCGTTCCGCGGTTTCAATGGACGTGAAGTCAAACGGCGACTCAATGTATATTGTTGGGGAGACTTTCTTCGAACTTGGTGGCTCGGAGTACTATAGACTGAACGGCTTTATCGGTAAAACCGTGCCCAAAGTGCGCGGGAAACAGGCAAAGAAGACTTACCGCGCGTTGACAAAGGCCATCGATTTGGGCCTAGTCAAGGCTTGTCACGACCTGTCAGAAGGAGGTCTGGCGGTTGCAGCAGCTGAGATGGCATTTGCAGGTGGGTACGGCATCGAAATGAACTTGTTAGACGTTCCGAGGCGTAATTTGAGCCGCAATGATTTGGTTCTGTTCTCAGAGTCGAACAGCCGCTTCTTAGTTGAAGTTTCACAGAAAGCAAAAGATCACTTTGAAACTCTGATGAAGGGGCAAGTCTTATCCGAAATAGGAAGGGTTACAAAAACGACAAGCCTGCGCATCCGGGGGTTGACGCGTGAAATTGTGATTGACGCTTCAATTAACGACCTTCTGGCAGCTTGGAAGGGGTCGCTCAGCGCGGGGGTTTGAATATGAAAAGGGAAGAGATCAGGATCTGCGTTTTGCGCGTCGGTGGAACCAACTGTGACGCCGAAACGGGGCGTTCATTCAAGAGAACTTGGGGTCAAGGCCGAAATTGTTCACGTCAACGAAATGATCAAGCGAAAGAACATGCTGGATTATGATGCACTCGTTTTCCCCGGCGGTTTCTCTTACGGAGACTACGTTCGGGCTGGGGCCATATGGGCGAAATGGGTACTTGCGAAGTTGGGCAAAGAGCTCAAGGCTTTCGTGGATGAGAATCGTCCGATCCTCGGGATCTGCAACGGTTTCCAAGTGCTTGTTGAGGCCGGTCTGCTTCCAGGGTTTGAGGGTACCAGCCAAGTGCCTGAGGCTGCATTAGCAACGAATGTTCCGCCGGGTTACAATTGCAGATGGATCAGCCTCAAACACGAGAACAGTGGAAAATGCGTGTTCACTTCGAAGATGCAGAAAGGGGAAAACAATCCACGTACCTGTTGCGCACGCTGAAGGAAGATTTATCTTCGCAAAAGAGAGAGAGAAGCGCTATTTGGAAAAACTTGTTGAAAACGATCAGCTGGTATTCCGCTACTGCAAGAAAGATGGCGAATACGCCAAAGGTTCTTATCCGGCCAACCCGAACGGTGCATTTCACGACATAGCAGGTATATGCAACCCAGAGGGCACCATTTTCGGTCTGATGCCGCATCCTGAAAGAGCCTTCTACTGGTGGCAGCGACCGGATTGGACACGGCAACTGAAAATGCCAGAATTCTCAGATGGAAGTCTCATTTTTGAAAGCCTGATTAACTATTTGGAGAGAGAACGTTAAGGAACTTTATGATCTTTTCATAGGCTTAGAATCCTGCGGCTGGATGCGTTGTCTCTGGTCACATCTGCATCTCGGTTGTTAGGGTTTTGAGCGTTGGCAACCCAAGTCTCGCGCCCATTGCCATTATGCACTTTGAAGCAACGAAGTTGCCAATTCTAGAAGCTTCTTCGAGACTCCTGTCTCTTAGCAAACCGTAGAGAAAACCAGCGTCAAACGCGTCTCCGGCCCCTGTCGTGTCGATTACTTTGACCTTGAACGGAGCTACAATATGGCTTTCCCTTCCATCCGTCACATAACATCCATGGTTTCCAAGCTTGACGGCTATTATCTTTACGCCGTTGTCAAGTAGCAGTTTCGCTCCTTCTCTGTAATCATTTTTACCCGTTATTAGTGCAAGTTCATCTGCGTTCGGCAGCATTATAGAAGTTCTCTCTATTATCGGTTGGAGTTTCGCCATTCCAGTTCTTGCATAGAGAGCTCCTGGGTCAAAGCTCACCTTAACCCTCAAGGGCAGCTTATTGAGAAGCCATTTCTGAGTTTGAAATGACTGTTGTCCGACGAAGGACGTTAGGTGCACTAGCTTTGCGTTCGAAGCGTAGGTCAAGTTCACGTCTTCTGGTCTCATCGCATCGTTCACGCCTGCATCAACGTACAGGGCTCGCTGACCATTTTTATCCACGAAACCCATGACTTTGCCACTTCTGCCATCTTTGGTGATGACCATTCCTTTAGTGTCGACTCTTTCTCGTCTGAAATCTTGCAAGAGCATTTTTCCTTCAGGATCCCAGGCGATTTTTCCGATGAAACCCACTTTGCAGCCGAGTCTTGCCAAGCCAACCATTGTGTTTGCGGCTGAACCGCCACACGTCTCCGAGTAGTCGATTACTGAAGTTTCCTCTTCTGCCGCAGCTATTTTTTCAACTTTGAAAAGCTTGTCGACGTTAAGAGCTCCGAACCCAACTGCGTCGAACTGGCTCATCTGAACAGCTCTCTCAAGTAGATCTTGTACTCGCCCAGTTTGCCGTCGTAGTTGCCAGCGGATATTCCGACGACACCTTTGATTTTCGATGCGGCCGATATTCCCTTCTTCATTGCTTCCTTCACTGCGTTCATTGAAATTCCATCGATGACAATTTCAGGTATGTAGTTGACGCCTTCGGGCACCCTTGAATCCCCGTCGAGCTTCCCTTTTAGAGATGGACAGTAAAGTTGGTTCGTTGTCGGTCCAATCCATGGAAAGTTCGTTTCCGGCTTCGAACCTGCAGAGCAGACGTCAAACGGTGTTATTACACCTTCCACTCCGTGTATAGCTGCCAGCGCTTTTTTCCCAGCTTCCCTCAATGCCTCTTTGGTTTTGCACATTATCCAAAAGTTGGCCCCCATGACGCCGCGGGCATAACCCAAGTAACGTTCGATCACGAAGTCAGGAACCATTATTGGCACAACTATTACTTCTCTTTCGTGTCTTTTTTCCATCCATTCATATCCATCGCCGCAATGGCCAACCCGTTCCATCATGTCAATCTTTCCTTCAGCATTTGGCAAAGCGTCAAAAACGGCTGTAAACGGCTTGACCAATATGTCTTGCCGTATTCTGTAAGAGAGTTCAGTCTCAAACTTCTTCAAACTGTCCGAGAACGGTTTCTTCTTATGATGTGCTCCCCAAAACTGCAGAATTGCGCCTTTCCGTTTGTCCGGAGTCTCTTTCTCCGTAAGCCACTTCTCTGTTCCGCCTTCGATCCTGTCGATCACGGTGGAAGGCGTAGCTGTTGCGTCTTCCACTGCACGTCTCAGCGTTTCCGAGTCGTCTGCAGTTACGATCAATCGGGTGTAGAATCCATCAAAAGCCTCAGCGAAAGTATCTTGAATCAAGTTTTTGTTAACCAAGTTCATCCTAACCTGCCAACTCGTTCTCCTCTAACCTTTTTTCTGAATTCGCTGCTTTCTTTCGACAGCTTTGCCCTATCTTCTTTCTTTATTATTTTAGCTTTAGGCAAATTGCGCGGATGTAATCTGAGAAACAGCTTGATCAAATCATTGTTCAATGGACTCTTTTCTAGCGTTTGTCTATTCCAATTCGCCACTAGGGCTAGTGTCTCTTTCTTTCCAAATCGGAGAAAAGTTTCAGCGATTATGGCGGTGACTGTACAATCTGGAGACATTAATGCGATGTCTGCATTTTCAACTGCGTGCTGGTTTCCGTTGAAGGAAACTGCGAGGCCATCGTTTTCTTTCACTAGTTTCAACGCTTCCTCATCGGTGATGCTATCGCCAACATACATGACGTCTGCAAGCCTTGTGGATAGTCTGTTGACGATCTCCTCGATGGCTTGAGCTTTTTCAATTCCGCCGATCGGATTCACTTCTGAATAGATTCTTCCAATTTGCATTTTCTCTATTGTGTCCCAGAAAATCTCGTCTAACTTTCGAACCGTTGCTTGTGCCTTCACAGGAAGGTCTTTCAGACTGGTAGCTCCGCAGTGGAATTTCGAAGGTCGGCATCACCGTTATCTCCGAAGCGATTCGCCTAAGCTGATCCCTTTCCTGCCATCCCAACTCGTATCTGTCTAAACGCAGTTTGGTGCAGTACGTGTTTTCGAAAGGAAAACCGATTGCTTTGCATAGAGCTTCAATATAGTGTTCGTAGCTTGTGCTGATAACATAGGCTGGCGCAATCTTCGTGATATAATCCAGAGTGATTTTCACGAGAGGCATCAAGGCCAACTTTCTTGCCGACAATTCCCTGATCAATAGATCTGTTACTCCATAGGCTTTCAGAAAGGGTAGGATTAGCTTCAGCGTGTCGCCTGCCTTGTAGCCAGGTTTCTTGACCAATTCTGCAAGCACATCGTCATACCTGCTTATCAACGTGAAAATCTTGTCTCCAGAGGGAACAAATTGTGCAGTTATTTCAAAGGCGTTGTCGTTTTTTGAGATCGGTCCTTCACAGTCTGATACGAAGACCCCTTTCACGGGTTGCGCCTCAAGCTCTCCAAATGACTAACGCTTTTCTTTATGTGAGCCGTTGACGCTATGTCGGTCCTGTACCAAAGAGCTCCGCCTTTGATTGCTTTTAAGGCATCGAGCGATATTGATCGGGCATCCTCAATGTTGTCCGCGATTCCCACCGTGCAGACTGTTCTGGACCTCAAGGTGAAGTTCTTGCCGTCGCGTTTTTCCATTGAGCCGGGATAAACTCGCACTTGGTCAGGGTGTCTTCTGCTGAGTTCATAGGCTCCCGTGAGATCAACCGGTTTGTCAACGTGAGCTTTGTCTACGCGCTTGGGGAAGTTTTCACAGAATCCTGCATAGGAAGGTGGAGCCTTATAGGTTACTACCGTGGCTGCTTTCCGAAGCTCAATCTGAGTGAGGCTTCCTTCAAGCATTCTGAAGCAGACATCGACAAAATCGTCCTCTAGCACGGGTAAGATGTTGATTATCTCGGGGTCTCCTGGGCGGCTGTTGTTTTCAAGGATTTTCAATCCTTTGTTTGAGTGCATAAAGGCAAGGTATAAGGGTACACCTCTCAAAGAAGAATTGTCTTTTCCTTTCCATTTCTGAAAGATTCTGTCGGCAACTTCCAGTTCTTTGGCTCGGTCTGTCTTTGTCAGGAATGGTAGTATGTCACCTGTGTCTTTGTAAGAACCCATTCCTCCAGTATTTGGTCCTTTATCTTGGTCGAACGCTCGCTTGTAGTCTCTCGTGTCAGGTAAGGGGACCAGGTGTTTTCCGTCGCAGAACGCTTGAAAGCTTGATTCTTCCCCTTCAATTCTCTCTTCGATAATCACAGGACCGTGACGATAATTCGATAGAAAGTGCTCGAAAAGCTGTTCTCGCGTGTTGAAGTGGTCTCCCCAAACGCCTACTCCTTTTCCAGCTGCGGGCTTGTCAGGTTTGACGACGGCTTGGTTTTCCAATACGTCAAGCCAACTGTAAACATCTCTCTTGACTTCTGAAACGTCCTCGTAATCCTCTGGGTTGAAGATTTTGAAGCGAGGATTTGCTTCGGGCACGATTCTGTCAAACAACAGTCGTTGCTCTACTTTGCTCTCCTCAATAGCATACTTTTTTGTGGGGCAAATCATCGGTATTTTCGTACGTTTCTCTACAAGGTCGCGTATTCCTTCAACTATCGGCTTCTCTGGACCTACAATGCCGAAATCAACGCGGTTCTTGTTTGCATCTGCGAATTTGCAGATCTTTTCAATGTTCAAATCGGGTATGACAACGTGTTTGGCCGCCTTTTCCACGTTGAACGGGTTGTGCTGTTTGTCCACCACATAAATTTCTGCATTGTACTTCGTACTGCGCGTGAAGGCATCAATCATCGCTGCTTCTCTTGAACCGTATGAAACCACGAGTATGCCTACTTTTTCCATCGGAGCCCCCTCATACTGTTGAAATGATCGTGAAAGACCTAATCAGTCCCACAGGTAGCTTCAATTGGCTCTTCTATCTCGTACAATCTTTCTTTCTCTTCGTAACCTTGAAGGAGCCGTTTCTTCACGTCATCCGCTATTCTCTGGGCTAAGGGTGTTGGATACTCGCCTGTTATGCAACCCGTGCACAATTCTTCTTTTTTGAATCCTGTTGCCTTGACAAGGCCTTCGATAGACTGGTAGCAAACCTTGTCTGCGCCTATTATCTCGCTTATTTCTTCGGGATTGTGTTTTGCACCCAAGAGTTGGCCGTACGTGGCCATGTCCACTCCGTAGAAGCATGGTCCGATTATGCGTGGAAAGGTGACGAACAAGTACACCTTCTTGGCCCTCATCTTGCGGAGTTTCGCAACGATAATCTTTGTTGTGTCTCCTCTGACGATGCTATCGTCTGTCACGACTATGCGTTTGCCCTCAATCTTGGGCTCTAGGATGTTTATTTTTCTGTCAATCGTTTGGTTTCGATCTCTGCTTAGGAGGATGAAAGCCCTTTCGGTTACGTAGCGATGTCTTCGCGAGGCTCTTTCCCATCTTAATCCGGAAGCCTCATGAACTCCCATAGCTGCGTCGTCTGCAGTCTCAGGTACAGAAATGACTATGTCTGCATCCTTCACGACGTCTGGGTTTTCCCTGACAAGGTTCCTTCCAAATTCCTCTCGAACTTCGTAAACATATTTGTCGTCGAACCGTGAATCTGGTCTGGCGAAGTACGCGAATTCAAAGGAGCAGAACGCTTTTCTCTGCTCTCTGACCAGTCTTTTTCTTTCAAAACCGTTTTCTGTGACTTTGACAAGTTCTCCGGGTTCCAGCTCAAAGTCTCTTTGAAAGCCGTTTATGTCGAGGCTCGCAGTTTCTGAGGAGAAGGCGTAGATTGAATTGTCTTCGCTGTGTCCTGCGCAGAGTGGTCTTATTCCATGTGGGTCTTTGAATGCGAAGAAATCACCGTCCTGCGTTACGGCGGCCACTGAGAACGCTCCATCAATCTCTTTCATACAAGCTTCCGCGGCCGAGGTAATGTCTTGACTTTTCAAGTATTCTATCAACAGTTTGTAGCAGACCAGGTTTGCGTCGCACTCATAAGAGAAGTGTGGAAACTGTTTGAGAATGTCTCTCTTGAGCTGAAAAGTGTTCACGATGTTACCGTTGAATGATACAGCCAGTTTGAACCGTTTCTTGGAGGCCGTTACGGGTTGTGTTCCCTTCACAAGCGATTTTTCGTCGCATTTTCCTGAGGTGGTGTACCTGACGTTTCCGATGCCGATGTTTCCTGGCAATCGTCCAAACCATTCTTGGATCGCGTTTGTCTTGATTTTCGGCACGAGGTCGAGGCTTCTGTTTGCGTAGAATTTTCCGTCAAGATAAGTGAGAAAACCGTGTGATTGGTGTCCTCTGTGGTTTTGAGCTCTCATGCCCCAGTATATGTATGGAAACACGTGTTGGCTATTGCGGCTTATCGCACCGAATACGCCGCATTCGATCCCTGGTTCGTCTCCCATGGCTTGGGAATAACGCAAGTGGTATTTATCAGTTTTTAGCACATTTTCAGCTAAAAAGGATGATGATTTTTACAAGAACAGTGCTAAACAAAGCTATGGGGTGAGTCTGAACTTGTCGCGTGGGTACAGCATGACTTCTCGTATGTTTTTCTTTCCGGTCAGCATCATCGTCAATCTTTCTAACCCTATTGCCCAGCCTGCGTGTGGTGGCATGCCGTAGTCGAAAGCTTGCAGATGATGTTTGAAGGATTCCGGGTTGAGGCCCTTTTCTTTCAGTCGTTTTATCAGCAGTTCTTTGGATGCGATTCTTGTTCCGCCTGAAACGAGCTCCATCCATCGCCACATCAAGTCAAATCCTTCGGAAATCTCTGGGTTGTCATCGCGTGGTTTTATGTAGAATGCTTTTGATTCAGTGGGCCAGTCGACTATGAAATAGAAGTATGGGTGAAGTTTGCCTATCGTTCTGAACGCCGGGGTCGGAATGTCTTCGCCCCATGAAACATCGATTCCTTCTTTTTTCAATTCTTCCAGTATCTGATCGTAAGTCAAACGTTTGAAAGGAACGTCAGGCACTTTCAGACTGTACTTAAGCGTCATCAGTTCCTTCTTGCACTTTTCCGCCACGGCTCTTGCAGATATGCTGAATCAGCTGTTCAAGAATTTGCATGACGTCCTCTTGTGTGGCAAAGGCTTGTTCGATGTCTATCGATACGAATTCACTCAGGTGATGTCGTGTATGCGATTCTTCAGCTCTGAAGAAGGGTCCTATTTCGAAGACCTTTTCGAGGCTCATGACGAGCTCTTCTTTGTAGAGCTGCGGGCTCTGGGCGAGGTACGCTTTTCTTTCGAAGTAATCAAGTTGAAAAAGTGCTGCTCCGCCTTCGGTTGCCGAGGCGATTATGCGTGGAGTGTGCACTTCCAAGAAGCCTCTTTCGAAGAGAAAGTCTCGGACTGCCACGACGGCGTTGTGTTGAATCTTGAAGACCGCTACGTTCTTTTCAAGAGACAGGTCTAGCGCGCGTGAGTCTAGACAGACTTCCAGATTTGCAGGAGTCCTCCCGCAGATGTCTATTGGTAATTGTTCGGCTGTGTTGAAGATTCTGATTTCGTTCGGAATGACTTCGATTCCTCTCGGCGTCATCTTGGTCTTCTTTACTGTTCCTCTGACACCTATGCTGTACCGTTTTTGTAAAGAGTCTGACTTCGAAAGCACTTCGCTGTTTGCTTTTTTTCGTAAAACGGTGATTTGAATCGTGCCTTCGCGATCTTGCAGTATTATGAAGCGGATGCCACCTAGGTCTCTGATCTCTTGAACCCAGCCGAACAGGGTTACTTCTTTGCCGTCATCTTCTGGCTTTACTTCGTCAGAATAATGCGTTCTGTTCCAATCACCAATGAGATCCAACTTCATGAGAGGTGTTCCTCGTTTCATTCAGTCCGCGTACTCAACTCGCAGCGTGATGTTGCGAACTTTGCCGGCAATGTCCTTCAAAGCCTTTACATCAAAAGACCCGCGCCCACCACGTCTTCTTCGAAGTATGACACGAGTTTCAGTGCTTCCATCCGGAAGCCAAATCGTGTTAATCGTCATTATACTCACTGGGGCAAACAAGTCTTCTAAGAATTTTCTATCATCGACCCCGGATTCCAGAACACGAACGTTCTTTCCCGTCTCGTCGCCTATCGCGCGAACAATTCTTCCACCATAGCCCAACAATCGCGGAACGTCTCCGGGACCTACAACTATCGCCAGAGTTCCGTCGGCGTCTATCGCCTTGTGAAAATAGACGTTTTGAAGAGAGGGATACTTTTCTTCCAGGGACATCAAGAGACGAGCGATTTTCAGGTCAAGTTCGCTGATCTCTCCAGACTTAACTTTAGCTAAACACTTTTGGCAAAGTATACCGCTCTTGAGACAGAAACTGCAAAGTCCCATCTTCAACTACCAATCGCCCTCCACAAACAAAGGAGGGGCGGCGGAGCCTTGTACCTTTCTTGCGGAAACGCTGTTCTAGCGTTCAAGCCGAATCTCGATTGTGCTGACGTTTGAAGGCGAGCCACCCTCTTCTCTGGGTGCCATCTGCTGTGTTCCAATGCCGATTTGTTTGACTTTCACGTCTGGTAGGAATCTGCGTCTGACAACCTCGACGACATCAACTGCCCTGCTTATGGATCTCCCTCGTGCTTTCACGTTAACTTCCTTCGCTCCGCCGTGAAAGAGGGTTATGCATGCCAGTACGTAGTTCATTACTGGCTTGTTTCCGATCAACACTGCGTTGCTTTCAGACATTTGTACCGCCTTACTCCTAGTTTTGATTTTTTCTGTAGGCTCGATAACCTTCCTTGTCGGCAAATAAATACATTACGGTGAGATTTTCGGTTGCAAAAACCCTGAAGCACCGGTGTGTGTCTTTCATACAATTTGCTTTTGCTTTGGTAAAAATTTAAAAGACCGGTAACAACGTAAAACTTTAACTTAACAAACAGCAACCGTTGAGGAGTTGGATTTGGAAACTCTTACGCGCCGATCTATGCAGTTGCTCAGTCTGCTCTATCAGAAGAGTGAATCGACAAACGCGTACACTTTGCATTTGAAGCAGGATGCTTTGGCAAGACAGTTGGGCATCAGCAGACAGGCTCTGAATGTTCACCTGAGAAAGCTGAGGGACTTGAACTACATCCGCACGGGCAGAGGTTTCATAGACGTTACCGAACAAGGATTGAATGCTCTTGGGGTATACTCTGTGCCAGCCTTCATACTGATCAAGGTCTCACCGCTCAAAAGAAGCTTCGCTTACCAGAAAATTAAAGAACTCACGATCCAAAGGGCGTTCAGAGTCGCAGGGGACATGGACGCGCTTGCGATGGTTGAAAGAGAAAAACTGGATGAGGTTCTGAGCAAGCTGTCCTCCATTGAAGGCGTAATGGACACAAAATCCTATGTCACGATAGAAACGATAAGATGAGGAGAGTGACGTTTTGAAACTGTACGAATATGAAGCAAAAAGCATTCTTGCAAAGCATGGCGTCGCCACACCCCAAGGAGGATTAGCGACAAGCCCGAGCCAAGCTCATGAAATTGCACTTAAGCTTAGAATGCCCGTTGTCGTGAAGGCTCAGGTTCTGGTCGCAGGAAGAGGGAAGGCAGGTGGCATAGTATTCGCCCAATCCGCTGAGGAAGCAGAAAAAGTCGCTGAAAAACTGCTTAACATGAAAATCAAAGACATACCCGTCAAAAGCGTGTGGATCGAAGAAAAGATCCAAGTTAGCAAAGAACTCTATTTCGGAGTAACCACTGACAGGTTCAACCAGTGCTACGTGGCGATTGCCTCTCCCGTCGGGGGAGTTGACATAGAAGAAGTCGCTTCCAAAACTCCTGAGAAAGTCATAAAGACCACCATAAAACCTGAACTTGGTCTAAGGACTTTTGAGACACGGGAAATAGCAAGGAGAATGGGTTACAACGGAAGCCAGATTTTGGATCTCGCCAAAATAATCGAAAGATTGTATCTTGCAGGTATGGAAAACGATGCTGAGCTCATCGAAATGAACCCTCTTGTGGAAACTTCTGATGGCAAGTTCATGGCGGCTGACGCCCGAATAATCATTGATGATAATGCACTTTTCAGACATCAAGAGTACAAGAAACGGCTTCTTGAGGGTGGAAGTGACCTCAGCCCGCAGGAACTCGAAGCAATGAACAACGACTTGGCTTACGTCAGACTTGACGGAGACATAGGGGTTATCGGAAACGGTGCAGGACTCGTTATGGCAACTCTCGACACAATCCAATATTATGGCGGCAGACCAGCAAACTTTTTGGACGTAGGGGGCGGTGCCACCTCAGAGAAGAACGCGTTAGCGTTAAAGATAGTGCTTTCAGATCCACGGGTCCAAACTCTTTTCATAAACATCATGGGCGGTATCACCCGCTGTGATGAAGTTGCCAAGGGGATACTTGAAGCAAAAGAGAGAATCGGTGTTAAAACCCCTATGGTGATCAGACTTGTGGGCACAAATGAAGAGGAAGGAAAACGGATATTGACAGACGCGGGGATTCAGGTGCTTGAAAGTATGGAAGAAGCGGCCCGTCGCGCCGTTGAGATCTCGAAACGCGGAGGGGTCTGAGCATGGGAATAATAGTGAACCAGAACACGCGGGCAATCGTCCAAGGCATAACTGGTTCTCAAGGTGCGTTTCACACGAGACTGATGATCGAATATGGAACAAAAATCGTGGCTGGCACCTCGCCAGGGAAAGGCGGAACGGAGGTGAACGGCGTTCCTGTCTATAACACCGTGGCAGAGGCTCAAGAGAAAGTGTCAGCGAACGCCTCGATCATCTTTGTTCCGGCGCCTTTTGCTGCGGATGCGGCGTTTGAGGCAGTCGAGAATGGAATAAAGACTGTGGTGGTAATAACCGAGCACATTCCGATAAAAGACGCAATCGAGGTCATGGCTTATGCAAAACGGGAAGGGGCATCAATAATTGGTCCCGAACACACCTGGAATAATCACGCCTGGAACCTGCAAGCTTGGCATAATGCCTTCACACATTTTCAAGCCAGGGCGAATTGGAATGGCGTCGAGGAGTGGCACTCTTACCTACGAGATAGCAGCTGCTTTGTCGAAGAAACAGTTTGGCCAATCGACGTGTCTTGGTCTCGGAGGAGACCCCATAACCGGGTTAAACTTTATAGATGCCCTGCGGATGTTCGAGAAAGATCCGCAGACAGAAGCTGTCGTTCTGATAGGGGAAATCGGAGGCAACCTTGAGGAATTGGCGGCGAACTACATCGTCACCGAGAAATACGCGAAACCTGTCGTGGCGTATGTTGCTGGGCGATCGGCACCGCCGGGGAAACGCATGGGTCACGCGGGCGCAATCGTGATGGGGAAAGCAGGAACAGCTGAAAGCAAGATCGAAGCGTTCGGAAGAGCCTGTGTGAGCGTGGCCGAAAAACCAAGCGACATACCTGATCTGCTGGGAAGAATCGTTAACGCTCGAAGATGAGGATCGCCTTCAGACAAAAAAGTATATCTACGACAGAACCGTGTGAGTGTTAGTCACTCAAACGTGGTACGAGCCAATGCCCATATTAGATCCACTCAAGAAAGCGCTAGCGCAGAAGCACAGGCTTTACTTGAAAATATGCCGAGACTGTGGAGCAAGAAACGCGGCAACGGCAGTTAAATGCAGGAAATGCCACGCCAAGAACCTGCGCTGGAAGAAACGCGAAATCGTCAAGTAATCCTAATTTTCTCATTTCTCATAAAGTAGTGTGCAGCGTCTCCATGTTGAAAGCGGTGTTTGCGCACCCATTCTTTATCAATGGAACGTTCTGACCGACAACATTCATAGCCTTCAAGACTTCTCCTCCAGTCTTCACTTCTTCCCCACAGGCAACTCCAACCACGCCTTCATAGTGTTTGGCTTTCAGGATTTTCGGGATACATGAACCGCCTGGCAGAATATAGACATCGTAACCTTTTTCCTGCGCAAAGAGTCGTCGCGTTTTCAACCAGACAGTCCGGGGAACAGTGAGCACAAACGTAGGATGGAATGCTCGAATCAAAGGATGCTCCGCATCTGCCGTCCATGTACTTTCTTGCACAGTGAGGCAAAAACAGGGCTCTTTTCTTGGTTTTGATGAACTTCTCCCGGTCGACCAAGTTTAATGTTTGAGTCTCTATCAGGTCCTGAAGAAGGGTAACGGCGTCACAAAGGTTCAGTCCTGTGGACTCTTGGATCCTGAATCTCTTTATCATGTCTTTGGCAGTCTTGCCAATTTGTTTGTGCATGCCTCTCTGAAAGCTGGTCTTAGCTATCTCTGTAAACACGAACCGAGGAATCTTCGAAAGGTCGAACGTGAACTTGTAGGGCATAACCTACCGATTAGACGGACAAACCTTTAAGATTAACTGTTTCAATACTACTTCAAAAGCTGAAAATTCAAGCAGCTGGTGGTTTGATATGTCAAAACAGTCAAAAAAAGTTAAGACGAAAACGGAGAACCCTGTTGTTCAAAAGGCAGAAATGTTGTCGGAACTTCAACAACTAGTGGGGGACGATGAAGAGACGTACGAAGCGCTTTCAGCGACGATGTTCCTTAACCCTAAGAACATCGAGTTTTCATTGAAGGAGGCATTGGAAAACGCTAAGAAATCTAAAGATGATGGCGATAAGTCAAAAGCGGGGATGTGGTACGCAGTCGCTGGCGGGTTGTCGATCTACGAAGGAAACGTGAAGAAAGTCGTGGAATACTATAGCGAAGCGGAGAAGATCATGGGCAAACACTACAAGATACTGAAAAAGCCAGAAAAAGCTGTGGCTGTCGCTCAGGAATATTACAAGAAATTCCTGCCTGCTTAACCGAAAAAGTCTCTGGGCCGAATGAAGGGTTTCGTTACTTCCGTTCTTCCACGTAACCGAGAAGGTCCTTGAGAGATCTGACTTCTTCTCTTAGCGTACCGACTTCGTTTTCCAGAGTATTGGCCCTTGCTTCTGCCACTTTTCTCAGGTTCTCTATTTCAGTCATCAAACTGGCTTTTTCAATCTCCAGTGTCTTTATCTTCTCGCGAAGGTTCGTCAACGTCAGCATGAGCTCTTCCCTAATGCCCTTTATCCTTCCGACCATGTCTTTAATAGTTACTGCCTGCTGGGCCTTTACTTCGGTTTCAACGGCGGCTCTGAACCTCGCCTTGCAGTTAGGGCATTCGAAAATTCCGGCAAGTCTCGCTTGTTCCCCTTCTTTCAAAGGTCTGCGCGACGGGATAGGCCACGTCTTGACGGGTTTCTGAACGCTATAGCCGCATTTCGGGCAGTTTGGCAATTAGTCTCCTCAGGCAATCATAATATGGCGCGTCTAAAATCTGTTTTGCAAAAACCGAAGCGGATAAAATCGACGTTAAGAAAAAGAGGGGGATGTCGTTAGATGGTCATGTGGAACATTAATCGCTCCACGAGTTCCTTGTAGCGGTTACGAATCGTGACTTCAGTCACCTGTGCTATTTCAGCAATTTCTCTCTGCGTCTTTCTTTCACCCGTAAGCACGGACGCAATGTAGCTTGCTGCGGCCGCTATGCCTGTGGGCCCTCGTCCAGACGTGAGTTTGAGTTCTTTTGCGGCGCCGAGGATCTTGTGGGCTATTTCCTCGACTTTTCCCTGCATCGTCAATTGGTTCGAGAATTTCGTGATGTACTGGCTTGGTTTTAAGGGCGGTATCGAGTAGTTCAGTTCCTTTATCAAAAATCGGTAACTGCGTCCAACTTCTTTCTTGGGTACGCTTGATGATTGCGCTATTTCTTCCAACGTTCTGGCCAAGCCGCATTGTCTACAGGCAAGATAGATTGCTGCCGCCGTTACTCCTTGAATCGATCTTCCTCTTATCAACCGTTCTTTCACAGCTTTCCGGTAGATGACTGAGGCCGTTTCAAGAATGCTCTTTGGAAGGTTCAAGTTGTTAGCGATCTTCGTGATCTCAGACAACGCGAAGGCAAGGTTCCGTTCAGTCGCGTCCGAAACTCGTATACGACGTTGCCATTTTCTGAGTCTGTAGACCTGCGCTTTCTGTCCAGGTGAGAGGCTCTTACCGTAGACGTCTCTGTCGTGCCAGTCAATCATCGTTGACAGTCCTTTGTCATGAATCGTATAGGTAAGAGGTGCGCCGACTCTCGTTCTCTTAGCTCTCTGTTCATCGTCAAACGCTCTCCATTCAGGTCCTCTGTCAGCTATCTTTGCTGCAAGGACGAATCCGCAGTTCATGCAGACCAATTCGGCGTTCTCATAATCGCGCATTAGTCTTGTACTGTGGCATTCTGGACAGCTCTGAACCTTCGCCGGCTCGTGAGCGTGTGTAGGTGAGGCGGAATCTGCATCTGTTTGTACTTCATCGCTATCGTCCATACTTGTTCTTCTCCTTTCTCTTCTGGGAGGGGATCGCATACACTGGTTTGTTCACGAGTTTTTCGGGGTCACGTACCGTGGGTCTTATAGAGACGTATGGTGAAGACACCGGGCCAAGAAGATCAAAAACCGTTCCGACCGGTTTCAGATTTTCATCCACGACTGTTTCGCCAATTCTCGGGATTTTTTCAACTTTAATTATCATGTTCTTGCTCGGACTAACGTGAAGTATCAGGCCTAATCTCTGCAAACTTGCGGATTCCCCTCAGCAAAAGCAAAATTCTTCAACGAAGCAGCCTATTTAAACTTTTCTACGCTCAAATCTGAGGGAAGCTGTCTCCTTTTTGAAAATCGCGTCAATTCAGCCCAATTCAGGTTCATTTGCTTATGCAGTGTCCTCTGAAAGTGGAAACTGATAAGCGTGAATGAGTGAAGTGACTTCACAAGTTGGATGATTAATCTTTTAACAACTTGCTCCATAAATTGTACTGGCGATGGTAAGTGTCGAAAAACCCGCACGAATTCGATGCTGCTTTCCTAGAATCAGCACTGAAAGGAAAAACCCTGCTCGTCTATTGGTATTTATTGCAGCAGTCCACACACACGGTTGGCGTCCGTGAAGTTCAACGGGCCTTAGGTTTTTCCAGTCCGAGCATAGCGGTGCATCATCTTCAGAAACTGCAAGATCTAGGACTAGTAGAGAAGAAGGGCACAGGGGAATATGTTCTTGAGGAAGAAGTCAAAGTTGGAATCTTGCGATTCTTCACGCGCATGGGCAACTTCCTTGTTCCTCGATATCTCTTCTATTCCGTACTGTTTACAACTATGTTGGCTACTTATCTGACCGTGAGCTTCATCACGCAGGTTCCGCCCAGCTTCTACACGGTTGCTTTTGGCGCCATTGCATTGCTTATTTTCTGGATAGAAACCATCAGATTGTGGAGAGCGAGACCATTCTGAGCGTTTTACATTCTGTTCTAAAGTGTAGAACTAATAGTGATGACATATTCCGTATACTGGAGAAGCGAACACAGTGAGGAAATCCCTACTCTATCTGACGATCGCCATCATTCTTGGAATCGCGGTGACACTGGCTCCTCTGATTGCTGTTGCCTTAATCCGCCAAGACACCAGTGGGAACGTGCCCAGGTTTCTGGGCGAATTCGGTTCTCTTGAAAGAGGATCCAACCAATTTAACTCGCCGGAGTCTTACGCCTCAGACTTCACTGTTGTTGTGGTCAGTTTTGTGATAGCTGTCACCCTGTACCTGTTCGTCAGACGCAGGATTCCTCGCGGCTTTACCCATGTGAGGTTTCCACCGTACTAGATTTAGAACGGTGATGTTCTGAAGCGTAGCTTTAAACCCTTCACCCATCTTATATCAATTATCGATAGAAATCTGCAAAAAGCAAAGCTGACCGGCGTCACGGCCAGCAAAGTCGGCAACGACTTACCGCGTGAGTGCAGATTATGCCTGAGACATCATCAAACTGTTTGGAATGTGACACAGAATGGCAATCGCAACGGGAAAAGATAGGTAGCGCGTCGCTCAAATACGCTGCACTTGGCGAGAAATGCATCCAAAGCTTGCAAGTTTGCATCAACTGTGGCGGGACTTTCCATCTGAAGCGAGGACGGAAATCCTGTCCTCACTGCCTTGGATTGTTGGTTGTCAAGATTACGATTGCCAAGAAGGCGTAACTCCCATCAAAAACCTTTCTTCTTACTTTCTATATGCCTCAACAGATTGTGGTTCTTACAGTCCTCAAAACTCGTGTTTTTGTTGTCGAAACCTTGATAAAGAGGAAGTATTGATTAGACTGTGCATTTGAAGGGTGAGGCTTATGTCTAAACCATTCTTCGTGAAGTTTGAGGTTTCAAAGGAGCTCGCGGATGCGGCCTATGAAGCCCTGCAAATAGCTGCCAAAACAGGCAGTGTTAGAAAGGGAACCAACGAAACAACCAAAGCCATTGAAAGGGCTCAGGCAAAGCTTGTGATCATTGCAGAAGACGTCGAACCTCCAGAAGTTGTTGCACATCTACCCCTGTTATGTGAAGAAAGAAAAATCCCTTACATATACGTGCCAAACAAGGACAAAATAGGTACTGCGATAGGAATTGACGTTCCAGCGGGCGCGGCGTGCATCGTCAAAGAAGGAGAAGCCACGGGGTTAGTGAAAGAAATAGTTGCTAGGGTAGAGCAGGTCAGACGAGGATCCACGTAATGAGCAAGGAAGCCAGAGAAGCTCAACAAGTCGAGCTTACACCTGCGGAAGTAATTCAGGTGATAGGACGCACAGGTGTGACGGGCGAGATCAGTCAAGTCAGAGTGAGGATCCTTGAAGGCAAGGACAAAGGACGCATCATAACACGTAACGTTAAGGGGCCGGTCAGAGTTCAAGACACGTTGATGCTTAGAGAAACTGAAAGAGAAGCCAAGAAAATCAACAGATAAGCTAGATAGCAATTGAGGGGCGACATCGACCGTGCCAAGATCAAGAAAATGTTCATTCTGCGGTAACGAGTTCCCAGCGGGCACAGGGATGATGTACATCAAGAACGACGGGTCGATTCTGTGGTTCTGCTCAAGCAAATGCCGAAAGAGTTCGTTCTTCGGAAGAGACGCAAGAAAACTCAAGTGGACAGCGTACTTCGGAAAAGAAGAAAAAGGAAGAGGTTAGCATCTCCAACTTGCAGCAAAAGCCACGATTTTTTTAGCGACTTTTTTTGTTATAACGCACACTTTATTTGTGGTAGCGGGGAGTAGATTTGAACTACTGATCTCTGGGTTTCTCGGAGCATTCTTGCTCTTATGAGCCCAGCGGGTTAATCCTGGCTACCCCACCCCGCTGCTGCCTCTAAAGCTGAGCGTTGCCCTCTTAAATCTTTTTGGTCAAAGCGATACTGTTAAGTTATTTGTGGTAGACTAGGCTTCTGACATCGGCATGGGCTGATGAGCAATGTTGCGTTCTTTATGAGTAGATTATTTTAAATACAACTTGCGCTGCAAGTAAAGGAATTGGTAAGTGGAATACAGTGAAAGACATTGCAAAAACCAAGTGAAACTAAGATCAGAAAACTACCTCTTCCTTTGAGATTCAGGCTAGGGGCTAATGGCTTGATAAGTGATGGTCTGTTCACATTAACTGACAAAGATGCCAGTGAAGTGAGCATAATCTCTGTTGACAACGATGGTTTTGCATCTATCCAAATTCATCCACCAATACGTGAACCCAAATCAGAAGCTACTAGATTAAGTGACGTATTCGGTTTAGGGACGCAAATTGGTTTTGAAGCATCCAAAAGTAGAGGGCAAGGCAAGGACTTCGGTCAATATAGGTACTATCGTCGTCCAGACGGAACGCTCTTCGCAGAAGTTTCGGGAGGAGCAAGAGGACGAACCTTCTGTCTAGGGAATATTAGAGATCGCTCTAGCATCATATTCCAATTTGCAGGCACTATAATTCAACATTTTGGGGTTAACGAGTTTTCTAAGCGTTCTCTAACACCATTAATGACCCAAACTCTCCGCTTTGGTCAAACGATGAAGTCGGCTCTTGACATAATGACAATTGAAGGATATTTAGAGCGAAGGGAAGGAAAAAGTGAGGGAAAACGCGGGCGAATTAAAGAATGGTTCCGTGCCACTGACAAACTGACTCAGACCATAGTTGCCAGCCCTGAACAAGCTCAGAAAGCATGACGGCCATTGACCATAAATTGACCACGCTATGTACCTGCAATACATAGGCGGGCAAGGTCGACGCGTGGACGTTCCAATATCGTCATGCTTAAGCAAATTGTTCAGGGCAGGCAAAAACCAAAGTTGGTAAGTGGAATACTTTAGTCGTACCTGCCCTGAACATCGGGTTATACGTCTAGGTGCTACGTCATATAAGGAATTTTATTGGTATTTGGTAAAGGTAAGGTAAAGTTGGCAGAATTTCCCATGCTAACCTTTGCCAACTTGAACATCTATTGTTGAACATCTATTTGACGGTAATTCGTTCTTTTATTCGCTTTTCCCATTCCGTTTGAGATAATACGCCTTTTTCTTCAAGCAATTCTACAAGGCTTGAAAGCATAGTGTCTAGTAGATCAATTTCATCTGCAAGTTCTCGTTTCGGTTTATTCTTTGCCATGTTTCCCACCTTTTGTCAAGTAGCCTTTCTCTGAGAGCCAGCTCATTATGATTGTTCGCAATGTATCTGAGCAAGTTTCTCCTATCGTTCCGACAAGCTCCTTGTTCAGGAGATCAGCCACATTCTCTGGAAGTGCAACTAACACTTTTCTCATTTTATAATCGCCTCCACCTTTTTTCCTTCTTCTATTCTTGTCTCAGGACTTGTTGCTTTTGCCAATACTTGTGCTTCGTGCTTTGTTGCTTCATCTATCAAACCTTTCCACGTGCTAGGTGCTTGTGTTCTAGCTGCTTGTGCAGGTGTCTTTCCGTTTAGGCTTTGGTGAGGTCTAACATAGTTATAGTGAATTGTGAAACCTTCGAGAAGTGACTTTGTAGACTCGAAGCTTTTGAGTCCTCTCATACATCTTGTGCGATCTTTGACTGTCCCATGCATCCTTTCAACGATATTGTTTGTCTCTCTCGCTCGTATTCCGACTCTCTGCACCAGCTCAGGTCTTATGTCTTTTCTCATCGTGTAGAAGACTTTGTTGAAAGCTGTTTCATACACAAAGCTTCCATCCACGAATACGGCTCTAGGTCTGACCTTGCTCTGTTCAAGTCCTCTTTTGAATACTGCTATTGTGTCTTCTAGGGTTCTTGTTCCTGAGACGTGAGACGTTACTAGAAATCTTGTGTCTTCGTCTATCATTTCCCAGAACCAAACATTTCGCCCTTCGCATGACAGCATGGTTTCGTCTTCATGCCATAAACCTGAGAGTTGTGGTGTTAGGGTCGTGACGAAATCTTTGACTAGCTTTGAATACTTCTTTATCCAATTCAGAATCGTGACTTGGCTTATTCTTTCTCCGAAGATTTGTTCTAGGTTTCTCTGTGCCTTGCGTAAGCTCAGACCGTCATAGTAGAAGTTCAGTGCTGCAACGACTAGATTCTTTTCAACTCTCATTTTTGAGAAGTTGCCGTTCTCGAAGAATCGGTGTCCACAGTCCTTGCATTTGTAGACCTGTTGGCCTTTGACTTTGCCCCATTTTCGAACTTTTTCAGAGCCACAATATTTGCATGCCATACGTCTCACAGGTATACTATAAGATACCTTACAGTATATATGTCTTGTGGTATGCCCACAGGATACCACCTAGATTCGAAAACATGTAAAGGGCTTAGGACTTCACCTTGGTCAAAAGTCTATCCAATTCTGCTATAGCTTCATTCTCGATTCTATTTGCCTCACTTCTTAAACGTGCAGCCTCAACAATCTGTCGGTGGATTCGTTTTGATGCTTCAGAGTCAATCTCAGGAACAGGAATATTAGCCACATGATGAGGACGTAAGTGTTTTACCGTTACGCCGAATTGTTCTTGACCTAAAAGTGATTGCCCCATCTTCGTGGATAGGTAAGCATAGACAAAGCCAGCTTTAGAATCTTCATCTGGCACAATTCTTATTGCGTTTTGAGAGATAACAATGTTTTCGTATTCCTTTGTTACAAACAGTGGGCGACCTGCATTCCCTGATTGCGAAAGAATAATCCAGCCCTCTTTCACATACCAGTCTTCTACATTCTTGATTTTCTTTGGAGCCACATACTTTGTTGGCGTTACTTTGAAATCAAACATCTCTGATGGCATGATATAGGGAACAGACATAGCTGATTTTTCGATGAAATGTCGCTTTAGAGGAGGAGGATTAAAAATCTTCCATTTTCCAAGAGGCCAAAGAGGATAACCACTTTCTTCGAGTATTTTTTTAAATCTGAATCCTTCTTGCGTGTAATGTTCTGCATCTAGTCTTTCTTCACCTTCCATCAACCACTTTGAGCTGATTATTGTGTGCCCTATTTTTGCAGGAGCGATTTCTTTTAACTTGACTCGCGGTTCAGTCACTTATTATCACTCCACCAAGATGTAAAGAGTCTACTGACTTCAGGAAGGTCATCATCTCTTACCCTTTCAGAAAGCACAATGTTTTCCTTAATCTTCTGTCCTTTATCAATTCGTGTAATTTGCTTTTCAATATCAACGAATAACTCATCGCCTTCTGGGCTTCGCACATAAGTTGGATTTCCTCTCCTATCATGGCCAACTTTTGTTGGAGTCGCCATGAAAACCTCGTACTGAAGAGCGGCTTTTGTTATATCTTCAAAGCCTATTTCATCAACCTTTTTCTTCTGTAAAATGAGAAGACTTGCTTGGGTTCCAACAAAGGGCAAGAAAGTTTCTGTTGGCAAATCTATACTCGCTATTACTTTCATCTGCTTTAAAATCCAATAACGGATGAATGTGCAATTCGGATTAGAGAGAATACTATCAGGCAAAACTATAGCTATTCTGCCTTTTGGCTTAACAAACTGGAAGCATCTTTCAATAAACAGTTTCTCAGGAGCAACTGAATTGCGCAATTTGTCCGTCATTTCAAATTCGTGTTCTCCAATCTTTCTCCAAATATGCCCCAAATCATACTGCAAAAGGATATTCGGATCATCTATGGGGATCTTGGTTCCAAACGGAGGATTCGTGAACACAAAATCAAATTTTGCCAGATCGATTTTTTCTCTCATGTTGGTTGGCCATTCTGTAGGCGACAAGAGAGAATTTGCAGAGAAGAGATTTCCAGAACCGTTTCCATGCATTACCTCGTTCATTTGGGTCGCTCTGACGAGCAAAGGATTAATGTCAATTCCATAGAGGCTGTGTTCGCAATATAGTTTGATTCTGTCCATGGTTCGTTGCGTTGCAGTCTGGTCATCACCATTCCATTTCAGAAATTCCTCTTCATAGAACTTGGCCTTGACATAGTTCAGTATTGCTATCAGAAAACCACCAGTACCGCACGCTGGATCAATTATTTTGAGATCTTTCCACAACTCTGTACGAACAGTTGAAAATAGCATCTCCACAGCCATTGAACAAACATTTCTCGGAGTAAAGAACTCTCCTCGATCACCTCTAAGATTAGCTCCGACTATTTCTTCATACGCAGCCCCTTTAACATCCGCATCTGTCTCAAGGAAGCAATATGGTTGAATTTGGTTAACAACGTAGGTTAATACCATCGGGTTTAGTTCTATTTTTTCATCTTGGTCACTGAAGATATGCGGATATTGGGACTTAACTTCTTCAAACAAGTTACCGATTCTATTTCGAACCTTAAGATGACCAGTTGTCGAGTGCAATTCTTTGTTTGTGGTGTAGAATTGAACTTCCTTTGATTCTCGTTCGTCTCGCACTTTGCTGAAGATAAGTTTCAAGAGTTCATGGAACGCCTTGTCTTTAGGTAATCCCTGATTTCCGTAAATGTAATTATGGCATCTCTTGAAGACCGCACGCAAGTCTACAGCAGGACGCAAACGAGCAAAAGTGGGCTTTTCAAATTCGTCTATAGTTTTTCCTTTTGAAGGTATATCTATGATGTCATTGAAGATGTACTTGCCTTTTTCTTCAAGCTTCTGTAAACATTGTATTTCCAATCCGTTTGTCCACATTCCAAATTGAGAATTTACGCACGCTGCCATGTAACTCTTAAGTTGATCTACTCCTTCTTTTTTGTCGGTCGGTTTAATGCTTTCTTTTTTTGTTTCGATGACAATGTAGATATTCTCTTGTATGTGAGACGAACCCTCTAAGAAAATCGGAAGATCAATTCTGGGGTTTGACGAGCCAAGCTTGATGGGAAATTCTACGTCAATGTCTTCTTTTCCATAACGATATTCTTGAACCAAACTTTTTGCAATACGTTGCCTAACGTTCTCTTCAGGAGTGTTTTTTCTGATTTTATAGGTGATGTAGCAGAGTATTTTGCCGTAAGGTATGTGTTTGACAGTGCCAAAATAACTATCTAATTCAGGGTTCTTTTCGCCTTCTGGCACCTATTCACATCTCTTACAAATATTGCTTGTACTCATATCTTCGTTCAGGTTAAACTATTTTGCGATAATCTGGCTCTAGCAGAGGCTGCATGTTCTATTCCAAGTAATTTCGGTCACCACAAATAACTTAACAGTATCGGTCAATGCAACAGCCTGCCTGGAAGGGCCTTTGGTGGCGGTTTCGAAGAATACGGAAACGTTTTAGACCTGCAATGATTACCTATTCCGTCTGGTGTTGAAGGGTTTGAACGGGCCTTACCTTCGAGAACTCTATAATCCTGAACTGAAGAATCCAATCTTTGTTCAGGGTCTTCCTGGCTTCGGAAACGTGGGCAAGATTGCCGCTTATCTGTTGATGAAGTTCTGTGGGGCTAAGCTATTTGCAGAGTTGTACGCCCCTTCATTTCCAGATTATGTGTCAGTGAACGGAAAAGGCATTTGCCACTTGCCACGGTACGAATTCTATTCCGCAACCACAGAGAAGAACAACTTCATAATAATGACTGGGGACACCCAACCGTCTTTTGACGATGTCGTAGCTCATTATTCGCTTTGTAGTGAAACGTTAGATTTTGTTCAAAAAAGAGGCTGCAATTTTATCGTCACGATCGGGGGAGCACCTGTCAAGGAGGAAAAGGCCCAGGTGTACGTTGCAGCCACCTCATCGCGACTGGCTTTGGATTTTATGGAAAAGGGCGCTGTCATCTACAGCAAAGGAAGAGTCGTTGGCGCCACTGGTCTAATATTAGGGCTTGCTAAGGAACGCGGATTGGAAGGAGTTTGTCTGCTGGGAGCCACGACGGGTTTCAGGGCAGATCGTGGAGCTGGTTTCGCCGTGTTCAAGTTCCTGATGAAAGCTTTAGGCAACGAAGTTAAGGAAGGGTTATAAGAGAAAGCGTCAATTTTAACGTACCACCGAGGCGCAGGACAAATGTCGGAAGACAAACAAAAGACAGGAGCCGCAGGAAACCGTTCGAAGTACTTGAAGATGCTCTTGATACTTATCATGGCAGTACTGCTGTTCGGAGGACCCTATGCGACATATGCTGTGACTGATATTCTTCACCGGAGCTACCGTACTGCCACTATTGGCGGCGTCGCAATGGTAATCGCTGGGCTAGTGCTCATGTGGTATCTTATCAAAAAGAAGATACTCGTTTAGTCGGTTGGTATTTCTGCCTCAGATACCCTAGAGTACATCATTTTTTCAGAGGATATGGCTCGTCATCGGCAAGTTAAACAGTACTTTGCCTGCATTAAAAATCGTTCGGTCAATCTAGCTGATAAGATTATATATCATTAATCGTTAATCATCGTTTCAGCATGTGAAGAGGGTGAGCATTTGAAGCGATCTAGGGACAAGATTCCGAAATCAGAGTTTTCATTACCGACAAAAATGACTGGCTTAATAGACTACCAGGAGGGCTCGGTCGTAAGCAGAACCATCATTGACAAGAAGGCTGGAACGGTTACGCTTTTTGCTTTTGACGAGACTGAGAGTTTGAGTGAACACACCGCTCCTTATGATGCACTGATTCAAATCATCGACGGTGAAGCCAATGTCACGATCGGCGGCAAGTCCTCGATTGTGAAGGCAGGAGAAATGGTTGTCATACCGGCGAACGAGCCGCACGCTTTGAAAGCAACTAAACGGTTCAAGATGCTCTTGGTGATGGTTCGATCCTGATTATGTTTGAATATGCTTCGGCTGAGGAGCAAATTATATAAAATATGCTGCAAGATATATCATCTATGCAGGACGACAAAGAAAAGAAACTCCGAGAAATGATTGATAAAGACCAAGGCTCACCGAGAAGAACGACGATAATCCTTGACAAAGATGAAAGAGAATTCATCGACTCCTTAATCCGTGAAGGAAAAGAGCCGGGAATTAAGCCTCTGATCTCCAAAATGCTTGACGTGTACCGCAGCATGATGATTTATGACTGGCGTTTTCCAGGGGAATACTATTGTGGAATAAGCCGCATTGCCTTTGTCAACGTCGAACTCCTCAACGTGCTGATAAAGAACACGCCTGAAGATAAGTGGCGCGAAATCGGGAGAAACATGGGCGAAGCCATCAAAGTCTCTCTTGAGACAACCTTGGGACTTAGTACTCAGGAACGGGAAAAATGGCACGGATGTTTTCAAGCGGCTCCGAGTTCAGGGGTTCGGTGATTTCTATTTGAAGGACAAGTATATACTCATCAAAACGCCCTTCATCGACGAGTCTGACATATGGGCAGGTCTGCTGGAAGGATTGTTCGACATCGAATTGGATATCAAAACGACATCTTCCCCATTAGTCTTTGAGCTCAAAGAGCAGCCTGCAGAGAAAACTGAGAGGGCTTAATTTATAAGCTGAGACCCGAACGAGAACTCAAGAGGGTAGTTGGTTGTCGCTTCATGAAGCGATGCTGTACGAGAAGATCGACGAAAAAAGAGTAAACTGTTTTCTCTGTGCGAGAAAGTGCCGGATAAACGATGGCGGAACAGGGTTCTGCCTCGTAAGAAAGAACGAGGGCGGCGTCCTGTATTCGTTGAACTATGCCAAAGCCGTTTCGGCGGGTATTGACCCTATTGAGAAGAAGCCGTTGTCACACTTCAATCCGGGAGCAATGGTCATGTCCGTTGCCACAATAGGGTGCAACTTTCGCTGTCAATTCTGTGACAATTGGATGATAAGTCAAGAGAAGAAAATTGCTGGCAAACATTTCCCGCCTGAAGAAGTCGTGAAAGCTGCCAGAGACAATGATTGCCAAGGAATAAGCTACACGTACACTGAGCCGACGATATTTTTCGAGTACGCTTATGACACGTCCAAACTTGCGCGTCAAGTTGGTTTTTTCAACACGTTTGTAACGAACGGATACATGACACCTGAGGCTGTCAAGACGATAGCTCCTTATCTTGACGCCGCCACTGTTGATTTCAAGGGTGGCGCTGATCCTGAATTCTACAAGACCTTTTCAGCTGTTCCTTCTGTCGCGCCAATTTTCGAAGCTTTGAAAGAGATGAGAAGAAACAACATTCACATCGAAATCACTAACCTGGTTGTACCAAAGACGGGAGACTCCTTGGAAAGAATAAGAGAACTTGCCAGTTGGATCAGAGATGGAATAGGGAAGGAAACACCCTTCCATCTGCTGCGTTTTCACCCTGATTATCAGCTAACTGGAACTGGATCGACGCCTGTTGAGACTCTTGAAAAAGCCTACGTGGCCGCAAAAGAGTCTGGCTTGGACTACGTTTACGTTGGAAACGTGGCGGGTCATCCGTGTGAGAGCACTTATTGTCCGAACTGTAATGAAATGGTGATAAAGCGTTACAGCTTCACGATTACCCGTTGGAACTTGACGAAGGATATGCGTTGTCCCGTCTGTGGACACGATATTCCAATAAAAGGTAAGCTGCATCCTGGCGGACACTCCTATCCTTATGCTATAATTTGACCTGTGTTTGACTAGAGTGAAAAGTTGGAGATGGAGATTTCTGCGAACAGACGCTAACTCGAAAACAGAGGACTACTTGGCGAGAAAAAGCCTTGGCAGATACTTTTCCGTGATGAAAGGTGAGAAGGCAGCCAAGTTTTTGATCGCTAGGAAGCTCCCGGCTGATTTCAATGAACAGGACACGGTCAGTACCCTATGGCGAAAACACGCCGTTCTTACACGGAAGTTCTACGAGTTTGAGAAGTCAGTTGATAATGATGAAGTTTGTCTCGGAACCGTTTCGACGCCAGAGAAGTCCTACTTTGACTTGAAGATCGAAATTGCACACAGAATTCTTTTGTCATGTCACCTATGTGCGCGTAGATGTGCCGTAAACAGACTAGAGGGGCGATTGGGTTACTGCAAATGCGGGGTGGAGATGAAGGTTTCAAGCATCTTCGAACACATGGGTGAAGAGCCCGAACTGATTCCCTCTGGAACCATTTTTACTATGGGCTGCACTATCCGGTGCAAGCACTGTCAGAACTGGACGATCTCTCAATGGGAAGAAGAGGGTGTGACTTATGAACGTGAGGAATTGGCAAGAAAGATTGAACAATTGCGTCTGAATGGCTGCAGGAACGTCAACCTTGTCGGTGGAGAACCGACGCCCTGGCTGTTTCAGTGGCTGAACGTGTTCAAGCAGGTTAACGTGAACGTACCAATCGTCTGGAATTCAAACACGTACTACAGTCCTGAAACCGCTCGACTGTTGGCTGGTTTTGTAGACGTTTACCTGTTGGATTTCAAGTACGGTCCCAAAATGTGCGCGGTGAAGATCTCTGATGCTCCGCGTTACTGGAAAGTGTGCACCTACAATCACTTACAGGCTGAAAAGTACGGAGAAACTATAGTGCGGGTGCTCGTTCTGCCTGAACATCTTGACTGTTGCACGAGGCCAATAGTCAACTGGATCGCAAAGAAGCTTGGCACATCCACGCGGGTAAACATAATGTTTCAGTACAGGCCAGAATGGCGGGCGTTCGAAGTTCCAGAGTTACGCAGAAGACTAACGAACGCCGAGATGGACGATGCGCTCCAAATCGCAAGAGACGCTGGTCTTGAAAACTCTATGACATGAATCGGCAATGGTGAGCGAAAGCTATTTCTCAAACCGAAATCATTCTAGACCGAGAAATAAGTGAACGAGAATGCCGTATTGTCCAGAATGTGGCGGCGAGATGCAGTACATGCTTGCCACTAAGCATTACGTGTGCAAGAGTTGCGGTCTGTCTGTTACGCAGCAGGAACTGATGGAGCTCAGAGAAAAGCTCAGGCCAAAAACAGAGTCTGCGGAAGAGGAGCAGCAGAAAAAGAAGAAAGAATACCTGAAATGGTATTTGAGCAAGAAAAAGTAAGGTCCTTGCCGCAGCTTTGTAGGAAACTCTAGCAAACAGCATAAAAGAATGAACGGCTTCTGACTAATCGCTCAAACGGAGGAGTCTCGCAACGAGCGTAAAGATGGAACTGGTCTGCATAGGAAATGAACTGCTGATAGGTAAAACATTGAACACCAACGCTCATTGGCTTGCGAAACGCTCGACCGCTTTGGGAATGAATGTTCAAAGGATCACGGTTGTTAGCGATGACATCAGCGAAATTGCAGCGGTGATCCGTGAAGTCCTGAGGCGAAATCCACGCTTCATCATAACTACTGGCGGTCTCGGCCGACTTTTGACGACAAAACGCTCGAAGGCATTGCCGAAGCATTGCGGGTGAAACTTGAAGTCAACGACCAAGCGCTGCCACTGGTGCGAGCAAAGTACGAGGCTCTGCTGAGAGAAGGGCGAATCGAAAAAGTTGAGATGACGCCTGCACGGGTCAAGATGGCTACTTTTCCTGAAGGCGCACTAGCATTGCGTAACCCTGTTGGAACGGCTCCTGGAATGCTGGTTAGAGTGAAAAGAACCTTGTTGATAGCTTTACCAGGCGTTCCTCCTGAAATGGAGGCGATTTTCGAAGAGTCAATCGCGCCTATGATGAAAAAACAAGCGGGCAAATTGGCCTTTTTTGAAGCTAGTATTTACTTGGACGGAATCATGGAATCGAGTTTGGCACCGCTGATCGACGAGGTGATGCGTAGCAACCCGCGTGTTTACTTGAAATCGCACGTCTACACCAAGACTGTCCCACAAGTTGAAGGGAAGAAATCGCACATAGAGCTTCATTTCTCAACAACCGCGGAAGACGGCAACATCGCTAGGGATCGATTGAACAGTGCAATCGTTCAATTGTCTGACCTTGTACGCAGGAACGGCGGAACAGTCAGCAAGATAGAAACTGGCGAAACTGAATGATCGTAGATTATCACATTCACACGAGAGCTTCATCCGATGGCAAGGGAACTATGGAAGAATACGTTCGCAAAGCGAAGGAAAAGGAGATTGCTGAGATAGGTTTTTCGGACCATATTGACAAGGATCGCCTGAACGAACCCTCAGACTTCTTCAAAAAGATGATGGACCAGTACGTGGAAGATTTCGTTACTGCGAGGGAAACGTCAGATGTCAAGGTGAAGCTTGGTTGCGAGGTGGACTATTTTCCAGACAGAATCGGTCAGATACGAGAGTTACTCAAGAATTATCCGTTTGACTATGTCATAGGCTCGGTTCATTACGTCGGCGATTGGGGTGTTGATGATCCTAGGCGAATTTTTGAACACTCCGAGAGAGATCCGTTGAAGTCTTATGACGAGTACTTCGGACTGGTGAGGGAAATGTGTGCAACGGGCTTATTCGACATCGTGGGTCATCCAGATCTCGTCAAGATTTTTGGCCTCAAGCCTGAAAGTGACATCTCGCAAATCTACAAGGAAACAGCCAAAGCGATTGCAGGTTCACACATGTGTGCTGAAGTAAACGCGAAAGGGCTAGAACGACCATGCAGGGAAATCTACCCAGGCCTGCAGTTTCTCAAGATACTGCGTGACTGCTCCGTTCCAATCACTTTCGGTTCAGACGCCCACAACCCTGACGATTTGGGTCTTAACCTTATCGAGGCAGTGAAATTGGCGAAAAAGGCAGGATACACTGAGGCTTGCACGTTTACACGCCGAAAAAAGATCTTCTTTCAGATTTGACTAAACTGTCGGATGCGGCATTAAAGGAGAAAGAGCTATTACTTAAGAAAGGCGTGTTTCACACTCTGAAAAGTGCCTGACGATTTGTTGGAGATTGATTGAACGTGTTTGTCGTCTTTATAGTCGGAACCGCTGGTTCTGGAAAGTCTAGGCTTACCGCGGCGTTCGGAGACTGGCTCAGGATATCCAAGCAGGATGTTACAACGGTGAATTTGGATCCTGGGGTTGACGTGCTGCCGTATTCGCCGGATGTGGACGTTCGAGATTACGTCGATATTGGTGGAATAATGGAGAAGTATCGGTTAGGTCCAAATGGGGCTCTGATCATGGCCGCTGATTTGGTTGCTGATCAGATTGAGGAGATTACAAAAGAGGTTGAGGAGTTGCGGTCAGATATAGTTCTGGTTGACACTTCAGGGCAGATGGAACTGTTTGCCTTCAGGGAAAGCGGGCCTTTCATCGCTAATGAGCTTACTAAGGAACAGAAAGCCGTTGTGTACCTGTATGATGCTGTTTTCTCTCTGAACCCGTCGAACTATGTTTCAAATCTCTTCCTGTCCACAGCGGTTTTCAACCGTTTCACTCTTCCTCAACTCCACGTGCTTTCCAAATGCGACCTGTTGCCGAGAGAAGAGGTCGACAGGATTGTGGACTGGTCTGCCCGTCAAGATGATTTGGCCGATGCGATAGATCAGAAGCTTGAAGGAACGAAGCGACTGTTGAACAGAAACATGATGCAGGTCATCTGGAAACTTGGGTTGAAATTCCCCTTGCTGCCTGTCTCGGCGAAGACTAGCGAGGGAATGATAAATTTCAACACTGCTCTGGAACGCGTTCTTGCCCAGGGAGACAAGTATACCTTCTAACCAATTTGACCGGCTTTTATCAACAGTCGTTGTCCAGAAGTGTCCATGCGGCAGCCAGCGCGCCGTATTCAGCTTTTTCAGGTCTATCTGAGCCCACGATTATTATTGCATCATTCTCTTCAGGTTTCAGAATTCTCTCAATCTGGGACGAGGCTTTCAGAAAATCGTTCATTTCCCGGTTGGCAAATGGAAATACCAGTCGTCCCTTCTTGCACACTATCGTAGTCGCGTTTTTCGCACCTGCCATGACCGCCGCGTCCCGCTGTTCGATTCCTGTTTTTACTTTTTGGGCGCTGTTCTTGACGAGAACGGCGTAGTTGTAGTCCGTTAAGGTCAATTCGTTCTTTTCAATCCTCGCTTTCCTTGATGGCAGATCGATATTGCTCAAACAGTTTCAGTCCTTCTCGAGTGAGTGAGCATCCTGTCTTCGATGTCCGAATCAAGCCTGCCTCCCTAAGTCTTTCTAAAAGAGTTCTCACTGCACCTTCTCCAATCCTCAGCTCTTTTGCGAGTCTATTTCGTCCGATCGGTTTCTCTGCAACGCGCTCTATCGCCAAGAGCAAATGAACTGCAGAGAATGAAGCTG
This sequence comes from Candidatus Bathyarchaeota archaeon, assembly GCA_963775895.1. GTDB lineage: Archaea > Thermoproteota > Bathyarchaeia > Bathyarchaeales > Bathycorpusculaceae > DASPPK01. The sequence continues at coordinate 31,087 of CAVZKL010000013.1, read as the reverse complement.
TGGGTCCAGGCGCCTTCTCTTTTGTTAATTTTTCAAGCGACTGTTTGAACGAAGACATCTGTTCCACAATTATAGTTTCACGTTGTTACGTGTTAAATGCTTTGTTGAGTGAGAAAGTAGGTGTGACTATTGGCGTTTTCTAGGGCTTGAATTTTACCATGTAGTACTCTCTTACTAGGCCCGTTGTCAACGTGATCAGACCGATCGCGAGCAAGTAGATCATTGGGAAGATGAATATTGAAAGCAAGTCTTGGTACGTTGCACCCACAGGCATTTGCGGGGTGAAGAACACTGCAATCCACATTACTATGAACGTGGTGATACATCCGACTCCCAAACCGACCGAGAGTCCGTTCACGAAGACTTTTTTGTCTGCCCCGTTGCTTGGGCCGAAATACAACATGTTGATTTTCTTCTTCGGTTCTTCCTTCTCCTTAGGCGTTGTCTTGGCATCTCTGGTCGATTTTGGTTCTGCCTGATCCTCTGCCGTTGCGCTCTCTACCATCCATGGTTCTTCTGCGTCAGCCAGTTCTTGTTCGGCTTCGTGTTCTTTAGACTCCATACTGTTCGCCTTGAATTTTGTAGGGAATAGTAAATTAATAAGACTATTCAACTCTGAATTTTGATAGAAAATAAATATCTAGAATACGCGGGGTCTACTGTTTTGCTGCGAGCTTCGGAATAAGCTGCTCTACTGCGTTCTTAAGCTTGTTCCACTCATCTAGGTTTCTAACGTTAAACTTGTGCTTTCTCTTCCATACGTCTTGTGTCTTCTGCCAAAGGTACAATCCGATCGACCTTTTTCCATAAGACTCGAAGATGACCACGGCTTCCCACCATTTCTGGCTCTTGAATATGGTAACGTATTCAACGACTTTGTAAAACTCGGATATTGGCAGTTTTTCCTCAGCACTTTCAGTCATATTGGCTTAACCTCTCTCACTAGGTTTAATCTTCTACATTTAAACATTTCAACCGTGCCATCATCTCGTACCTGTACTCTTGGCAAAGACAGAGAAGTGATTAATCACATGTCAATAGCATAATTCGCGCGCGTGAATTCAAGCTTTGACGTGATTATTGAAGTTTTTTTTGTGTCTGACATCTAGTTGAAGCATTAACGCACATCGAGGGTAAGTTTTAAACACGTTCAGTCTAACTTGAATCTAGGCATCAGCATGAAAATTATCGTGTTAGGGTGTGGCAACATAGGGGCGGTTATTGCCCGGGACATGGCTGAAAATCTGCCCTCTTCTCAAGTCGTGATGGCTGACGTGGACAAAAAACGTGCTCGAGAAGCTGCGTCGCGGATCGGTCTAGAAAACGTCATCTGGACTCAAGTAAATGCGACAGATCGCTCGGAACTTTCGTCTAAACTAAAGGGTTTTGACGTGGCTGTGGGTGCATTGCCAGGCGTTTTGGGGTACCGAGCGTGCAAGGCCTCAGTTTCGGCGAAGGTGGATATGGTTGATGTCTCCTACATGCCGGAAGATGTTATGACGTTGAATGACGCTGCTTTGAAAGCTGATGTTTGTATCATCCCAGACTGCGGAATGAGCCCAGGGCTATGCAGCATGCTGGTAGGTCACGGTGTTAGCAAGCTTGACGAGGTAGAGAAGGCTCATATGCTCAACGGAGGGCTTCCAGAAAAGCCTGTGCCCCCACTGGGCTATGTGATAACTTGGTCTGTAAAAGACCTCATCGACATGTATTCTCGAAAAGTAAGCATAGTGAACGGAGGCAAAGTTGTTCAAGTGGAAGCCATGAGCGGGCTCGAAGAAATAGATTTTCCAGGTGTCGGCAAGCTAGAGGCTTTCTACACTGACGGTTTAAGAACACTGCTTCAAACGGTGAAAGCCAAAGAAATGTGGGAAAAAACACTTCGGTACCCAGGGCACGCTGAAAAGATAAGGTTCCTTAAAACTTTGGGTTTCTTCGATCCAGAGATGGTGGAAGTTGCTGGAGCAAAGGTTGAGCCGAGAGAAGTCGCTGCGAAATTGTTCGAAAGGAAACTGAAAAGACTGGATGTTCCCGATATCGTGGTCATACTCATCAAAGTGAGCGGATTAAAAGGTGGCAAGCGAATTGAATACGTCTTTCGGTTGCTCGACCGCTACGACAAGGAACGGCAAATTACATCCATGGCGAGAACAACAGCATACACGGCGTCTGTTGTAACCCAGCTATTGGTACAGAAGGAAATATCGGAGAAAGGCGTGATCCCGCCTGAAAAACTCGGAATGAACGATGGGCTCTTTGAGAAACTGACCAAAGAGATTAAGAAAAAAAGAGTTATAATCCGAGAGGAAAAGAGAATATTAGACTAACATCTTCCTTTTCGTGGGTTACTATTGCCCTACTTCCAACCAATATAGCGAGTCTTCTATGCGTTGGGTCAGAATCCTGCTTGTATGGGTCTGCGAGTCTTCATGAGTTCTCTGAGAATCACTGTCGCGTAAGAACCGCGGTACAACTTGAAAGCTAGCTTCACCGCGTGTTTTTGCGATTCGGCTGGGTCGTCAAAGAGGTCGACCGTACGGAAATCTCTCACTGGTGAAATAATGGGTCGAAGTTCGCCTTTCGAACTCATTTCTCGCATTGACTCAACCCTGAAGTCCTGCGGGGAAATACTTTCTTCCTGCAATATTTCACGTTCGAGATCACCTTGGACGCCTCCTGATGGATGCTGTCTCAGGCCTATGAGTGGAAGCGCCAAACGCAATTTTCCGCTTTGAATTGCTCAGGTTGATTTCCTTCAAGGTTTTCTATGCTCGCTGTCTTGTGCATCGAGGGCACTGGTAGCCCTGACTTTTCGACGCTCATGACGTAATCTCCCGGTTGGGCGGTTGTCAAGGACAGCCCGTGTCTCATTCTGCTGCTCAAAAACCTGTTGAAAAGATAGGATTGGTAAGCCTGCACAAAGATTCTCAGAAGTCTCATAGGCAGTCTCCTGAACGCCGCGGAAAAATCATCGGGAGTTTCGATCAGGCTCCTGATCATCGATCTCTCATATCGCAATTGTTTGGGGAAATTCACGAGTGCCTTTTTGAAATCCTGTGTTTTCCACAATTCCTGTCTTGCGTACTTAGAGGATGGGTGTTCGTAATTGCTCGGTTTCGCGAGGAATAACATTGCCGCTTTCTTCAAGTGTCCTTTAACGATTGACTCTCCGACCAGATGCGTTATCGGGCGAGTTGTGCCGAATCTTTGATGTCCGAAGAAGTTGGGAATTCCGCCCAATGCTTCGATGTCTCCAATCGTTTTTGTGATTCGCTTGCAGATAGTCGATTTGGAATAACCGATATTTCTGATTGAAACGTGAAAATAGTTTCCTAGGAGGTAGTATGATGACATTCTATTCCGCACGTAGCCTATCGGTCGTATTTCTATGTCTTTCAGGTTAATGTTCTGAACGTCTTGAATCGATTTGTTTTCGATCGTGATGTGTTGGGCTGTTATTGCCTTCGCATCTTTTATGCCAGCGATCTGAACCTGTACGGGACTGATTCCTAATTTTCGAGCGATGTTCCCAACCGCTATAAAGGTGTCCCAGTTTCGTTTGACCAACACGCACAATAGGTATCTGTGTCTTGTCAAGACCGCCCCGAGCACCGATGTTTCTGCGTTGTCTCGAGGATTTGTTTCTGCTTTGGACCCGTCCGCAAGTATCTCTTCAACAACGAAATCCTCGATGCTTTGTCTGATGTTGCCTCCGATTCCCTCGGAGCTTGTTGCGTAGACCTCTAATCCGATTGATTTCTCAAGTTTGGAAACGAGCAACTCGTGCGCCTGCGTTATAGAAGTCGAAGCTTTCCTGTTATTCTGTCAACTTTTTCAGCTGGTGCAGGTCCGATTCCCAAACATGTCACTGTGTCTGGTGGGATCTCCGTCAGTCCTCTGTCAACTATCATCGCACACGGTAATCCCAATTCCTTCGCCAGTTTCTCGAGTTCAGACAAGGCTTTCTCATTCGGTACTTTGACCGCTATCTTGCACTGTCCCTCTCTGAACCAACCTTCAAACCATTCTTTTCGATGTCTGCGAGCGTCTTCCGCTGCTGAAACGGCTGCGTGGCCAGCCTGCGCCGCAGTTTTCCCCTTGCTGAGCTTTATATCAGATCTGAAAACGATCACTTGTTTGTAAAGGAATTCCGACATGTTGGTTAAGACCTGTCTTACGAGTTTGTTCCTCAGAGGTTTTAAGGGTTCCCAATGAGGTAGGTCAGCAGAAAGTAACCTAGGGCAGTCAGCATTCTGGGGCTTCTGAGAACGTGCAAAAGTGCTCTTCCCTGTAAATCTATGTCATCAACGCTCCTGAGTGTTTTCTCTAAACCAAGTCTCGCACACATGTCGATCAGCCTGTCGAGTTTCTCGTCGGACATGGCATCGAGAGTTTTTCTCATTCTTATCATGGTTTTCGCGTCGAAACCGAATGCTTCGCTGCAGCGCCTTTTGTACGTGCTCAGGAATTCCGAAGAAAAGTCATCGCGTTCAATTGCTTCCGAAGCGACTTGAGCCGCTATTGCCGCGCAAGTCATCCCAAAAATGACGCCGCCTCCCGTTGTAGACTTCACCTGTGATGCGGCATCTCCTACGGCTAGGAATCCGTTCGAGAAGGATTTTGGTACTGGGCCGCCAAGCGTTATCGGATGAAGAACAGTGCGGACAACTCTGGAATTCTTCAGTTTTGCTGAGGCTATGGGGTGTCTAGTCATCAGCTTCTCAAAGCACGTTTTGGGGTTTCCTGTTTTCGTCGCAAGCCCGACTTTGGCGGTGCCGTCTTTCTTAGGAATCAACCATGCGTAGAAACCAGGAGCGTATTCTGATCCGAAATACAGTTCGACAGAGTCTAGGTCAATGTCTTTCGTGTTTTCAACCTCAGCCTCTATGCCGTTGACGAGCATGTGTCGGTTGAGCCCCTGCAGACCCACTTCTCTCAGTAGTCTCGTGGAGATTCCTTCAGCGTCTATGACTATCCTGGCCCTTGTTTTCTCAGTTTGGTTGTTGTGTTTGACTGTGACTCCCTTCACAATGTTATTGTCGAAGGTCAGACTTTCGACTCTTGAATTCAAGCAAACATTGGCTCCCGCATCTTGGGCTAGTCTTGAAATGTATTGGTCAAAGAGGGCGCGGTTCACTGCACAGGTCGCTGGCCTTTCAAGGCGAACGGAAAACTGTGTGCAATTTGGAGAGTAGAAAGTGGCGCGACTGAAAGTGTTCTCGACGATTTCTTCTGGAAGCGGGTATATTCCTAGACGGTTGAGGCCTCCAATGTTCAAGTGACCTGCACAGTGAGATGGAATTCCAATCTCCCCGTGCTCTTCATAGAGAGTTACGTCAACGTTCATTTGTGCAAGTTTTAAAGCTGCGAAGGAACCAGCTGGACCGCCTCCGATGACGACGACGTCTGAGTTTCGGCTCATCAGAAAGCACTCGGATGCTTCGGAGCTGTGCCTCCTACGCTATGGGTTCAACACGTCTTTTCCCGCGGGACATGGAGGTCACTCGGATCTTCCCACTGACTTCCAGTCGCATCAATAGTTCATTGAAGTCCTTGAACCCCAGATCCTCGAATTGTTCAGTCAAGTAATCGAAAAGGTCCGATTCTGCCATTGCTCCTTTCTTCTGCAGAAGATCCAGCATAGTTGCGTAAGCTGGATGCGTTTTCCAAGTTTTTGTCGGCATAGGCATGTTTGCACTCGCCTAGGCAACCGGGGTTGTCGGTTTCTGCGCCTGTCTTGCCTGCTGCATGAAGCTTTTGTACCATTTCTCCATGTCGGGCGTTATTGAGGGTCCGATGCGTTTTCTCGCTTCCGCGAAATCTGCCAGGGTGACTTCCTTGGTGTTAACATCCTTTCTCAATGCGACCATCGCGGCTTCGCGGCACAACGCTTCAATGTCTGCCCCCGAATAATACCTTGCAGCAGTCACCAGTTGCGGTAACTCTACTTCTTTACTGAGAGGCATGTTCTTGGTGTAGATCTTAAAGATCTGCAGTTTGCTTTTGTCATCAGGTTCAGGCACGTAGATCAGTCTGTCAAACCTTCCAGGACGGAGTACTGCAGGATCAACCATATCGGGTCTGTTGGTCGCTGCAATTATGACTATGTCTTCCAAAGTAACAATGCCGTCCATCTCGGTTAATAGTTGGCTGATGACTCTCTCGCTTACGCCGCTGTCTGAGAACCCAAGTCCTCTGCGGGGCACGAGCGAGTCGATCTCGTCGAAGAATATGACCGCGGGCGCTGCCATTCTGGCTTTTCTGAAGACTTCTCTTATGGCTTTTTCCGATTCTCCGACCCATTTTGAGAAGATTTCGGGTCCTTTGATCGTTATGAAGTTTGCAGCACTTTCCGTCGCCACTGCCTTGGCGAGCAGTGTTTTGCCAGCGCCCGGAGGTCCGTAGAGAAGTATTCCTTTCGGCGGTTTGATGCCAAGTCTGGTGAAGATTTCGGGTGTTTTGAGTGGCCACTCGACTGCTTCTCTGAGGTCTTCCTCGACCTCTTCGAGTCCTCCGATGTCTTCCCAGTGAACGGTCGGCACTTCAATGTAAACTTCGCGCATGGCGGTCGGTGTGATTTCCTTGTACGCATTAACGAAGTCTTCCATCGTTACTGTCATCTTTTCCAGCACGCTTGGTGGTACCCGTTCCTCTTCCAGATTTATCTGTGGCAGATATCTGCGCAACGCTTTCATCGCCGTTTCTCTGCCTAACGACGAAAGGTCAGCACCCGTGTATCCGTGAGTCATGTCGGCAAGTTTCTTAAGGTCAAAGTCGTCTGCTAAAGGCATGCCTCTAGTGTGAATCTGAAGGATTTCGTTTCTTCCCTGCTTATCGGGCACACCTATCTCGATCTCTCTGTCAAATCTCCCTGGCCTACGAAGAGCAGGATCAAGTGCACTCGGCCTGTTTGTAGCCCCTATGACTATGACGTTTCCTCTTCCGGAGAGTCCATCCATTAGAGCCAGCAGCTGGGCAACCACGCGTCTTTCCACTTCTCCGGTTACCTCTTCTCTCTTCGGTGCGATTGCGTCAAGTTCGTCTATGAATATTATGCTCGGCGCGTTCTGCTGAGCCTGCTGGAAGATCTCTCTGAGTCTAGCCTCTGATTCCCCATAGAACTTGCTCATTATCTCGGGCCCGTTTATGGAGAAAAAGGTGGCTTCAGACTCGTTGGCCACTGCTCTCGCCAGCAGCGTCTTGCCACAGCCTGGGGGCCCGTGCAGCAACACTCCTTTCGGCGGTTCGATTCCCAGTCTCTGGAAAAGCTCGGGATGTCTGAGAGGCAGTTCCACCATTTCTCTAACTCTTTGGATTTCCTCGTGTAATCCTCCGACGTCTTCGTAGGTTGTTCTGGGCAACCCTTTTCCTTCTGGCGCTGGCTCGTTAAGTATCGTGAGTTTTGTCTCTGCGGTGACCTTGACTATTCCGTGGGGGCGAGTTTTTGTTGTGGTGAACGGTATCGCGTGTCCCAGCATCATGACAAGGGTTGTGTCGCCTTCCACGAGGGTTCTTTCCATCAAACGGTTCCTGACAAAATTGGTGAAGTCTTCATCGACGTTCAGTCTCATGTCAACCGGCGCAAGAGTTATGCTCAGGGCTGGTTTGACTTTAGCTCCCCGCACAATAACGTACTCGTTGATGGACACCCCAGCGTTCTTGCGGGTGAACCCATCTACGCGCAGAAGGTCCCTGTTCTGGTCTTCACTGTAGGCTGGCCAGGCGATCGCTGATGTTGTTCTTTTTCCGCATATCTCTATTACGTCGCCTGCTGATAAGCCCAATCTCTGCATTGTTTTTTGATCTATGCGGGCGATTCCTCTGCCCACGTCCCTTTGTCTTGCGTCTCCGACACGCAACTGTATTTCACTCAATGAGAATCCTTCCTTTCAGTTTGAACACGTCTCGAAAAAGAGACGTTCTTGAATATAAATGTCTTGAGCATAAATCTTTTAAGCGACTCGTCGAGGGTTACCTGCTGGTTCTGCGCACCATCAGAGTTTGGATTTGGCTTATTCCTTCCATTGACTCGATTTTCTTCTCAAATTCGTCAAGGACCCCGGTCTTGTCTTCTGGGAACTTGATCTGAACAAGAAGGGCCTTTAAACCATAAGCGACAGGTTCTTCACCATATCCATGCATGGTAGCAGACTCTGGCAGGTTGCTTTCGATCTTCTTCTTCAACGGGCCAAAATCTTCAACGATGTCGCTTGGAAACACTTTGTACGTTATTACCACAAAACCCATCTTGGATCCTCCATCTTATTTTCATGGACCGATGAAACCGCATTTGGGGCACTTGTAGGGGCGTCCAAATTTGCGGCATTTGCGGCATCGTCTTATTTGAATCTCTCCGCAGTTCGGGCAGAGAAACTTGGTTGCCTCTGCTCCTGGCGGAACAGGTTTTCCGCAGCTTGAGCATGTGATCATGATCAATGTGGGACCTTTTTCAGTCATGATGAACCTCGCGAGTGGTTGTCTAATTGCGAGACTCACTTATATCTTGTATGTTTTGATTTTCGCAACTTTATTATTTCAGTTGCCTGCCAATATTGAAAAGGGGTTACTTTTTGGGCGTCGACCTTCGCGATCTTGTGCCGAAAACGCTGGTCAGGCTTGAGGATTTGAGCGGCAAGATCGTCGCGATTGACGCGTACAATGCCCTCTATCAGTTCTTGGCCATAATTCGTCAACCCGATGGAACTCCGTTGAAGGACAGTTCAGGCAGGGTTACCAGTCACCTTAGCGGCTTGCTCTATCGGACAAGCAATTTGGTGGAGTTGGGCATTAGACCAATCTACGTTTTTGACGGAGCCCCTCCCGTGCTAAAAGAAGTTGAAATCAAAAGACGCAGGAAAGTCAAAGAAGAAGCCTTGGTGCTCTATGAGCGTGCTTTGAAGGAGGGAAAAGTTGAGGAGGCCCGCGTCTACGCCCAAGCTACTTCTCACCTGAAAGATTACATGGCTGAAGACAGCAAGACGCTTTTGCGCTTGCTGGGTGTTCCCTGGGTTCAAGCGCCAAGCGAAGGAGAAGCCCAGGCCGCACACATGACGAGAAAGGGCGACGCTGACTACTGTGCAAGTCAAGACTATGACAGCCTTCTTTTCGGCGCTCCCAAGTTCATTAGAAACGTAACCATTTCGGGACGAAGAAAGCTTCCCAGCAAGAACATTTACATCGAAGTCATTCCCGAAGTCGTCGAGCTGGATCAGGTTCTCAAAGAATGTGGAATAACCTATGAGCAGCTGATTGACGTGGGGATTCTGATCGGAACGGACTTCAATCCTGACGGCATCAAGGGTTTAGGACCGAAAACTGCCTTGAAACTCATAAAAGAGCACGGCACTCTGGAGCAAGCGATTCCATACGCCAAAAACGCAGAGTTTCCCGTTGAACCTCAAAGAATCAGAGAGATTTTTCTCCACCCAACTGTGACCGAAAACTACAACCTAGACTGGAAACCCCCCGACGTCGAAAACACCGTGGACTTCATCGTCAGAGGAAGAGACTTTTCAGAAGACCGCGTCCGCAAAGCACTAGAAAAGATGCAGAAAGGCATCACCAAAGAGAAAGGAAAGACCACGCTCGAAAAATGGTTCGGCTGATCAACACCTCCAACCCAGAAGCACCTGCATATTTGGAGAGCAAGCTTAAGACGTTAGGCTAACGCGCGCGCTAAAGAACTTTGGTTATTGGTTTAAATGTAAGCGTACGCGTTTTGGGGCTTTGGGGTTTTGGGGGGCAAAGTTTTATCTCAAAAGGAATAAGTAGTACACCGCGCAGTGTATATAATGGCGACCTCGAGGAAGTGTGTTTATCATGGACTATGAGGCTTGGGCTGAGGCTTGGGTTCGGAAAAGACCTAGGCTTGTGATTCACGATCAATTCCTCATTCTGGTGCTAGATATTTGTGGGATCGTGCTTCCTTGGGTTGCTGGCGGAACATGTTTCTGGTTGATAATAGTCTTGAAGAATTTTCTCTTTGGAATCACGGTTTTTGCCGCGTGGACGACGGCTTTTCTGATCTACGCAGCATTGAGAATATACGTCATAATAGAAACCCGAAAGAACATTGCCTACAAACCTCTCTGAACGTTTCCCGTTAACTCAGCACGCCAGATTCTAGCAGGTTTTCACGCAATTCGTTTGGGTTTGGGGGTAAAGTTTTATCCAACCAACCAACCAACAAATCAGACGGCTTGGGCTTCGATTTTCTTCTTCACCTCAGCTATTCTCTTCTTCAACTCTGCAACTTCATTGTCGCTTTCCTTTCCTGCTGCTCTGTAGCAGTCTTGTGCATACTCTAGCGCACTTAGGTTGAAGCGGTCGTAGCCTCTTTCTAAAGCTATGTTAGCAGCTTTTAGGAAGCGTTCTATGGCGATTTCATAGTTTTTTAAGAAGAAGCTGCATTCAGCCGCTTTAAACAGCACGTATGAAGCATCGAAGAAATCACCCACCTTCTCGTACAAAGGATAGGCTTGCAGAAACTTGTCCATGGCGCCTTTGTAGTTTCCACTCTCGTATAGCGCTGTTCCATCACGGTGAGCCTTAACAGGGTCTTCTTTTCCAACTCGACTCATTTAGTTTTCCTTCAACACTTTTTCACAATGATATCAACGTTGATATAACTCTATCCAACCCAAGTTAGGATGCTACGGAATTGTTATAGCTGAACCATTTCTATCATCTTAGTGGTGATTTGGGTTGCTTGAAGGTAAGAAAGTGAATCTCCGAGTCACGGAGAAAGAGGACTTGCCACTGCTTACGGAATGGTGGAACGACCCAAAATTCACAGGGGAGTATTTGCCTTTCCCTACACAGGATTCAAGAACAGATATGGAGAAGATGTTTGAAAAAAACCGCAGCGCTCCTGATGGATTAAGAGGGTTCATAATTGAGAAGAAAGATAGAACTAGAATCGGGAATGTAACCTTCTACAATTCGTATATAGGTGGAGCGAAACTGTTGGAAATAGGTTAAATGGTAGTTCAAAGCGAAAGGGGTAAGGGCTACGGCACTGAAGCAGCTCAACTAATGGTGGATTATCTGTTCCTTTCCATGGATGTAAGCAGAATACAAGCATAAACCTCCATAAAGAATACAGGTTCACAAAGAGTGCTAGAAAAAGCAGGCTTTGCGAAGGAAGGAACGATAAGAAAATCTGTAAATGGAGTGAGGAGAGACAGCTACCTCTACAGCATCCTCAGAGAAGAATGGAAAGAACCAAAAATACTGACAAAAACCGTTTGAGAAATCGGATAGACTCTACCCACCAAACCCAAATAGTTAAGATAGCGTTTCATCACTCGGCTATCTTATGCGAAAAGGGAAATTTCTGCCCGAATTAATCGCACCGTGCGGAATGAACTGTGGAATATGTGTAGCTTTTTTTGGCTATACAATGAAAGGCAAAAAGAGAAAACATCGCTGTAACACCTGTCGGTCAAGGAAGAACCAATGTGCATTTATTAAGGAAAAGTGCGATAAGTTGGCAACTAAACAGATTGAGTATTGTTTTGAATGCACAGACTTTCCATGTGAAAATCTAAGAACACTTGACAAGCGTTACAGAAACAAGTATGGAATGAGTATGATTGAGAATCTCAATTACATTCAGACAAACGGTATCGAACAATTCCTGAAAAACGAACAAGAAAGATGGAAATGCCCCAATTGTGGCGGAACAATCTGTGTCCACAACAAAATATGTTACACCTGTAGCCAGACCCAGAAGAAAAACTAGGCTCTACGTTCAAACCAAAATTGTGATAATTGGAGTTTTGCAGAAAAGTTATAACTGAACCGAGAATACATCTGATTGTTTAATTCTGAGGGAGGTGATTGGTTGAAATTTGGTAACGTGATTATAGCTACGGTTTCTTTGGTTCTGTTGGGGTTAATCCTTAATGCATTCTTGATGGTCGGATTAATATCAATGAATAATGACAGGCTAGCTGACATGCTTTCTTTCATTATTGCCGTTCTCATATCTTCACTTGTTGTTGGTTATGTTTTTGCCCTGAAGATTCAAGAGGACTCTAGAATCAAGGCAATAGGAGTTATTGATGTTCTCTCCGCCTTCACGATCTTGGTATTCGATTCAGTCTGGATATGCAACGCCTACGGAAGTGCTTGGTTCACGCAGGACTTAAACAGCATGTTCACCACGAGTGGATGGACACCTTATGAATATGCCGCCTACTCGGCAGTCATGGTAAGCATTATTACGATCATTGGTTTCGTCATCATTTTCATCGGGCTCTACGCTGGTTCAATGCTTAGGAAGCCTTCTGCAAAGACCAAAGAGTAGCAAAAATATCAACCTCACTTTCTTTTCCCGTCTCTTCTTCTTGTTTTTAGGTTTCACGCCTGCGGTTTTGCGGAAAAGTTATAGCTGAACCGCATAGTTCAAAAAGACTTTAGGTAAGAAAGACTGTCAATTGAATGTATGAGCGACAGATTTACAGATGTTTGGGAAAGAAGAAAGAACGTCCAATTGAATCTAACGAAATATTGGGTTGACAATGAATGGACTAAAGGAAGAAATCAATATCTGACTTTTCATGTAAGGATTAGAGATGCGGGACTGATTGAGAAGATAGTTGAGATTCAGAGTTGGGTATCCACTATTTCTTGTGTTGCTCCCTTCCCGAAAGACTATTTTCACATATCTGTAATGGGGCTTGGATTCTTGGCAAAATCAGAAGAATATGAAGACGATATTTTGGTTGAGAACTTGCAGAGAATAATCAATCAAGCGAAAGAAGTCTTACAACAATTCAGCAAATTTGATGTATTCCTTTCTAAACTCAACATTTTCCCAGATGTTGTATTTGTGGAGGTTCATGATGGGAACAAAATTGAAGAGATACATAGAAGACTGCAAGCAATACCCGAGATAAGAAAGAGGAAATTTGACTATCCAAGTTTTTTGCCTCACATCAGCATAATGCATTTTCAGAAGAACGAAGATTTCACCAGACTAATCAGCTACCTAGAAAAGCTGAGAGATACAGAGTTTGGAAAAATGACTGTTAATTCCATAGAGCTAGTGAACGCTCATTTATTCAAGAAACATCCAAAACTCAAGACTATCCATACTTTTGAGTTAAAATAACAGCTTAATTGGGGAGCCTCAAGCCACAATAGAATTTTCTTCTATTCACTTCTAAGTCAGTTTTTGGTTTTGCAGAAAAGTTATAGCTGAACCCAAAGTTTTGGCAGAATCGAGAACCAAAAGTGACTGGATTAGGTTTTAATAGAAAGCTCGTTATCTTCTTTCATTATGCATTATGTGTTGCTTTATTATCCAAGGTTTGACAAGAAGACACAAGCAAGTATCGAGGCGTTTCGCAGGAAATATGACCCTTACGTGGGTTCTTTGAAACCACACATACCATTCTTGTTTCCAGTCCAATGTAGCGAGGTTGAAGAATCAAAGCTAGTTAAACACATTAGAGCGGTGTTAAAGAATTGGAAACCTTTCCCCATTCAAATGAAAGGCTTTGCGAAATCTTGGGACTACTGGCTATTTCTTCTTTTGAAAAAAGGAAATGGAAATGCCATCGCATTGCATGATGACCTCTATACTGGCATCCTTTCACCTCACTTGAGGAGAGATATCGAGTACATTCCGCATATTGGGATGGGTTTGTTCGTGAAGCACACGCCAGAGTACAACGTTCTGGACCCTAAGACTTACAATTTCGATGCGAAATTGTTTTCTCAAGCGTTGAAAGAAGCAAAATCGCTAGAGATTAACAGTTTCGATACTGTCGACAGACTATCTCTGGACAAGATAAACATCAACGCTCAATCAAGAGACCTTGTAAGAACTATCAGCTCAGAAGAGATTAGGTTATAGCTGAACCTAAAGAACTAATTAAAATTGTGATGGAGAAAACAGAAAAAGGAAGAGCACCAACCAAAATTGTTTACCTCGACCAAAAATGTTGGATTGATATCGCAAAATTGTATTATGGTCAACCAACAAAAGAAGAAAAAGAACTAGTAGGGAAAATCTTTCAATCCTCTGAGAAAGGTCAACTGATATTTCCTCTGTCTATATCGCATTTCGAAGAGACAATGAAAATCGCAAGTAGCAGACGTAAGAGCCAACTAGCTTTCTTGATGGCAAAACTATCACAAGGTTATGCATTACAGCCATATGTCGAGAAAGTCATTGAAGCTGAAATTCAGAATATAGTGTTTAGGAAAGTGGCTTTACCTACCGTGAACATAAGGGATTTTGTTTTGAAAAAAGGGGTTTCCCATTTAGTCGGAGCAAAGCCCGAATTAGTGTTTAAGAAAGGCTTTGCAAGTCCTGAGGTTATCCAAGAGATTGAGAAGAAACTCTTGGATAAATTGGAAGAACCCAAAACAATCGAGTTATTACTAAAACAGAGTCTTCCCAAGTCATTAATTCTAGGGTTAGAGGAGCCAGTCAAGGAGATGGAGAAAATTCGACAGGAACTACGCGAAATAAAGGACAACAATCTGAGAAAAAGAGTGTTTTTGGCAAGAAATATCCTCGCTGTCGTTGTGCCAGAACTAGCAAAGATATCGATTGAATACAATCTTCCTAAACATTTCTTCATTGCAGAAAAGCCGACTCTGAGAGACGTAAATAAATTTCTTGGCAGTATCCCGACCGCTCTATGTTTTTTCACGCTAATCTTTCAACGTGACCAGCAATTTCAACGACCTATACCAAAGAACGACTTTAATGACATATGGTTCTTAACTCTAGCTATACCATATTGCGATATTGTCGTTACAGAGAAGATGTGGACTTCCATAGCTAGACAAGCCAAATTGGATAAGATATGTGATACTGTAATCTTGCCATCACTTAGTGAGCTCGGAAAATACGCATAGTTTTTTTGCTCTATCAAGGCTTTATGAGCCAGTTTTTGGTTTTGCGTAAAAGTCATAGCCGAACCGAAATGGACCAAGTCTTAGTGGCTTCTGACGGTTGCTGTTTATAGGAAAATCGCCATTCTGTACTCGTCACTATATTGACCTTTATGATATTTCTCGTTGCGGAGTTTTCCTTCTATTTCGAAACCTGCTTTCTTGTAAATGTGAATTGCTCTGTCGTTGTCAGCATCTACGATAAGAGAGATTTTTGTGAGCTTTTTCATTCTGGCAATATTAAGCAGGTGTTTTAACATTGCTGAGCCTATGCCCATGTTTTGATAGTCGTCATGCACAGTAATCCCAAGCCCACCCTTGTGTCTGTAGGTTTCCTGCTCGTAAAAGAGAAGTGATGCTGAGCCAACAATTCGTTGCTCGTTCTTCTCCTCAATTACGGCAACAATCGCTAGGACTTTGTCATAATCTATGTTGCTTGTCCATCCCTCTATTCGTTCTCTAGTGAACGGAGCAACCATGTTCGACAGGCTTTTCTCTGATAGTGTGGAGAACATTCTCCACAGCATTTCCGTGTCTCCAGACTGTTCAGGTCGAAAGTTAACTTTCATGCCGTTCTTCAGCGTGAACACTTTTTCCCATTCACTTGGATAGCCCATTTTCGTCCCTCACTTCTCGATAGGTCTATCACGTCAGACAGATAAAATTCTCGGTAGAATCATTGACACGGATATAGCCAGTTTTTGGTTTTGCGGAAAAGTTATAGCCAAACCGTAAGTTAGCGTATGATTGGTGAGTTGAGTTGCTTGAAGGTAAACTTGTGAATTTGAGAAAGGTAGAGAAAGAGGACGTTGATTTTCAATTTGCGTGTTTTAATCAGATAGATTTCTGGGGGGAATACACGCATCCTGTTTTTGAGCAGATTCCAAAATGGGGTTTGACGCAATGGATTGATAATTATCCCAACGACTTTCAAAAAGCGGTGATGGACAACCCGTTCATAATTCAGAAGAAGGACGGAACCAAAATAGGGCTTATGTGCCAATTTACCAATCAGCCATACGAGACGATGGAATTTGGCTGTTTCTTGGTTCCCAGCGAGAGAGGAAAAGGATTACGGAGCAGAAGCGACTCAACTAATGGTTGATTACCTGTTTCTCAGCAAAGACATTGTTCGTATACAAACAACCACAAATGTAAGAAACAAGGAGGCACAGAAGACTTTGAAGAAAGTAGGTTTCCAAATAGAAGGAACTATGCGAAAAACCGCGCTTGTGAGAGGAGTATGGAATGATGTCTATCTCCTCAGCATCCTCAGAGAGGAATGGAAAGAACCAAAAATACTAACGAAAACCGCTTGATAGGATTGGTGAATTGAGATGCTTGAAGGTAAACTAGTGAATCTGAGAGTGATTGAGAAAGAGGATGTTGATTTTCTAGTTGGTCTTGGTGACGTAGATTTCTGGGCGGAATATAACAACCCTCTTTTTGGGCAGATGTCGAAATCAGAATGGATGAAATGGTTTGATACTCCTCGTTCTTACTTGGAAAATTTGATTGAGTGGAAAAAGTTCATAATTCAGAAGAAGGACGGAACCAAAATAGGGCTTATGTTCCAATTTACCAATCAACCATACGGGACGATGGAACTCGGTTGCTTTTTGGTTCCTAGTGAAAGGGGGAAAGGATACGGGGTAGAAGCGGTTCAGTTAATGGTTGATAATCTGTTCATCTACAGAAACATCGTTCGCATACAAGCAAAAGCGAATGTGGAGAACAAGGTGGCACAGAGGGTTTTGGAGAAGGCAGGCTTTAAAGCAGAAGGAACTATCCGAAAGCTAAGTTTCGTGAGAGGAGAATGGAGAGATAAAACTCTCTACGATATTCTCCTAGAAGAATGGAAAGAACCAAGAGTTCTGACAAAAACCAAATGAATTGCTGTTCTACGCTTTCGACATATTCTTTTTAAGCCAGTTTGACCCCTTGATTCTTGGGTCTGAGAGCCTTGAAGAAAAAAGTTAAGGCTATTTGGATCCTAATATTCACGATACATTGAAACCGAGGAGGGGAGGTACACAATGGCTGAAAAAACAGCCATTAAAACGTAACGGACGCAACCCG
Source organism: Candidatus Bathyarchaeota archaeon (assembly GCA_963775895.1). Taxonomy (GTDB): domain Archaea; phylum Thermoproteota; class Bathyarchaeia; order Bathyarchaeales; family Bathycorpusculaceae; genus DASPPK01. The sequence continues at coordinate 14,095 of CAVZKL010000013.1, read as the reverse complement.
CGATGACGCCAAAATCTTCCCGTGTCTCTACAATGCACGCGTCTGTCAAAACGCATTCATGAACAAGCACTCTTTAAACGGCATCATCATATCCTTCGAACCATAAACACCATCATCAAAAACGACGGGAGCATCACGAATCAACACGGCAGGAACCTTCTCCGATGATTCTCCCATCATCAAATGTGCCGCACAAGCAAGATCATCAGCCACAGCCTGCCGCGTAATCGTCACTTTTCTCCCGAAAATATCAGCCCGGCCCCGGTCATCCCTGATCGGCCTGAAACCAGCCACAGCCAACGCCAAACCGATCGTGCCTATCCTGAGCGGTATCAAACCACTGTCCACCACCATCACACCAACAGTCTTTCCAGTCTCACGCAGAACAGCCTCTCTGAAGTCTGCAACCGATCTTCTCAGGGTCCGCAGGCCACAAAACCACGTGCCCAGCAGGCGCATTCTTGTTATCGATCCCCGCATTCGCAATCATGATCCCATGCTTCAACGTAAGAACAGCCCTCTTAACACCACCACAAACCCGCTCCGCCTCCCGCACCACCAATTCCGCAAACTCCGGCTCCAAACAATACCGCACAGCAAGCCTCCTGCCTTTCGCCGAAGGCTTCACCCCACTCAGCTTCACAACACGCCCCTCCGAAAAAGACACAACCTTCGAAGTCAAAACCAAAACATCATTATCCATCAACGCTAATCCCTGAGCCTCCAACGACTCAAGAATCAGCTCAACGAGTCCATCACCCACTTTAACGGTCCGCGTCTTAATCGGATAAAGCTTCAAACCCTCAGCCCCCATGCGCAACGGGAACGAAGACCACCTCATCCCCATCAGCAACAACCGTCTCAAAACCGTCCAAAACGCCGATCTCCCTACCGTTCACGAGCACGAGCACGTTCCGCCTCGGCTCGCCCGAACTGGAATCGATCAGAGCCGCCTCCAACCCGGGCAGCTTTTCAACAACCTTCTTCACCACAACCTCAACCGAAACCGACTTCACAAACCTCATCCTCAACCCACTTCTTCCAGAAAAACCGCGAAAAGACCCCACGAATTTGACGCTGACAACCATCACGCCATTCCTTCCAATCTCACAGAACAATAGCCAACGAAATGTCATTCACGTTTGTACCCGTAGGCCCCGTGAAAATAAGGTCACCCATCCTCAAAAAGAAATCGTACGAATCATTATCCGCCAAAAACCCCTCAACGGCCAACCCCATCTTCTTCGCTCTAACAAGCGTTTTTCCATCCACCAACGCTCCCGCAGCGTCAGTCGGTCCATCAACGCCGTCAGTCGTCAAGGACGCAACCACCACGCCCTCTGCACCTGCAAGTTTCAATGCTGCAGCCAACACGATCTCCTGATTTCTTCCCCCCCTCCCTTTCCCAGTGACCGTCACGGTTGTTTCTCCCCCAGCAACTATGGCTCCAGGCTTATGAACGGGATTGCCCGAAACCGAGACTTCGCGAACTATCGACGACAAGACCGTTCCAACGTGCCTAGCCTCACCCTCCAACATCGACGTCAACAGAAGCGTGTTCAAACCCGCTGACTTCAACTCGGCGCACACCGCTTGACTCGCAAGCCGATTGTTCCCTATCACAACGTTATAGACTTTTTCAAAACACTCATCATTCGCCTTCGGTGTTTCGGCGATAAGCCCTCGCTCACCATCCGACAACACTTTGACCACTGATGACGGAGCCCTCTCCCACAGACCATACTTCCTCAAAACGGCTATCGCATCACTGAACGACGTGGAATCAGGAACCGTTGGACCTGAGGCGATGAATTCCAACGGATCACCCATAACATCCGACAGAATCAAGTTCAAAACAGTGGCAGGATAAGCCTTCTTTGCAAGCCAACCGCCCTTGAACTCTGAAATGTGCTTCCGCACGGTGTTAACCTCCGTTATCGTTGCTCCACTCTTCAACAAAAGGTCAGTCATCAGCCGCTTGTCCCTCAGCGATATTCCTCCGCGAGGCAGCGGCATCATACTCGAGCCACCACCCGATATCAGACAGATAACCAAATCATCCGCTGTGGCAGCTTCAGCAAGGTCAAGCATTTTGCGCGTTCCTTCCACGCCTGCCTCATCGGGGACAGGATGGTTAGCCTCGTGCAGCTTCACAACGCTAGTCCTGTTCGAACTTCCATGCAAAACATTCACAATTCCCGCGGTTATGCGCCTGCCCAGAACCTGTTCCAACGCCTCAGCCATAGAACCGCTTGCTTTGCCGCCCCCCACGACATAGACGCTCTTGAACCTCTTCAGGTCAAATGAATACTCATCGACTTTCAGGACAGAGTCTCTCAGCACTACCTTTGATTTAACTATCTGCTTTGGGTCAGCGGCTCTCAACGCGGCTTCAAGAGCTCTCAAAGCAAGTTCCCTCGCTTTCCTGTCGAGCTGAGTCCCACCGTTGTTGACCAACTGTTCCCTGTTCTCTATCTCTATCATGACGACAATTCCTCGGACCGTTGCCAAGGATGATGCGTAACTGTAATAAGTCAAACGCTAATAAAGAATTCCACCTAACCTGTACGAAGTGATTTACATGGCAAAACCAAAGATCTACGTCACTCGAGAACTCCCAGAAAGAGGTCTAAAGATAATAAAAGAACACTTCGAAACTGAAGTGTGGCCAGAATACGCTCCACCACCAAAAAAAGTGATAATAGAAAAAGCAAAGAACGTTGACGCCCTCGCTACGCTCCTATCTGACAAGATCGACGCCGAAGTCTTTGACGCAGCACCAAAACTGAAGATCGTTTCCCAATTAGCCGTAGGCTTTGATAACATAGACATTCCGGAAGCAACCAAAAGAGGAATCTATGTCACCAACACGCCCGAAGTGCTCACAGACACCACCGCAGACTTCGCGTGGACGCTTCTGATGGCAGTCGCAAGACGCGTGGCTGAAGCAGACAAATACGTCCGAACCGGCCAGTGGAAAGTCGGATGGCACCCCGCCATGCTCACAGGAAGAGACGTCTTCGGCACAACCATAGGCATCGTCGGCGCCGGCAGAATCGGCTACGCCATGGCCAAACGAGCAATCGGATTCGACATGAAAATCCTGTTCTACGACGTCATCCCGAGACCAGAAATGCAGAAACTCGGAGCAAAAAGCGTCGACCTTGAAACACTCTTGAAGCAAGCGGATTTCGTAACAATTCACGTTCCATTGATGAAAGAAACACATCACCTGATAAACGAACAACGACTGAAACTGATGAAGAAAACAGCCTACATAATCAACAACTCTCGCGGCCCAGTCGTAGACGAGAAAGCCTTGTACAAAGCCCTAAAAGAAAAATGGATCGCAGGCGCAGGACTGGACGTTTTTGAACAAGAACCCACACCCATGGACAATCCTCTCCTAAAACTTGACAACATTGTCGTTGCCCCGCACATATCGAGCGCAAGCCTTGAAACCAGATCAAGAATGGCCGAAATGGTTGCCGGAAACCTGGTAGACTTCTTCGAAGGGAAGAAACCCCCAAACCTCGTCAACCAAGACGTACTGAAAGTGCGCCCCCTGGCAAAGCATTTCTAGCCTTCAACTTTCTCCACTTCTTTTTTTCAAAAGACTCAATAACAGGCGAACAAAGTCTCACTCGCCGAAGATTAACACTCTAAGTGAAGAAGATTTTTGTGGCACGGGTAAACATAAATACCCTCTCTTTGTTAATGATGAATCCTCAGAAGGTGGAAAAAGTGAGTTCAATACTTGCTGACAGAATGAGCAAACTTGGAACGGAGACCGCGTTCGAAGTACTTGCTAGAGCAAGAGCGCTTGAAAAACAGGGACACGAAATTGTGCATCTTGAAATAGGCGAACCAGACTTTGACACTCCCCAGAACATAAAGGATGCAGCGATCAAAGCTCTCAAGGCCGGCTACACTCACTACACACCGTCCGCAGGCATCTTGGAACTAAGAGAAGCCATAGCTAAACACGTTTCAAAAAGCAGGGGCATCAATGTCGACCCTGACGAAGTGGTCGTGACGACCGGAGGCAAACCCGTCATGTCATTCGTCATACTGGCCTGCGTCAACCCTGGCGACGAGGTCATGTATCCAAATCCTGGCTATCCCATCTATGAATCGATGATCAACTTCATCGGGGGGAAGCCGATTCCGATTCCGTTGCTGGAAAAGAACGATTTCAGATTGAACCCTGCTGACATCACAAAGAAACTAACGAAGAAGACGAAGCTGATAATACTGAACAGCCCAAACAATCCAACAGGCGGGCTGCTCACGAAAGACGACTTGAAAACGATTGCCGACAGCGTTGTGAACAGAGATAATCTGATGATTCTTTCAGACGAGATTTACAGCAGAATCTTGTATGAGGGAAAACACGAGAGCATAGCCTCACTTCCAGGTATGAAAGACAAGACAGTGATCCTAGACGGATTTTCCAAAACCTACGCAATGACCGGTTGGCGCCTAGGCTACGGCGTGATGAGAAAAGACCTGGCAAAGCAGATTGCAAGGCTGAACACAAACTTCGTATCATGCGCTAACGCAGCCACTCAAATGGCCGGAATCGAAGCGTTAGAGGGCCCACAAGGCGAAGTAACCAAGATGGTTGCTGAATTCAAAAAGAGAAGGGACGTAATCGTCTCTGGGCTAAACAAAATTAGCAATTTGAGCTGCACACAACCAAAAGGAGCATTCTACGTGTTTCCAAACTTCAAGAAAATCGGCATGGAAGGGCACAAAATGCGTGACTTTCTCCTTGAAAAGGCTGGGGTTGCTTCGCTCCCAGGAGTGGACTTCGGAAAATACGGAGAAGGCTACGTGCGATTCTCTTACGCCAACTCGGTGGAAAACATCAAGAAAGCTCTAGTCAAAATCGAAGAAGCCCTTAGGAAACTCTAAGCTTCCTCAATCTTCTATTTTTTCTTCCGTCAACGTCTCGACTATCTCAGAAGCCAGTTGTATTAGGCTATCCGCCTGTTTAAGCGCTCTCTCGCCGTCCATTTCCTCAAGTTGTCCCAACTGCTGGACCGTTTCTTCGACTTCAACAAGACACTTCAACACTGGATCGTTGATGTCTTGGGATTTCTTTTCGACCGTCTCCCTCACAACTATTTCAACAAAAGCAGGCTCGCCTAAGCTGTAGTAGATGGCGTTTCGAGCTTTTCTAACGGCTTCCAAAACTAGGCTTGAAGCCATATATGGCATTTTTTTAGCGGCCTCAAGTTCGGCCTTTGCCTCCCGCAAATAACGAAGCGCCCAGCCTTTTCTGTACTGATCCATCAATTTTATTTCGTCTCTCCACAAATCTTGATGATCTTCCCTAAATGACTATTCGGTCTCTTCACTTTCCTCGGACTCAGTCGGCGCTTCCTCTGGTTCGGGAGCAAGAAACCGTGTAATGTACCCAGCAATCTGATTCCTGACTTTCGGCGTCCCACCTGAAACCAGAATCGAAACCATATGCTTGTTTTTCTCAAAATCATGAGAGAACTTGTCAGGGAAACGTCTGACGAGTTCTTTAGCCGTACGCTTGATCTGTTCGGTTCGAACGCTCCCCACGCAAATGTTCCTCCAAGCACCTACTCTTTCTTACCGTCCATCATTAACTCCGACGTTTTCAAAGCAACATCTCATAAACAGAGCTAGACTAATTAACTCTTATCCCAAAAAAGTCTTCAAAATTCTTTCCAATACGTTCTGCCACGCTTTCCTGATCCATTCCTCGCACTTCGGCTATGGCTTTCACGATTGTGGGAACGAAGGCAGGGCTGGTTCTTTTTCCTTCAAAGGGCGGCCTGAAGAAACGCACGGGTCCATCAGTTTCAGTGAGCAAATTTTCCATAGGGACCTTCTTGACGACGTCACGTATTCCGCTTGAAAAAGTCACTGGAGCGCCCTCGGAAATGTAGAACCCTCTATCCACGGCCTTGGCAAGCGCGCTTATCGGATTGCTGAACCAATGCAGCAACACCCTCTTGATCTTGTAAGAGGAAAGCATATCGACAATTTGCGCTGTGGTCCCGCGCGAGTGGATTATGACTGGCAATTCGAGTTTTTCAGCCAAATGAAGCATTGAGTCAAAGACTCTTAGTTGCTTGTCCCAGATCTTCATATACTTGAAGTCTAACCCAATTTCACCGATTGCGACAAGATTTTTGTTTTGCGTTCTAGAAATGAAGTCCACGATCTGCTGAAACTGCTCATCAGTGAGATCATTCACGGTCCAAGGATGTATGCCCAACGCAGCATAGACCGTACCTGGAAAACGCTCTGCCAGCTCCAGACTCCCAACACAGGTTTTCAGATCCATTGAATTTGAAACCAAGGCGACAACATTCGAATCCTTGGCTTCCTGAACGATATCATCAACACAACCTGAATACTCCTCGTCCGAAAGATGAATGTGCGCATCAACAAATTTCATTCAACAGTCACTCCAAAGACACCACTCACCCTCTATCGCCTATTATGGCTTCTTCTGTTGAACCCAAGAGCTCGAGACAGTTGCGGCGTGAGCTACTTGAAATCTGCTTTACAAAACAAGCGTTGAAGAAGATTACTACTGTTTGTGACGGGTAATTAACAACAAACGTTAAATACGGCTTTAAAGAGAAAAAGGAGCTACGGAGGACTGTTTATGGCCGATTTAGAATTGGCTGTGGCCCCGATGCATAGACTATGCAAGAAGGCTGGAGCAGACAGAGTAAGCGAAGCAGCAGCAAAAGAACTTGCAAAAGCATTAGAAGAGATCGGCGTGAAAATTGCGAGAGAAGCTCTAGACTTTGCAATGCACGCTGGAAGAAAGACAATCAAGTCTGAGGACATCGAGATCGCGGCTAAAAAAGTCATGGGCAAATAGTAAGCTTTGCCTTTTTTCCTTTCTTTTTTGTGAGTGCCAAGAGTATTCGAGCGTTGTTTGATTTTTCCGCGTAGCCCTCAGGCAGAGGTTTTTCAATAGTCTGGAAAATCCTTAAGAACAGGACTACGGACTTCATACGTGGAAGTCGATCATCATGGGAGGCAAAAAGAAGCTAAACCTGAAACAGATGGAACGCATGCAGGATAAGAAGGACGTAGAGGACAAGGATAAGAAGAAGAAGGAAAAAGGCGGGCAACCAAAGGAAAAGAAAGCCTCGTCAGTCATCGCACCTGATGCGAAGAGTGATAAGATCATCGGAGAATTGAAGAAAATGCACGTCTTGACGCCTTACAGTGTTTCGACGAGGTTTAATATTCGGATAAGCGCGGCGAAGGATCTTCTCGACCAGCTGCAGGGAAACGGCACGATCCAATTGGTTTCGGGTAGCCATAACATCAAGATATACAGAGTAGACTAGGTCTCTGAACGAATTAGATCTGTCGTGCCTTTTTTCGTAAGACCAAGGGCGACTTTTTTTTGAAATTCCCAGACAGGGTTTACACGGAAGAGGAAGTCAAACAGGCCAAAGCGTTTGTTGATCAAGGCTACAAGCATGATGTGCAGCTCGTAGGAAGCGCAGACTTCAAGGCGAACGTGAAAAAGGCTCTCGAACTTCTCAAAGTTGCAGGCTTCTACGAGTTGTTCAGAACCTACATTCGAAGCATTAAGGAGATCGACGGACTGACCCAGCTGAGACAAGCGGAAGCAGCAATATGGGCAAACGCATACGCTGTTGAGAATTCGGTTGACGCTGCAAGCCTATTCGTGCAGAAGGCTAATCACATGAAAGAGTATCTCGAAGGAAAACTGTACTATGGAGGAGAAGCTGAACGGCGTTCATTCGAAAAAAGAAGAGAGTTTCTTGAAGTGCTCATAAGAAAAAGCCATGAAAAAGAAGTAACGGAAGAGTGTAAAAGAATCCTAAAAATGTGGAAAGAAGGTTCCTTGGTGTACTAGACACCTTCAACCCTTATTTTTGTTCCACTCTTTATCTGCTTGAACAAATCCAAGTTTCCAGTCACTTTTCCTATGACATTCACCGGACTGTAAGGTTGTGAAGTTCCGTAGAAAACGCATATTGCGCTACCCATGGGCCAAAATGCTATCGCTCCGGTTTCAACGCTAGCCTTGGCCTTTTCTTCTCCCATTTTAATGGGTGTTTCGAAGTATATCTCCTCTTTCCACACAGCTGCTCTTCCTTCAATTGGCAGTTTCCTCACGATCATGTCGATAGTCCTAGGAGCCAAGAAGCGCACAAGCTCGCCCTCGACCTCGCCATTACCCTCAACAATAAACTTGACCTTCACGCGTGAGACTTCAACTTTCTCTTCGCTCATTGTTTTTTCACACTTCTTTTTACAAACTCGTCCAAGATCTGCTCAAGCGACTTCGGTCCGAGGACCTTCAGATCATACCGCACTCTGACTGACGGCTGTTTAATAGTCAACACCCTTCGCAAGTCAATGGGTGTTCCGATGACCACGACATCGCACGGGGTGTGGTCAATGGTTTCCTTGAGTTCAGCGACCTGCTGCCCGCTGTAACCCAAGGCCGGGAGAACTGCCCCTAAGTGGCCATATTTCTTGTAGGCTTCTTTAATTGATCCTACAGCATAAGGTCTCGGGTCAACGATTGTGCTTGCTCCAGACTGCTTCGCGAAAATGATTCCCGCGCCATAGGGCATGCTTCCATGGGTTATGGTCGGGCCATCTTCGATCACTAGGACGCGTTTTCCCTTAACTAAATCTGGTTTGTCCGCTGTTATCGGTGAAGCGGCATCCAAGACCAGAGCTTTCGGATTCACCATGTTTATGTTCGCCTTGACTTGCGCGACTTTTTGAGGATCAGCGGTGTCGACTTTGTTTACTATTATTACGTCTGCCATGCGAAGATTTGTCTCTCCCGGATGATATATCAGCTCATGTCCGGCTCTGTGCGGATCAGCCACGACTATGTTCAGGTCCGGTTTGTAAAAAGACCAGTCGTTGTTGCCTCCATCCCACACGATGACATCGGCTTCTTTCTCTGCCTCGTGCATTATTTCCTCGTAATCAACTCCAGCGTAAACAATTATGCCGTTGTCGATGTGAGGTTCATATTCTTCCCTTTCTTCTATTGTACACTCGTACTTGTCTAGGTCTTCGTACGTGGCGAATCGCTCGCAGATTTGTTTCCTGAGGTCTCCGTACGGCATCGGGTGCCTTATTGCGGCAACACTTAAGCCTCTGTTTTTCAATATTTTGGCAACCTGTCTTGAAGTCTGACTCTTCCCTGACCCTGTTCTGACTGCGCAAACCGAAACGACAGGAACCTTCGCCTTCAACATAGTTGTCTTGGGGCCCATCAAACGAAAATCCGCGCCGCTAGCAAGTACGATTGAGGCTTTGTGCATAACATACTCGTGCGAGACATCACTGTACGCAAAGACTACTTCATCGACATCGTGTTCACGTATCAGTCTTGGCAGCTCTTCTTCAGGAAATATCGGTATGCCATTCGGATATTTTGAACCTGCGAGTTCATGCGGATAACTCCTACTCTCAATCCCGGGGATCTGCGTCGCCGTGAAGGCCACAACTTCGTAAGCATCGTTGTTTCTGAAGTAAACGTTGAAATTGTGAAAATCCCTGCCAGCGGCGCCCATTATAATCGTCTTTAATACTTTCACAATGATTCCTCTCAAAACCCCAGATCAGTGGGGCTCAATACCTAAGGAACGATTCTATTTAAACCTAGCGTGCAAGACCTATTGCAATAATCTTAGCGTTGTTTCGCCTATGAACCTGATTTGACTTGGGGTGACACCTGGATGGACCGGCAATGAGAAGACTTGCTTGGCAAGGGATTCTGTTACTGGAAGTCTGTACTTTCCGAATCTTCTGTAGTAGGGCATTAGATGGATGGGATTAACGTAGCAAACGAAAGCTCCTATCCCTTCCTGCTTCAGCTTTTCGACCAGCGCGTCTCTTCTCTCGGCTTTCGCGTTTTTCAGTCTCACAGTGTAAAGATAATAACTGCATTTGAACCCCTCTGGCTCCATTGGAAGATCAAGCTTGTCCGTTTTTACAAGAATCTCGCTCAGTCTCTTCGCGTTCGAACGTCTCTTGGCAACGAACTTCGGCAGTTTCTTCAGCTGAACGCTTCCTATGGCAGCTTCAATTTCTGGCATGTGATAGTTATGTCCCAACATAACGGACATGTATTTCTGTTTCTCTCCGTGACTTCGAATGATTTTCACTGTCTCAGCGAGTTCACCGTTATTAGTGGTCAACATTCCACCTTCGCCCGTCGTCATGTTCTTGCTCCCGTAGAAACTCCAACATGCGGCATCAGCGAAAGCACCGGGCGGTTTTCCCATGTAGACAGCTCCATGAGCCTGAGCTGCATCTTCAATGATCTTCAATCCGTGTCTGTCAGCAATTTCCCTGATCGGTTTCATGTCAACAGGCATCCCATAAAGGTCAACGGGCATGATCGCCGCAGTTTTTTGGGTTATGGCTTTCTCGATTTTCTCAGGTGAAATAGTGTAGGTAATCGGATTGATGTCCACAAAGACTGGTTTGGCTCTGTTGAAGACAATGACCTCGGCAGTCGCCACAAATGTAAAGCTCGGCAGAATCACCTCATCGCCTTGTTTCACGCCTGCGGCTGCGAGTGCCGAATGTAAGGCAGCTGTTCCAGTGCTGACAGCTACGGCATATTTGGCCTTTGCATATTTCGAGAAGAGATTCTCAAATTCGATGACCTTGGGGCCCGCGCCAATCCCATGAGTCAGAATCCCACTTTTCAGAACTTTCACAACAGCCCTGATTTCCTCCTTTCCGATTTGAGGGGCATTAATCTGAATCATCAAATGACCTCGTCAACAGCATCTGTTTTCTTGGGCAACAACTGATAAGATTGGCCAATGAGATTTAAAAAGGGTTGCTAACGCGTTACAGGGCAGTCGCGCAAGTTGGTTACTCTGTTGATCAACTCTTGTTTTTCTTTCTCAACCTCTTCCTTTCTCTTAGCCAAGAACTCCAGCTCTTCGCATATCTCCTGCAACCACTCATTCATAACCTCGCCACATTTCTCAGGCGAATTTTCCGAGAGATATTCTGAAACATCCTGTTCGGATCCTTTCTTCAGAAGATTGAGTGGAAAGTTGATTTCTTGGCGCTTAGAGAAAGGAAAGAAGTGCCTAGTTGAACGTGGCTTCATCAATTGCCTACTAAGTCCTGCTGAGATAACTTCTTCAACGTGTATTTCTTCGGTTGGATCAATCATGTACCGATGAATTCTTCTTCTCCCGACGCGGATGCCAATGTCTCCTTGTGCATCAATTAGTATCGCTGGAATTTCTTTGTAGCCTAGGCTTTTCAGGACAAGCCAACGATGCATTCCATCTAGGATAACGTGGGATTTCTCATCAGCGATAATCGGAAACCTAAGTACACCGTCTCGAACAATCTCCCGTTTCAAAACCTGCAGGTACAAAGACAAACCCCTTTCATGCGGCCTTAGCGCGTCAATAGGCAGCAACGCCAACTTGAGCCTTGAATCCATTTTCAACATCGCAGTAGTCATCAGGTCTCCACCTTTCTAATGGCCGACGCTTGCAACTTCTATTTTGGCAGGCTCATATTCCACGAGTCTTCCTGCCAAATACTGTTCATAAGCGGACAAGTCAAGCAGACCGTGTCCACTGTAGTTCATGGCTATCACCTTCTTTTCACCGGTCTTCCTGCAGTTCAATGCCTCGTCCACGACGAACTTCAAGCTGTGTGTTGTTTCTGGAGCAGGAATCAAGCCCTCCGTTTGGATTAGAAGCTTGGCAGCGTCAAAAACCTCCTTTTGACCGTAAGCGACGGAACGCGCATATCCTTTGTAAAGCAAGTAAGATAGCAACGGAGCCATTCCATGGTATCTCAAGCCACCAGCATGGACAGGTGGACATGCGTAGTCATGCCCTATTGTCAACATCTTTAGGAGAGGAGTCATCTTGCCTGTGTCGCCGAAATCGTACTGGTAGATGCCTCTGGTGGTGTGTGGAACCGCCCTTGATTCACAGGCAACGAATTCCGTGTCAGTCTTGCCCTTCAATTTATCCTTCATGAAGGGGAAACAGAAGCCACCGTAGTTGGAGCCTCCGCCTATGCAGCCGCAGATCACATCTGGTTTTACGTCGAGAAGATCGAACTGTTTCTTTGCCTCTAAGCCAATGATCGTCTGATGCATAAGAACGTGGTTCAGGACCGAACCGAGCGAATAACGCGTGTCATCATGAGCTAAGGTGTCTTCAATTGCCTCGGTTATGGCTATTCCGAGTGTTCCCGGATGATTTGGATCTGCATTCAGTAGTCTTCGGCCGAAATCAGTTTTGTCGCTTGGAGATGGAAACATTTCTGCACCGTATAATTGGGCGAGAATTCTTCTACCTGGCTTCTGTTGATAGCTTATTCGAACCATGTAGATTCGACACTTTAACTCGAAGAGTGCAGTGGCTAGAGCTAGAGACGTGCCCCATTGTCCAGCTCCTGTTTCAGTGACCAATCCTTCTATTCCCTGCTTCTTGTTGTAATAAGCCTGTGCAAGAGCTGTGTTGTTCTTGTGGCTTCCTGTGGGGCTGAAGTTTTCACACTTGAAATAGATTTGGGCGGGCGTCTTGAGGTGTTTTTCGAGCCTTCTGGCACGGTATAATGGAGTCGGCCGGGGAAGAGCCAAGTAGGCGTCAAAAACCTCGTCTGGAATCCTGATGTGTCTCTCCGTACTTGCTTCCTGTCTTACAAGCTCTTTTGCGAATATCCGTTCAAGCATTCGAGGATCGACTGGCTTGAGAGTCGTCGGGTCTAGAGGAGGAGGCAGAGCATCGGGAAGGTCTGCTTGAATGTTGTACCATGAAGTCGGCATGTCATCCGGGTCCAACATTGTGAAGTATTTTCGCTCGTTCAATTGTGCCAATTCAGTTCACCAATGTACCTTTATGCACATATATGTACGTTAAGAACACAAAATATCACACGAACATATTTATACTTTATTGCACAAAAATGTACATAAAGGAAACGGAATATGTGGAACAGCGTAAAAGAATACTTTGAGGGACATCCAGAAAGACTCAAAGTAACACGTGTTCTCATAGAAAATGGGCTAAGCCTAAGAAACGGCAAGATATATCTCAACGAAATCGAGATTCCACCGGTCCGTATAGGCCGCGTCGCTAGCGTAGACAGACGAACGGTCAAAGAAACAATAGCTGCAATCAGCTCCAATCGTGATCTCAGATTATTGTTTGAGGGCATTAGATCTGCTGGATACTCGCTCAAAGAGGTTGCGAGACATCTAAACCTCGGAGTTGCCGAAATAACACCCGTAGATGCTAGAGCCACCGGCATCCTGTCGAGTGCAGCAACGATCCTTGCAGACAATGGACTGAGCGTAAGACAAGCCATAGTGGATGATCCAGAACTTTCCCCCGAACCCAGACTCACCTTGATTGTGGAAAAACAGATCCCTGGAGAGCTCATTCAGGAATTGCTCAAAATCAAAGGGGTAGCGAAGGTCTCGGTGTATTAGAACGGAAATGAAAGTACCCTATCAGCATATAGCTTCGTCTAACCGTCAAAATCGGACACGTGAATAACAACATTAGAACATCAGGAATCTTTGCAGAAAACATAATAGAGACCGTCAAGCCGAATTTAATAAAACACGGTTTCGGATGGCTGACTGATGGCAAGAATAGGCGTATACGTCTGCCACTGCGGATTAAACATTGCCGGCGTCGTCGACGTCGCAAAAGTGGCTGAATACGCCAAGACCCTGCCAGAAGTGGTAACGGTCAAACATTACACTTACATGTGCTCTGAACCAGGACAAAGACTCATCCAAAATGATATAAAATTCAACAAACTTGACAGAATAGTTATCGCAACCTGTTCTCCACGTATGCACGAGGATACATTCAGGAAAGCGATTGCAGAAGCAGGACTCAACCCGTACCTGACCGAAATAGTCAACCTCAGGGAACACGTTTCTTGGGCGCACACAAATGAGCCTGAGAAAGCAACAGAAAAGGCCAAGACACTCGTGCGAATGGGCGTAGCTCGCGCTCGACTTCTTGAACCCCTGGAAAAACGAAAGGTAAGCGTGGAAAAAGGTGTTCTCGTCGTTGGC